>JAKOVD010000009.1 GCA_029782215.1 Chloroflexota bacterium
AGGCACACTCCGTCCTTGCGCCGACAGCAGTATCATCTGCGCCCGTTGGGCCACACGCCCGATCTCCTGCCGTGTCATCCGTTTGAGCTCATGATGTTCTTCGTCGGTGGGTTGTCTTACGTAGATCATGGCGCACCTCCGCCTTCGATTATCGCGCTACTCGTTGGCGAAAGTGCCGATTAGTTTCTGCAACCTACTTAGCGCAGGGGTCGCAGCAGTCGATCGCTGGCTATTTCCTGGTCGAAGTATTGGAAGGTCTGCCCGAGACACAGAGGGTTTGCCTGCTGCAACTGTCGCTGGTTGACCGCTTCAACGGCTCCCTGGTTGGCGCCCTCCTGGGCGAGGACAGCGGGGCGATCAGCGGCGACGACTTTCTGCGCGACCTACGCCGGTGCAACCTCTTCCTCGTGCCCCTGGATGATGAGGGCATCTGGTTTCGCTACCATCACCTTTTCCGGCGCCTCCTGCGTGATCGTCTCAGCCGTCAATGCTCCGGAGATCAAATCCAGGCCATGCAGGCCCGCGCCAGCGCCTGGTTTGCCGGCCAGGGCTTGATCGACGAAGCCATCGACCACGCCCTGCAGGCGGGAAACGCTGCGGGCGCGGCGTCCCTGGTGGAAGATCGCCTCTACCCGGTCTTGGACCATGAAGACTGGCGCCAGGCAGAGCTTTGGCTGGGGCTTCTTCCGGCGGAGGTCCGGCGACGACCTCGTTTGGCCGCAGCGCAGGCATGGCTCAACTGGATGCGCTATCGTTTTGCAGCCATCGCCGCGATGATCGAAGTGGCCGAACAGGGTTTGAGCAGTGACCCGGCGACCGTTGAGGGAAATGAGCTGACGCTGCGGGCAGAGATCACCGTCCTGCGGGCTGCCATCGCCTACAGCCGGAATGAGGCCGAGGAAGTCGTGCGTTTGACCGAGGCCGCCATGCCGCAGTTGGGGCCCGACACGCTGTATGCCAAGAGCCAGGCCGACTTCTTTCACCTCGTCGGCCTGCATGGCGCGGGCCAGCGTGCTGCCGCCCTGGAGTTCGGTTACCGCCGGCTCGAGGAGGCCTATGGGCAGCAAGCTGATTCGGTGATCGTGCGCCTGCTGCTGGGACTGGCCATTCTCCACTCTTACAGGCTTGAATTGGCCGCCGTGCAGGCGCTCGCCCATTCGATGCAGCAAGTGGCACAACGCAGGGGATTTGTGCTCAGCCTGGCCTGGTCGTGGTGCTTTCTCGGCTGGGTCCACTACCAGCGCAATAACCTGGAAGCAGCGCATGACTGCTTCCGTAACCTGGCCTCCCTGGCTCAGGCTGCACACGGACGGCCGCTCGTCGACGGCTACACGGGTCTGGCTCTCACCACGCTTGCCCTCGGGCGACCGGAGGAAGCGCAGGCGGCCATTGCCATGCTGAGGGAGCATCTGCTCGAGCGCGGCATGCTGGCCTTTGACACCATCGCCGACTCGCTCCAGCAACGTGTGGTACTCCGGGTTGAGCCGGCGCAAGTGCTCGACTGGGTTCCCACCGATCGCCCATCGGCGGTTGTCCTGGGCTCGTGTGAAGAGCCGGTGCTCACCCGCGTCCGCACGCTGCTGGCCAGGAGTTCACAGGAGGACCTGAAGCAGGCTGCTGACCTGCTGGCGGCAAAGGGGGCCAATGGGTCTGCGCTCCACTCCATACCGCTCCAGGTAGAAGTGGGCGCCTTACAAGCCCTGGTGCGGGAAGCGCAAGGCGACCACGAGGCGGCTCTTGCCACCCTGGAGAAAGCCGTCCAACTGGCTGCGCCCAGCGGGGCGATCCGGATCTTTGTCGACTGCGGGCCGGCGACGTCAGGGCTGGTTACAAAGCTGCAGCCCCATAGTGCTGCGCCGGGATACGTCCAACACCTTGTGGCTGCCTTTGGCTTGCCCGCAGCCGCAGCGACCCCCAGGGCGCCAGGACCTGACGCGACGCCCGGGCCGGCGAGAAGACCGGGCAGGGTGGGCCTGCTGACGAACCGGGAGATCGATGTATTGATTCTTCTGGCGGAACGTCTATCGGACAAAGAGGTTGCTGCGCGCCTCGTGCTGTCGCTGGCTACGATCAGGAAGCACACGATGAATATCTACCGCAAGATGGGCGTGAACAACCGCCGCGCAGCGGTCGCTCAGTCGCGACATCTTGGTCTGATCCCGTAGTTGGGATGCTTCGTCCTCGCCGCATACTCAGTACCTACTCAGTTTTGGGTACTATGCAATCTGCGTAATATGAATTACAATCGTCCTCGGGTGCGTGCTCAGCAGTTCGCCCTGCTCGCGCCCTTGTTCTGGGCAGTGCCTGTGGCGCTAGCGACTGGCGGCGGTGTGTGCAGCCGCTGTGGGCGGGACTCATCCCGCCTTCGCTATCCCCACAGTGCAAACCTGGTGGCCGTCGAACTTGCTCCAATCTGGAGTCCTAGATGCGTTACTTGTCATCAATTATTTCGTCTTACTAAATAAATGCACTGATTTCTGTACGACCAACTAACATGTTCCCCGCCCGACATCGCTCCTTCGTGACAGCCTCTGTCGCCATCGCCGTAATGGTGGCGATGGCGGCGCTCTTGGGCGGCGGGCCTGCACCGGCGATGTCCGCTGCGGGGCCGCAGGCTCAACAGACGCCGGTTGTTGGCCCGCCGGCGGGGCAAGCGCTCAACGCCAACGGGCTGTCAGTGTGGACAGCGCCAGCGTCCGTCAAGCTTTGGACGGACAGTACGCCGACCCAATGGGATGGCGCCCTGCATATGGCCCGCAACGACACGGTGGGATTCCACGTGGCCATCCGTGCCACGCAGCAGCAGCCTCTGCCAACCCTGCAGGCTGGTTCCCCCATACTGGGAGTGCGCGTCTGGATGGAGGCGCCCGTTCCCATCGTGACGCCATCGGCCGGGTTTAACCGCACGGGCGCCGTCCTCGACGCCCTCGTGCCTGCCGCCGCAACCACCCTCCGGCAGCAGTTCGGCACGATCGATGCCAATGAAACCCGGGCCTGGTATGTGGAGGTCATCACCCAGCCCGATACACCAGCGGGGACCCACTTCGTGACGCTCTCGCTCGACGATCGAAGCTGGACGCAGAGGGTCACCGTTCACAACGTCACCCTGAATAGCCTTCCGAGCCTGCAGACGGCCTTCGGCACGGGCACCGAGAACTCCACCGCTTCGCTGGCGCAGGCCCACGGGCTCAGCGCCTCGCTGCCCAGCGAGGCGCGGTACTACCTGATGCGCGCCTATCACAGCGACCTGGCTGCCAACGAGCTCTCGCCCTACAGCGTGCAATGGCCGGCCGTCTTCCGCGGGGTTGCCCAGTCCACGATGCTTCATCCCTACTACAACTGCGCCCTGGACCGGATCGACTGGCCCCCGGCCGTGTTGGATTTGCTGAGCGCCTATCTCAACGCCCCCAAACCCTCGGCCAGCACCATCCTGTTTAACTATGGCGCCTATCGCTATTCGGCGAGCAACAGGGTCATCCTCTGTGGCCTGGCGCAAGATGATCCTAAGTTCGAGCGCGTAGCGCAACGCTTCTTTGCCGCCGTCGCCCGCGACATGGCCGCCCGCGGCTGGCTCAATCGCATCAGCTTCTTTGCCGATGAGCCTGAGGCCGAGCTGCGCCGGACGACCGACTGGTGGGAGCCACTCCCCTATGCCGAGCAGCCAGACCCCATCCGCCGCACTGTGGTCGCGGCCTCGGCGGCCACGATGGCGGGCATTCCCACCGGCGTTGCCATGCCGCACGCGTACAGCGTGGAATTCTGGACAAACCCACAGCTCAGCGCCGGCCGCAAGCCGTTCAACCGCTTCATCTTTGATGGCAACGGCGAAGAACGTTCGGTCGCCGGTCATCCTGACAGCTACGCACCCCAGTATGACCAGTACGTGGCGCCCGCCGACCAGAAGTGGCTCTACTGGGTGAGAGGCCGTCCGCTGATGGCCGATGCCAGCGCCCTGGAACCCCTGCTGGCCGGGGCCGAGGCCTACAAGTACGGAATGTCCGGGCTGCTCTCCTGGTACATTCTGGACATGGACACGAATCCCTGGGTGGACATCCGCACGAGCTGGGGAAACGGCGCCACTCATTTCTACTACCCCCCCTGTGGCGTCAGCAATTGCGCCAGCCCCAACTACACCCTCGTGCCATCCCTGCGCATCAAGCTCCTGGGCGAGGGGATTCGCTTCCACCAGTACCTCACTCTGCTGGAAAAACGTGTCGGCCAGAACGCTGCACGTGACATTGGCGTCGTCGATGGGCTCATCCCTGGCCCTGCCGACCGCACTCAGGATTGGAGGCTCTACAGCACGGCACGCGAGCGGGTGCTCTCCGCCCTTGACGGCAATGTGCCCGCACCGCTGCCGCCCACGGCCACCGCCACGCCTACTACGGCCGCGATCACCCCCACCCTCACCCCCACGCCCATCGACCCAAACGTGCCGGTCTATACCGCAACTTTCGGCCAAGCCAAGATCGACGGCAAACTCACAGAATACACCGGGCCCACGATCTCGTTTGGTGGCGTTAGCGCCCGCCTCCTTTGGGACCGTTCTTTCCTCTACGTCGGCGCCGCCATCACCGACCCCAACGTCATCGCGCCCAGTCTCTGCCAAAACGGCGGCTCCTGCAGCCTGTGGAACACCGACTCTCTCGAGCATTTCGTCGATCCCCTCAATAACGGCGGCGGCCAGACCAACTTCGACCTTCCCTGGATGGAGCCTGACGATGTCCAGGTCATCCTCTCCGCCGCCGGCGAACACCTCGACCTCCGCGGCACTGTCAACAAGACCGCCAGGCCCGACCTCAACGCCCATTACCAATACGTTGTCACTCGCACCGCCACGGGCTGGGTCTCTGAGCTCGCGATTCCCCTGGCCGACCTGGGCATTGCTCCCACCAACCCCACCTTGATCGGCTTCTCCCTGGCCTGGCACGACCAGGATGCCAACGGTGTGACCTCCACGCAGTGGCTGCAACGAGGACAGTCTTTCCAGAACGCCTCCGCTTGGCCGCGCATCCTATTGATGCCCCCTCCCACGCCGACACCCACCGCCACACCCACCCCCACGGCAACACCTACACCCACCCGCACCCCCACTCCGGCGCCCACGAGTGCCGACACCCCAACCGCCACGCCCACACCCATCGATCCCAATGCGCCGGCCTACAGCGCCCCCTTCGGCTGGGCCCAGCTCGACGGCCAACTCGATGAGTACACCGGCCCCGCCATCGCCTTCGCCGGCGTCAATGCCCGCCTCCTCTGGGACCGCTCCTTCCTCTACATCGGCGCCGCCATCACCGATGACACCGTCGTCACCGCCACCCTCTGCCAAAACGGCGGCCCCTGCAACCTCTGGACCACCGACGCCATCGAGCACTTCCTCGACCCCCTCAACAACGGCGGCGGCCAGTCCAACCCCAACCTCCCCTGGATGGAGCCTGACGATGTCCAGATCGTGATCTCCGCCGCTGGCGAGCACATCGACCTCCGCGGCACCGCCAACAAGACCGCCGTCGTCGACCTCAATGGCCACTCCCAGTACGTGACCTCCCTGACCCCAACCGGCTGGGTGGAGGAACTCGCCATCCCCTGGTCAGACCTCGGAATCTCCCCTGCCGATTCCGCCATTATTGGCTTCTCCCTGGCTCAAGACGACAAGGATGGCAGCGTCCGCAGCTCCAGCCAATGGTTGGGCAAGGGCAGGGCCTTCCAGAACGCCTCCAGTTGGCCCCGTATCCTGCTCCTGCCTCCCCCCACACCCACCCCCACCCTCACACCGACGCCCACAACCACACCGACGCCCACCCCGACGTCCACACCGACGCCCACACCCTCAACAACCCCCACCCCCACACCGACACCCACGCCGTCAACGACCCCCACCTTCACCGCCACACCCACGGCAACTTCCACCCCCACGCCGACTGCGACGGCAACGGCCTCCCCTACACCCACGCTCTCGCCGACACCCAGTCCGACGCCAACCCCCGGCCCTGGCTATGCGGTGCCTTTCGGTCAGGCTCGCTTGGATGGCCAACTGAGCGAGTACCCGCGCCCCGCCATCACCTTCGCCGGCGTCAACGCCCGTCTCCTCTGGGACCGCGACTTTCTCTACGTCGGCGTCGCTATCACCGACGATATCGTCGTTCTGACGACGCTCTGCCAGAACGGTGGTCCCTGTAACCTCTGGACCAGCGACTCCCTGGAACATTTCGTGGACCCTCTCAACAACGGCGGTGGTCAGGCCAATCCCAACCTCCCCTGGATGGAGCCTGACGATGTCCAGATCGTCATTTCCGCCGCCGGCGAGCACATCGACCTCCGCGGCACCGCTAACAAGACTGCTGTCGTCAGCCTGGTTAGCCACTATCAATATGTGACCTATCTGGACTCGACAGGCTGGGTGGAGGAGCTCGCCATCCCCTGGTCTGACCTGGGCATTACCCCGGAAGGCTCTACCCTGATTGGCTTCTCCCTGGCCCAAAACGACAAGGATGGCGTCGTGCGGACCTCCAGCCAGTGGTTGGCCAAGGGCAAATCCTTCCAAAACGCCTCCAGCTGGGCGCCTATCCTGCTGCTTCCGCCTGCGACCCCTACGCCCACGGCAACTCCCATCCCCAGTCCAACTCGACCTCCCACGGCCACACCGACACCCACACTGCTCCCTACGCACACCCCCACGCCCACAGCCACACCCACGGCCACACCCACTTCGACCCCCACGCCCACAGCCACGCCCACGGCCACGCCTACTCCGACCCTGACACCCACGGCCACGAAGCTAGCGACGGCGACCCTTGCGGTCACACCCTCTGCCACCCCCACCGTCACGCCTTCGCCGACCGCCACCGCCCTGCCCACAGCCACGAGCACGCCTGTCCCGACGACTACGCCCACGCGAACGCCCACGATGACACCGGGGCCCTATATTCCTCCTGCCCCGTCGTGGGTCGTCCCCTTTGGCCAAGCTCAAGTAGACGGCCAACTCAATGAATACACAGGCCCGGT
Source organism: Chloroflexota bacterium (assembly GCA_029782215.1). Taxonomy (GTDB): domain Bacteria; phylum Chloroflexota; class Anaerolineae; order J102; family J102; genus SSF26. The sequence continues at coordinate 7,006 of JAKOVD010000009.1, forward strand.
CATCTCCTTTGTCGGCGTCAACGCTCGCCTGCTCTGGGATGGGTCCGCCCTCTACATCGGCGCCGCCATCACCGACGACATCATCACGGCGCCTTTACTATGCCAGAACGGCGGCTCGTGCAAGATCTGGACCATCGACTCCATCGAGCACTTCGTCGACCCTCTCAACAATGGCGGCGGCCAGACGAATCCTAATCTGCCCTGGATGGAACCCGACGACATCCAGGTCATCCTCTCCGCTGCCGGCGAACACGCCGACCTTCGCGGATGCGCCGACAAGACCGGCGTTGCTGACCCTAACGGCCATTACCGCTACGTCGTCGCCCAAACCCCCACGGGCTGGATTTCTGAGCTCGCCATCCCCTGGACCGACCTCGGCATCGTCCCCACAAGCCTGACCATGATCGGCTTCTCAGTGGCTCAGAATGACAGGGACGGCAGCGTGCGCACCTCGCTCCAATGGCTGGCAAAGGGCAACGCCTTCCAAAACGCCTCGAGCTGGCCGCGCATCCTTCTGCTGCCCCCCATGGTCGCCGCCGATGCCTTTGCCGTGCCGCTGGGAGAAGAGGGCGCCGGCGCACCTGTGCCCGCCCCCGCCGGACTCGATTCCCAGGGACGCCCCTATCGCCTCTTCTTGCCCTTTGTGCACTAGGGAGCCTCAGGCGCCCCTGCTCGCATCCCGGTTCAGCCTGAACGCCTGGCCTTCGTCTGCAGCGCGTAAAGGAAGTTCAGGGCCTCGAGTGGGGTCATCGTATTGACATCCACCTGCTCTACCTCACGCCGTATGGGGTCAGGTCCTTCGTTGAACAGGTCAAGCTGGATGGGATCCTTCAGATCGAGGCTGAGCGCTTGCCCGGCAGCAGCCTGCTGCTCAAGCTGCTGCATGATCTCCGTCGCCCTGCCCAGGACCTGTCTTGGCAGCCCTGCCAGTTGGGCGACGTGAATGCCGTAGGACCGGTCGGCGCCGCCGGGGCGGATCTCATGTAGAAACACAACCTCGTCGCCTTGTTCCGCCACGGCCACGTGGTAGTTGGCCAGGCGCGGCAGACGTTCGGACAGCGCCGTGAGCTCGTGATAGTGTGTGGCAAAGAGCGTCCGGGCCTGCAGCCGGGGATGGGTGTGAACGTACTCCACCACAGCCCAGGCGATGGCCATGCCATCATAGGTGCTGGTGCCGCGTCCCAACTCGTCAAGGATGATCAGGGAGCGGCGCGAAGCGTGATTCAGGATGTTCGCGGTCTCTACCATCTCCACCATGAAGGTGGACTGGCCACTGTGCAGCTCGTCCTGCGCGCCGATGCGGGTAAAGATGCGGTCGACGAGGCCGATGTGGGCGCTTTCTGCGGGCACGAACGAACCGATCTGGGCCATCAACGTGATCAGCGCTGTTTGCCGCAGGAAGGTGGATTTGCCCCCCATGTTGGGACCGGTGAGGATGACGATACAGTGCTCGGCGTCCAGGTGCGCGTCGTTGGGCGTGAACGGCACCACCGCCTGCGTGAGCTCGACCACCGGGTGGCGCCCGCGTTTGATGGCGAGGACCAGGTCCTCAGAAAGCTCAGGGCGAACGTAGCGGCGATCGACGGCAATATCGGCCAGGGCGGCATGCACGTCCAGCGCCGCCACAGCCGACGCCATGCCCAGGAGACGGGGAGCCATGGCCGCCACCTGCTCGACAACGCCGCGGAAGAGCTGCGTCTCAAGGTCGAGAAGACGTTCCTGGGCATTCAGGATCAGCGACTCGTACTCTTTTAGCTCCGGCGTGATATAGCGTTCGGCGTTGGCCAGGGTTTGCTTGCGGATGTAGTCGTCCGGCGCCAGGGGAACATTCGGTTTGCTCACCTCCAGGTAGTAGCCGAAGACCTGGTTATAGCCCACCTTGAGGCTCCTGATGCCCGTGCGCTCCCGCTCGCGGCTTTCCAGGCCGGCGATGTAGGCGCGGGCGTCTTTAGCCGCCAGCGTGATGCCGTCCAATTCGGCGCTGTGACCGGGACGGATGACGCCGCCGTTCTGCAGGGTGGCGGGCGGATCATCGGCAATGGCCGCTTCCAGCAGGCCGCGCACTTCCCCGCAGGGGTCAAGCCCCTCCTCCTGGCCAAGCCTGGCGGCGATACGGCCCACCAGGGGCAGCGCCTGCAGGCCCTGGCGCAGGCCGACCAGGTCGCGCGGGGCCGCCGTCTTCTGCGTGCACCGGTTCGTCCAGCGCTCGATATCTCCGACCTCCCGCAGGGCCTGACGGAGCTCGGCCCGCGCCATGGCGTCCCCAGCCCAGGCCTCCACGGCGTCCAGGCGCCGCTCCAGCGCCGCGACGTCCAGGAGCGGCTGGCTGACACGCCGGCGCAACAGGCGCCCACCCATGGCCGTGCGCGTCCTGTCCAGCACCCAGAGGAGCGAACCTTTGTGCTGGCCATCCCGCAGGGTGCCCACGAGCTCCAGATTGCGCCGCGTGGCGGCGTCAAGCACCATAAACTGCTCGGTGCTGTAGGTGTGGAGGGGGATGAGATGGCCAAGCGCCGCTTTCTGCGTGTCGCGCAGGTACTGGATCAAGGCGCCAGCGGCGCTGATGGCTAGAGGCATTCCCTCACAGCCAAATGCCGCCAGGCTGGCGGCGCCATAGTAGTCCAACAGCGCCTGGCGGGCCGTTTCCGTTTCAAAGCGCCAGGCGGCATAGGCGGAAACCGCATACGCAGACCGCGCGGCGTCCACCGTATCGTTTCTCGCCTTGTCATGGCCGCTGCCCTCCGGCATCACGATCTCAGCCGGGTCCAGCCGGGCCAGCTCCTCGGACACACGGCGCGCAATCTCCTCGCCCCCGATCTCGGTGACGGCGAATTCGCCGGTCGTCACGTCGGCGTATGCCAGGCCGGCTCTTCTCCCGCCCTCGAAGACAAGGGCGACCAGGTAGTTATTGCGCCTCTCCTCCAGGAGATTCGGTTCGACGAGCGTCCCCGGCGTGACCACGCGGATGACCTCGCGATCCACCAAGCCCTTGCCCACCTCCCCGATCTGTTCGCAGATGGCGACCTTGTACCCGGCATGGATCAGACGGGCGATATAGGTCTCGGCGCTGTGCCAGGGCACTCCCGCCAACGGCACCCGCTCCCCGGCGGTCACGGGACGGCTGGTCAGCACCACATCGCAGACCTCAGCAACGGTCCGCGCATCCTCGTCGAAGGTCTCGTAGAAATCCCCCAGCCGGAAGAAGAGGATGGCATCGGGATACTGTTTCTTGAGCAGCAGATACTGCCGGCGCATCGGGGTGGACATGGCTGCGATTGTAACGAAACCAGCGAAGAGATGCCAAGCCCATCTTCAGGATGCACGCACAGCCAGGCGCAAGCGGCCGCCGCTGGCGTGTCATGCCCTCTCAGGCGTCACCTGCCTCGCCTCACCGCAAATGCAGCCGGCGGAGCACTCGTTCGCCCATGACCTGATACCGGGTCACCCCCCACGGGGCATTGATGGGCACTTCCAGCGTTTCGGGCCAAGCCAGATGGCACATGTCCGCAAAGAAACCGGTCTGCCTGTACACTCCCGGCAGGCGGATCATCAGCTCATAGACCTCGCGATGCGAGAACCCATGCAGCGCAGGCAGGGTCGTGAAGTCGAAGTCGTACTGCTGGGGACCCGTGCAGCAGCCCAGTCTTTGCTCGATGTAGGCAAGGTCCAGGCGCTGATGGTCGCTGAGGGCGGGTGTCGCGTTCAACCAGGCGCGGGCGGCCGCCGTGAACTGGGGTAGAGGTGGAATCCTGAGATCCCTCAGGATCTCGCCTGGCTCCGCGACCCTGGTCCCTCGCTGAACAAAATCGCTGTCGCGTCCTACGTGTCCCCCATGGCCCGTTACCTGCAGACGCCGCCACTGCAAGTGGCGGCGATGGCTCCCCATCCGCTGATAGGAGCCAATGTCATATGTGTAGCCGGTCAGATACATCCGCGTGCGCTGCTCCTCGACCGAGGCATGATGCTCCGGCACAACCACATGGTGGAGACCGAAACGGCGGGCCAGCTCGGTGGCCCCCTGCACGTCTGTCCGGCTGCCATTGCTCGTAAAGAACGCAGCCTCCGCCGCCAGGGGACGTGCGCAGGCCAGCAGCACCCTCGTGTCAAAGCCTGCCGTCAGGGTCAGGTAGGAACCCGCATCGACCGCAGCCTTCACGATGCCGGCAACGAGCGCCACGATGCGCGACACGGCCACATACGTGTCCTGAACCATCCCCATGCGTTCGGCTTCGGGCCAGTGACGGACTGGCTGCCAGGCTTGCAGGTCCAGGTAGTGATTGGGCAGCAGACGCCGCAGCGACCGGTGCGGGGTCAAGCCAAATGGATACCACTTGTCCGGCAGGACGCGAACCAACGCCTCGTCCCAGTCCTTTGCCTGCGGCCCCTTTCCGAGCACCGATGGCGTCGAGCACAGCACTGGTTCGTCTACCCCGTACACCGCCGCCAGTGACCCGCTTGGGTCCAGGTACACACGACCCTCCCCCTGCGCGAACACGATCGCCAGCCACCGTCCTGCCAATCCGTCGAGATAGGCCTGCCAGCCAGCCATCGACTCACCGGCGCCTGCCGGTAAACGAAGCACGCTGTCTCGGGGCAGCAGCCCATCTGAGGCCAGCGGGAAGCCAAGCAGCCAACCCGCGGCCGCAGAATCGACTGCTTGCAGCGCAATGACCGGCAGGGTCGGATGCGTCTGCAGCACCCATCCTGCGGAGTCACGCTCGACCCAATCCGCCAGGTCGGGCCGTCGCTCGCGACTCAACACAAACTGGTTGTAGAGGATTCTTGGCGTCAATTCAGGCATGGTCATGCAGCCCGCCGGGGCCGATTCAGGATGGATTCTGCTGCCCCTGCTTATCTTACCGATCGGACCCACGACCGGACGGTCCGGCGCAGCTTTCTCTCCACCCGGTCGGGGTACGTCGCCAGCCGCGCAATGCCCCTGGGCTGGTTGATAGGCACGTCCAGCGTCTGCGGCCAGGTCCGCCGGCAGATATCCCGGAAGAAGTCACCCGACACCCGATAGGCCAGGGGCAACCTAAGAATGAGCCCGTTGGACACGCGGTGCGCGTAGCCGTCCACCGTGGATAGAGTCAGGTAATCGAAGGCATACTGGTCAGGGCCTGCTCCGGCGGCGAGGGGCTGTTCCAGCCAGGAGAGATCGCGAATCTGGTGGTTCTCGCAGACAGGCAGGGAGTCCAGCCACGATGCGGCCCCGGCCAGAATGGCCAGCAACGGCGGCATATTGACGTATTTGACCAGCGCTTCAGGGGTGAGCTCGGGCAGATCATCGCCCTTGGCGGCATCGCGGGTGATGTGGCCGCCATTGCCCGTGACCTGAAGGCAGCTCGCCTGCAATTGGCTCCGGTGATTCCCGATCAGGTGCTGTGTGAGAGGATCGCCGGCGTAGCCCGAGAGGTAGCTCCTCTGCCTCCTCTCGCTCGCAGTCGTCCTGCGCTCCTCCACCACGATGTGCTGCAAATGGAGGCGCCTTGCCAACTCGCTGGCCGTCTGCACATCCAGGCGCTGCGCCGTGCTCGTGAAGTAGATCGCCTCCTGTGCCACCGGCCGCGAACAGGCCAGCAGCATCCTCGTGTCGTGCCCGGCCGTCAACGTCATATACGCCCCCGCCCGCACCGCCGTCGCGACGATCCGAGAAAGTATCTGCACGACCCGCTCCAACACCACGCCGGTGTCCTCCACGGGCAGCATGTCCTCCGCTCGCGGCCAATACCGCCGGATTTGCCCCTGCTCCAGGTCCAGGTAGTGATTGGGCAGCAGCCGGCGCAGCGACTTGTGCGGCGTCAGCCCGTAGGGATACCATCCCCTGGGGATCCTGCGGGCCAGATCATCGTCCCAATCCTCTGCCCCCGGCCCCTTGCCGATCACCGAAGGCGTCGAACAGACCAGCGGTTCCTCAAGGGAATACAACGCCGATAGGGTTGCATTGGCGTCCGGATAGACCCGCGCGGTGCCAGACGCAAATACAATCGCCAACCAGCGCCCTGCCAGGTCCTCGAAGACCTCCTGGTACCTCAGGAAGGGATCATCTGCCCTGGCCGGGCACGGGAGGGTGCTGCCCCGGGCCAGCAGGCGCTCCGCCGTGAGCGGAAAGCCCAGCAGCCAGCCGCCGAAGGCCCCGGTGCTCGTCACGACTTCGCTAACCGGCAGCGTGGGATGGGTCTGCAGCACCCATCCGGCGTACTCGCGCTCTGTCCAATCCGGCAGGTCGGACCGCCGCACGCAACTCAACACAAACTGGTTGTACAAGATCTTGGGACTGAGTTCAGGTTGGGTTGTGCGCGATGCCAAGGTCGTTATCTCACAGGAGGAGGGGCAGCCCTAACTTCTGGCGCCGGGGGTCCGCCATGACCGGTAGGTGCTTCGCAGCTTCTTACCGACCCGTTCGGGATACATGGCCAGCCGGGTGGCTCCCCAAGCCCGGTTGATGGGAACCTCAAGCGTTTCGGGCCAGGCCTGCCGGCAGAGGTCGGTGAACAAGCCGCAGCTCTTGCGGTAGTCATAGGGCACGGCCATCATCAAGCGAATGAGCTCGCGCTGGGCATAGCCGTCGATGACGGGCAGGGTCATGAAGTCAAAGCCGTACAACTGCGGGCCTGTTTTGCAGCCAAGCCGCAGCTCCAGCCACATCAAGTCGCGGACATGATCTTCGCCGGCGACAGGCAGTGCATCGATCCAGGCGGCCGCCTCGGCCACTGCCGCCGGAATCAGGGGCACGTCCATCTGCCGGAGAATGCTTGTGGCCTCCACGGGCAGTCCCTCGCCTGTGCCGGCCGAGTCGCGTCCGAGGTGGCCGCCATTCCCGGCCACCTGCAGACGGCCTTGCTGCAGGGAGCGTTTGTGCTCGCCGGTCGAGCCATGAGACTTGATCTCTGTGGTGTATCCGGACAAATAGAGCCGCTGCTCTTTCTCAGCCCTTGTTGCCTTCCGCTCGGTCACCACGACATGATGCAGATGCAGGCGCCGCGCCAGTTCCCTCGCCGTCTGCACGTCCAGGCGGCTGGCCGTGCTGGTGAAGTAGATGGCCTCCGGCGCCACCGCACGCGAACAAGCCAGCAGCAGCCTTGTATCGAAGCCTGCCGTCAACGTCATGTACGCGCCCGCCCTCACCGCCGCGGCCACGATGCGCGAGAGCTTGTCGACGGCAGCTCCGACCACGGCCTCGACATCGTCGGTCAGCGTCACCACGGCCGCAGAGGGCCAGTGCCGCACTACCTGCCAGCACTCCAGGTCCAGGTAGTGATTGGGCAGCAGGCGGCGCAGCGACCGGTGCGGCGTTAACGTGAACGGATACCACAGGTCAGGCAGAGAGCGCACAAGCGCCCCATCCCAGTCTTCTGCTTCAGGACCCTTGCCGATCACTGACGGCGTGGAGCACACCACTCCTTCTTCCAACGAATACACCGCTGCCAGCGAACCGCTGGGATCCAGGTAGACGCGCCCCTGCCCCGCTGCCAGGACAATCGCCAGCCAGCGTCCGGCCAACCCATCGAGATAATCCTCGCAGCCTGCTACCGGGTCATCGCTGGTGAGATGCACGATGCTGCCATCCCGCAGCAGTCCTGCAGCGGCCAAAGGGAAACCGAGCAGCCAGCCCGCAGCCAACCCGGTGCGATCCCGGAGCTGGATCACCGGCAGGGTGGGATGGGTCTGCAGGACCCAGCCGTTTTCGCTGTGGTGGCGCCACTCCGGCAGGTCTTGCCTTTCCACCTGCCCCAACACAAACTGGTTGTAGAGAATGTTGGGCTTGAGTGACGACATGACCTCGGACGGAGTGAAAGTCAGTGCGCAGACGCTGGGCAACTCATCCTTATTCTACTACCTGCCTTACCGAGACCGCCAGCAAAAGGAGCGGCAAAGAGGCAATCGTGGTAGCGGCTTCGGTCTTCGTCTTCCTGTCGCGCGACTTCAGTCGCTGCTCTGGCGAATCGAACGACTGAAGTCGTTGCCACGATCTTCCTTACCATTCGTTTCTGCCTGGTGATGCGTGGCACAGAATGTCCGCGCTCAGCCGCCGGGCGAAGGTGGCCCCTGTTCGAGCCGCCGCCAGACAGCTTGAGCGCCGTCAGGCTGACCCATGCTGCCCCACATCGCCTCAATCCACCACGTGGCGCCTGCCTCCACCCAGGGTCTGAGGATGGCAGCCGCGGCCTCCCCATCGTCACCCGGCGTCTCACCTTCGACCACGAAGTCGAACGGCGTGGTCTGCGCCCGTTCGTCGGCGGCGTAGCGCTGGATCTCCGCCAACTCGGTTGCCGTCGCCTGGCGGGCGCCGGTTTCAGGATCGATGACGGACGGAATCAGCCCGTCATAGCGCAGCGCCCGGCGCATGGACTTGGCGTGCGGCCAGGCGCCCACCACCCAGATCGGGATGCGGGGACGCTGGACAGGCGGCGGAGGGGGCAGGAAGCTCGTCTCCCGCACATGATAGTGCTTGCCTTCATAGCGGAAGGGCTGCCCGGCCCAAAGACCCGTCAGGATGTCCAGCCCCTCATCCAGCAGCTCGGCTCGCGCTTTGCGGTCGCTCACCTCCCCAAACGCTGTCCAGCCCTCATGTACGGCGCCCAGGCCCACACTCAGAATGACTCGTCCCCCGGAAAGGTTGTCCAGTGTCGCCGTCTGTCCGGCCAGAGTCCAGGGTTTGAGGCGCGCCAGCGGCGTCAGCATCGTCCCCAGCCGGATGCGTGAGGTCACCATGGCCGCCGCCGCCAGCGACACCCAGGCATCGACGCCCCATACCGGCTCCCATACGAACAAGCCATCCCAGCCCGCTCGTTCTGCCGTCTGCGCCATGTCGGCCGCGGTGCGGGCGTCGCCCCAGGGCAGCACGAAGCCGTACTTCACATCGCCACCTCGGGCTTCACCACCTGCACCCCGCGCAGCACCCACCACAGGAGCAGGAATCCTGCCAGGAACGAGAGCGGAAACAGAATGGTCGAGGCGGTCAGAGACAGCCGGCCCGCCAGCAGCGACATGACAAAGGGCAGGATGATGCCGCCCAGGGGAAAAGCCACCTTGATGGCGCCGAGCACAGTGCCCGCCATGTCAGGATAGAGGAGACCGGCGAGCGTCAGCATGAGCGGGATCAGCGCCGACATCCCCAGCCCAGCCAGGAAGATCAGGCCGTAGATGAACGACCCCAGGTCCACGAAATAGAGCGCGGTGTACACCACGGTTGAGAACCCAAACAAGGCGATCAGCAGCGTAGCGACCTGTTCGTCGGCGGTGAAGTAACCTACCAGCAGACGCCCCACCCCAACGCCGACCAGGAACAGGACCAGGCCCCACTGCGCCTGGAACGATGCCAGACCCCGCATATCGGTCAGGAACGAGGTGAGGATGCCCACCGTCCCCGATTCAACCCCCACGACCAGAACGGCGCTCACAAACAGCGCCAGGACGACGCGATCGCGGACCAGGATGCGCAGGCGATTCAGATAGGGTTCCGGGTGGTGCTCGACGTGGGGAAGATGGGTGAAGGCGAAGAGCACGGCCAGCACCAGCACCAGCCCGGCGGACAGCTCCAGGGCGAGCCGCCAGCTCACCGTCAGGAACAGGAAATAGACGGCAATGATGATGGAGCCGAAGGTCACAAAGAAATGGTTGACGTTGATGTAGTAGTTCTGGCGTTCCTTGTGGATATCCAGGAGCAGGGCATCAGTGACCCCCTCGAAGGCGCCCATGCCGATGCCGATGGTGAACATGACCACCAGGTTGACGCCAAACGAACGCGTGACGTAGAAGGCCAGGAACGCAGCCGCCATGATCAGGCTGCCAATGAGCAGGATCCGCGCCTTGTCGCGCGTGTCGGCCAGGGCGCCCGTCACCATGACGGACACCATGAAGCCCAGGTTCATGGCCGAAATGAGAAAACCGATCTGGCCGGGAGCCAGGCCGATGCTCTTGGCTGCCGCCCCCACCAAGGAATTGGCGACGCCCAGGAAGAACATCGCCAGAAAGGCAGACCACGTGATGGTTCGGATGCTACGGATCATGATCAGTTGGAGAGCGTGTGCGCCGGCTCCGGGGTAGGCGGGAGCAGCGCTGAGGGATCAAGCTTCGTCGTGGGAATCACCTCAAGAACCAGAGCCACCGGTCGCCGCAGCGCGGAGGCCAGGCTCGCCTGCAGCACGGCCCCTTCGTCATGTTCGATAGGGCGTTCAGCCTGTACTTCCACAGTGATTCGCATGACGTTATCCGATGAAGGCTCCAGGCGGTAGTCGCGCATCATGACGCCCGGCATCTTTGCGAATTCGGCGGCAAGGCTGCGGTCCAGGTCGGCCGTCATCCGAGCCGAGGACACGCTGCGCCAGGTAAGAAAACCCAACAACAGCGTGATTGCCAGCAAGAGCACCAGGAGACCAGACCAGGCCCGCGCAAAGAGCTTCAGATGGCGCTGCCGGCCGGGATGAGGCAGAAATCCCAGGAGAAGAAAGACCAGACCGCTGGCAGAAGCGATTCCTACCAGGTTGGTCAGGAACAGCAGACCAGCCCCTGCCGCCAGGGTCGAATTCCACATGGAGAGTGCCAGACCTACGGTGGCAAGCGGCGGCACGAGGGCAACGGCAATCGCCACACCCGCCAGGGAGGAGCTGACGTGACGGCGGCAGAATGCATACGCCCCGGCGGCGCCGGCAGCAAGCGCCACCCCGAGATCGAGCAGAGAGGGTGAACCGCGAGCCGCCATTTCGGCGGTGACCGATGCACCGGGCACAATCCACCCCAGGAGTATGCCCAGGACAACTGCCAGTATGGACCCACGGGCGGTCGTTCCAGCGCCCAAGGTAAGGAGGTGCTTGTCTCCAAGCACAATGCCCAATCCCATCGCCACGATGGCGGACATCAGAGGCGCCACCACCATTGCTCCGATGACCACGGCAGGACTATTGAGAAGCAGCCCAAGCGCCGCGATCACCGTTGACAGGGAGAGCATCGTCACGAAGTCAACGTTCAGGCTCGCATTCTGGCCGATGGCAGAAGCTATCTCGACCTTCTCTGCTTCGGTCAGGTTGGGGGCAAAACGACGCACCGCATCCCAGGCACGTCGTCCGGCTGTAACTGCCGGAGTCGGCGGGCGTTTCACCACAAGCACGGGTACGTGCGCATGCCGCGCAACATGTTCGGGCACGGCGCCCATCAAGAGCCGCTGGAGCACTCCTTCGCGTGAGGCGCCAATGAGCACCAGATCATACGCGCCGCCATTGGCCTCGAAGATGATGCCGCTGATCGGCGAGCGATTGGCAACCACCTTGACGGTCACGGCCGCGGCCCGATCGGCGCCTAGGGCCTCAACGACGCTCTGCCTGGTCGCCGTCTCAGCCACGCGGATCTCCGCCGCATCCGCGTCCACCGAAACCACGCCAAGAACGGTCAGGTCGCCGCCGTAGGCGCTCAACAGGGGCAGCGCCAGCGTCAGGGCAAGACGTGCATTGGGACCACCTGCCGTGGGCAGGAGCAGGTGCCTGGGCGAACTGGCGCCTTCGTCGGCGCGCAGCACGACGAGGTCACAGGGCACGTTGAGCAGAAGGTCATTGAGGGCCATCGCCCCCTCATCGGTATCCCGTATCCGGCTCCAACTCAGGACAAGTAGAGCCGGCTCCAGCTCCCGCACGAGTTCGCGAATCATACGTGCTGGATGCCACCCCAACCGCTTTTCTACAACCACCTGTATGCCCCCGCCGCGCAAGGCGGCAGCCGTTTCCTCGAGCCACGCCAACGCCTGGGGGGCGGTCGTCTCCATGCCAGGGCGCTGCACATGCAGCAGAACGAGTTGATCACCGTACGTGTGGGCGAGAGGCACGACCAGCGGCAGCAAGCGAGAGAGTTGCTGAGGTGATGAGGCCGGCAGCAAGATGGTGTGCGAGCTGGCTTCGAGCATGCTGGACGCCAAACCGTCCTGAAAGGGGATCGAAGCCATTATACTGTCTCCACCTTGCGACCGCGTAACCTCTGCGGCGGCGCTGCATCTTAGGCGTGTAGAGGGGCTCGGCTGCCTCTCTTCTCGAACCCTACGGAGGTAATCATGAACGGTCTATTCGGCTTTCTTGCTTCTGGCGGCGGACGGGTCACACGCATCGTCGCCGGAATCGTCCTAATTCTTGCCGGTCTCTTCGCCATTGGCAGCGCAGCAGGCTACATCATCGCCCTCATTGGGTTGATTCCTCTCGCCGCAGGCATCTTCGATGTCTGTGTGTTTGCTCCGCTGGCTGGTCTCCCCTTCAAAGGGCCAGCGCTGCGGTCTGAAGTAGCCCAGCGCAGCGCGTCAAAATAGCGGTCGGCGGCGGAAGCGGCCGGGACTGCAAGCGGCCGTTGGACAGGGGCTGTCGCACAGTGCGACAGCCCCGTTTTCTTTGCCAAGGCGACGGTTCTTTGTCGAAAGCCCACCGCCTTCGCTATAATCGCGGGACGTATCACAAGTCACGGAGTTCACGACATGCCAGCCGTCTATCCTTTCACCGCCATCGTTGGCCAGGACCGTATGAAACGGGCGTTGATCCTCAACGCCATCAACCCGCAGATCGGCGGTGTGCTGATCCGCGGTGAACGCGGCACCGCCAAGTCAACGACGGCCCGCGGCTTGGCCGCGCTGCTGCCGGAGCTCGAAGTGGTGGAAGGCTGCAAGTTTGGCTGCGATCCCAACCAGCCCATGTTCTACTGCACCGAGTGCACGGAGCGGCTTGAACGCGAGGGAACGCTGCCCGTCACGACACGGCGCATCCGCTTCGTGGACCTGCCGGTCAGCGCCACCGAGGACCGCGTGGTGGGCACCCTGGACATCGAGAAGGCCATCAAGAAGGGTGAGCGCCACTTCGAGCCGGGCGTGCTTGCAGCCGCCAATCGTGGCCTGCTCTACGTCGATGAGGTCAACCTGCTCGACGACCACGTCGTGGACCTGCTCCTCGACTCGGCGGCCATGGGCGTCAACGTGGTCGAGCGCGAGGGCATCAGCTTCCAGCATCCCGCCAACTTCATTCTCGTCGGCACCATGAACCCGGAAGAGGGTGACCTGCGGCCCCAGCTCCTGGATCGCTTCGCTCACGCCGTGGACATCGAAGGCATCTCCGACGCCGTGCAGCGCGTGGAGATCGTCCGCCGCCGCCTGGACTACGAGCGGGACCCCGAATCCTTCTATGCCGCCTGGGCTGACGACGAGCACCGCGTTTCGGAAGAGATCGAGCGCGCCCGGGTCCGGCTGGCGATGGTCACCTATGCCAACCGTGACATCTTCCTCATCGCTCACCTGACCGCATCCTTCAAGGTCGATGGCCATCGCGCTGACATCGTCATCCTCAAGACCGCTCAGGCCAATGCCGCCTACGAGGGGCGCTTGCAGGTGAACGAGCACGATATCATGGTCGGCGCCGAGCTGGCCCTGCCCCACCGCCTCAAGCGGCAGCCCTTCCAGGACGCCAGCCTGCAGCCGCAGCAGTTGCAGCAGCGCATGGAACAGGCACAGGAGCAGACCGAAACGATGGAGATGCAGCTTGGTCAGGCGGGCGCTGCGGGCGATGTAAAAAAAAAAAAGGTGAGCTAGAAGGCGAACAGGTCCCGTCTGGCTTCGACGGGACGCCCGGCGAGACCGAGCAGCAGACCGGCCAGGACTCACCCAACCCCAGCGACAAGAAGGGTCCCGGCCGGCTGGCCCAGGTTGGCGATACCTTCAAAGTCAAGCGGCTGGATACGCCGTTGGACAAGCTGACCCGCGCCAAGGGGGGGCGGCGCTCCTCCACGCACACGGACCGCAAGCGTGGGCGCTACATTCGGGCGCGGCCGGCTCATAACAAGCTGGATGACATCGCCTTCGACGCCACGCTGCGCGAGGCTGCCGTGAAACAGGTGCACCGCAAGCGCCATGATGTTGCCTTCGCCGTCGAGCGGGAGGACCTGCAGCGCAAGGTGCGCGTACGCCGCGCCTCCAACCTCATCCTGTTCGTGGTCGACGCCTCCTGGTCCATGGCGGCCGCCGAACGCATGGAGGCCACCAAGGGCGCGGTGCTGTCGCTCCTGATCGATGCCTATCAGCGCCGGGACCAGGTCGGCCTGGTGGTGTTTCAGAAGGATCGCGCTCGCGTCGTGCTTCCCCCCACGTCGAGCGTGGAGCTTGCCCAGAAGGCCCTGCGCGACGTGCCCGTCGGCGGCAAGACGCCCCTGTCCTCGGGCCTGCTCACAGCCTTCAACGTCATCACCGCCTCGCGGCGCCGTGACGAAGAGACTCGCCCGCTCATGATCCTTCTCACCGATGGGGCGGGCAATGTCAGTATGACGGGTATGCCGGCGCAGGAGGAAGCGCTGCGGCTGGCCGATCTCTTCAAGCAGGGGCACATCCGCACCGTCACCGTGAACATGGAGCACCAAGCCTTCGACCGCGGGTTGGCAGCCCAGCTTGCGGATGCGTTGGGGGGCGCCTGCTACAACCTGCCCGACCTCCGCGCCGAATCGCTGCTCAAAACGGTTCGGACGGAGCTGTGGTCAGGTTGGTGAGGCGAAGACTAGGCGGACGGGTCAGGGCGATGGCAGGCGCCGGATCGATGCGATAATGGCGTCGGCGATCGCCTCGGCGTCCGGGGTCAGGCCGGTATCAGAGGGAAGGCTGCCGGCATCCTCCAGGCTGATCCAGAAGACAAGGTCGCCGCGCTTCACCTCCCCGCTGCCGCCATAGAGCACGCCCACGTCCTTGCCGTTGGCAACCAACGCCTGCCGGGGCAACGCCGTCCCCAGCAAGGGCACCACGCCGCGTTCGACAACTTCGCCGCTGCCGATCCCCGTCGGCGTGATCCGGCGCTCCTCACCGGCGCGCTTGAAGGCGACGTGCAGCTTCAGCGCCGGCAGCTCGGGGGTCCTCAGCGTGACCCGGTGGCCTGCCATCGTGTCAGCCGGATTGGTCACCTCTCGGGCCACCCAGCCTGCGGGATAGCGCAGGCTGAAGCCGTAGGCCTTGTTCGTATAGGTGCGCCAACCGTCGTAGGACCAGGCAGCCAGGACGTCAGGAACGGCAGAGTAAGCTTGCGCTGGCTCAGGCACCGAGGTCACGGTTACGGTTGGGGGCGCCGGCGTCGCAGTAGGCGCGATAGCCGTTGGCGCGGGTGACGGCGCTGCCGCCGCAGTCGGTGATGGCGGCGCCGCCGCGGTCGCAGCTGCCGCAGTCGTAAGCGTGGCCGTCAAAGGCAGCGGCCCGGCGGTCGGCGGCATGGGAGCGGCGCAGCCGCCGGCAACAAGGATGAAGACGAGGAGAGACGCGGTGAGCGCCGGTCGCAGAACTGCCATGAGTCACCTTGCCTTACACGCGACCAAACTACGTTACACAGACGCTTACGTCTCCCGTGGGGTTCCCGATCGGGCCGCGGGCGCTGCCTCACAATCCCACCACGCGTCAACGCTCGCCGCCGTACCTCACGACCGGCGTTCGCCGGCTTCGCCCCCTGCCTGGTTGCCAGGCAGGGGGTCAATTGCGAGGATAGCAGCGAGAACCGATCAGGTCTCGCGCACGTCCAGGATCTGGTGCACGAGTGGCTGGATCACCTCAACGAGAACATCCTTGGGCACGTCTTGCACCTTCAGCGTCACTTCCCATTCCAGGTTCGGATCATCGGGCACGTCGTTCAGGCCAAGCCCAACGATGTTGCCACCCGCCTCGAACACAGCCGTGCTTATCCGGGACACCGTGCCCTTCTGGTCGGGCGTATAGGCAGCGATGCGAACCCCATGCCGGCGCCCGCCAAGCAAGGCCAGGAACGCCTTGAAAATGTCCGTCTCGGTGATGATCCCGACCAGAGTCTTGTCCTTCATGACCGGCATGCCGCCGATCCGGCTGTCCACCATGATACGCGCCGCATCCTCGATCGGCGTATCTTCGGTCACCGTAATGACCTCACGCGTCATCACCTTGTCGATCTTGAGCTTCGCCACCAGGTCATGGATCTCCCAGATTGCCAGCGAAGTCGCCGGTGACGGCGACACGTGCAGCAGGTCTTTGTCGGATACGATACCGACAAGCTGGCCACGCCCATCGACCACAGGAAGGCGCCGGATTCGCCGCTCACGCATCAAGCGCAGCGCTTCGGGCACCGAAGTATCAGGGGTGACAGTCACGGGGTTTGGCGTCATTCGCTCTCGAACAAGCATGGCAACCTCCTTTGTCGTTGGCTCTGCGTAGCACTTCCGGGTGCAGCCGTAGTGGATCTGGTACAGCGATAGGCCGGTGACGACCGGTTCACCTGCACTCCTATTGTACGCTAGGGTATGCCGTTTCGATAAGGCGCGGCCTCAGGCCAACGCACCTGCAAATCCTCGTCAAGGAAGGCGTCTAGACCGCATGCCTGAGGCGATTCACATCCGCGGAAACGATGGCAGCCAGGTTCCGCGTGATCTTCTCGATGCTCCAATCCCACCAGGCGATCCCGAGCAGCAACGCCACCACGGCATCGGGAAAACGCTGCCTGATGACCCGGGCAGGATTGCCGCCCACGATGGCATAGGGGGGCACGTCCCCCGCCACGACGGAACGCGCCGCCACGATGGCGCCGCTGCCGATGTGCACGCCGGGCATGATCATCGCCTGGTAGCCAATCCAGACGTCGTGGTCGACCACGGTGTCGCCCTTGTAGGGCAGGTCGCCCTCACCGGGGATCGCAGCCTCCCAGCCCTGGCCGAAGATGCCAAAAGGATAGGTGGACAGGCCCGCCATGCGGTGGTTGGCGCCGTTCATGATGAACGTCACGCCCTCGGCCAGGGCGCAGAACTTGCCGATGATCAGCCTGTCGCCGATGAAGGGATAGTGATAGAGCACGTTGCGCTCGAAGCCCTCGGCATCGACGGGATCATCGTAGTAGGTGTAGTCCCCGATCTGGATATTCGGATTCCTCACCGTGTTCTTGATAAAGCAGATGCGGGGAAACCCGGCCATCGGATGCGGGTCGCTGGGGTTGGGTCCGTTCACTTTGCGCGTGTCCAGGTTGTGTGAGCGAAAAGATGCCGACTATGTCGATGGGTTCGACGGTGCCTGCGCAGCGCCCAACGCCCGCAGATAGCGAAAGCTCTGTGCCAGGCCAACGCCGAACACCACGGCGAACACAGCCAGGCAGCCGAGGGCGTAGCCGCCCACGGTGATGCCGGGCACCAACCACAGCAGGATGGCGGCGGCCGCCAGGCACACGCCTGAAACGATCAGCCGCTTGGCGGCATGCCCGTTGACCGGGTACCACAGGGCGGGATTCTCCATCGTCGCAGCCACCCGTAAGCCATAGAGGGAATTGGGCGGCACCTTGCCCCAGAGCATGGGCAACGCCACCACCACCAACAGCAGGCCGCCCACCAGGTAGAGCACGAGCAGCGTCGTCATCGCGAAGCCGTCGCCCTACCACAGACCCGGGATCAGGCGGAAGCGGACTTCGGCCGCGTAGTCCCGGTAACCGGCGAGTTCCGCCTGCAGCGTGCGGTCTTCCAGAACCGTGCGCGCCACAATAAGGGCCGCGGCCGCGAGCCCCGGCAGCAGCGCCCAGAAGGAGCCCAGGAGCAGCGGCGCGCCGATCGACTGCAGGATGACGCCGTCATAACCGGGATGGCGCACAATACGGTAGGGTCCGGTGCGGCAGACGGCATGGCCCCGTTCGCTCTGGATGCGCACGATGGTGGAAAAGTAGGCATTGGTGATCATCGCCCAGCCAAAGAGACCGAGGCCGGCGCCGAACAGGGCCACGCCGGCCAGGTGCCAGGCCGGACTCAGCGGCGGCGTCCAGCCAAAGCGCATATCCAGGCCCGCCACCAGGGGCAGGACCAGAGACTGCATCACCCCCCAGAGCCCGCCGATGGCCTTGTCCCAGCCCCTCATTTCCCCGGGTCTGCCGCGCTCGGCCGCGGTCTCGGGGCTGGTGCGGAGCAGAAAGAAGGCATTGACGGCCACGCTCGCGACATAGATGCCCAGGAAGACCCAGGCCCAGACCCAGGCCAGGGTCCCAGCCGCCAGGAACAGGATGGCGGCCTGCAGGACAAGCCCGACGGCGATCTGGCCAAACCGGGCCAGAATGCCCTTTGTCGTGTCGGGGCGGTTGGCGGCTGGGGGATTGCCTGTCTGCGTATTCATGGCTGCCTTATGTCAACGCGCGCTACCTGGCCACGACCGGCATGTAGGTCCAGGCGCTGGCAAAGAACACTGTGCTGTAGTCTTCGATTCCCAGCGGCGAGGGAAAGAGGCCGGCGGTAGGACGCCGCATGGCCAGGTAGGATGCTCTGCCGTAGCTCAGCGGCAGCATGGGCAGGGTATCATGGACGCGCACGCTGGCCCAGCGGTAGATGGCAAGCTCCGCAGCGAAATCGGGGGCTTCGGCGGCGCTCTTCAGATGCTCACACAACTCGTCGTCCGGGGGACCGAAGGTCTGCTTGCCGTCGCACGTGATGGCCGTCAGAAAGTCGGCCGGATGGGGGTAGTCCACGTTCCATCCCAACAGAAACAGATCCATGCTGCCGCTCCAAACCCTCGTGAGGAAATCACCGGTCGTGTAGGTGATGATCGGGGCGGTGATGCCGACTTCGGCCAAATCGGCCTGAACGGCATGAGCGATGGCCGCAGGATCGGGCAGGTAGGGCCGCGGTACGGCGCGGATGCTCAGCGGGAGGGTGATTCCGCCGGCGTGACCGGCCTGCGCCAGCAGGGCTCGCGCCAGCGCCGGATCGTAGCTGTAGTCCTGAATGCCGGGATCGTTGCCCCAGATGGCTGGCGGCAGCAGTGTCTTCGCCACTTGACTGCCTGCCGGATAGGCGGCGTCGACCAGATGTTGGCGGTTGATGGCGTGGGCAATCGCCTGCCGGACGCGGACATCATCCAGGGGCGGATGGCTCCGGGTCATGCCCAGGTAGCCTACGTTGACAGCAGAGCGCCAATGAACCTCGAGTCCCGGGTCAGCGCCTACGGCAGCCAGGGCGTCTGTATCCAGGTCTCCGCAACTGAGCACAGCGCCGCTCTGCAGGGAGGCCAGGCGTTTCCCTCCGTCCGGGATGATGCGAAAGGCCAGCGTCTCCAGCCACGGCTGGCGTGGGGATGCCGCCGGGTTTGCCTCCAGGCGGATGATCTCTCCGGGTTTGCGCTCAATGAATCGGAAGGGACCGCTGCCGACGGGGCGTGTCGTCAGGGTGCCGGCCTGGATCGCCTGCGGGCTGGCGATGGCAAGCGCCGCCATCCCCAGCAACGAGGGCAACTGGTTGGCCGGCTGCCGCAGCGTAATCCGTACTTGGGTTTCATTCAAGGCGCCGATGTCCGCGATCAGCGACGCGGGGTCGCCCTTGAAACCGCCGAAGAGCACAGCGAAGTAGTCGAAGCTGCCGCTGTGGGCAGGATGGGCGGGATCCCACCAGCGCTCAATGTTGTAGACCACCGCCTCTGCGTCGACCGCCGTGCCATCGTGGAACCTGGCGTCTGGCCGCAAGTTGAACGTCCAGGTCAGGTGGTCTTCGGAGACCGTCCAGCTCTCGGCCAGGCCCGGCGCCGGCGCCATGTCGGCGCGTCGAAAAGTAACCAAGGTTTCGAAGATCTGGCTTGTCACCAGCAGAGTATTGCTGTCGGTCGTCAGAGCCGGATCAAGTCCTTCGACATCGGCGCCCAGGGCCACGGTGAACGCGCGCGTCGCCGCCACCGTTGCCCCAGGCGCTGCCAACGCCGTATCGGGAAGCGCCCTGGCGGCGCCTGGCGCCACCGGCTGCGCCGCGACGACCATGCAGCAGGCTGCCATCAGCGCCAGCGCCACCACCGGCGCGATGGCCCAACGCCTCCCCAACCGGTTCCACGCCGGCAGGTGATTGGATGTCATGTCTCCCTCCGCATTTCTCAGCGTATCAAGACAACAACCGGCAGACGCCCCCCTCTTCGCGAGGGTGGTTCGTCACAAGTATACTCTGCTCCATTTTTCACAGGCAAACACCAATGCGCTCACGGGTGCGGCTCAAGATCCCGCGTGGCCTTCGAAAGTAGCGCACGGCGGCGCCGTCTACGACCACTTCACTGCCATCGCCGGCCGTTTGGCAATTGGCCCTGACTTCCGTAAAGTTGCGTAGGATCACCAGCAAGCAGCAGAGGACAGAAGACCGAGGACTGAAGACAGAGAACCGAGAACAGAAACAGCACAAACCCTTACGCATTACGCATCACGCATTACCCATTTCGCACCACGCACCCCATCCGCAATTCGCAATCCGCTCTCCGCAATTCCCCCTTCATGTCCTCCCGCCGCCTCGTCGCCGACAGCGCCCTGCTCTTTGTTGCCTTCATCTGGGGCCTGACCTTTGTCATGGTTCAGGACGCGGTGCGCGCCTATCCCGTCTTCGCGTTCCTGGCGACAAGGTTCCTGTTTGCCCTGTTGGGCCTGCTTCCGATCATCGTCTGGCGGCGGAAAGACCTGCGCCCCACCGCCCATGAAAGCAGGCTGTCACGGCAGGTGGCCGCCAGCGTGCTCACAGGGGCGTTTCTCTTTGCCGGCTATAGTTTCCAGACGGCGGGGCTTCTCTACACCACGCCGGCGAAAGCGGCGTTCATCACCGGGCTGGGCGTGACCATCGTGCCGCTGCTCAGCATTGCGTTTGGCCTGGAAAGGCTCAGCCTGCCTGTGCTGGCGGGCGTGGTGCTGGCCGTGGTCGGACTAGGCTTCCTGACCCTCAGCGGCTCGCAGGTCGGCGGCGGCCTCAATTTGGGCGATCTCCTGGTGCTGGGCTGCGCCATCAGCTTTGCGGCCCAGATTTTCGCCGTCGGGCGTTTCGCTCCCAGGATGAACCCCCTGCTCTTCACGACGGGTCAGCTTGCCACCGTCATGGCGCTGGCAGGTATGGCCAGCCTGCTGTTCGAACGCGGCGCCCCCTGGCCACCAGCCGGACAGCCGCTGTTCGCGGCGCTGTTCACGGGGCTGCTGGCGACTGCCCTGGCTTTCGGTGTCCAGACGGCTGCCCAACGTTTCACCACCGCCACGCACACGGCCCTCATCTTCGCGACGGAACCGGTGTTCGGCGCCCTCGGTTCCTATCTCCTCATTCAAGAGGTTCTCACACCTGCCCAACTCCTGGGTTCGGCCCTGATTCTGTCCGGTATGCTGGCTGCCGAGATGGGCCAGGGCTTTCTGAGCTGGGGACGCAGGCTGCGGACCGCCAACACCAACGGATGATCCTATGACCAGCAAAGTCTTTGTCAGCGGCTGTTACGATATGCTGCACAGCGGCCACGTCGCCTTCTTCCAGGAGGCAGCCCGCTATGGCGATCTCTACGTGGCCGTAGGCTCCGACCGGACGGTCTACGATCTGAAAGGGCGTCTGCCTGTGAACAACGAAGCGGAGCGCCTCTACATGGTCCAGTCGGTGTCCTGCGTCAAGCAGGCCTTCGTCTCCCAGGGTTCGGGGATGCTCGACTTTGCCGGTGAGCTGGAAGCGCTCCGGCCCGGCTACTTCGTGGTCAACGAGGACGGCAACACGCCGGATAAAGAAGAGCTGTGCCGCGCCCTCGGCGTCGAGTATGTCATCCTCAAGCGCGAACCGCATGCCGGGCTCACGCCCCGTTCGACCACCGCCCTGCGGCAGATCCAGCAGATGCCCTACCGCATCGACCTGGCCGGCGGCTGGCTCGACCAGCCCTGGGTTTCCAGGTTCTACCCCGGCCCTGTCCTGACCATCTCCCTGGAACCGACCCTCGAGTTCAATGAGCGGTCCGGCATGGCCACCAGCACCCGGCGCA
Source organism: Chloroflexota bacterium (assembly GCA_029782215.1). GTDB lineage: Bacteria > Chloroflexota > Anaerolineae > J102 > J102 > SSF26. Next base: position 28,727 of record JAKOVD010000009.1, read on the forward strand.
CGGCCATCAAGCTCTGGGACTCGAAGCTGCCGGTCGGCGACCCCGAGAAACTGGCCTACATCCTCTTCTGCTGCGACAACCCACCCGGCACCACCGAGATCTCCGGCTCCCAGGATGCCATCGGCCTGGTCTTTCCTGGCCTGGCCCGCGCCCAGTTCGAGGGCGGCTACTGGCCGACGCGCATCGACCACGTCCTCAGCGAACCCATCCTGCAGTTCCTTGAGAACGCTCTCTACCTGATCCCCCTCGGTCCGCGCGAGACGGGCTTCGACGTGCTGAGCAACACCCGCATCGATCACGCGGGCGCCAAGGCCCTATCCGACGCTGCCGATGCCTGCTGGGACGCCATCCTCCGGCAGGATATCGTTGGCATGGGTCACTCCATGCGCGCCTCCTTCGAAGCGCAGATCGCCATGTTCCCGCACATGATCGTCCCCTCGGTGCCCCGGCTCATCGAGCGCTACCACGGTGAGGCGCTGGGGTGGAAGGTGTCGGGGGCAGGAGGAGGGGGCTATCTGATCCTCACGTCGGATCGGCCCATTGAGAACGGCATCCGCATCCTGATTCGCCGGCACGATGATTGAGCTGCGCCCGCCCACCCGGCTCTATGACGGCTATGTCTTCGATCTCGACGGCACCGTCTACCTGGGCGACGACCTGCTGCCCGGCGCCGCCGAGGCGGTGACTGCGCTGCGGGCCGCGGGCAAGGGCACCGTCTTCCTCTCCAATAACCCCACCGTCACGCCTGCGGAGGCTGCGGCCAGGCTCACCCGGCTGGGCCTGCCCACGCCCACCGAAAGCGTGATCAACTCGACGCTCGTCCTGGTCGGCTTTCTCCAACGCGTGATGCCCGGCGCCCGGCTCTTCGCGATCGGCGAGGCGCCCCTGAACAGGGCGCTCGTGGAAGCGGGCTTCATCCTCACGGACAACCCGGAGGCAGTCGATGCCGTCATTGCCTCCTTCGACCGCACGTTCACCTACGCCAAGCTCCAGACGGCGTTCGACGCATTGCGGGCCGGCGCTCGCTTCTTCGCCACCAACAATGACCGCTACTGCCCGGTGCCGGGCGGCGGGCAGCCCGATGCCGCTGCCATCATCGCCGCCCTCGAGGCCTGCACCGGTGTGCACGTCGAGGCCGTGCTGGGCAAGCCTTCGGTGCACATGGCCGCCGCCGCGCTGGTGGCGCTGCAGCTTCCGCCCGGCAAGTGCCTGATGACCGGCGACCGCCTCGAAACCGACGTGCTTCTGGGTCTGAACTCAGGGATGGACGCCGCTCTGACCCTGACCGGGGCCACGCCCGCCGCCGCCGTCGCCGTCTCCCGTATCCAGCCGACCTATCTGATCAGCAACCTAGGAGACCTGGTGCGCGTGGCAGCCCCCTAGCGGCGCCGCCCTTGCCCCGGCACCTCAGCCCTCCGAAGTCGATGCGCCAAGTCCGGCCGCCCTGGCCGCCAGCATCGCCTCGGTGCGGTCGGCCACCTGGAGCTTGTCGAGGATCGTCGAGACGTAGTTGCGCACAGTCTTGGGGCTGAGCACCAGCTTGTCGGCGATCTCGGCGTTGGTGTAGCGCTGGGCGATGAGCTGGAGGATTTCATACTCCCTGTCCGTCAGCTCGGGGAACAGGTGCGCGGGCGACGTGGAGCGGATACGGCCGAAGTAGCTGACCATCCGCTGGGCGATGCCCGGCCCGAAGATCGCTTCGCCGTTGGCCACAGCAGTCACCGCCCGCAGGATTTCGGCCTGGCGCGCACCCTTGAGCAGGTAGCCGGAGGCGCCCGCCCGCACGGCCGCGAACACCGAATCGTCGTCCTCCAACATGGTCAGCATCAGGACCTTAACGCCCGGGTTGGCGACGGCGATGCGCCGGGTGGCTTCGATGCCGTTGATGCCCGGCATGCGGATGTCCATGAGCACCACATCCGGCTGCGCTGCCTGCGCCAGGGCGATGGCTTGTTCGCCCGTGGCAGCCTCCCCCACAACCTCGATCTCCGGGACGGATTCCAACAACACGCGCAGACCATCACGGAACAGGGGGTGGTCGTCGGCGATGAGAACGCGCTTGCCGGTCATGCCGTTCCCTGCCCGCCGGGTTCCGCATGCGGAACAAGCATGCCGGCGGAGCCGTCCGCTTCAGGTTCGACCGGAATGCGCGCCTCGACGCACACGCCGCCGCTGGCGTTGTTGACGACGGTACACACGCCGCCCAGCTCCTCCGCCCGTTCCCGCATGGAATAGAGGCCCACGCCCGGCTGGGCGCCTTGCGCCAGACCGCGGCCGTCGTCGCATACGTCGAGCACGAGGAGGTCGCCCTCCATGCCCAGCCGCACGGTGCATAGGTGCGCCCGCGCATGGCGGGCGGCGTTGGTGATGGCCTCCAGGGCGATGCGGTAGGCTGCCACCTCAACGGCCGCCGGCAGCGGCGGCAGCGGCTGTCTGAGCTCCACCATCACGCACGCTCCCTCCTGGCGGGAAGCAAACTGCTGCAGGCTGCCCACCAGGCCCAGCTCGTCCAGCGCCGGCGGCCGCAGGTCGTAGACAAGGCGCCTGACCTCGCTCACCGTGTCTTCAAGTTGATCGGAGGTCGCGGCCAGGAGGGTCTGGGCGCGATCCGGGTTGGAAGCAAGGAGGTTGCGGGCGGCATCGAGCCGCAGGGTCAGACTGGCAAGCGTCGGGCCCAACCCATCGTGCAGGTCCCGGTGCAGGCGGCGCCGTTCCTCCTCGCGCGCCGTCACCAGGCGCTCGCGGGCATGGCGCAGCTCGGCGTTGGCCTGCTGCAGGTCAGCGGTCAGACGCAAGGCGTAGACGGCGATGCCCGCCTGGCGCGCCAGGTCGTCGAGCAGGCGCCGGTCGGCGCCGCCGAAAGGAGCGTTAGCCGCCCGCGGCGCCAGGTTGAGCTGACCGACGGTCTCACCCTGGTAGAGCAAAGGAATCGTTTGCAGGCTGCGGCCGCTGCGCTCGCCATAGGCGGCCACCGGCACGAGCCACTCGCCCTGCCGCATGTCCAGGGAAGCATAGGGGAGCTTGAGCGCCTGCGCCACGGTGGTCACCAGGGCCGCAGCGGCCGCCTCCGGCGCCAGGGTGGCTTCGAGCCGGCGCCCCAGGCGGGAGAGCACGGCATAGGGATCGTCGCGCTCGCCGTACATCAGGCGGTTAACGCCGCGCTGTACCCAGACGCGCAGGGGTTGGAGCGCCACCGCCACCACCCCGGTGGCCGCAAGGGCAAAGACCAGCGAGCCTTCAGCGCGAAACCAGGCGCCAATGTAGGTGACGATCAGGATGTAGGCGGCAATGACAAACAGGGTGAGGACGCCGTAGACCAGCGCCCTGTTGATGAGCAGGTCGATATCGAACAGGCGGTAGCGCAAGACGGCGATACTCAGGCAGACGGGAAACATTGCCAGCGAGACCGTCATCAGCAGGGGCCGGATGACCAGGTAGCTCAAACCGTTCAGCCCGCCGGGCAGAAAGGCGCTCTGGCCCCAGGCCAGCCAGCCGTAGTAGAGCATCATCCCAAAAACCGCCATGACTAACCCCAGCCCCACCCACTTGAGTTGCTGGCGCTGCACCGGGTCCTGGGTGCGGCGCAACCGGTATCCCTGGGCAAAGATGCCCGTGGCAAACCAGGCCACTCCAAAGGCCAACGATGCCTCCGGTGTTCGCCGCCAGGTGGGACCGTCGAGCGGGTTAAAAGGCACGGTTGGAATGAAGGCGCACAGGCTGACGTAGACGATCCAGGCCGCCGCCAGCCAGCGCGTCCAGGAAGGCACGAAACGGCCGTCAGGGAAGATGTAGAGCAGCACCAACGCGCCCGCCATCTCCATGGCCCGCAGCGCCCACACCGGCGCGTGCAGCCAGGGCAGGCTGGCCTTCTGCAAAGGGCTGATCAGGGCATCGCTCATCCCCGTTTCGGCGGCGCCGATCGCTGCCAAAGTCATGGCCAGGAAGAGTACCATGGGACTGTCGGGGCGCCGCCAGATCAGGACCGCCGCGCAGGCAAAAAAGACCAGGGCTAGAACGATCTCGCCGCCCGTGAGGATCATCACGGCAGCAGCAGGGGACAAACGCTGGCCAAAGTCCGTGGTCATCCGGCTCAGCTCTTCAACCCGCGCCGGAACGCCCAGCAGCGACACCAGGACTGCCGTCGCCAGCGCCGCAATGCTCAGCAGGTACAGCGCCTGCACGCCGCGCCGGTACAGCGTGATCCGCTGCTCGTTTTGTATCCAGGGAATGCCGCGCGCCACAGCCATATGTTGGCATACAGGTCGTTGTTCGCCAAGCGCGGGCGAGAGCAGGACGTGTCGCCCGTCAGTAGACGACGATAAAGAAGTCATTGGGGTACCGTGCGCCAGGGCTGCCGATGAGACCCGGCTGCTGGTCCCAATTCAGGAGTGTCACCTGGCTGCCGTTCAGAAATCGCAGATTGAACGCCTTGGCATGGTCGATGCCATAGGGATTGATCAGGTTGGCAACGACAAACCGATCCGCAATCGGAAAGCCAAAGTCCACGACGCTGTCGCTGTCGTCGCCGTTATCTCCCTTCCTGGTCCACTGCGCCGTGAAGCCACAGCCGTTGCCGGAAGCCCCGGTGACGCCGTTGTAGCACGTAGCGATGTGGCCCCCGGCCTGAACCAAGGCCATCGCCTTGACGAAACCACCCTTGTCCCGGCTCTGGATGGCGCTCCCCTCGGCGTTCACGGCGATGCCGCCTGCCGTGTTCTTGCCCCATAGGGCAGAGGCGTTGGCCGCGCCAGACTGGCCGACGACCCCAGCGCCGTGGGCGCTCACCCCGTACACGCCATAGGCCCCGCCCCCCACGTTCGCCGTGCCCTTCACTCCAATGCCGCCATCACCGTTGGACACGCCGCTCACGCCGGCAGCGTCGAAGGTATGGGCGGCGTTGGTCTCCCCCCACACCCCCACCTGCTGCGTGCTCTTGCCAAACACCCCGTACCAGCTCGTGCTCTCCCCTGCCACCCCCGCCCCGTTGGCCGCCTTCCCCTTCACCCCGATCCCTCCCGTCCCCCGGTGCTCCCCGTACACCGCCGGGTTGTACTGCGTGCTCGTCACCCCCACCACCCCCGCGCCCCCACCCTCCCCATACACCCCCCAGCCCGTCGCACTCGTCCCCGACACCCCCGGCCCCCCCGCCGCTGAGGCCCCCCGCACCCCCGTTGCTCCCCCGTCCGCATACCCCCACACCGCATAGCCATCCGGCGAGAAGGCATTGCCCAGCACGCCGTAGGTCACGCCCTTGTCGCTCGTCGCCAGCCCTACCAGGGCCGCCCCCTGCCCGCTGTTCGTCGCCCGCATGATGCCCGCCGTCCCTGCCAGCGAGCCCTTCGCCTGCGCCCCCGGCCGCAGCCCCAACGCATATGGCACCGCATCCAAGGGCTGCCGCGGCACCAGGATCGTGTATTCGCCGTCGCCGCTGCACTTCACCGCCGTCTCCAGCCAGCGGGCATCGCCCGTGAACAGATTGCCGAAGTCCAGCCGTACCGTGAACTGCCCGGCCGCCACCTGCACCCCCACCGCCAACAAGAAGTTCCCCTGCTGGCTCCCCCCTGCCAACTGGTCCCACAGGCTGAACTGCAGGTCGCAAATCCCCTCGTAGGGGCTGCCCTGCCGCTTGAGCTGCCCCTGGTATGTAAAGGTCGTCCCCAGCGGCGACGCCGCATCCGGTGACGCTGGCGCTGCCGACGGCTCGGCAGGTCCGGCGGCACTGTCTGCCACAGGCGGGTTGGGGCCTTGGGCAAATACCGGACCGGCGATGACGAAGAGCGCCCCCGCCAGGGCAAGAAGGACGAAGGAAAGGATCAGGCGGCGAAAGCTGTTCATAGGGTTGGCCTCTGGCAAGTGAATGGGATAGGCAAGGTCGTGAGAGGGAAACGTGCGCAGGCTAGCGCAGCAGCACCGGCAGGTACACCGGCTTGCCGCCGGGCAGAAGCTGGCCCGACTTGCCGGCGTCGATGACCCCGCCGTTCAGACTGTAGGCCCCGCCGCTCTGGGTGGCCCCCGGCTCCACTTGGGCGATGTAGCTGGTCAGGTTGTAGGCGCCGCCCGCCATGGCGCCGCCCCCGCCGTTCACTGTCGTCCATGCCAGCTCATACGGCCCGCCGGACTGGGCAAAGACCAAGGACCCAGCCATGAAGAGACCAAGAACAGGCAAGATCACAAATTTGAAGATAGCTTTCCTGATCATTTCAGTGCTCCCGGTCAGTAGACGAAGATGTAGAAACTCGTTCGAAACGTCTTGCAGGTTGGCTCCAGGGGTCCACCACAGTAGTTGTCCTCGAGGTAGCCGCTTTCCACGATCGCTGTGGTGCCCTCCAATCTGGTGATCGAGGCCCACCGTTGCTCATGTTTCTGGAGTTCAATTCCCGTCTCGCCAGTCACGCTGGCGAAGCGATCCGCAATGTTGAAACCGAAATCGATGACAAACGAAGTACCGTTCCCGGGGTTGGCGCCAGTAAAGCCACAACTGTTGGCGGTGGCGCCGGTCACCCCGTTGTAGCACCTCAGAATGGTCCCATCGGAGCCGACATAAGCCATGGCCTTGACCCAGCCGCCCTTGTCCCGGGCTTGCACGGCATTGCCGTCGGCCCGCATCGCCGGGCCATTGGCGCTCTGGCCCCAAACGGCGATTCCATCCGTGCTCAGCCCATACACACCCGTGTTGGCATTGCTCTGGCCCCACACACCTACCGAACCTGGGGCATTGGCCACGCCCTTGACGCCGATGTGGTTGGTCGCCAGCGAGGTGCCGAGGATGCCATCGTTGGTGCTGCTCTCGCCCTTGACGCCCACCGACTTCTGGCTCTTGCCGGTGAGGCCCGCCTGGTTGGTGCTCAATCCGGAAACGCCCGGGCCGTTTGTGCTTTCGCCCAAGACGCCGGCTCCCTCCTCGCTCTTGCCCTGGACGCCGGCGCCGCTCGTGCTCGAACCCTTGACTCCTGAACCCTGGCTGCTCGCACCACTCACGCCGGTGCCTGCATCCGCAAGGCTGATGCCCCTAATGGCGGCGAAGCTCGTGCTCCGCGTCGTTCCGGAGACGCCCGTGCCCTTCTCGCTGTGTCCCCACACGCCGTCGCCGCTGTCGCTCTCGCCCTTGACGCCCGCCTGGGTCTGGGCAATGCCGTAGACGCCCTGGCCTTTCATCGACTTCCCCTCTACCGCACTGCCACCGTTGGGGCTCGTGTCTTCACCGTAGATAACCGCGTAGCCGTTTCCGTTGCCCGTGGCGACGATGGCGTTCGCATTGGCAGCCGGCGCGTTGGCCGTGAACGCGGCGACGTTGGCTGTGGTCGTGTTGACGGTGGCGCCCGGCCTCAGGCCCAATGCGTACGGCACCGCATCCAGCGGCTGCCTTGGGCTCAGGGCGGTGAACCCGGCGTCCTCACTGCACTGCACCGCCGTCTCAAGCCAGCGGGCGCCGCCGGTGAACTGGTTGCCGAAGTCGAGCCGTACCGTGAACAGCCCGGCCTCGACCTGCACGCCGTTGGCAAACAGGGTGCTGCCCATCTGCGACCCCGCCGACGCGCTGTCCCAAAGGCCGAACTGCAGGTCGCAGACGCCGTCATACGGGCTGCCTTGCCGCTTGAGCTGCCCCTGGTACGTGAAGGTCGTCCCCAGCGGCGTTGCCGCCGCAGGCTCCACCCCTTGAGCTTCAGGTGGGTTCGGGCCCTGGGCGCGGACGGGGCCGGCCGTCGTAACGGCCAGCCCCAGGGCAATGATAGTAGCGGCAGCGGCGGCAGCCAACGCCGGCGAACGCAGTCGGTTCATGGGATCACCCTCCGGAATGCAGCGGCAGAGATGTTGTCGAGTTTCTTAGGAGACGGTAAATTCCTTGACCATGCCCAGCATGAAGTGTGGGTGGCCTTGGGCCTTGGGGCTCGGGATGTTGCAGATGGCCACGTACTTGCCGGGCGCCAGGTTGAGCTCTGCGTAGCCCTTGGCCCCCACAGCCAGGCCATTCATGCCACCCACCGGGGCGAAAGGCGGCGGGCCGCCGGCCCCGCCCAGGAACTTGGTCACGTCGTCAGCGGTCTTGCCATCCTGGAGCTGCAGGATGTTGAACTCATGCAGCTCGGGACCGTCGTTCACGACCTGGATCGTCACCCGCCCGGCCGGGAGTTTGTCCGGCATTTCAAAGGTGTAGTCCTTCAGGTGCACTGACAGATCGGACTTGGGTTCGGCAGCCACAGCGCCGTCCCCTGCCTTGACCGTCAGTCCCTTGATCATGCCCTTGGCGTGGTGGGCCATGTTGTCGGAGGGCGAGGTGATGAAACAAACGATCGCATACTCACCCGCAGGTAGATCAATGACGGAGCTGGCCGTTCCGCCCGGATGGACGGCGCCCACGCCCCCAACCAGGGTCGTCATCGCCAGGGCTGGGCCTTCCGCCTTGTTCAGCGCATCCTCAAATTGCTGCAGCGTGACGCCGTCATTCAGACGCAGGAACTGCACATGATGCGGCTCCGTGCCGGAGTTCGTCAGGGTGACGCGAGTCCAGCCGGCAGTGGCCGATTCCGGCGCCTTGAAGGAGTAGTCCACGGCCTCAACTTTGATTTCGGGGATGGCCGACGCCTCGGCAGGTTGGGCGGACGCATCGGTTGCTTTGGGCGTCAGCACCCATGTCCTGGTTGCGTTGAAGTCATCCCTTCTGCCGGGACATGGATCCTTTGCGGGGTCTTCCACAGGCTGGAACTTCAGATTGACGCCGTCGAAAGTGTACTTGTAGTGCTTCGAGGTTGGGCAACTCTGATCGTTCGATTCCTCGGTAAAGACATCACCCTTCACGCTGTATGTGCCCGATGCCAGTTCCGTCGTACCGCTCAGGGCGGCGAAGGTGCCATCCTGATTGAACTGGAGTCTTCGGCTCTCGTCGTCAGAGCGTGAGAAGACTCCGGTGGAGAAGCTGGCGGTCGTCGGCGCGGCGGTCGCTGGCGTTGCTGTCGGTGCGGCGGTCGCCGGCGCGGTCGCCGGCGCGGCGGTGGGGGCCGCCGGGGGAGCACAGGCAGCCAGCGCAAACGACAGCACAAGAGCGATGAGGACAAGGAACTTCTTCATGGGTGTCTCCTTTTGCAGGACAGTGTGTGTGTGATCGCCTGAAGCAAGCACAGCCATGACTCCGCCGACTCCAGGCGCAGTCGACTTGGATGCTCTGTAAGGTTACTTACTAATCCCTTAGTTCCGGCTACGGGCGCCGCCAGCGCCTACGCGCAGGCGTCCTCTCACCACAGGAAAGAACGATGGCGCCAACCATTCAATGTGCGAAGCATACTCAAACACCTGTCCCTGGCGTAAGGGTCTTTGTCCCGGATTTGTCCCAAACCGCGTCACATCTGCAGCCTGCTATCTGTAAGCTTGAACTCTTAACCCCTTGACGCCGGCCGCAGGCGGTCGTATGATCAAGGTCAGGAGGGGATCATGAACGGACACCATGCCGCCCTCGGCGACAAACTCGACGCCCTGACCGTACCTGCGACGCTGGTGGAGCGCCTGCCTGATGGCGCCGTGCGGTGCCTGGCCTGCGCGCACCGCTGCTTGATTCGGGAGGGCAGACGCGGCATCTGCCAGGTGCGTTTCAACCAGAATGGCACGCTTTTCGCGCCTTATGGCTATGCCGCAGGCATCCATGCCGATCCGATCGAAAAGAAGCCCTTCTATCATGTCATGCCCGGTTCCGCCGCCTTAACGTTCGGAATGCTCGGATGTGATATGCACTGTTCGTTCTGCCAAAACTGGATCAGCTCCCAGACGCTGCGCGATGGCGCTGCCGGCGTCGAGCCTGTGCGCGTCACAGCGTCGCAGATCGTGGCGGCCGCCAGGCGCTCCGGAGCGACCGCCGTGGTCAGCTCCTACAACGAGCCCCTGATCACGGCCGAGTGGGCGATCGACGTTTTCAAAGAGGCCCGCCAGCACAACCTGGTCTGCGGCTTTGTCTCCAACGGCAACGCCACCCCCACCGTCCTCGACGCCCTGCGGCCATGGGCGCAGATCTACAAGATCGACCTCAAGACCATGCAGGACAAGCACTACCGCCAGCTTGGCGCCGTCCTCCAGCACATTCTCGACGGCATCAGGATGGTCTACGACCGGGGATTCTGGCTGGAGATCGTGACGCTGGTCGTCCCCGGCTTCAACGACTCGGCAGCGGAACTGGCCGAAGCCGCCCGCTTCATCGCCTCGGTGTCCGTGGACATTCCCTGGCACGTCACCGCCTTTCACGGCGACTACCAGATGACGGAACCCCGGAACACGAATGCCCGCGACCTGCTGCGGGCCGTCGAGATAGGCCGCGAGCAAGGGCTGCGTTATGTCTACGCCGGAAACCTGCCCGGGCATGTCGCCGACACCGAGAACACCTACTGTCCTCACTGCCGCACCCTATTGGTCGAACGCCGCGGCTACTTTATCCGCCAGAGCCGCATCACCCCCTCCGGCGCCTGCCCGGCCTGCGGAACCCGCATTCCCGGCGTTTGGAGTTGAAAGTTCAAAGTTGAAGGTTCGACCTTCAACTTTGAACTTTCAACTTTCAACCTGCCACAAGTCGCCAGACCTGCGCGACGAGGAAGGTGACGGTGAAGCCGATGGCCAATGGGATCGCCGCCGAAAGGGCTGCCCACTTCCGGCTGCCGGTTTCCTTGTAGATCGTATAAATGGTCGTGCTGCAGGGATTGTGCAGCAGGCTGAAGAGCATCAGGTTGACCGCCGTGAGCAGCGTCCATCCCCCAGCCGTGAGCACCGCCTTGATCTCGCTGCCCGATGTCGTCTGGACCAACACCCCGGCGCCCGAACCGACGCCGCTCATGCCCGTCACGAGCACCGTCAGCATGAGCACGGTGGGGATGACGATCTCGTTGGCCGGAATGGCAATAATGTACGCCAGGAGAATCACGCCGTTGAGACCAATCAGGATGCCGACCGGATTCAGGAGGTTGATCAGGTATTGGGCCAGGGTAACGCCGTTGATGGTCACATTGCCCACCAGCCAGATCACGATGCCGGCAGGAGCAGCGAAGACGATCGCACGCCACAGCACGTACATCGTGCGGTCGATGAGCGATGTGTAGATGGTATGCAGCACGCGCGGCGGCCGATAGGGCGGCAGCTCCAGGCTGAAGGTCGAGACCTCGCCCCGCAGCCAGGTGCGGGACAGAAAGGCTGATACCAGGAAGCTCATCAACACACCCAGCATGGCAATACCCACCACCGCCATCGCCGACACGATCCCCGCCAGGTAGGCAGGCGCCAGGGCGCCGATGAACAGGGTGGCAATCAGGATCTGGGTGGGCCAACGCCCGTTGCAGAGGGCGAAGTTGTTGGTCAGGATGGCGATCAGGCGCTCCCGCGGGCTGTCGATGATGCGGGTGGCCACCACGCCGGCGGCATTGCAGCCGAAGCCCATCATCATGCTGAGGGACTGCTTGCCGTGGGCGCCGGCCCGCTTGAGAATGCCGTCGAGGTTGAACGCCAGCCGGGGCAGATAGCCGAAATCCTCCAGCAGGGTGAAAAGCGGGAAGAAGATCGCCATCGGCGGCAGCATGACGCTCACAACCCAGGCCGTCGCCAGGTAGGCGCCGTCGATCAGGATGCCGCTCAGCCACCAGGGCATGCCGATCGCGGCCGCGGCCTGCTGGAGCAAGGGATAGATGATGCCGATCAGAAGGGCATTGAGGTACTGGGAGGGGACGTTCGCCGCCGTGATCGTGATCCAAAAGACCACCGCAAACAGGGCGATCATGATGGGAAAGCCCAGCCAACGGCTCGTCACCGCGCGGTCGATGGTGCGATCGAGGTCAAAGCGCTGCGCTTCGCCGGGCCTGGTGACGGCGCGGTCGGCGATCTGGCCGGCCTCCGTGTAGATGGCCTCCATCAGCTCCTGGTGGAAGTCAGCGCCGATCTCCCAGCGCAACCGGTTGGCGGTGTTCAGGACGTCTTCAGGGGCGAGCTTGCCGGGGCGCTGTGGAGGCGCGCCCCTGGGGTAGGTCGGGAGGGCAGTCGTGGTCATAGGGCCGGCTCCAGGGGAATGAGGAGCTCCGGTTGTGGGGACGGCGCCGGCGTCCGGGCGAGATCGGCCAGCTCGCCCGTCCGCACGGCCTCGGCCAGGCGTTCGTCGCCATCCAGCAGGCGCAGGGCCACCCACCGGGCATTGGGCAGGTTGGGAAAGAGCTCCTCGATCTGCCCCGTGAGCTGGTTGAGCGCCCGCTTTACCGTGAGTGATTCGGTGCGCACACGGTGCGGCTTGCAGACGGTGCGCCCAGTCGCCACATCGTCGACCGCCTGCAGGAGCTGGGGAAGCCCCTCGCCGCGGCGCGCAGCCGCGGGAACCACGGGGATGCCCAGGTCGCGGGCGAGGCGGCGCTCATCGATCACGAGCTTGTGCCGCCGGGCCTCATCCATCAGGTTGAGGCAGAGCACGGCCCTGTCCGTGATCTCGAGAACCTGGAGGGCCAGGTTGAGGTTCCGTTCCAGGCGCGTGGCATCCACCACGACGATCGTCACGTCCGGTTGGCCAAAGAGGATGAAGTTGCGGGCCACTTCCTCGTCGACGCTCGTGGCCAGCAGGGAGTAGGTGCCGGGCAGGTCCACCAGCTTGTAGCGGTTGTCGGCGTAAACGAAGCCGCCTTCCGCCCGCGTCACGGTCTTCCCCGGCCAGTTGCCGGTGTGCTGGCGCAGTCCCGTGAGGGCGTTGAAAACGGTGCTCTTGCCCGTGTTGGGATTGCCGGCCAGGGCGACGACGTAGTCCCAGTCGGTCATGTCGACGCCGAGCTTTTGCAGATTAGCCAGGTTGTGCGCCGGACAGTTGGCGCAGCCGGAGCTGGCAGGGGTAGTAGGTGCAGTCATGGGTATCTTGGGGAGGGAGAATGCAGGCTCATGCGCGGCGCCGCTTCAGGCGGCGGTGGCCGCTGCCTGCACGGCAGAGGCGCTGTCAAGGCGGCGAATGCTGATCAGGTCGGCCTGCTCGCTGCGCAAGGCGATCAATGTGTCGCGCACCAGGTAGGCCGTGGGGTCCTTGGTCGGGCTGGCGAAGGCGGCCTGGATGCGCGTGCCGGGGAGAATGCCCAGGTCCATCAACCGCCTGCGCTCGGTGCCGCGGCAGGCTCGCAGGATGTTCTCGACGATGGCGGATTCGCCCGGCTTCAGGCTGGAAAGCCGCGCGGCCGGCTTGCGTTCGGCGGCAGGAGCCAGGACTTCCACCGCCAGCACCGCCGTGATGTTGTCCGCCAACAGCGGGGCCAAGATGTGTTCGTTCCCCTCCGCCCAGAAGCGAACCCGCTGTGACGATTGCTCCAGGATCTGAAATTCCATGCCCGGATAGAGGCCCTCGGCCACGAGTTGGGCGTAAATGACCTCGGGCTCATCCTCAATGTGGACGATCCGGCCCATGTCGCCGGCTGCAAAGGCTCCCAGCGATCGGCCGCTGGGATTGATGACCGCCCCATTGGCGGTGGGAATGGGGTCCCCATGCGGGTCATAGGCTGGGTTGCCCAGCTCGGCAGCGAGCGCCTCCACCGTGTCAGGCGCCAGCTCGTGCTCGGCCTGCTCGGCCTGCTCGTGCCACTCCTGCTCGACGTAGCCCGTGCGATCCGCCAGATAGCGTTCCCAAAGCCGGTGCGCCCGCACGATGTGCAGGGCCGCCTCTCGCCCTTGCAGCGTCAGGCTAAAGGCGCCGTCGGCCAGCTCGACAAGCCCGCTCTGCTCCATGGTGGTCGCCAGTTCCGCCGCCCGATCGGTGGAGATCTGAAGGTCGCCGGCCAGGCTCGACAACGTCGCCAGCCGACCGCTGCGCTCACCAAAGAGGATGTGCTTCAGGGCGTCTTCGATGAGGACGCGCTCGGTGTGGCGCTGCGCCCGGCGCCAACGCTGCCATAACCCCCGGTCTGGCCAGAACATCAGTGCCAACGCCAGCGCCCCTATGGCGAACAGGAGAAGTGCGATCAGTGGGTTGTACATGGCAATGGTAAGTGGTGCAGTGAAGGCAGAAACGGTAGGGGATGAAGACAGGACATGCGGCAAGTGCTGGCCGATGAAGACGCTGTTTTAGTGTTTCCTAAACAATTTAGGTTAGCCTAAATTCTAGGCGAAGTCCTTCTGTCTGTCAAGTACCGATGAACGGGGCGCCGTGACATGAGATGTGACGCAGCTTACAGGGTGGCGCCCTGACACTTATTGCACAAGCCATTGCCCGATTCCTTGTTCGGGTCGGCCACGGCGTATACTCGTCTTAACAAGACGTGCCGCGTCCCGGAGGCTTTGCCATGACTGATGAATACCAACCCGCCCTTGATCTCATGAACGGGGGCTCCGATGAGTTCTTGCCCGCTCCAACCGGGTCAGAGTCCGGCCTGCCCTCGGTATTGGCAGCCGGCGCCGGCCTCCTGTCCCTGGCCCTCCTGGCGCCCGCCGGGTGGCTGCTCTACAGCGCCTTTGGCATCGGCCACGAGGAGTCCTTGTCCCCCGCCCTGAAGGCGCAGCGCATCGAGTTCGAAGCAGGGCCGGTCGGCAGGCTCAGCTATTATGTCGACCGCCAGCAGTGGGGCCGACCGCTTGTGCTTGTGCATAGCATCAATGCCGCCGCCAGCAGCTTCGAGATGCGCCCGCTTTTCGAGCACTATCGCCGCCAACGCCCCGTTTTTGCGCTGGATTTGCCCGGCTACGGGTTTTCGGATCGCAGCGATCGCGTCTACAGCCCGGAACTGTTCACCGAGGCCATCGCGGTGTTCATCCATACACAGGTCGGGCAGCCTGCCGATGTCATGGCCTTGTCGCTGGGCTGCGAATTCGCCGCCCGCGCCGCCTTGAGCTATCCGGATCGCGTCCGGTCTTTGGTGTTCATTTCGCCAAGTGGATTGGGCAAGGGCAAGGGAGACCGCGCCTCGCAGCGGGCGGGCTCCGTGGGCGCGGGCAGCGGGCTTCATTCGGTCCTCGCCGTCCCCCTCTGGGCGCAGGGGCTGTATGACCTCATCGCCACGCGCAAGAGCATCACCTACTTCCTGCGCCAGAGCTTCGCGGCGGTGCCGCCCACCAGCCTGATCGACTATGCCTATGAGACCTCGCACCAGCCGGGAGCGCGTTTTGCCCCGCTCTACTTCCTGAGCGGCGCCCTGTTCACCCGGCGCGTGCGTCAGGATGTCTATGCCGCCCTGAAGACGCCGACGCTGGTGCTCTATGACCGCGACGCGTTCGTCAGCTTCGACGCTCTCCCGGAGCTGCAGTTGGCCAACCCTGCCATCAGCGCCGTCCGCATCGCGCCCACACGGGGCCTCCCCCACTGGGAGAAGCTTGACGAGACCACACAGGCGGTCGATCAGTTCTGGCAAGCCCTGCCTGGCAGCGCTGGCGCCGGCTGAGGCCGCCGCGGTAGGAGCTTCACAGGGGCAGGGCTGCGCTTGCATCGAACGCCGTGCGTGGCTTATGCTCTTCGTGTCGTGTTTGTGTGGGCCTTCTGGCCCGAACCGAAAGTGCTCCGCAGCGCTGCGCTTGAGCACCCCTTACTCCCTACCAGGCCGGCTGGTCACGCAGGTGCGTCTTTCTTGACCTATGGAAAGTTCGACAAGATCGCATTCCAACCTGGATGTCCCCCCGTCGCTGGACGAACGTTTCGCGCCCTTCTCCCGCCGCATGCAGGATGAAGGCCTTCCCCCCCTCGTCATCGACACGTTCCGCTACTATTACGCCCAGCTCGCCGGGGGCCAGACCGGCTTTATTCCCGAGTCGTCGATCCGGCCCGTCGCCAAGCTGCCCGATATGGAGTCGCTGCCCGAGCATCTTGCCGATGTGGGCCGTGCGGTGATGGGCCGGACGGTGGTGATCAAGCTCAACGGCGGGCTTGGCACCAGCATGGGCTTGGAGAGGGCCAAGTCGCTTCTCAAGGTGCGTGACGGCCTTACCTTCCTGGACATCATCGTTCGCCAGGCCCAGGAGAGCGGCGCGCATTTGCTGTTCATGAACAGCTTCAACACTCGGGCCGATACGCTGGAGGCCCTCCAGCCCTACGCCCACCTGTGGGGCAAACTGCCCATTGACTTCGTGCAGCACAAGGTGCCCAAGGTGCTGCGGTCGGATCTCAGTCCGGCGATTTGGGCGGTCGATCCCAGTCTGGAGTGGTGTCCCCCCGGCCACGGCGATATCTACACCGCCCTGGTCACCAGCGGCATGCTGGACAGCCTGCTGGCTGCCGGATACCTCTACGCCTTTGTATCGAACGCCGACAACCTCGGCGCTGTACTCGATCCCAGCCTGCTCGGCTACCTCGTCCAACACCGGCTGCCCTTCATGATGGAGGTTGCCGACCGTACACCGGCGGACCGCAAAGGAGGGCACCTGGCCAAGCGGGTCGATGGCCAATTGATCCTGCGCGAGTCCGCCCAATGTCTGCCCGAAGACGAAACGGCCTTCCAGGATATCGGCAAGCATCGCTACTTCAACACGAACAACCTTTGGATCGATCTGCGCGTGCTGCAGTCCACGATGCAGGCGCGGCGCAACGTGCTGGGGCTGCCGTTGATCCGCAACGCCAAGCCGCTCGATCCGCGCGACAGGAATTCACCTCCGGTCTTCCAACTGGAAACAGCCATGGGGGCAGCCATCGGCGTCTTCGAAGGCGCCAGCGCCATCCGGGTGCCGCGCAGCCGTTTTGCCCCGGTCAAGACCACAAGCGACCTTATCGCCGTGCGCTCTGACGCCTATGTGCTGACGCCCGACTTCCGGATTGTGCTCAACCCGGAACGGCCCTACCCTGGCCCACCCCTGATCGACCTCGACCCCGCCCTTTATACGCTTGTCGATGAGTTGGATGCACGCTTCCCCGAAGGCCCCCCCTCCCTGGTCGACTGCGCCAGCCTTATCGTGCGGGGGGATGTCCGCTTTGGCAGCGACGTCCACATCAGCGGCCAGGTACGCCTGTCCACCAAGGCCCCGCGCCCGCTCATGGTCGCCAGCGGCACCGTGATCGAAGGCAGCTGCTGACCGGGCGCCTGCTCAGCGCCAGAGGTTTCGCAGACCCCCGAAGTGATAGACCAGCCAGCCCAAGGCAACGAGAACAAGGGTCACTTCGGGGACGCCGCGCAACCCCAGCCGGAACAGGTCGAGGATCAGGATCACCAGGACGATCAGCGAGAGCGCCACGGGCAGCAGAGCGCGCCAGAGGGAAACGGAGGGTCGGCCTGGAGGTGAAGCGGAGGGCTCCGAGCGGTACCAGCGATCGTAGTCCGCCCGGCGCCCCGGATTGGACAGCACCTCGTAAGCCTCATTCAGATCCTGCATCGCCTGGTCATCCTCCTGCCCCGCATCGGGATGACGCAGGCGCGCCAGCCGCCGGTAGGCGGCCTGGATGACTTCTGGCTCCGCCTCAGGGTGCACCTGCAGAATCCGGTAGTAGTCCTTCATCCTGGCTGCGGGTTCGGATCAAGACGCCGCCCCGACAAAAGCACAGCCCTGGCAGGCGCGCGGCCACCAGGGCTGTCATAACGAAGTGGATGAGAAGAAGGTCAGGAGGCGGGCGCTGGCGGTTCGGTCACCGTAGCCACAGCCTCATCCGCAGCCGTGGTGACCTCCTCAACTGCCTCTGAGACCGTGGCCGCAGCTTCGCCGGACTTGGCCTCGACGGTGGCTGGCGCAGATGACACGGCTGCCTTCAAGTCCTCAGGGAGCGGAGGCGCCAACGGCGGGGGTGGCGGCAGCGGTCCCTCCGCAGCGGCTGCTACGGCGGCCGCCGCAACCACCGGCTTCGTCTCGATCGTCGGCGTCACGGGTGGGGCCGCAGGTGGAGCCACAGGCGGGGCCACAGGCGGCGGCGGCAGCGGCGGCTCGGGTCGCATGGCCGCCGGAGCGGCGGCGACAGCCAGGGCCGGGGCCGCTGCCATGGGCGCTTCGGCCAGGTCCGCCAGGCGCTCGATGGCATGGGCGCTCCTGCGCGTGTTGCGCTCCAGATCGGTCGCCAGCACCAGCAAGCTGCCGAGCACGAACCACTGGAAGAAGAGCGCTAACGAGACCAGGAGGGAGAGGACGCTGCCTATCTGGACGATAGTCAGTTGGACGCCGCGGAACATCTGGGTCCCTGCAAGCCAACTGGTGATGACACCTGCGACGCCCGCGATCAGGAGGATCCAGGCCATCACCAGGATGGCATAGCCAATCAGCCGCAGACAACCGTACTTACGTGGAGCTTGGTGCACGTTAGTGCCTCCTTGTGGGGGATCAAGGATTGGGCAACGGAATCGCCTTTACGCCATTGGGAAGCGGGAACAGAAGAACAACCTCTGCATCGACCTTGTTCAGAAGTGGCAGCAGCATCGACACGGCCTGCCTGACCGGCGCGTATTCGTCAGTGTAGTACATCTGGCCGTAGAGACTGGCGGCATTCTTCAGGAAGTCATTGCTCCAGACGAAGCCAGGCATCTCGGCATCGTTCACCCACACGAACAGCCCGTTGGGCATGGCGCGCACCGTGATGTGCTGGATGCCGCGGTCCTCCATCATCTTCACGCTGTCTGCCGGCAGCTCCATCGATCGCATGCTCACGCCGAACGCATCCTCCAGGTCACGGGTCGAGACCGAAAGGATGGTGGGCACGCCGTTGTCGTCATACTTGAGCTGGGCTCGCACCTTGGCCATTGCGGACTCTTCGGCGGACGGCGCTTCCGGAATGGGCTGCTTCGGGTCGCGCAGAGCGATTTCCTCGTTGCCGGGCGCCACCGGGAACTTGACCGCAAGGTCCAAGCCCATCCGCTGCGCAAACGGCACCAGGATGCTCAACACCTTAGCTGTGCGCTGATCGAGCAGACCCACCGCACCTGCCATCTCACTCATGCTCGACAGCTTGTCGCCCGTCCAGCCCACGTGCGGAAGCGGCTGCCCGTTGACGAACATGAAGAGGCCATCGTCCTTGTGCACCAGCTCAATATGCTGCACGTTCGTGCGCATGAACCAATCGATGTACTCTTGTGGCAGCTTGACCCCCGTCAGGTCGACTTGCCCGAACGTAGCCGTCTTGAGCATCTCGGGACTCATGCCTGCCACTGATGGGACGCCCTGCTCGTCGATCTGAATCGTCACGCGCGGCAAAGCCAGCAGAAAGCCACCGTCTTGCTCGGCAACTTGCGTCGGCTCAGCGCCGCACGCCGTCAGAAGCAGAAGGGCCGCCAAAAGAACCGGCAGCAGCCAAACCAAACGCTTCGATGTGATCATTGCCAATACCTCCTCATAAGACGCCGGTGTTGCTCCGGCTATTGGAACGGCAAGGAACAGTGCTGACTAAGCGAAGACGCACGTAACCCAAACGTGCCAATTAGGTGCAGTACGACTTCGTGCGCTTATTCAGTATACCTTGTTGGCGGAAAAACGCAAGATGGGGTTTGACGCGATTGTCATATTGTGGCACGTGAATCTCACAGAACGCCGAAAACATGCTTCATCTTCAGCTTTCTTTCTCAGGAACTAGTTGCGTCTGTATTGCTCGCCAAACGCTTTCGCCCGTGATTGGCAGTTCTGATACGCGTACGCCAATTGCATCATAGATGGCGTTAGCGATAGCTGGCGCCGTAGGAACAAGCGAATGCTCGCCAATACCACGCGCACCATAAGGACCGTCGTCTTGCGGAACCTCAACGATAACTGCATCCAGCGTCTGCGGCAGATCAAGAGCCGTTGCGACGCGGTAGTCGAGAAATCCGGGGTTTCGGGCAATTCCGTCGACGAATTGAAGCTGTTCGAACAGGGTGGTGCTCAGTCCCTGCATGGCGCCACCTTTCATCTGCGATAAGACCAGATCCGGGTTGAGCGCATGACCGACATCAAATGCCGACACAAGTTGCAGCACATCCACCTCCCCTGTTTCCAGGTCCACTTCGACTTCGACAGCCTGTGCGCCCGTACTGAAATGCGAGATCGGGCGATACGATCCGTCTGACTCGGCAGATGGCGCCGCCGTAAAGACGCCCTCACCAGTCAGGAGCTGCGGCGGCGCAATCTGCGATGATGGTTCCATGCCATAGGCGACCTCTGCGAGGGCCGCCATCTTCGTGCTGGCGTGCGACACGACGAAGCCATCCACGATATCGAGCGATCCCACGGCTTCATTCCACTGCTGGGCGGCAATGTCAAGGATCTGGGCCCGCAAATGCTGCGCCGCCTTGAGGACGGCATTCCCCGCACTCCACGTAAGGGGGCTGTCAGCCGCCGGCAGCGCCGCCGGGCTCCGCCCGGTGTCGCTGGGCGCCATCTTCACCGCCTCCGCGGACACCCCCAGGGTGGCCGCCACCAACTGCACGGCAATCGTGTACAGACCCTGGCCCGTGTCAATGCCTCCCAGGCTCACCACGACGCGGCCATCAGGCGCCAACTGCAGCATCGCCGCCGCCGTGGCGCCGCGTCCGCCAAACACTGGGCTCCACATCGCCGCCAGTCCCCGGCCCCGACGCGTCATGCGCGCCTTGGCCGGCGCCTTGGTGGTACGCAACCCTGTCGCCGCCCTGCGGATACATTGGTCGAGGCCCGTGGCGTGCATCACCCGGCCGCCGCCGATGGCGTCGCCGCCCCGCAGGGCGTTCCGCAGCCGGAATTCGACCGGTGGGATGCGCAGCGCCGCCGCCAGGCGATCCATCTGCTGCTCGATGGCCCAGTGTACCTCTGCCATCCCGTTCCCCCGCATCGGCGCCGCCACGGGTTGGTTCGTATAGACAACATCACTCTCGATGCTGACGTTGGCCACCCGGTAGGGACCCGCCCCTGCCAGCGCCGCCGCATACGCCAGGTCGATGACAGCATCGGCGCTTGCGCCGGCGTCCCAGATATAGCGCGCTTCAACGGCCGTCAGGAGGCCGTCAGCGGTAGCGCCCACCTTCACTTCGGCCTGCAGGCCGGGACGGCGGAAGGTGCTGCTGAAATCCTCCAGCCGGCTCAACACCAGCTTCACCGGCCGGCCGGGTAGGCGCATGGCCAGCGCCACCAACAGCGCCTCAATGCTGACGTGGGTCTTGCCTCCGAAGCCGCCCCCCACAAACGGGGTGACCATGCGCAGACGCTCAGGACCTAGCCCGAGGGCCTGGGCAATGAGGTCACGCTTGGCAAACGGCGCCTGCGTCGACGCCCACAGCGTGATTTGGCCGTTGTCATCCATCTGCGCGACGCCGCCGTGGGGTTCCATGGCGACGTGCAAGACCGAGCTGGCCCGGTAAGTGTGCTCGACGACGACCGCGGCCTGAGCCAACCCGGCGCGTACGTCGCCGCGCTCCTGCAGCGTGTGGTGAGCAATATTGGTGCCGGGCACAGGCGCTACGTGCGCCGCCCGGTCGTAGCCCATGCCATCGACATGGACCAGGGGGGCGGCAGGCGCCAGGCTGGCAGCGAGATCATAAACACCCGGCAGGTCCCGATAGGTGACAGTCACCAGACCCGCTGCCCTTTCCGCCGCCTCGCTTGTGGCAGCCACCGCCACGGCCACCGGCTCGCCGGCGTAACGCACGCGAGTTTGGGCCAACACCGGCCGGTCGTGTAGTTGCTGCCCAAGCATGCCGGGGACGTCGGCGCCGGTCAGCAGCAGGAAGACACCGGGAACGGCAAGAGCCTGCGTAATGTCGACGTGGAGCAGCTCAGCATGCGGGTGCGTGCTGTGGACGATGCGTGCGTGCAACAGCTCCGGTCCAAAATCCAGGTCGTCGACATAGCGCGCCGTCCCGGTCAGTCTGCGCTGACCTTCAACCCTGGCAAAGGGTCTGCCGACAATGTTGGACTTACGGAGAGTGGTCATGTTCGACGAGCGCGCGAGGCAGCCATGATGGCCTTGACTATGTCATCATACCCTGTGCAGCGACATAGATTCCCGGCCAGCCCGGCCCGGACTGCGTTCACATCCGGCCGGGACGCTTGCTTGAGGAGTGCAGTTGCTGCTACTAACATACCAGACGTACAAAACCCACATTGGGTCGCGCTGTGATCGAGAAAAGATTGCTGCAAAGTGCTTAGTTCCCCTTCGTCGGCCAATCCTTCCACCGTGACGACGGTTGCGTGGTCGGCCTCCACCGCCAGCACCAGGCAAGAATTCACGACCTCGTCGTTCAGCAGCACGCTGCAGGCGCCGCATTCTCCCGTGGCGCAACCATTCTTGGCGCCGGTGAGCCCCAATTGCTCGCGCAGCATGCACAGCAATGTCTCGTGCGAAGCCACCGTCAGGTGGTGCGCCTGGTCGTTGACGATACAGTCGATCTCGTGCTTCATGCCTATGCTCCTGCCAGGCGGGCGAGCGCGGTCTCGATGCCCCGCCGCACCAGCACGCCGACCATCGCGCGGCGGTAGGCGGCGCTTGCGCGCAGGTCATCGATCGGTTCGGCGGCTTGCTGCGCCAGCGCTGCGGCCGCGCGGATGGCAGCGGGGTCCAGGGCGGCTCGTTTCTGCTCCAGCAGGGTCTCCGCCTCCATCGCGCGAAAAGGCCGCGGGGCCACCGCGCCAAGCGCAATGCGCCAGGCGCTTCCCGTCTCTTCGTTCATCTGGACCATGACCGCCGCGTTCACCAGGCCGAGATGGCCGCCCCTGGCCAGGCGCAGCTTCTGATACACGCCGGCCGAACGGCCGCCGGGCGCAGGCAAGTGCAGGCTGACGAGGAACTCACCCGGTGCCAGCGCCGTCTGCTTGGGACCCACCAGGAACTGGTCTAGCGGTACGCATCGCTCGCCGCCAGGGCCGTAGATCCGGCATTCCGCCCGATAACACAGCAGAGTCGGGATCGTATCGGCAGCCGGCGAAGCATTGCACACGTTTCCCCCCACCGTGCCGCGGTTGCGCACTTGAGGAACGCCCATCACCTCGATGACGTCGAGGAACAGCCCGTAGACCCGGCGGACTTCGGGATGCGTGCAGAGACGCCTCAGGGTGACAGCAGCGCCGATAGTCAAGCCCTGGGTGGCGTCATAACACAACTCCGAAATCCCCGGCAGGCGCTTGATATCGACGACCAGGGTTGGAGTCACCAGACCCGCCTCGAGCCTCGGCAGCAGCTCCGTACCCCCTGCCAGCACGCAAGCCTTCACTTCCGAACCACGCGCGAGCAGGGCGCTAGCCTCTTCCAGCGTCTCGGGGCGGGCGTAGTCAAATGGTTGCAACAGTCACCTCGTCGTGAACAGGGGGGAAGGACAACCGACTGTTGACTGCGCCGCACCAGGTCTCGCCCCTGGGACCGCAAGTCCCTCGGCTAAAGCTGCGACCCTTCGTGGGGGCGATGGGTCGCCTCTGATGCGATGCAGTCGGCCTAACGCCGCTACCCTAAGAGCTTACACGACTTTCGCCCCACTGCCAACTCCCGACCAGAGGACCCTCAAAAAACCCGCTTTGGGGGAGCCCCAGGCCCCCAAGGCCCCCAAGGCAGGACGCCAGAGGCGGCGCTTTCCTAACCGAGATACCCAAGACCGCGCAGCCTCTCTGTCAGCGCGGCCTCCTCCTCCATGTCCATCTCGCCGGCGGGGCGCGCGGGGGCCACTGCGGGAATCGGGCGCAGCGGCGCTGCCGGCGCCGCCAACATCTCCGCCAACACCCGCCCGTCCATGTCGGCCGGCGGCTGCAAGTCAAGGAGAGCCAACGCCGTGGGCGCGACGTCAAGCAGCGAAGGCGGAGCCGTCCAGGCCTGGGGGTGGCGGATAGCCGCACCGGCCGCCACCAGGATGCCCTCACGGCGGTGCCAGCCCCCGGCGTGCCCCGATTCCCAGCGCCAAACACGCTCCCGTCGCAGCAGCCCATCCGTGAACACATCGCCCGGATGGGCAGGGCGCAGGATCAGGTCGGGCGCCTGGGCGGTGAAAGGCCCTGCGTAGAGGTCTTCCGGTCGATAGACCTGAGCGATGAGCAGCTTGCCCTCGTCATCTGCCAGGGCCAGCAACATGTCCGTGACATCACGGGCCAGCGGCTCGACATCTTCTGGCCGCACGGTTCCGTGTGGATAGCGATCCGTGCGGTTGAGGTGGACACACAGTTCGTGCAGGGCGCCGGCAAACGCCCGCGTCCTGGGCCAGTCAACATAGGCTTGCTGCGCCTGGTTGCGTTTGACGTGGCGCAGCTCGTCCGCTTCTTCCCACCAGCCAGCCAACTGCCGCTGGGCGCGCCGCTGCAGGCGGCTGAGCAGCAGCCTCCCCTGCTTGAGGGCCAGGAACCCATGGCGGGCCAGGGCGTTGTTCAGGGCGATGCGCCGGTGCATGGCGCCAAACCCGTGGTCGCTGACCACCAACAGGTTCCCGTCCGGCAGAACACGACTCGCCAGCTCGCCGGCGAAGGCATCGAGCTGCGCAAACACGGGCATCACCTCCTCGCGCAGCGCCGCCGCTTCGGGACGGTTGTAGAAGGGATGGCCCGGGTCCAGGTAGCCCCAGTGAGTGTGCTGAAGGGTGTCGGTGTGCATCCACACACCCACAAACAGCTCAGGGCGATAGCGATCGAGCAGCGTCGAGAGAGCTTCAAACTGCCGGGACGCGACGGCGGTCAGGTTGCTGACAAAGGCGCGGGTGTTCTCAGGCTCCGGTGTACCCTCCACAGGCGGCACATGGAACACCCACGGGTTGAACTCATCCAACAACCCCGGCGGATAGCAGTCGGCCCCGCCCTGGGGCGGCGTCAGAAAATCGGTGATCAGAAAGCCGTTCGTGGGCCGCGCCGGATAGGTCACAGGGACGCCGGCCACGCCCGTCCTGAGCCCGGCCGCCGAAGCCAGATCCCACAACGCCGGACCGTGCACGCTCCGTGCATCCACCACCCGCTCCTGGCCCGCTTCGTCCAGGCGCACGAACGAGAACACCCCGTGCTTGCCGGCATTTCGCCCCGTGTAGAAGGAGGGCCAGGCCAACGCCGTGACCGGCGGCCAGGTGGACTGCAGCCCCGCCCGCGCACCCTGCTCGATCAACGCTTGCAGGTGCGGCATCCGCCCGTCCGCCAACAGCAGATCGAGAAGGTTCCAGGTGGCGCCGTCAAAGCCGATCAGGTAGAGGGACATGAGGGTTCAGGGGGAAATGGGAAGGTGAGCTGGTGGTGTCCGGCCGTCAGGTAGCCGCAGCAGGTGGCCGCGTCCGCCTAACCCGCAGCAGCAGCGAGCTGAGCAAGTAACGGTCAGCAGCGTCCAGCCGCAAGAGCAGCGTGACACCCAAGTAGACGATTCCCAGAGCCGCCGAAGCAGCCACGAACATGAAGAGGCTGTTGAGGGGGAGCCAGTGCACCCAGGCCAGCCCGACGGCCGCCGCGGGTACGGAGGCGATGAGCGGCTTCAGGAAGGCGCGGCTGAAGGGGTGGATGTGCAGCAGCAGCCAGATCTGCCCCAACCGCAGAAGATTGGGCAGCGCCAGCGAGAGGAACCCGGCGATGCCTGCGCCCAGAAGACCGAAACGCGGGACCAGCCAGAAGTCCAGGGCGAAGGCCACGATCACGGTCACCACGGAGTTGATAAAAGCGATGTCGGACCGCCCGATCATGATCAGCATGATGCCCACGGAACCCGTAGCGAAGTTCACAAACTGTCCCAGGGTCAGCAGGCGCAGGGCTGTGTCGCCGGCGACAAACTCGCGGCCGAATAGACTCATGAGCTGTGGGGCAAACACGACCTGGACCAGGAGGATAGGCATGGCAAACACCACGGTCCAACGCGTGACGAGCTTATTCAGGCTCTCCAGCCTGACCATCTCACCGCGGTGATGGAGGTCGGAGATCTGCGGAGCGAAAATGGCATTGAATGCCGTGAGGACGATCAGCCCCAGACCCGCCAGCCGCACGGCGGCGTTGTAGACGCCGGCGACGCTGGCAGCCAGGAAGATCCCGATGACGATGAGCTCGGTGCGCCCGTTCATGTAGTCCAGGACGTTGGACACGGCCAGCGGCGCCGAGAATCTGACCAGCCGTCTCGCCAGGCCAGGTTGGTGCTCCGATGACGGAGGGACCTTGCGGACGAGACGACCGAGGAAGAACAGCGCCAGGAACATCCCCACCACCTGCGCCACCACAAACGCCAGGACCGGCGCCATCGCCCGCGCACCCAACACCTGGATCAGGATCAAGGCGATGACGAGACGCACCAGGGGCTGGATAATGTTGACCACCAGGGCCCGGTACCGCATGGTGCGAAAGGCCTGGGTGCCGGCGATGGCGACGCCGACCAGGGTGATGGCGGGAACCGACAGGGCGAAAGCGCTGATCAGCGGAATTAATTCCGGCTTCCCTGACCATCCAAACAGGCGCAACACCAGGTCTGGCTCCAGCCACAACAGGAGCCCGCCCAGCACGCCCGTGATGGAGCCCAGGCCCAACGCAATCAGCGCAAGCCGGCGCAGTGTCTGGCCCTTGCCCTCGCCTCTGCTGATGCTGGCGAAGCGCATCAGCCCGCGGTCCAGGCCCATGACCGTGAAACGGCTGAGCAGCGTTACAGCCGTCATCCCCAGGGTATAGAGCCCGTATTCAGTCGCCCCGATCTGGCGGGCTACCAGGATGCCAAAGAGGTAGCTGACGCCGTAGTTGACGACGTTCCCGATCAGGCCAACGCTCGCCCCGCGCGCGATCTGGCCGATCTCGTGCTCCAACCCGCTGGCATCGCTGCCGTTCGGCGCTGGCGTCTGTCCAGCGCCTGGCTCGGCCGAGGTCATTCCTTCACGGCCAACCGCGGAGCCAGCAGGCCGGCGAACAGCAGCCGCCACGCCAACAGCATGAGCACCAGGAATCCGGCCGTCACAGCATAAAAGATCGGAGGGCTGAAGCGGCCGATGAGGAGGGCGCGCAGCAGGCTGCCGGCCACAATGCCCGGGATGAAGATGATGAGCAGGGTCGTGGCAGCGCTTGCCAGGCTCGCCCAGGCCTTGGGACGGTATCCGCCGAGCCAGGGCGTCACTAGCAGCCAACCGAGGACATAGGGTGCGGCGGTCTTCGCCGTACCCAGCACAGCCTCAAGGCTCGACATCATCCCGTGCTGCTCCCGGCCAATGGCGGTGAACAACACGATGATGACCACATCGCCGATCAGAAGGGATAACGGGAGTCTTTTCATGGATTCAGGATTCAGGAAAGGTAGGCCCCGACCGTGTTCTCCAGCCGGCCAATGCCCTCGATCTCGATGACGACCCGGTCGCCGGCCTGCAGGAAAACAGGAGGAGTGCGGTAGACGCCCACGCCGCCCGGCGTGCCCGTGGTAATGATGTCGCCCGGCTCCAGGGTAAAGGCCATCGAGCAGTAGCTCACCAACGCCGGAACCGAGTGGATCAAATGGCTTGTGAGACTGTCCTGGAGCAGATCGTCGTTGACCCAGGCACGAATACGCAGACCGTGCGGTTCGGGCAGCTCGTCCCTGGTGACTACCACAGGCCCAATCGGGCAGAAGGTGTCAAGGCTCTTGCTGCGCACCCATTGGCCATCGCTGCGCTGCAAGTCGCGCGCCGTGAGATCGTTCAAACAGGTATAACCAAAGACGTAGTCATAGGCCTGCTCGACCGGCACGCAGCGAGCCGTCCGGCCGATCACCACGGCCAGTTCCGCCTCATAGTCCACGCGCTGCGTCAGTGCCGGGTTCCATTTGATCTCCCCGCCAGGCGCCAGGATCGAAGAGGTGAACTTCGTAAACAGGGTCGGTCGCTCAGGGGGCGTCAGGCCCTGTTCCTGGCAGTGGTCGAGATAGTTGAGACCCACGGCGATGATCTTGCCGGGCCGGCGGATCGGCGCCTCAAGCACAACTGAATTCAAGGCCAACGGTTGTGCGGCCGAGGCCGCCTCTTGAATGGCGGCCAATCCCGACGTGGCGGCTGCCAACAGATCGGGCCAGGGCAGCGGGTAGATCATTTCACCCTTCAGCAGGCCGGCGTGTGTAGTGTTTTGATAGCGGAAGGTCAGGAGACGCATGTTCGTGTGGGTAGGGTGTTATAAGGCAGTCAGGACGAAGGCGATAAGGCCGGCGATTTCGGGTTCTGGCGCCCTCAGCCCTTGCCAGCGGCCCTGCGCCCACCGCCAGGCGGCGGCCGCAGGCTCAGCGCCGAAACCGGCAAGGTCAGGATGCCGTGGGAGATCGGGAAGAGCGATGATACCCCGGACGTCCGCCAATTGGCACGCCAACAGCAGACCGGCAGTAACCTGCTGGCAGGGAACAGGGAGGAGCCAGGCGCTTCCCTTGTCGCAGGCTGCCGCCAGCGCCTGACGATAGGCCGCGACGACGTTCCAGGGAACGTCCACCGGGCAGAGAAGAAGCAGGAAGGGGTCGGCGCCGGCGACCCGGTGAAAGCCATAGTCGTGCGCAAGGGTACGTGCATCGACCTGACCGGCGGCCGTCCCGGCGGTCCCGGCGGCGGCGAAACTGAGAAAACCAGAGGCAAATCGAGGCGCCAGCAGCCGGCTCGCCACGCCTCCGGCGCCCATGGCGATGGCGATCCCCGGCGTTTCCGCCGCCAGTCCGGCCAGCCAGGCGAGCGGCGGCAGCACGTCGTCGTCCCCGTGCGCTGTGCCCACGAGCTTGACGATGTCAGCCCCCATTGCCCGCAGCCGCAGGCCTGCGCTCGCCCAGTCGCCCAGCATGCCGCTGAAGTCGTGCCGTGACCCGATCAGGCGAGTGCGCCGCCCTGGCATGGCTGCCAGCTCCGGCAGAAGACCGGCCTCGACGTCCACCAGGGGCGCGCCCAAGGCGATAGCCTCCTGCAGCAGCGACCGGCGTTCGCGTTCGGAGCCGCCGAAGCGCCCACCCTCCGCGGGCGACCGGCACGTCATGATGGCTGGCAGAGGACTGCGGGCCACCAGTTGTGCCAGGTCGAAGTCCGCCATCAGGTCGAGCCTGTACTCCACCAGCGTGGCCACGCTCGCAAGCTCCCGTGCCGTGCCCAGGGCGGACGTCGTATCGGGAGCGGCGATAGCCACTGCCAGGTGCGTTTGAGCGTCGATCATCGGCAACAGAACGCCTGCGTCCCCTGACGGGGACGCAGGCGCTTTCGCTGAAGGGTAAACCGGTGCCAAGTGGGGGAGCTGCACGTCGGTTGCGATTCAGGGACGCCGGCAGAGCAACCGGCGCCGGACTCGGGGCCCGGCGCGCTGTCGCGCCGGCATGGCCTTGGCGTTGGCAGAAGCTGCCGCGTCGCAAAGACGATCAGGCGCTGGGTTTGCCGTTGGTTTCCTGGGAAACCGGCTTGGCCGGCTGCGGTTGGTCTTTGTCGCCGCCTGCCGCCTCGCGGAACTCGCGTACGCCGGTGCCAAGTGACTTCATCACGTCGCGCAGGCGGGAGCCGCCAAAAATCAGCAGTACGATCACCAGGATGATGAGAAGCTCTGGTAAGCCTACGTCGGGCATGTCAGCCCTCCTGTCAACAAGCTATGTCTAGTATAGCACATCATCCCGGCCCAAGACGATAGTTCGCTTGGTGACCTCAGGGCTTTTCAAAAGTCATGGTGGGTAGAGGAGAAGGTTGAGAGCGAGCTCCGGAAGGGCGGCGA
This sequence comes from Chloroflexota bacterium, assembly GCA_029782215.1. Lineage (GTDB taxonomy): Bacteria > Chloroflexota > Anaerolineae > J102 > J102 > SSF26. Next base: position 58,148 of record JAKOVD010000009.1, read on the forward strand.
ACTCGCGGATTTTGGCAGCGGCATTGGTAGCGCCGGTGTGATCGATGAGGAACAAGAGAAGGTCGTTGAGGAGAGCAAGGACGATAGGGGTCTGGCCGCGGCTCACTTGACAGGCGTCCTCACCAAGGGTGACAT
>JAKOVD010000145.1 GCA_029782215.1 Chloroflexota bacterium
AAACTCCGCGCACTGCTGCGCGAGCTGGTGGAGGATGACTGGAGTTGCAGCGACCGTGATGACATTTGCCTGCATTGTTATCGCGACTTGGACAGGCACGAGCACACTGACGACTGCCCGGTCCGCCGGGCGCGGGCGGAGCTGGAGTGATGAGCGACGGCTATGACTGGATTTTTGGATAGCGTAGCACAAAGGAGCTAACGATGAACACTCAGCAGTATATCGCCGAGCACCTCGACCCGATGGACACCGCGGCAACCTGGGAGAGTGGTGAAGAGTTCGCCGACACCATCCTCGAGAACGCCGACGACGGCACGCCGCTGGAGGTCACCCGCGATGACCTGATCGACTACTGGCGGCAGGCGCGCCGCAAGGTAGAGCAGGAGCGGCTGGAGAACACGCCGCTGCAGGTCAGCGTTGAATACGGCCCGCGCGGCAACCGCCGGTCAGCGATTGTGACCCTGAACGGCTTCACGATGGCCGACCGCCTCACGCCGAAACTGGCCCGCGCCGCCCTCCGCGCTGTCGGCGCCACCGCCGGCGAGGTGTGGACGCTGGCCCAGCCGGACCCGGAGACGGGCGAGCTGCGGCACCGGGATGTCTACGGCTACCGCGTCTACGCACGCAGCGCGCGAAAGCTCAGCGCCCTCGACCGGGCCCTGGACCTGACCTAGCGCGGAGGCATATCATGACGGACTACAGCGAGTTCGTTCACGAGTACGTCGACGATACCGGTGTGACGCGGTACGTCGTGGCGCGGCGCGTGGATGGGTGGTACATCGCGCCGATGAATACTTCTGGTTGTTTGCGCACTGGCGCTGGCTGGTTAGCTGGTCGTCGCGTTATCGATGTTGCAAGCAGTCTGACGCATACTTATGCGTGTCGTCGTGATGCCCTCATCGGCGCGCGGGTCTTGTTCGGTGTACTACGGTGACGGCGAGGATTAGCCGCCCGGTTTGTGGTAACAGCACGCCGCCGGCAGGGGCCGGTTGAGTAGCCAGCCCGCGCCGGCGGCGCATAGCACAACACAGAGAGGATGATACCATGAGGACACGAACATTAACAGCGGCACAGTATGACAGAGCGCTGCAGGCGGCTCGCCGCAAGCATGACGCGCAATACGAGGTTGATAACCCGCGCCCCTCGCAGGAGGCCTACAGCGACGAGCTGACGCTGCTCGAGCGGGCAGCCGGGCACCTGTGGGTTATCTGGACCGTCCTGGC
>JAKOVD010000148.1 GCA_029782215.1 Chloroflexota bacterium
ATCGTTGGCTCCGCTGCCATGACCAATGTGCGCCGCATCCAGCGTTACTTGCAAAGCAAATCACCTGAATCGGCCAAACGCCGCGACAACAGCCCCCAGCCAGGCCACATTTCGCATTCCGACCCCAGCCTGTACGCAAGCCGCAGCCCACTGGCCATCGCGGCAGCGCACCTTGTGGCATCTCGCTCGTATCCGCGACCGTCGCTTACCAGCCGCTGGTCACACGCCGAGCTTGGTTGTAGTTGTTAAAGATCAGCTTCTTTCAGCAGAGTCAACGTTCGAACGTCCTTCCCCACCAACCTGGCCTGGAGCAGCATCATGTGGATCAACAGCATCATGGGCGCGCTGCTGCGCTCTCGCTTTCATGGCATCTTCGACGGCAGCCTGCTCCTCCTCACCTACACGGGCCGGAAGAGCGGCAAGACGTACACCCTGCCGGTGAACTACTTTCGCGTGGGTGACGAGCTCCTGATCGTCAGCTTCCGCAGCCGCACTTGGTGGCGCAACCTGCGCAGCGATGCAGACGGCGGCGTGCCCGTGACTGTGGTCCTGGGTGGCCGCGAACGCCCGGCGACCGGCCGCGCCATCGCTGATGACGAAGGCGTCGCCGCCGGTCTCGCGTCCATCATCGCCGTGCGCCCTGGCAACGCCCGCTACTACAAAATCACCCTGGACGCCGCCAACCGCCCCGACCCCGCCTCCCTGTCCGCCGCCGCCCGCAACCGGGTGGTGGTAAGGATGAGGGTGGCGGAAGAAGTGAGACCCTAAAGGTCTCCAAGAGCTTGAGGGTCTGAGGAGCCCCCTATGACTGACACCGATCTCCTACCCGCCAGCGCCGTTGCCGTTTCCGGCGACACGGCCAACCTGATCGCTCAGAACCAGCGCATCATCCAGCTCCTGGAGAACATCCAGGCCTCGGCGGCCAACCCTCCCGCGCGCTCGGTCAAGGTGAATGACTTCAACATGCCCTTCGGCGCGCTCGTCGGCCTCATGATCAAAATCGCCATCGCCGCCATCCCCGCCGCCATCATCCTTGGCCTCATCGCCCTGGTGATCAGTGCGATCTTTAGCGCACTTGGCTTTGCAGCACTTAGCGCCCTCGGCGGCTAACCCTCCCGACGTTCAACGTTCAACGTGTAACCTTCAACCCATCGCAAACAGCCGTCTCCTCACCTCCTGCCACAGCATCCCGTAGGCGCTGGCGGCGTCGCTGCGGGCGGCGAAAACCGGCAGCGGCTGCCGCTCCTGCCCCATGCGCTCGATCACCGAGCGGTAGGGGACGGTGGTCGTCAGGACATTGCCGTAGGTCGTCCGCACGGCCTTCATCGTCTCCTGGTGCAGGGTCTTGCGCTTCTCCACCATCGAGAAGAAGGCCAGGGCGCTGGTGGCGTTGTAGCCCCGCTCGTCCAGGAAGGCCAGGAGCTGGCCGTAGCTCTCGGCCGACAGGGTGCTGGGCACGATGGGCGCCAGCAAACGGTCGGCGGCGTTGAAGATGTTCTCCGCCACGATGCCGATGTTCGGCGGCGAGTCCAGCACGATCAGCTCGTAGGTCGCCGCCAGCGGCGCCAGCGCCTCCTGCAGGCGCTGCTTGGCGTGCTTCTCCTCGCGGAAGAAGCGCTCCAGGTGGCGGTGGCTCAGGTCCGCCGGCAGCAGGTCCAGGTTGGCGTAGCCCGTCGGCTTGATGCTCTGCCGGATCTGCTTCGGCGTGCCGCTCAGACCGCGGGCGTCGGGCAGCAGCTTGGCCTCCACCCGGTAGATGTAGGTGGTGGCGCCCTGCGGGTCCAGGTCGCACAGTAGCGTCCGCATCCCGCCCGCCGCCGCCAGGTAGGCCAGGTTCACGGCGGCGGTGGTCTTGCCCACACCGCCCTTATTGCTGAAAAGCGCCAGAATCGCCATGTGCGTTGCTCCGGTGAACCTTACGTATTACGCAGTACGTATTACGTATTACGTACTGCGTAATACGTAAAAAGCGACTTGCATAGGCAAGAAACGTTCAAACGTTCAAACGTTCAAACGTTCCAACGTTCTTCTCAAAAATCATGCCATCCTGCGACCTTAAATACAGGACCGGGGTGGCGAAGCCGCGGGAATCGGGGAATTGCACAAAACAGGCGTTGCGGGCCAGGCTGACGGCAGCGTCGATCTGCCCCGCCCAGGAGCCCTCGGTGAGTCGCCGGTAGAGGACCTCGGCGAAGCGGACGGCGATGTTGTCCTGGATAGGATACTGCATCGCCACCACCGCCGGCACCCCGGCCTTGAGCAGGGCGGGGCCGAGGCCGATGAAGCTCCCTTCTTCGTCGCGGCCCGTGACCTCGGCGCCGTGACAGGCATTGAGGATGACCAGGCGCAGGCTCGAGTAGGGGCCCAGCAGCATGCGCAGCCGCGTGTCCGACACCCAGTCCTCGCCCGCAGCCCCGCCGGCCTGCCGCAGCGGCGTGTTGAAACGGAGACTGCCGTGCAGGAGCCCGTCGGACTCCTCCAGCACCTGGCCGTGGCCGATGAAGTGCAGGATGTTGTAGGGGCCGGCGGCGAGCGTTTCGGCCACATCCAGCACCGCCACCGGTCCCTGGAGCAGTTTGTGCCCGATCCCGGCCTGGCCCAGGGCGGCTACGATGGCCCTGACCTCGGCCTCGGTGGCCAGACCCGACCCCTCGGGGACGACGATCAGCACGCGCGGGGCCTCGGCCACCGCCGCCGGCTGCATGGCGCCGTCATCGAGCGCCAGGATCTGCCGTGTCAGCACGGTCTTGACCTGCGTGGCCATGAACATGCCGTTCCAGTACAGCAGCTCCCAGGGCAGCCGCGCCACCTCCGGCGCATCCTCGCCGATGTCCAGCCGCAGCCGCAGGTAGGCGCCGTCGGCGGGGCGGACGTCGTGGCGGTAGACGCCGAGGAAGTGTGTGCGCACGTCATCCCGCAGAAGGGCGTCGAACAGGGTGCGCCCCATCTGCCGCAGGGTCGGCTCCCGTACCGTGAAGGGCTCATGGCGCAGGCGGCGGAGCCGCTCGCTGAAGGCCTCGCCGTGGAGGGTGGCCCAGTCCAGGGTGGCATGGGCGATGCCGCTGCCGGGTGTTTGCGCCGCGACGCTGTAGGCGCCGTCGCCTGCCCGCCGCACGCGCACGTCGAAGTCGATGAAGCTGGGGCCGGCTGCCCGCTTCCGGCGCCGCGGCAGCCGCACCGGCGCCGGGCCGGCCTGCAGGGGAGTCTGCCGGGCACGGTAGGTGACCAGGGTGCCGTATTCTCCCTCGCGGAAGCGCTGCTCGCACACATCACACTGGAGCACCCCATCGGTGTCCATCTCCAGCGGCTGCATGTCGTTGGGACAGGCCGGCTGCACCGATTTCTGCAGCACGCCTTCCGTCACATACAGGAGGATCAGCCAGTCTGTGAACTCGGTTTCCTGCCCCAGCAGGTCGGCGGTCGGTCCCACCTGCAGCGGCGCGCCCTGCAGCTCCGCCAGATAGGCGTCGAATGCCTCGACCCGCGCCGCCAGGTCGGGGTGTTTAGCGACTATGGTGTCGGATTCGGGATAGTACATAGCGCACGTCGCTTTCCGTGTGCTCGCCGAAGATGCCGACACGCTGGTCATCGGCGTACAGCTTGGTGTGCATCTCCTGGGTCAGCATACCATCCACCGTGCGCCAGTAGAAATCGCCGAGGAGGCCGGCGGTGCCCTCTTCGAGCAGCTCTCCTGCCTCCGAGATCTTGGGGTCGGAGAAGGCGTCGATCGTGCGCTCGGCGCTGAGCAGGGTCGCCTGGCTGCCGCGCCGCGTCTTGTAGACGAGCTGCCGCCGCCGCACCTCATCCGAGGCGCCGATGCGCTGGATCGCCCGACTGATGCGGACGATGCGGAAGTCCCGCAGCGGCACCAGCGGCTCGATCTCGGCTTGCAGCTCGGCCCGCGCCTCGTCGTAGCCGGCGTCCGACGGCAGCCGCTGGATCGACAGCAGCGCCTGGCCCGCTGCCAGGTTCCAATCAACGGCCAGCAGCCCGCGCAGGTACTGGGTGCGGTAGGCCTGCCAGGTCAGCCGCTCGTCGCGCTGCTCCTCCACCCGGTCCAGGTCGGGCGCCCGTTGTTCCCAGCCCCGCTTCTCCACCCACACCAGCCGCAGGCGCTGCGGCGTCCACTCGACGGCCGCCAGGGTGCGGGCGTCGGGCAGCACCAGGGGCCGTGGCCGGTTGAGCAGGCCGCCCAGTCCCAGCCGCTCGAGCCGCGCCTCCACCTCGCTCTGCTTGGCCCAGGCGTTAGCCGCAGCCGCCGGTGTGTTGTACAGGTAGATGTGCTGGTTGCCCCAGCCCTCGATCTGGTTGAGCAGGGTCGCCAGGTCGGCGGCCGTGACCCGGCCTGCCTCGACATGGCTCAACAGACGCTCGCGCAGCTGCTCGCGGGTCCCGGAGTAGGGCAGCTTGCGGCTGCGCAGGAAATGGCGCGTGAAGTCCAGCTTGTGGCCGAGCACGTAGGTGAGCAGCAGCTCGACGTCGTCGACGGCCGCCCTGGCTGCGGGCGCGGGCGCCCCGGCGATGGACACAGGCTCGGCCGCGGCGCTGGTCGCCGCTCTCGTGGTCTGCCGCAGGTCCAGGGTCACAAAGGGGGGATGGTGGTCGCTGCCGCGCAGGGAGCGGTGCGCCTCCGGCGCCTCCGCCACTTCCGGCTCCGTGTGCAGAATGCCGGCGGACCCGGGCGCGATGCAGTCCTTGAGCTCCGGCGACAGCAGGATGTGGTCGACCCACGATCGCATCTCCGCCGGGACGCCGTAGCGGGCATCTTCCAGCGGGTTGACCACCCGGTCCTGGAAGTCGATGGTCCACCGGTCCTTGATCGGGCAAAAGGCATGGGCGTTGCTGAAGATGCGGGCGGGGTCCCACACGCTGCCCATGACCGGCTCCAGGAAGGCCCCGCCCTGGAGCGCCGACTGGGCGTCAAACTCCGGCCCGTCGTTCATGGCCCCCATCACCACGACGCGGCCCTCACCCCTGGCCGAGACGAGGCGGTCGAGCCGCGCTCGGATCGCCATCGCCTGCGCCCGCTGCTTCATGCGGCTGGCGCGGGAGAGACGCTCGTAGGCAAAGAGGTCGCCGGGGATGAAGCCGCCCTTCGACTTGGCGTGCACCAGGATCAGGGTGAGCGGCCCCGGCAGCCCGCCTCCTGAGAGCACGATCTCCAGGGGGACGCGGTTGTACCAACTGTAGAGTTCCTTGATGCCGTCGCCGTCGGCGTCGAACGCGCCCAGGGCGAAGTCTTCCAGGCTTTCCTCCTTGGACCGCACGGTCGCGTTCAGGCCCAGCGACCGGCGTACCAGGAAGGCAAGCCCCAACGGTCCCCTCCGTTCTCCCTGCCACACGTCGTAGGCGTCGTCCAGGAACGCGGCGGCGAACGCCCTTGTGCGCTCCCCCGACGCCGGCGCTTCCACCAGGCCGATGATGTCGGCGCCGCTGCTCGTGATCAGCAGCGCCAGCCGCCGGCAGCGCCAGTAGGCTGCCGCCGCGGTCCCATCGCGTGCAGGCAGGTCGCCGTTCTCGCCCAACAGATCACCCATCTCCTGTCCGTTCAGGCAGAGTAGCTTGAGCAGCATGCCGGTCTCCGGTGGCGAGGCGAGCGCGTTGCCGTCGTACCCCTGGCTCGGACGCGCCGCTGTCGGCAAGCGGGCGTAAGCGACGCGTCCTTTTGTCCTTTGCTTATGCCAGGGGGAATCGAACGGGTCGATAGCAGAAGCGGGACAAAACGGATTATAGCACAGAATCACACCAAAAGCGCGCAAATCCCAAGGCAAGCGCGTCTTCATGCGTTAAAGGCGCAAGTACTCCTAGCCGCTCTGCGCTGCTCTATGCACTTCCTTCAATGCTTGCACAAACTCGTCAAGTTCGTAAGTGGCGTGCCAATGGCGAAGATAGACCTCGCGCGGGATCATCAGCAGCTCTGTATCCTGTTCGGCGCGGATCGTGGAATTGCGCTGGCCTCTGCGCAGCACGGCCGTCACGCCCAGAGGGATCCATGGATAGACCTGAAAGGCTTCATACCCGCCACGAGGCAGGCCCGTGCAGCCTGCGGACGTGGGGATGTAGACAAAGCCGGCCTGGTCGCCTGCCTCAAGCAAGGTCTCGCCTGCCTTTAGCCTGATCAACCGCACATCCCTAAAGCCCGCAACCAGGTCGATGCCATCCGTCTTGTGGCCGGTGCGAGCCAATTTGTCCAACACCCTGTGCCGCATGACCAGGTCCCAATCGAGTTCTTCCCCCTGTAGATAATGCTGTCGCTCTCTGGGCGAAGCCTGTTGCAGCCCCGGGACAATGCGGATGGGAATATGCTCCTGTGGGCGGAGGTCGGCAATGGCCTCCGCCACCCAGACGGCAAAGGCAGGATGATCGTCAGGCGCTTCCAACAGGATGGTGCGGGTCGAGGGGTCGTCATCCTCACGGTGGACGAAGCTGCCCACTACGTCGGCGTAGATGTCGCTGACGACAAGGGCGGCGCTGGCCACGGCCTCCTTGAGCGCGGCGGCGTTGGCAAACGCCCCGGTATGGAAGGCGATGCGCAGGCTGCCGCTGGCCTCCAGTTCGCTGCTGGCAATGTTTGCCTCGCCGGCGCTCATGCGCTCCGGGAACTCGACCAGGTAGAGCTTGTTGCTGCCGTAGCGCATGGCGTAGGCGGCGTGGCCCGTCTGAAAGTCGACGAACACCTCATAGCTGCCCGACGTCTTTTGCACCTCACCGCGCTGCCGCAGGGCGTCGGCGCAGCGCAGCGCCCGCAGGGTGTCGATCACATCGTCGACGAGCTGCCGGGTCTGCCGGTGCGCTGACACAAGCCAGGCAAAGGAGCTCTCCCATGACTCCGGGTAGGCGGCGCTCCGCATGGGGCAGGGAGGCGATCCTGGCCCGGACCGGGCGTTGGCTGGCGCCGTTTGGCCCGTCCGGCTTTCATATTGGGCTGCCAGGCTGGTGAAGGCGGCCTGCTGCATCACCCCGCGCAGGCGCTCGCGGTCGTTCAGGGCCTCCACAGGCACGGCGCCCTTGCTGTGGCAGTTAGCCATCGCCAGCATCTCGCGCAGCACGGTCTGCGGCGGCTGGCCGAGCCCGTGGGTCGCCGCCAGGGTGCCCAGACGCCGGGCAAGGCCGCCGGCATTGCGCTCCCAAACCGCCGCCACGAAGCCATCCAGGTCAGGACCCAGCACCGCCTGCGTGGCGTACTCGCAGTGCATCTTGCGCCCAAACGGCGTGAAATCCATCATGCCGATGTCATGCAGGTACGCGACGATGACCCCGTAGCCCTCCATGAAGCGTTGCCGCGCGGGCTCTCGGACCGGAATCAGGACGCCGGCGGCCTTTTGTAGGACCTGCAGTATCTGCAGCGCCACGTCGCGCACGTGCACAACGCCGTGATCAGAGAAGAAGGCAACGTGCTCGGAGGGCGATCCCAGGAAGTTCGGGTCGACCGCCAGGTGCTCCAGGCGCGCCTGGGCATTCGTCCTGGCGTAGTAGCGTTCCTCGATTTCCTGCCGCATGTCCTGCGGCAGAAAGGGGTCAAGTCTCTCCAGCCCGTTCATCCGCTAGCTGCGCGGCGCCTCCTGGGCGGCTTCTGCCGGAGCTTCCGCCTGCGACGCCGGCTTGCGCCCGGCCACGGTTGCGCGCAGGCGGATCGAGAGCACGTGAATCACCCCACGCGCGACCTCGGGACGGTCCTCGAGCAGCTCATAGAAGGGATCCTGGTCGAGCCGCAGAAGCTGCGTTTCGGTGGTGGCGGTGATCGAAGCCATCCTTGGCTCCGAATCGAGCAGCGCCATCTCGCCGAAGATGTCGCCGTGGTGCAGGTAGTTGATGGTGTAGGGGCCGTCGTGGACCCGCACCTCACCGCCCACGATCAGGTACATCGATTCGCCCTTGTCGCCCTTGGCAAAGACCATCTCCCCGGTGCCTACGTGCACCTCCTCCAGCAAACCCGCGACTTCCACCAGGATGTCGTCGGGCGTGCCCTTGAACAGCTCAGCCGATCTGAGCACGAGAACTTTCTCCAGGGGTGACAACATGGGGATGCCTCCACGGGGGATGGATTCAAAGCCGCTCTTGCCGGCGGCCAGTTCCTGCAACTTGGCCAGATCGAGATCGTAACGCGTCCTGACCGCCGGATCCATGGACGCCAGGGCCCTGGCCGCTACCTCCCCCACCACAGGGTCGGCGGCGCTGCGGTGCAGCCCTGCTGCGACTGCAGCCGCCATCTCATCGGCGCCGGCGCCCATGGGCGCTGCCGCGGCCACGGCGCATGCCTGGGTCCATCGATTGTAGGGGGGAACCTCGCCCTTCACCAGGGCCAGGACGTGCTGCGCCGGTGTCTGCGCTGGCTGGGGAAAGATCGTGTGCAGACGATGGTGCCGGGCGTCGTCCGGCAGGTCCTCAAACAGCGGCAGCACCGCGGGCTTCAGATCGCCGCCCACCGTCACGTCCAGCACCTCGATGGCATAGGCGCGCTGTTCGTGTGACATCGCCAGGTTGTCGGCCACCTGCCGCAGCGTCGCCCGATCGTACAGACAGGCGAGCAGCAGCAGCACCCGTTCGCGACCGCGGTCCAACTGGCCGTTGAGGGCCGCTGCCAACAACTGGCTGGCGTTGTCGTCCAATCCTGCTTGCGGGGAGCCTCCATCGCTGCCGGTCCGCTTTGCGCTCGCGGCCAGGGACAGTCGGGCAGCCAGCAGGGTCGTCGCCTCCGCGACTTCCCCGCGCACAAGCGCATGCAGCCGTTCCAGCGTGGTCTCACCGGCACGAAAGGCGCAGCGCTCCAGCGCGCGGGCGCTTTCCGTGCGCACAGGATCGTCGTCAGCGCTTGCATACCGCAGCGCCAACAACGCTGCCTCGGGGCTGCCGATGCGGCCGCAGGCCCTCAGCAGACGCTGCCTCGCCGCGCTTGAGAGCTCTGGGTTGTCCAGCGCCCTGGCGATAGCCGGCAGCGCCTCGCCGCCGCCCCCGGCCAGCGCCCCCGTGGCGGCGCCTCGCAGTCCGCTCTCGTTCAGGCACGCTGCCACCTTGGGCCAGAGGCCGCCGAAGGCGCCGCCGGCCACCGTCAGCAGTGCCTGGCGCCGGACGTCCGTCTCGCCATCGTCCAGCAGCCGCGCCAGCGTCGGCTCCAGGTCGGGACTGGCTGCCTCGGCAATGACTTGGCAGGCCTCAAGACGCTGTTCCACAAGGGCGCTGGTGGCCATCGCCGACAGGGCCGTACAGGCAGCCAGGTGTGCCGCCGGCGAACCGTGCTGCAGCAGCCCGGCAATGGCGGCCCTGCGCAGGGCCGGTTCGGGGTCCCGGAGATGCGCCATCAGGACGGCGTCGCTGTCAGCCTCGCCAAGCTGCGCCAGACCCTCCAGGGCCGCCGCACGCACGTCCGCTGAGGCATCCTCATCCAACGTCTTGAGCACGAGCGTCCTTGCCCCCGGTCCGTGCTGCCGGCACAGCCGTCGCACGGCCTCGATGCGCACTTCGGCGGCGGGATGCGCCAGGAGCGTCTCCAGCGAAGTGGGTGAGTACTTGTCGCCTGCACCCTCCAGCATCGTCAGCGCCGAGAGGGCTACCTGCGGGTTGGGGTCGTGCAGCGCCTGTTTGAGCGCTTCGATGCTGGCAGGATCGCCGATCGTCAGGTTGGCGCCGGTCAGATGCCGCCGGATCAGCGCCTGGCGCAGCGCCTGGGGATACTCGCGCCCGGTCATGACCACCGCCCCGATCCAGACCAGCACAACCACCAGGAGCACATAGCCAAGCTCCACCACCGTCGCCCCCAACACCTGGTTGAGGAGCAGGAGAAGAACCCCGGCCACCCCCACCGCCAACATCCGCACCATGCCCTCGTCCATGGTCTGCACCCGGCTGCGCTCCCGCGCCGGCAGAGGCTGGTAGAGGATGGTCTGCCCGGCCTGGTCCACGGAGAAACCCAGCGACAGGTCGAGCATCTTGTTCATTGTCGCCAGCCAGAACAGCACAGGCACAATCCCCGCCACCGTGCCTGTGACCGTGAACAGCAGCGCACCCACCAGCAGCGCGCCCGGCAGCACCAGCAGCCCGCCGCGCACGCCAAACCGGCCGATCACCGGGGCTGTCAGGAAGGAGTTGTTCAGGAGCGTCAGGATGCCCAGAAAGGCAAGGTATAGCCCTAGGAAGCTGGCCAACTGCTGCTCGTCGGGGAACCGGGCGCCCACCCGGTTGTAGAACATGTTGTCGACAAAGAAGAAGGAGATCCAGGCGAACACCGACAGGGAAAACATCAACAGGATGAAGCGATTCCGCAGCAGACTACTGATCGGCGCCGGCTCGACGTCCTCATGGTGCTCTCCCGTGCGGTTGACTTGGGTTGCATAGGACCTGGTGATCAGGATGAGCAGGCCCAGGGCCGCCGCCATCGCCACCACCGAGAGGACCAGGAGGTTGGGCGTGCCGATGGCGCGCACGATGAACGGGATGAGGAAGCCGGTCACGACGATCGCTACCCACATCCCGGCTCCCAGGAGACCGAACAGGCGTTTGGCCTGGCGCACGTTGACCACCCGTCCCGCCAGCGTCCAGTAGGCGATATTCCCCAAACTGACGACGATCTGGAAGAGCACGGGCAGGGCGAAGGCGACCCACGGCCCCGTGGTCACGGCCAGTCCGATGCGGAACCCCACCAGCAGAAGCAGGAGCAGCGTGAGGTTGGCCGCAAGCTGCTGTGAAAAGCGCAGCCGGCTGCCCAGCCGCAGATAGCCAAAGGTGATGCCGCTGACGACGAACGCATTGATGATATAGATCCAGGGCAGCGTCTTGGAGCTGAACGGCCCCAAAAAGAGGGTGAACGCTGCGGTTTCCAGAAAATTGAAGCTTGTCCCCAGCAAAAACGAGAGGAGGAACATCACCCCCACCATCCGCCTTTCCTCGGGCCGAACCGCCAGGAACGATGTACGCATGGGCACTTTCTGGTGAGTGAATGCAGGAACGGCGTCGGCTGCGAACTGGTCTAGGGGCGAATTGTAAGCCTGGTGCAGTTCACTGCGAATTTTACTGCAACCCCTGCCGGTTCGCAATCAGGCGCAAGCTGCTGAGCACCCCCCCCATTCTTTGTCTGCCCCGAGGAGACGCGAACGGCGGGCTTCCGAACACCTCGTTCGAAAGCCCGCCGGTTCATTCCTGTATTGCATGGGACCCTATCCAGCGCGATCTTGGCTGGCGGGCGGTCCCTTGCCCTGGTCAGAGGTTAATCAAGCCTCTTCGCCAAAGGCCTTCTTCAGCTCGGTTTCCTGCTCAGTGCTCAGATTGGACTGAAGCAGCTCCATGTTCGTGCCCTGGAAGGCAGCCGTGACCTTGTCCATGACCGCATCGGAGGTCAACAGGAAGAGGGCCGACGTGCCTTCGGTCACCTTGGAGCGGACGGAATCGATGAACTTGTCGTCGATGCCGTAGTCGGAGAACTTGCCCGCCAGCGCGCCCATCGCGGCGCCAATGGCCAGGCCGAAGAAGGGGACGAAGAAGATCAGACCGAACAGCATGCCCCAGAATGCGCCCGACAAGGCGCCGGCGCCGGCCAGGTTATTGAGCTGCTGCGTCTTCGGCTTGCCTGCGCCCTGCGGCCAGGTGACGATGGCGGCGTCCTGGATCGTGATCAACTGCTGCTTGCTCAGACCCTCGAGGGTGCCCAGGGCGCTCTGCGCGCCGTCGGCGGTGGGGAACTTCCAAACGGTAAGGCTTGTCACTATGTTTCTCCTAAACGTGAAAGGTATTGGCCGACACTGCAGACCCGCAAAAGCAGCACTGCATCGTCAGCTTGATCATGACGAGATTTTGTCAAAGCTTTTCCCACGGGTCTGTCAGACTACTTCCATGTTGCCTGACAAACTTCTCATCCCCGAACCTCCCCTTCGATGCTGAGGCGCCGGGGCCATCGCAGCCCCGGCGCCTCAGCCTTCACTTATTTCTGCACGCCGAACGCCGACTTCACACCCGAAAGCTGGGTGTAGATCAGGATGATGCCGTTGAGGACGATCGCCGGCGCCATGGCCTGCCAGCTCGAAGAGCCCAGGATCGACACGATGGCGAAGATCAGATTCAGGGCCGACAACGCCGAGACGAAGAGCCAGCCTTGGGGCTGCAGGTTCCACAGCATGCGCACGACCCAGATGTAGATCAGGGCCAGGATGCCCCACATCAGGGCGCCCAGCAGGTCGAAGGTGAAGAAATGGGCCTGACCCAACGGGCCGGAGATAGGGGCCAGGTGCAGCATCTGCAGAGTGTGCCAGACGGCGACGATGGCGCCGATGGCGGCCAGGATGGCAAGCAGGGTGACGCCAAACGGTCGGGGCTGCTTCATGCGATCTCTCCTAATGAGTGGGACGGAACAGATGAGATGAAAGGTGATGACCCATAGAACACCGCCGCCGTGCCAAAGACGCGCGGCGGCTTAGTCATGGTCGGCGCTGTACCCCTTGAGCCAGCGCCAGACCAGGCGCAGCACGATGATGCCGGCCACGACCATCGAGAAGATGTAGCCGAGATACGCCAGCCTGAAGATCGCATCCCAGATGCCGCCCTGCGTGCCGGTGGCTCCGATTGCCGCCGTCGCTATCGCCGAGCCGATGAGCATGCCGACCAGGATCACGGCGATGACGATCTGCCGGCCCAGTCGGTTGATCTTGGTGACCTCCTTGGCCAGGCCGGAGGTGTCAACATAGACTTCGAAGCGTCCCTTCTGGTACTGGGTGAGCCAACTGATCGTCGCTTCCTGCAGAGAGGGAATGTTCTTCAGCACCTCGCGGGCGCTCATCACTGCCTGTTTCTTGGCAGCGTCGATGATCCGGTCGGCCGTGATTTCCTTCACGGCCATCTCACGCACCATGCTTGAGCCCTCCTGGACCAGCCCTCCCTCGGGATAGAGCGTGGTGGCCATGGTTTCTGCCTGCATCATGGCCTTCACGGCCATGGTCAGCGAAGGCTTCAGCCGCAGCCCGTGCTCGCGCAGCAGGCTGAACGTCATGCTCACCACCTCGCCAAACGGCGTGGCCACGCCGCTGTGCATGAGCCGTCCCACGGTGCGCTCGAAGTCGTGGTAGTAGGCCTTGTCGTCCACCTTGGGCACGAAAGGCGTGCTCAGGCTGTACATAATCTGGGCCATGCCGGGGACGTCCTTCTGTTGGATGGCAAACAGCAACTGCACGAGGTTGAACCGCTCCTGCAGCTCCAGCTCGCCCACCATCCCCAGGTCGATGAAGGTGACGTCGCCGTTTTCGAGGTTCACCAGCACGTTACCGGGGTGCGGGTCGGCGTGGAAGAACCCATCGATCATCAACTGCTTCACCAGCGCGCGCAGGGCGCGTATGGCCAGTTCCTTGCGGTCGATGCCGGCGGCTTCGATGGCGGCGACGTTGCTGACCTTGACGCCGCGGATAAACTCCATCGTCAGGACGCGGGAAGTGGTCAGATTCTGATAGACCGTGGGGATGTGAACTCCGGGCAGTCCGGCCATGTTCTCGGCCAGGCGCATGCCGTTATAGGCCTCGCTGAGGTAGTTCAGCTCTGCCAGCACGCTGCTGCTGAACTCCTCGACCATGCCCACCAGGTCGATGGCCTGGAGCTGTTCGGAACGCCGGGTGGCGACGGCGGCGGCGGTCTGCATGATGCCCATGTCGGCCTTCATCTGGTTGTAGATGTTGGGGCGCTGGACTTTGACCACCACGCGTTCGCCGCTGTGGAGGGTCGCCTTGTGTACCTGGGCTGTGGAGGCGGCGGCAAAGGGCTCGGGCTCAAAGGTGGCGAAGAGCACCTCGGGGGGCGATCCCAGCTCCTCGATGATGATCTCACGCACTTGGTCCGAGGGGAAGGGGGGAACGCTGCTCTGCAGTTTGATCAGCTCCGCTTCCCAGTCCGGAGGGATCGTCGATGCCTGGCTGGAGACGATCTGGCCCATCTTGACATAGGTCGGCCCCAGCTCCTCCAGCATCATGCGCATTTTGACGGGCGTGGACACCTCGGCCAGATCATCAGGAATTTGCCACACCCACTGTTGCATGGACGAGCGGATGCCCTCGACCAGCGGCCAGCGGTCAAACAGCAGGTCCCAGCCGTACCGCAGGAGCACGTTGTAGGTTTGCTGCAGCCTCAGATTCTCGCGGAACTTGTCGAGCGTGGACCGTTTCATGAGGTTTGTTCCTCCTCCGTGGCTGGGCTGGTAGGTTGGGAGTCTGAAACCACGGCGAGGACGGGCGCCGCCGCCTCGATGGCGACCGCCGTTTCGACATCCGCCGAGGCCACGGGAGGCGGCTCCACCGTATCATCCTTTGACGCCGAATTGGCCGCCAGCGCCGCCGTTGCGTGCGTTCCGGCGAGGACCTCCGTGATCTCTTCGCCCATCAAGCCTGCGCCCCGTTCGGTCCGGGCCTTGACGATGAGCTGGGCGAAGTTGGTGGTCTGCCTGGCGAGCTGTTGGCGCAGCTCCGGCCGATCCTCGGGCACGATGGGTACTGTCAACCCCAGCAGGCTCTCAAAGAAGCTGCCCATAAGTCCGAGAAGCACGCCGCCGACGATGGCCCAGAAGAAGCTGTCGACGACGAAACGCTCGGGGAAGAAATAGGAGAGGAGGTAGAGCAGGATGCCGTTGATCAGTGCCACGACCAACCCATAGGTGGCGAAGATGAAGGACAGCGTCAGGAACTGGAGGATCGGCTTGATGAGGGCGTTGAGGATGCTCAGGCCCAGCGTCACGACGATGATGTTCCGCAGCGTGTAGTCCTTGAAATAGATGTTGGGCAACAGCGCGGTCGTGACGATCAGGGCAAGAGCACTGACAAGCAGTCTCACCAGCAGATAGCGCCAGTTAAACTCCTTGATCAGAACGGTGAAGTTTTTCATGTGGTGCGTGCTCCCATAATCATCATCCTTGACGAAAGAGCGACGCGAAGGGCCACAAAACGCTGGCACTCCGGCGCCGTAACGTTTCTTGGCGCAGCTAACGCCTGTTTGGCATGATTATAGTGTTTCCACTTTGCCGACCCAAACTTTTGCGTCATCCACATTTCATGTTTTCCAGGCAAGGACGACCATGACCGAACATGCGCAGCAGATCGCCGTCCAGGGGATGCCCTGGAGCCGCGAGGCCGTCTGGTGGGTGGTCTTGGTGGAGGGCCTTGTGGCCATTCTGCTCGGACTCTACCTGGTCCTGGCGCCCACCACCGCCAGCGCGAGGATCGCGCAACTGATCGGTCTCTATGTCCTGGTGATGGGTGGGCTCAGCGTCTATCGCGGGTTCCAGGTCGCACTCGATCATGGGGTGGCTTTCCAGCTCATGCGGGGCGCCATCGGGGTCACGGTGGGCCTTCTCACCTGCCTTCCACCCCTTTTCGTTAGCGTCAAAGACAACCTGACCGCCACCGTGACGCTGCTCTTCATTCTGGCAACGGGCCTGACCCTGCAGGGCTTGGTAGGGCTCTGGGGCGTCTACCGGCTGCGCAACGAGGGGCTGCGCGGCGCCGTGGTGTTGGGAGCCCTGCTCCGGCTCCTTGTGGGCTTGCTTCTCTACCTCCAGATCGTCAGCGGCGCCAGCTATGCGCTCGCCATCGGCCTGGCTGCGATCATCGTCGGCGCGGTGCTCGTCCTGGCCTCCCTCTTGCTGCGCCGTAGCCAGGTCAGCAAGCAGAGCAGCCTGGCCTAGGGAACCTGGCGCGCCGAGGCAGCGTCACACTTTGTGCATCCCATCTGATCCACCTATGCTAGGGCGCCGCCTGGACACCAAGAGCCTGGCAGCGGAGAGGAGATACCCGTCATGACAACTGCAAGCCGCGTCGTGCGCCGGCCTGACACCACCCTGGTGATCTTTGGCGAGAGCCGCCAGCATACCTATAAGCTTAGCCAGCGCAGCGTCCTGGCTCTGGAGCAGCACATCGGCCGCGCTGTTGAGTTTGTGGCCGAAGACGAGCTGCGTGCGGCCCTGACCACGCTCGGGCTGGCCAGCCTCGCCCTGGATGCCGCGGACGGCGCTCTCCTGCCTCCCGAGGCGGGGCGCCAGGCGGGGCCACAGGCGGGGCCAGTTCCGAAAGGCACTGCCGGCCCCGATGCCACGGTGGTGCTGCCGCCCGGCGCGCTCCCGCCCGGCGCCGTGGCGCCGCGGCCTGACGCCACCCGGCAGTCGCCGCCCTTGGCGAGCGCCTATCCCTACACCGTGCAGTCTGCCCCCACCCGCCAGTCCGCCTCGACCACCCCTCCTGCCGTCCCACCTGGGGGCCGGCCGGGCGGGGCGCCCGCTGCATCGGGTGGACCGGGCCGCGGGGCGGGACTTGTGGTGGGCCTGCTGGCAGCAGCGTTCGTCCTGCTCCTGATCCTCCTGATCTCGCGTTTCGTCCTGCGTTCCGCAGCACCGTCTACCCCGACGCCGGTGCTGCTGCCGACGGCCACGCTGGCGCTGCCAACGGCGGTGCCGGGGGCGCCGATGGTGACGGCTCAGATCGACACGCCGGTGCTTGCCGGACCCGGCAGCCAGTACCCCACGGTGGGCTCACTGCTGGCGGGGCAGAGCAGTCAGGCTGTCGGCGCCAGCGCCGACGGCCTGTGGTGGGTCATCCGCTTCCCGGCGGCGCCCGGCCAACAAGGTTGGGTGCCTTCGAACACCGTGCAGGCCCAGAACACGTCCGGCCTGCCGGTGGTGCCCCCACCTCCGGTCCCCACGGCCACGCCCTCGCCGTCGCCCACGCCCACGGCCACCGTCGTCCAGCCGCCCGTCGCCGTGATTACCGGGCCCAGCCAGGGCGAGGTGGGCAAACAGCTCATCTTCAGCGCCAGCAAGTCCACGGCCGGCGCTGGTGCGACGCTCGCCCGCTATGAGTGGGATTTCGGCGACAATACCCAGGCCAACGGCGTCGACATCGCCAAGATCTACCAGAACCCCGGCATCTACAACGTCACCCTGACGGTGGTCGACAGCAACAACCTGGCCAGCAAGGTGGTGCAGCCGGTCTCCATCATGCCGCCGGTGGTGACGGCTACGCCAGCGCCGCCCAGGGCCGTGATCAGCGCGCCCCCCCAGGCCCAGGTGGACCAGCCGGTGACATTTGACGGCTCCGCCTCCACGGCTTCGGAACCCTTGACCGCCTACAACTGGACCTTTGGCGACGGCGGTACGGCCACAGGCGTCCGTGTCGAGCATACGTACAGGAACCCCGGCATCTACAACGTGACCCTCACCGTGCGCGTGCGCAGCGGGGTCGAGAACACAGCCGTCGCCCAAATCACCATCGTTCCCGCTCCGGTCACCCCAACCCCACCGCCGCCCGCTACGCCGACGCCGACCAGCACCCCGGCCACTCCTCCCATCGTCGGCACGAGCTGGAGCCTGCTCGCCTACGACACGGGGCAGAGCGACCTGACCCCTGTGCTCGCAGGCGCCCAGATCACGGCGCAGTTTGGCCAGGACGGCCGGCTAACCGGTTCCGGTGGCTGCAACACCTACAACGCCGCCTACGATGCCGGAGCCGAGCTCCTCAAGATCGGACCGGCCGCCACCAGCGGCCAGACCTGCTCGGAACCGGCCGGCGTCACCGAACAGGAAACGGCCTACCTGGCGCTGCTGACGCAGGTGACCGGTTACCGCATGGGCGGCGGGCGCCTGGAGCTCTTCGACGGCCTCGGCAAAGTCCTCCTGCGTTACGGCCAGTAGTCCCCGCTGAGACCCTAAAGGTCTCCCAGACCTTCAGGGTCTGGCCGAAGCCCCCTCTCCCCTGTCAGCCCCTGCCCATCCCCTCGAGATAGGCGCGGGTGGACGCGGCCAGGCGGGAGCGCAGACCGGGCTCCTGTCGCCCTGCCTGCCGCATGCCGAGCAGTACCGCGCCCGCCACCGGGGGCGTCTCCAGGCGCACCAGGCGGGCGCCCGGGGCCACGGCGCAGATGGTCTGCCGCATCGGTTCCACCAGGAGCGGTCCACCCTGGTAGAGGCTGCCCGCGAGCACCACGTCAAAGGCTTCATTCTCCAGCCCGAGCTGGCGGATGACACCCACGGCCAGGCTGCCGAGCTCGGCGCCTGCCCAGGCAATCACGTCCTCGGCGACGCGATCGCCTTCTGCCGCCACCTCAAACACGAGGGGCGCGGCTTCCGGGCCGATTTGATAGCGCTCCTGGCTAAGACCCTCCAGGAGATCGGCCACATCGAGGGCCCCGGCGAGCCGCACAAAGCGCTCTTCCATAAGCGTAGCCGGCCCGCGGCGGGTCCAGCTCAGGGCGACGGCGGCGACGGCCTTGCCGACGAGCTCCTCAGCGCCGCCGTACTCGCCAAAGCGCGGGCCATGGCCGATCATCCGGCCCACGCGGTGACTGCGATCCCAGCCCCAGCAGTTATTGCTGGTGCCGGCGACGACGGCCACACCCCAGCCTTGTTCGGCCCCTGCCATGAGGCCGATGAGCGCATCGTTGACGACCTCGACGGGGCAGTTCAGACCCAGCGGCGTAATGGCTGCCAGGGTGGCCGGCAGCTCAGAGGACCAGTCATAGCCGGCGATGCCGAAGCCGGCGCCTTCGATCTGCCCGGCCTTCACGCCGACCGCCGCCTGCGCCCGCCCGGCGACTTCCGCCAGCACCGCCGCCAGGCCCTCGTATCCCACCATCTCGTGGTTCCCAGGCCCTGCTTCGCCCAAGCCCAGCACCCGCCCGCCCTCATCTGCAACCAAGGCCTGGCTCTTCGTCCCGCCGATGTCAATCCCAAGGAAATAGCCCGTCATGGGGAAAGGGGGAAATGCGGATTGCGGATTGCGAAATGCGGATTGCCAATTCCGTACTGCGTACGACGTACTGCGTAATAAGCGTCACGCAATACGCAGTACGTATTATTCTCTCCAAACGCCAAAAACACACACATTCAGCCGAATTGCGGTAGGAATGTACGGTTTGTGGCGAGCAGGTCGTCGAGAACGGCTTGCACCTGATCGGGTCTGGGGCCAAGGGGATGGGCCAGCAGCGCCTGGTAGGCTGCGCGGCGGTCGCCGTGCACAGCGGCTTGCACCGCCAACAGCTCGAACGCCTTCACCTGCGCTATCAGGTCATAGCAGACGGAGGGAAGGGGTTCAGCCGGCAGAGGCGTGATGCCCGTCCGGCTGATGGCGGCGGGCATCTCCAACACCCAGTCCGGCGGCCAGCCCGGCACCGCGCCGCGGTGGGGCACGTTCACGATATGGGTCTCGTCCAGGTCGTTGCAGTGGGCGTGGATGAGTTGCGTGGCGAGCGTCGAATACCAGGCGCCGCCCCGCTTCATCAGGCCGGGTGGGGGTTGAGTGCGGCCCGCTTCCGCATACTGCGCCAGCAGTTCCCGCTCCACCGCCATCACCTCTTCGGCGCGCGAGGGAGGCCACTGCTCCTGCAGCGCCAGCATCCGCTCCGTGTCGTAATAGTATTCCAGGTAGTAGTTCGGCAGCATCTGCAGCGCCACGATCATGCGGCCCTCCCACTGCGGGTGAGGGGCTGCCGCCGCCTCGTCCAGGGCAGCGGTGAGGACCTTCGGCCACACATCCTCGCTGTCGACGGTGAAACCGCGATGCCAGGTGAGGTGGTTGAGGCCCAGCGTCAGCAGCCTGGCCCGGCTGGCGGCGATGGTCTGACCGGTGACGCGCTCCAGGAGCTGCAGGATGTGCATCTTGGCTGTGATGGCCACGTTGCAGACGCCTACGGCCGGCACCTCCGGCGCGTAGCGGTGGAGAGCCTCGGTCACGAGCCCCGCCGGATTGGTGAAGTTGATCAGCAGGGCCCCAGGCGCCAGGACCGCCATGTCGCCGGCGATGTCCAACAGCACCGGGATGGTGCGCAGGGCTTTGGCAATGCCCCCCACGCCGGTGGTCTCCTGACCGATCAGCCCGTGTCTCCGGCCCAGGTACTCGTCCTCACGGCGCGCCTCCATGCCCCCGACTCGCAACTGTGTCAACACATAGCTCGCCCCGGCGATGCCTTGGCGCCGGTCGGTGGTGCTCACCACCCGGAAGGGCGCCCCCGCCGCTGTCGCCATGCGTTGGGCGAATCCGCCCACCACCGCCAGCCGCCCGGCGTCGATGTCGACCAGCCAGAGCTCGGTAAGCGGCAGGTTGGCGCTGCGGTCAAGGAAGCCCTGGACCAGCTCTGGCGTATAGCTGGACCCGCCGCCGATCACGGCGATCTTCATGCCACGCCACCCGTGCGATCGGCCATCACGCCCACGCGCGTGATCTCTCCGCGGCGCCCGGTCTCACGGTCTTCTTGTTCCTCTTCACCGCGTCTCCGTCACCTTCTGCAGCCCGCGCGGGCGGTCTGGGTCGTAATCGCGCGTGGAGGCCAGGTGCATGGCGAAGAGCTGGCCCGGCACGATCGCAGACAGCGGTGAGAGCCATTCCGGCACACCGGTGGGCAGGGCCAGCCCGATGCGGCCCGATGCCAGGGTCGCTGCATCGTCACTGATCACGACCATCTCGGCCTCCCGGTCCCGCAGGATCTGCATGAAGCCCTGCATCTCCGGCAGCATCCTGCCCGAAGGCGCCACGACGATGACCGGGAAGCCCGGCTCGATCAGGGCCATGGGCCCGTGCTGGAAGTCGGCGCTGCTGTAAGGTTCGACCACGGTGTAGGTCAGCTCCTTCAGCTTCAGCGCCAACTCGTAGGCTGTGGCGTAGTTATAGCCGCGGCCGATGACGATGCAGCTTTTCATGTAGCGGTAGCGTTCCGCCACGCGGGCGATGTCGTTGCCGGCGGCCAGGGCCTGCGCCACCACCCTGGGCATGGCGGCCAGGGCGGACCGCATCTCGCCGTCGCCGTTGAGCGCCACGCTGACCAGGCCGATGGCTGCCAGCGACGCCGTGTAGGTCTTCGTCGCCGCCACCGAGCGCTCCTCGCCGGCGTGCAGGGCGATGACGTGTTCCGCCGCCTGAGCCAGGTCCGAGTCCGGCACGTTCGTGATCGCCGCCGTCAGCGCGCCCTGGCGCCGGGCTTCGGCCAGCACGGCCACGATGTCGGGACTCTTGCCGCTCTGGCTGATGCCCAGAACCAGGGCGTTGCCGAAGCGCGGCGGCGCCCCATAGATCGTGTACAGGCTGGGCGTCGCCAGTCCCACCGGCAGGCCGTTGGCGATGCCGAAGAGGTAGTTTGCATAACGCGCGGCGTTGTCGCTGGTGCCCCTGGCAGCAATGAGAACATGCGTGATGCTGCGCTCGCGGATAGCTGTGGCCAGCGCCTCCGCCGCATCCCACTCGGCCTCGATCAGGTGCGCCAGGACCTGGGGCTGCTCGTGGATCTCGCGGTACAGGTTGGTGGTTTGGAGTTGGATCATGGCCGGTGGAGGGATGTTGCCTCAAACACGACTTCGCCGCCGACCAGAGTCATCTCGACGTGCAGGTCGGGCGTCAGCAGGACGAGGTCGGCGCGGTGGCCGGGGACAATGCGGCCCCGCTCGTGCTCCAGGCCCAGCAGCCGGGCCGGGGTGGTCGTGACGGTGGGCAAGACCTCGGTCAGGGTGGCGCCGCCGTAGTTGATCAGGTTGCGCAGGGCGGTGTCGAGCGACAGGACGCTCCCGGCCAGGGTGCCATCGTGCAGCCGTGCGCTGCTTTGGTCGACCCAACAGTCGAAGTCGCCCAGGACGTGTTTGCCCTGGGGCATGCCCAGGGCCGCCATGGCGTCAGTCACCAGGTTCAGGCGTTGGCTGCCCAGCGCCTTCCACACCAGGGTGATCACGGAGGTGTGCGTGTGGATGCCGTCGGCGATGAATCCCACCACCGGCCGCGGGTCGGTGAGCAGGGCGCCCGGAAGCCCCGGCTCCCGGTGGGTCAGGGTGGGCATGGCATTGAACAGGTGGGTGCCGTAGCGGATGCCGGCGGCGAACCCGGCCTCGGCCTGGTCGTAGGTGGCCATCGAGTGCCCGGCGCTCACGACGAGACCGCGTTCCACCAGGACCTCCACCATGTCCAGGGCCCCCGGCTGCTCCGGCGCCAACGTCACCAGGCGTACGCCGTTGGCGGGCGACCAGTCGCGCACGGCGCCCAGGTCCGGCTCACGCAGGTAGGCGGGATTGTGGGCGCCCTTCTTGTGCGGGTTGAGAAAGGGTCCTTCGATGTGCAGGCCCAACGCTTCGGAGCCGTAGCGGTCCGCCGGCGCGTCGATCATGACCTGCTGCGCCTCGGCGACGCGCTCCAAAGGCGAGGTGATGATCGTGGGCAGGAAGGCGGTGACGCCGTAGCGGGGCAGCTTCGCCGCCACGGCCCAGATGGCGGTCGGGTCGGCGGTGAAGTCCGACCCAAAGCCGCCGTTGAACTGCATATCGATGAAGCCCGGGACCACGAACATTCCGGCGGCATCGAGGACAGCAGCCCCCTCAGGACACGGAGTGACGCTCGCCGGACCGGCGGCGGCGATGCGGTCGCCGTCCACAACAACCGCCGCATCAGCGATCATCTCGTCGGGTGTACAGACGGTTGCGTTCTTGATGTACAGCATGGTGAGTACTCCTCTTTGTTTCACTGCCTGGGCGGTGTGGGCTGGACGCGTGGCCGGGTCCTGCCCTAAGGCAGCTCGGGCAGGCTGGCGGCGGCAATGGATTGGCCAACCCGCCGGCTCTTTTCGTCGGGGAGCTGGACCTGGAGGCGGGCCGCCAGATCGGGGAACTCCGCCGCCAGCACCTCGCGCGCCCCGGCGAGGATGAGATCGCCGCCCACGCCCGAGGTCACGCGGCCCAGGATGAGCACATGCTTGAGCGGGTAGAAATCGGCGTAGTGGGCCAGACCGTAGCCCAGGAAGATGCCGATGCTCTTCCAGATGTTCACGGCGCCCTCGTGACCGGCCTCGAGGTGTTTCTGCACGTGCTTGAGCCGTTCGGCATCGGTCACATCGGCGGGCAGGGTGATGCCGGCTCGTGGGGCCAGCCGGAACACGGCCTGCTGCGAGAAGTAGAGGGCGCCCACGCCTTCATCGCCGGACCATTCGTCCCTGGGGCCCTGCGGCCGGTAGTCCACCGGCGCAAAGGCCAGCTCATTCAGCCAGTCGGTGATGTTGCCCTGGAGCGTGACGTAGCCGCCCGCCTCGCTCGAACCCATGGCGACGCCCAGGACGCCATTGTCTTCCAGCGACATTGACCCTGCCAGCGCCGTCACCTCGCCGTCGTTCACCACCTCCAGCGGCACGCCAAACTGCTCGCGGAGGCGCAGGAACAGGCTGTGAACCTGGTCGAAGCGCTCGGCCGGGATGCCGCGGAAGAGCGAGGCCACCATGGGCCGGTTGTCGACGATGACGCCCGCCGAGCTGCCGCCGATGGCGTCCAGCCGCGGCATCGTGGCGGCAGCCGTGCGCAGCGCCGCCAGGATGTGGTCGTAGTGGTAGGCAGGGTCCGTTTGCCTGCGCGGCTCCCAAACGATCTCGTCGCTGTAGATGGCCTGGCCGTTCACCACGGCCGACACCTTCAGGTCCGAGGCCCCGAGGTCGAAGCCGATGCGGCAGCCGTCCAGGTGCCTGCCCAGCGCCTTCTCCGGCTCATGCTCTGCCGGCACTTCCTCGGCGGCGCAGCCGGCGACAGTGAACGGGCGCTGGTAGACGGTCTCGCCCATGAAAGCGTGGTCGAACCGCCGGGCGCCGTCCGGGGCGTAGACCTGGGCGATGTGGCGGGCGATGCTGGCGGGACCGCCCAGGTAGACCTTCCAGCCGCCCTTCTGCCACAGCAGGAACTTGAGCAGTCGCTCGACATAAAACAAGTTGTGGCCGGCATCCGGGTGTTCCTCGGGGAAGACGGTCGTCTCGTACCGCGACAGGGCGCCGTTGAGGCGCTCCAGGCCGATGACGAGGGGGACGCCGGCGCCTGAGGCTGCCACCGCCGCCCGAAAAGCGCGGTTCGCCAGGCTGGCGGGCCGGAAGTCCTCGTCAAGGGGTGGGACGAAGCGGGGTGCAATCAGCGGGAATTGGGATGTCATCGGGGCCTCGGGGGGGCGTGATGCGTGTCGCGTGATGCGTACTGCGTAACGCGCACCTGCTCAGTGACGGAAATATTCTCTGATCTCCGTCCTCAGTCCGTGACAGTCAGCCGTTGGCTGTCGTCCTTGTGAGTATAGGCCTGTTGCTGGCGGCTGTCGAATGGTGGATGACTCGGGGGATAGCTGCGCATCTCATGACGAGACCCCGTGCCCTCCCGCAACCTCCGGCGGCGCAGGGCCCTCGCAGCTTTCCGCTGCTGTCCCGCCGCGAATCCGGATACTTCGCCTCACGGCAACCTCGGCCTCGCTGCTATGCATGAGCCGTCGCCTGCACTCGCTCGATTGCGGCCCTACCCTGGAAGTGGCACAATAGCATCATCGTTGCCGTGGGCCCACACGTGTGCGTCGGTGCCGTGTGTCCTTATTCGCAAGGATCGGTTGCGTTGCAAGCTGAACGTCCTGTGATTGTTCCGTCTGAACCTCACCCTGGGGTGGGGCGTCCCGTTCCTGTGAATCGCGTCTCATTGAGGAGCAACCCATGAAGCACCTCCTGCTGGCCTTAGCCGTCGTTCTTCTGGCCGCCTGCGGTGGCGGGAAGGCTGCACCCACTGCCACACCCATCCCTCCGAAAACCCTGGACACACCCACATCCGTTCCCATCACCCCGACGCTTCCGCCGCCAACGGCCACCTCCCTACCGGCCACGGTGGCGCCCACAGCCGTTCCCGGCCTTGTGACGTCGCTTGATGACGTGCAAAAGGCGGTGATCCAGATCGAGGCCGAGTCCAACTCAGTCAACCCGGCGGGCGAGGCCACCGCCATGTCGGGCCGAGGTTCCGGCTTCATCGTCGACCCATCGGGCATCGCTATTACCAATAACCATGTGGTCTCCGGCGCCGCCCTCCTCAAGGTGTGGGTCGGCGGCGAAACGCGCTCCCGCAACGCCCGAGTCCTCGGGGTGTCGGAATGCTCCGACCTGGCCGTGATCGACCTGGAGGGCGACGGCTATCCTTTCCTGGAATGGTATGAGGGCCGGGCGAAGCCCGGACTCGACGTGTACGCCGCCGGTTTTCCTTTGGGCGAGCCCGAATACACCCTGACCCGCGGGATCGTTTCCAAGGAGCGCGCAGCCGGCGAGACCAACTGGGCCTCGGTGGACAACGTCATCGAACATGATGCTACCATCAATCCCGGCAACTCCGGCGGACCCCTGGTGACCGCTGCCGGCCAGGTCGTGGGCGTCAATTACCGCAGTCGCGCCGAGAGCAACCAGTACTTCGCCATTGGCCGCGCAGCGGCGATCCCCATGATCGAGCAGCTCCGCAACCGCAAGAACGTGGACTCGATCGGCATCAACCCCGAAGCCGTCAAACTGGATTCCGGTCTCACGGGCATTTGGGCGTCCGCCGTTCAGTCCGGCTCCCCGGCCGACAAGGCCGGCATCAAGCCCGGCGACATCCTGGTCAGCCTCGAAGACCTCGACCTGGCCAGGGATGGGTCGATGGCCGACTACTGCGACATTCTGCGCACCCATGCTCCGGAAGACGCCCTCAAGGTCAAAGTCGTTCGCTTCGCTACCAAGGATGTCTGGGAGGGCCAGCTCAACGGTCGGCCCCTCGAAAAGGCCTTTTCATTCGAGCAGCAAGCACAGGGAGATGTCGCCGCGGGCGGCGCTGCCAATCAAGCTCAGCCGGCCTATACGGATTACGTGCGCATCACCGACGATTCCGAGGCCCTGGTCATGGAGGTGCCCAAGGAATGGGACGAGGTCGATGGCAGCCCATGGACGTTGGACAGCGGTGAGGTCATCGGCGCCAAGCTGACCGCCCAGCCCACCGGCGCCTCCGATGGTCCCCTCGTGTACCTGGCGGCAGCGCAGACGGACCCGGAGCAGTTTGACGCTGACGCCCTCCTCGACCAGAACACCTTCAAGGAGACCTGCAAGACCTATGAAGGGCGCAGCGATTACGCTGACCAGGTCTACACGGGTCGCGTGGACAAGTTCTCTGGGTGCGGCGCCAACAACAGCGTCACCTTCGTGGTCATCGCCGCGCCTGAAGACCGCTCCTATTTCACCCTGATGATGGTGGTCGCTCTCACTGACGCCGACCTCCAGGCTGCCGATCGCGCCTTCAACACCTTCGAGGTGGTGGGTGATCTTCCCGAACCGAGCCCGTCCCAGGATAGCGGCGCCAGCGACAACAATACCGGCAGCAGCTCTGACTCCGGCAACGCCACGGTGACCTCCGACACGGCGAACGTGCGCGGCGGTCCCTCCACCGGCTTTCCCGTCGTAGCCACCCTGAGCCAGGATGACCGCGTCCAGGCCGTGGGTCGCACCTCCGACAGCCAGTGGGTCAAGGTCGACCTCCCCGACGTGCCACAGGCCTGGGTCGCCAGCAGGCTGCTCGAGTTCGATGATGATATCGCCAACCTTTCCGTAGCCGCCGCTCCCACGCCGCCGCCCGCCCCGGTCGTCAGCGGCAAGCCCTGCCCACCCTATCTGCACCGACCCAAGCCGGGCATGGGCCTCCTGCTGGTCGAAAACCACATCGGCGAGCCCCTGCACATCGACAAGGCCAACACCACCCAGAAGTGGGACATACCTGCCAAGCAGGGCGACACGCCGGGACGCCTCCTCCTGGACCTGGCGCCAGGCTCACACGAGTTTGTGCTCAACACCCCGCGCGGCGAGGGCACGATGCGGGTCGACGTCAAGGCCGGCGCCGGGGGTCTGATCCCCATCATCTACGACACGGAGCTGAACATCTACCCGCTCGAAATTCCCGCAAGCTGCCGGTAGCGGCGGGCATCGTCTGGTAGTGGGGGAGAGTGCCGCACGGGCGGGCGGTAGCCCGCTAGCCCCCGCGCCCCTTGGCTTGGCTGCACCGCGCAGCCGGACGTCGGTCGCGCTTCCCCACGGCCACTGCCGCCAGTGGCCCATACCTTCCATGTCGCCCTTGCCGAGGGGTGCTCTGGCGCACTGCATTAGTGCAGGTCGAAGCGACGAAAAACCCAAACCTTGAGGTAGTCCAGTGCCAGTAGGGCCAAGGCGGTCAGCACCAGCGTCATGAAAGTCACGCCGATCGGGATGGCCTGCATGAGAATGCCAAAAGTTGCGAGCAGGATGACAACCAGGATATCGAGCACGGATGCCAGCACCAGCCACCGGCTGGGTCGTGAAGCCCAGAGATGGTGCCGCTCGCGTACCAGATACACCATGCCCTGCGCAGTGAAAACCAGCGTGACAAATGAGAGTGTCTGCAATTGAGCGACGGGTAGCAGCAAGAGATTGCGCCCCGCCAGGTAGACACCGAAGGTGAACGCCAGTATGGGCAGCGCCAGACTGACTGCTGGGATAAGCATGGCGCGCACATCCCAGCGGTCAGGTTGGGCCGAGGCGCGCACCCGATCGGTCGCGATGGCCATGGTGACGAAATCATTGGCAAGCAGGAGCAGGACCACCAGCAGGGGCGTCGTCACGAAAACGCCGGTGAGGATCAGGCCGAGGCTGAGAAAACCGGCCACCTGGATCGTCTTGATGATCTTGTTCAACGTGTAGGTCAACATGCGCTGATAGATTTGGCGGCTGACCTGGATTGCAGCAATGATGTTGGCTAAGCCAGGCTGGGTCAACACGAGGCTAGCCGCTGTCTTGGCGACGTCGGTGGCATTCGAGACGGCAATGCCCACATGAGCCTGTTTCAAAGCTGGGGCGTCGTTGACCCCGTCGCCGGTCATGCCGGTGATGTGGCCGTGCTTCTGCAGCGCCTTCACAAGCGTGAATTTGTGCTCGGGCAGGACTTCGCCGAAGACATTGCAGTTCGGATCGGGTTCCTTTTCTGTCTGGAGCGATTGCGCCATGCAGCCATGGTCGCCGATGCCCACCTGGCGCGCCACCGCTTGCGCCGTGGCGAGACCATCCCCCGTGATCATGATGACGCGAATGCCCATGTCCTGCAATTGATGGACCAGCTCGGCAGAATCGGCGCGCGGCGGGTCTTGCAGGGATACCAGCCCACTCAGACGAAGCAGCCGGCCGTCGCCATGCGCCACGGCTAGCACACGGTAGCCGTGTGCCGACAGTTCCTCCACATCGGACTCGATCGTGGCAGGCGGGTTGGCGCAGAGGGCCGCGATGATGTGGGGCGCGCCTTTGGCGATGTGGAGCAGCATGCCATCCTGCAGGAAGTCGGCTTCCGAGCGCTTGGTTGCCGGGTCGAAGGGCAGGAATCGTTGGCGCTGACCGGACACCGAGGCAACGCCACGCTCCTGAGCACACTGCAAAATCGCCAGGTCAATCAGGTCCAGTGTCGAGGGGTCGCAAGCCAGCGCCGCCAGGCGCAGCAGCTCGTTTTCGTCAGGCGCTGCATAGGGATGCAGGTCGGCAACGCTCAGACGGTTCTCGGTCATCGTGCCGGTCTTGTCGCTGCATAGCACGTCCATCCCGGCGGCTTCCTCGATGGCTGCCAGGTTGGTGACCAGCACTCCCTGGTGCGACAGCTCTTGGGCGCCGAGGGCTGTGGCGATGGCAAACGTGGCCGGTAGCGCGACCGGCACAGAGGCAACCAGCAAGATAAGCGCAAACGGCAGGATCTGCAGCAATGGCATGTTCGTCGCCAGGGCGTAGGTCACCGCCGCCACCGCCAGGATGCCATCGACAACGACAAGGACCCTTGTCACGGAGAAGATGACCTTTTCCAGGTTGGACTGGCTTTGGGCCGTTTGCACCAACTCGGCGGTGCGTCCGAAACGGGTACGCGCGCCCGTCGCGGTGACCACCGCGTTCGCTTCACCGTGTTGGACTGTCGTGCCGGTATGGCCCGGTCCACCGGCTGTCACCTCGACCGGCAGCGATTCTCCCGTGAGGGCCGATTGGTCGACCAGCAGGTCACCGTCCAGCAGTCGCACGTCAGCCGGGAGCATATCGCCCATCCGAATGTGGATCACATCACCGGGAACGAGCTGCTCTGCCGGAATCATCTGCCACTCGGCATCGCGACGGGCGCGGGCAGTCAACTGCAGACGTTGGCGCAGGAGCGCCAGCGCATCAGATGAACGCTTCTCCTGCAGCGTGCTGAAAAGGGCGTTGAACAGGATGAGGACGGCGATGACAGCCGCTTCATCGTATTTACCCAGGATGATTTCGAGAATCACCGCCACTTCCAGCATCCACGGGACGGGTCCCCACAGACGCTTCAGGAAGACAAGCCACGGGTGCGGCTTGTCTTCAGCTATTGCGTTCGGGCCTACCTGGGCCAGGAGGCGAGTCGCCTCGGCGTTGGTCAGCCCTTCGGATGAATCATGCTCAGTCATCGGCCGCCTTTGAATGGCAGATAAACGCCGCTCAGAGACACGTTGCAGGCATATCGCCATTATGCCAGAGAGGGCGTGATCCGGCACTACGCTTCGCACCGGCTGGTCGCCAAACCGACGTCAGGCGCATTCTGGGCCTGCCCGAAGACGCAGGAGCCGGGGCAAAGACGGCGGAATCGCCTGAAACTTCCTTCAGTCACCACGATGACCCGCCCTGGGTGCACCTGGTGCGCGGCAAGCCCGGCCTCCACCACCTGTCGCGTGCCTGATCCGGCCTCGCGCGCCGGGCGATGGCCGGGCGGCGACACCAGCACGATTCGATCTTCTCGATCCCGCGATGTCGCCGGCCGAACAACGCGCTGCGCCTGGCGATGAACCTGGTCAAGGGGCCGGATGCCCGCGTACAGGTCTTCCTGATGGGTGATGGCGTCAACTGCGCTGTCGCCGGTCAGAAGACCCCGAATGGCTGCTGCAATGCGGAGCGCATGCTGCAATCCATCGCCCGCCAGGGCGAAGTCGGCACCTGAGGGACCTATTCAGGGGCCCGCGGGCTCGGGCCAGAACCGTTCATCGAGGGTGTGCAGGCGGCCAACATGAAGGTCCTGACGCAGTAGGCGGCGGACGCCGTCCAGGCGTTGGTGTTCTGAAACGCTGCGGGCCTGGGCCACACCGCCGGACACCCCTTCCGGCGCACAGGGCGCGCTTCGCCTTCGGTCTGCGCGGTCGATGGCCGGGATGAGACCAAAGTCGCAGAAACCTATCGTACAAGCACGGACAATCATGGCGACGATGCTGCTCACCGCCTCCTGCCTTCGCAGGTGATCCAAACGGCTGCGCCGCCCGGCCCGCCGCTGCTTTCACAGCTCGCTGTGGCGCAGACCCCGCCGGGCTGGTTGCAGACCAACCACACAAGGACACGATAGGAAAATGACTGACACACCCACAACATCCCACTCAGCGACAGTGGACGTGCGCCAGGTGCCGCCGCCCCAGCGCCATCCCCTGATCTTCGGCGCTTTCGACAGCCTGGCTCCCGGACAGGCCTTCATCCTCGTGAATGATCACGATCCCAAGCCGCTCCACTACCAGTTCCGCTATGAACTGGAGGGGCAGTTTACCTGGGATTACCTGGAGGCAGGGCCGGAGGTCTGGAAGGTTCGCATCGGCAAGCCCACCACTTAGAGGAGAGTTCACGCATGTATACCTATCCGTTGTCGGAGAACCTGGAGTTCCGCAGCGAGCGACCGAATTCGCAGCCGCTCCTCGTAACGGATTGGGGCCGCGTCCTGCGGTTCTCGCTGAACCCCGGACAGTCAATACGCGAGCATGAAGCCCCTCACTCTCCCTTCTTTGCCGTGGTGCTGGAAGGCGAAGGGATGTTTGCCGGAGAAGACGGGCAGGAACAGCGCTTTGGCCCCCACGAGCTGGTGGTGTTCGCCCCCGGCGAGCGCCATACCGTGCGCGCCCTGGACTCGAAGCTGGTCTTTGTCGGCTTCCTGCAGGCAGCGCCGGGCGTCGAACCTGGCGTGCTCTCGGGCGAGATCGTGCGCCAGCAGCAAGGACGGTAGAGTGCTGGGTCCAGCGTCTTTGTGATCTTCCAGCGCCTCACGCCAGGCGCTGCCCATGTGGGCCGTCCTGGTGCCAGCCGCATCCCACGGATGGGCGCTGGCGCCAGGACGGGGGTTTGAGCCGTGCCAACCCTGTTTTCCGGTCAGGGCGTCACCGGCGCCTTCAGCAGCGCGCCGACGGCATAGCCCAGCAGCGCGCTGACCGTGCCGATCAGGGCCATCTCCAGCCCGCTGCGCGTCGGGCGGCCCACCGTCGTGCGCGCCTTGTAGGCGCCGACGGCAAACAGGACGGCTGCCGTCAGGATGATCGCCGTCACCATGCTGATCGACACGGGCAGAAAGAAGAAGGGAGTCAGCGGAATGAGCGAGCCGATGATGGCGGACAAACCGACGACCAGCGCCGCCCGCAGCGCCACGGAGCGGTCGGCTGGCTGCAGCCTGAGTTCTTCGGCCATCATCACTTCTACCCACACATCCGGGTTGGCCGTGATCGTGGCGACGATGCGCTCCAACAGCTCGCCCTCAAAGCCCTTGCCCGCATAGATCTGGCGGATCTCCTCGCGTTCCAGGTGCGGCGTCCTGGCGATGTGGCGATACTCACGCGCGCGTTCGCTCTCGTAGAAGTCTGCGTCGGCCAGCGTCGAGGTGTAGGCGACCGCGCCCATGGATACCGATTCCGCAAAGGTGGCGGCCAACCCTGCCACGATCACGATCCGTTGGTCCGACGTGGCTGCGGCCACGCCGAGGATCACCCCCAGCACATTGACCAGCCCGTCCTGCCCGCCCAGGATGATGTTCGACAGGCTGGAAGCGCGGCGATGCGGATCGCCGCTGCTGGGCTGGCGCTCCTGATCGGCGGCGCCGGCAGCACTCCCAGGAGGATGACTGGCTCTCATAGCTCTGTTCCTGTTCTTCCCGCAGAGAATCGCTGGGTGGTGGCACATCGATTGTCCGTCACTCCCGCAGACGTGTCAAGGACCGGCGAAGGGCGCCGGCTGTGTTGGCTCGCCCGGCCCCTCCCGGACTGCCGGGTCCGTGGTCGGGAAGGGGTTTTGAGGGCGTTCGCCGAGAAGCTGGTGCAGGAAGGACTGCGCCGGCTGATGGCGGGCCGCACCAGCTTCGTGATCGCCCACCGCCTCAGCACGATCCGCGATTCCTCCCGCATCCTGGTGATCAACGCCGGGGAGATCGTCGAGCAGGGCACGCACGACGACTTGATGGCCATGCGGGGCTTCTACCACAGGCTCTACATGAGCCAGTTCAAGGGCAAGGCGCCGGTATAGCGACGTGATCAACCAGTCCCTCCCAGCGCCCGCGCGGCGTGGGCAGGGACTGAGTCGTTGCCGCCCAGGTCCGAGAGAGGTCAATCGTGGCAACCGAGCAGGCTAGTCCGCCGAAGAGTCTCACTCTGGCAACGTATATTGAGGACAACCACAAGCTCCTGACGGTGCTGGGGGTGTTTACTGCCCTGACGGGACTATCGACCAACGCGCCGATGAAGCTCTTTGGCGTGGTTCTCTCCTTCTGCTGTATGGGCATTGCCCTGCTGGTCATGGTGCGGCTCTGGCTGCGGTTTCCCGCCTACCCGGCGGATGTCTCCACAACCTTGTTCAAGGTCTTCCTGTTTGTGGCCATGCTCTCCCTGTTTCTGTACTGGCTGGCCGCCTTCACGAATGTTTGGAGCTATGCGCTGCCGCTCGTCGTGGG
Source organism: Chloroflexota bacterium (assembly GCA_029782215.1). Classification (GTDB taxonomy): domain Bacteria; phylum Chloroflexota; class Anaerolineae; order J102; family J102; genus SSF26. Next base: position 32,474 of record JAKOVD010000148.1, read on the forward strand.
CATGCTGACGTTTAGCTTGCTGAGCACGCTGGTCCTTTGGCTTGACAAGTCACTTGCCCGGCGGCGCAATGAGCCTGAGGCAGGCGCCGACGTCACTCATGGGCCCCTGGCCGGGCTGCGGATCGTCTTCCTGCTGGTCGCCCTCCTTCTGTCGATCCTCGCCGCCGTTATGCTGGCGCCGTACCTGGTCGATCTGCTCGATATCTTTCGCCAGTTTACTGAATCCCTTGCGCGGAACCCCTGACGGCTCTTGTTGACCAGGCAGCGCCACGGTGCCGGGTAGGGGCCTCAGTCGGACGCGCTCCCACGGGGCGGGCGGCGTGGTCAGGATGCTCTTCCGGACTCCATCAGCGCCGCAGCCGCAGAACAGATGCGTTGGACGCTGGGCAGAGCCTGGTCTTCCAGGCGGCGGGCATAGGGGAGGGTCGTCTGGGTGCAAACGCGGGCATAGCGGCATCCGATACCTGCTTCCAAAATGCGGGCCGCGACCTCGCCGGAGAGGCCGAAGCCCTCGTAGTCTTCATCCACGACCAGGAGACGGCCGGTCTGCGCTACCGCGGTGCAGATGCCCTCACGATCAAGAGGGGTCACGGTGCGCAGATCGAGAACTCCGGCCGAGATCCCGTCGCGGCTCAGCGCATCAGCCGCGGCCAACGCCCGATGCACACCGGCGCCCACACTGACTATCGTCATATCGGCGCCGGCGCGGCGCAACACGGCCTTGCCGCCGGGCTACCGGCGCCAGCTCGAAGGCTACCGCTATGGTCCCGGCGTGTTCAAGGTGGATTATGCTCTGTCCGGGCCTGTGCCCTGGCAGGCAGAGGCCTGCCGCCACGCCGGGACGGTGCACCTGGGCGGGACGCTGCCGGAGATTGCGGCGGCAGAGCGAGCGGTGCACCAGGGCCAACACGCGGAGCGCCCCTTTGTCCTGGTGGCGCAGCAGAGCCTGTTCGACCCCAGCCGGGCGCCCGCAGGCCAGCACACCCTGTGGGCCTACTGCCACGTGCCCAACGGCTCCACCGTCGACTGCACCGCCGCCATCGAGGCCCAGATCGAGCGCTTTGCCCCCGGCTTCCGCGACCTGGTCCTGGCCCGCCGCACCACCAACACGGTGGAACTGGAGACTTACAACCCCAACTACGTGGGCGGCGACATCAATAACGGCGTCCAGGACCTGCGGCAGCTCTGGACGCGTCCCACCCTGCAGCGCAGCCCTTACAGCACACCGCTGCCCGGCGTCTACCTCTGCTCGTCGGCCACGCCCCCCGGCGGCGGCGTCCACGGCATGTGCGGCTATCACGCGGCACAGGCGGCGTTGAAGAGTCCGACAATCATAGGTTGAAGCTTGGCTGGCCTGCGTTAGGAAGCTGGCCTATTTCAAAAGTGAGTCGCACATGCGGCTGAGGGAGCCCAGCGGAGCCAGGACGATTTCGTGGCTTCATCCATTGGGAAGGACCGCCAGGCCTGACGGCCCAACTGAAACAGAAAGAGGGCTCGTAACCGATGCATGTGCCTGCCGGAACTGGTGGTAGGATGCATGGCATGTCTTACGCGAGCGTGTCCGACCTGCGGGGCTACAGCCGGCTTGCCATCGAGGCAGTCCTCGGCGTGACCAGTCTTGTCGAGACAATGCATGCCAACATCACCAGCGTTCCGTGGATTCTTGGTGCTCCAGTGGCGGAACGCACCAGGGGTATTACCGGCCTTGTTTACAAGAGCATACGGGGCGTGACCCGTATGGTGGGTACGAGCATCGATACGCCGCTGGCCCTGTTCGCTCAGGATGTGGGACAGGCGGCGCCATCGCCCGAGCGCGAGGCGCTCCTTGCCATCGTGAACGGCATCCTCGGTGACTATCTGGCAGCCAGCAGAAATCCGCTGGAGATTCGCATGTCGCTGCGCCGCGAAGGCCGATCGCTGGAGTTGACCTCGTCCGGTCTGGCGGCGGCAATCCCACAGCCGACCGGCAAGATCGTTCTCCTTGTGCATGGGCTGTGTATGAGTGACCAGCAGTGGCAGCGCCGGGAACACAACCACGGAGCAGCGCTGGCCGCCGACGCCGGATTCACACCCGTCTACTTGAACTACAACGGCGGTCTACATATCTCGATCAATGGTCGTGCTTTTGCGAGGCAGATCGAGGCGCTGCTGCGGGTCTGGCCGATGCCCGTCGATGAGCTGGTTATCGTGGGGTACAGCATGGGCGGGTTGGTCACCCGGAGCGCCTGCCACTACGGCAAGCTCGAAGGTCACGGTTGGCTGGAGCGCCTGCGCAGGATCGTGTTCCTCGGGACGCCCCACCACGGGGCTCCCCTAGAACGGGGCGGCCATTGGGTGGAGGTGCTCCTGGGCGCCAGTCCCTACTCGGCGGCGCTGGCTCGTCTGGGCAAGGTTCGCAGCGCCGGGATTACCGACCTGCACTTCGGAAGCCTGGTCGACGATGACTGGGAACATCGCGACCGCTTCGCAACCACCAGGGTTGCATCACACGTCGTGGCGCTGCCGGCAGGCGTGCAGTGCTATGCGCTTGCCGCATCTCTCGCAGCAAGCGCGAACGCGCCCACGGGGCGGGTGATGGGGGACGGACTCGTGCCTTTGCACAGCGCACTGGGGGAGTGTGCGGATGCCAACCGCAAGCTGTCGATCCAGGAGTCGCATCAATGGGTTGGATACGGCATGGACCATCTGGACCTGCTCGAAAGGCAAGAGGTGTATGAGCAGATTCTGCGGTGTGTGAACGAGGCGCTCTGACCACATCCGGCGCGCCTCCTGTTCATGCCATCGCCACAGGTCGCCCTCCTGGTCGTGCTGGCTGCCTTGAATATCAGTTGGATTCCGAGGGGCGCGTCGTGCTACCGGGAGGTGCCGCAGAGCGCGGATCGGCTGATTCGCGTGGCCCCGAAGCAGCAGTGCTAGGGTGCAAGCGAGGCACTGAAGGAACCCGCAGCCCTGGCGGTACCTGCAGAGAGCGAGACGGTGTCCGTCGCATCATTCTATCCCTGTCAAAGGGAGGACCTGCTATGGTCCGGTTGGTTCCCAAGCCCGGCTCTCCAGACGGGGCAACAAGGTGAGGCTGCAGCCGTATCCAAGCAGTGCCACCCGGCAGCCACACCCTCTGCGCCGCCGCCATGGACGTCTGGGGCAACAAGAACGATGTGGTCCCGGCCGCCTTCGATAACGCCCACGTGCGGTACCTGCCGCTCATCTTCGCCGGCCCCGCCCGCCGACCGACTGTAGAGGCCTACGTCCGATGGGTCCCTTCGCCCACCCACTGCCCCCGATCATGTAGGGACGCAGGCCCCTGCCCTATCGCGCAACCTTGACCCGCACCCGAGACTCCTGACAGTCTGGCGATGCCCGCGTGGCGGATGTAAAATGTCTTCCGCTATGATGGCTCGAGCATATGATGCCTGAAAAGGGCGCACCCACGGAGCAGATCAGCGTCATCCTGGCGACGTACAACCGTGCCCGCTTGCTGCGCCCAGCGCTGGAGAGCATTCTCCGCCAGGCCCGTGTTCCCGATGAAGTGATCGTAGTCGACGACGGTTCGACGGATGACACCCCCGCGGTCGTCCAGGACCTGATCAATGAAACCGCAGCGCCGATCCGCTACCTTTGGCAGGCGAATCGCGGGCAGCCGGCTGCGCTCAACCATGGGCTGCGTGCGGCGCGCGGCGGCGTCATCGCCTTTCTTGATTCTGATGATCTGTGGCCGGCCGATCGCTTGCCGGCTCAGCTAGCGTTTTTCCATCGGGAAGGGCCGTCCGACGCCCAGCCTGTGGGCATCGTGCTGGGGCGCAAAGAACGCTTTGCCGATGGCGTCACGGTCAATCCCTCCGAGTTGGCTGCTGCCAACCGGCGCCCGGTGCACTACTCTCTCGGCGCGGCGCTGGTGGCGCGTTGGGTGTTCGATAGGGTTGGCCTGTTCGATGAGGAGATAGGCTACAGCGCTGATTGGGATTGGTTCATGCGCGCCCTCGAGCTGGGGATTGTGATGGCCGCAGACCCACGCGTCACGGTCTTGGGGCGCATTCACGGCAGCAACATCACCAGCGATCGCGCCGTGGGCATACGGCAGACAGCGCACCTGGTCAAAAGGCACCTGGATCGCCAACGCGCCCAAGACGCCGCGACCCCCCAGGCACCCGATGACGCCTGATCCCCCCTGCTAAGTATGATCGTGCCCACCCCTGTATCAGTCATCGTGCCCGTCTATAACGGCGAACGCTTCCTGGCGGAAGCCCTGCAGAGCATCTGCGCCCAGGACTACCAGCCCTTGGAACTGCTGGTCGTTGATGATGGCTCGACCGATACCAGTGCCGCAATCGCCGCCGGTTTCCCCGGCGTCCGCGTTCTGCGCAAGGCGCACAGCGGCCTGGCGGCAACGCTCAACCACGGCCTCCGCCAGGCCGGCGGCGAGATGCTGGCCTTCCTCGATGCCGATGACCGCTGGCTGCCGGGCAAGCTGGCGCTCCAGGTGGCTGCGCTGCACCGGCAGCCGGACCTGGACATGGTCTTTGGACACGTCCGCCAGTTCACGGTTTGCCAGGAAGCGGATGGGGAGAGAGAGGTCTTCTCCCGGCCCCAGCCGGTGCTGAGCAAGTCGGCGCTTCTGATCCGGTCCGCCTCTTTCTGGCGGGTCGGTGAATTTGTCGAGCAGCGCGACCGGCACGACTTTCTGGACTGGTACGCCCGGGCCCTGGCAGCCGGTCTGCAGGCGGCCATCCTGCCTGACCTGCTGGTCGAGCGGCGCATCCACGACAGCAATGTCGGCCGCACCGATCCCGCGGCACAGCAGCAGCGCTACTTGAACACGCTGCGCGCCCTGATACAGCAGCGCCGCCAGTCTGCCGTAGACGGCTGACCCTGCTGCACCTCCGGCGCCCGCCCTCTTAGGGTTCACCCCCTCAGCCACCGCGCTCAGCCTTCAGGCGGTGACGTGGTCATCGTGGCGGAGGCCGCTGCGGGACGTCTCTGGTTGCCGGCGACCTCAACGACGCCAGCACCCACCACGAGAGCAGCGCCCAGGGCCTGGCGAGGCCCGAACGGCTCTCCCGAAAGCAGGGCGGCACTCGCGATCCCTACCACAGCCTCGATCTGGAGCAGGATGCCGAGGCGGCCAGGGTCGATGGCACGCGAACCCCAGTAGATCCCTGACATCACGGGGATAAGGAAGCAGACAGCGACCAGCATCAGCCACGGAGCCAGGCGCACCAACTGGGGGAGATCCGGCGGTTGACCCAACGCTGCCAGCGGGACCATAGCGAGTGCCAAAGCGCCGGCGGAGCCATACAGGAAAAAGGCAAAGACCTGCTCAAAAACCGGCGTCTCAGGCGCCTGGCGGACGCGCATGGCCCCGAAGGCGAAGATAACGCCAGCCAGCAGGGCCATCACGTCCCCGATGTTGGCCGAAGCAGAGGAACCGCCACCTGGACCCAGTATGGCGAGCATCCCTGAGAGGCTGAGCAAGAGGGCCATCGCCCTCCACCTCGTGAACGGCCGGTGCATGAGGCCCAGCTCGAGGAGGGTTCCCCATGCCGGCATCGCATAGAAAAGGATGAGAGCCCTCGCGACCTCGGTGAGGAGCAGGCTGTCGAGGTAGAGCGCGACGGCGACGCCAACCAACAGTCCAGTTCGATACTGCTTGATCCCGGCTGGCTGCCTGCGCGCCACCCGCAAGAGGGCGAAGGGGATAAGCGCGACGAGCGGCGCGAGGAATTGGCCGAAGGTGGTCCAAGCCGGCGCGAGACCTTCGCTCTGAAACGCTCTGAGTGGAATCCAGAACAAGCCCCAGGCCGCCGAAGCGCCCGCCACGACAAGCTCCGGATAGGGTGGCCTTCGTTTCATGACTTATCCGATTTGCTATGAGATCCGGTGCCGTGTGGCGTTCTAGTTCAGTGGTCTGCGTGACTCTCCACACGAGTCTGCCGGGGTGTGGCTGGCAGCCGTCGCGGGGTGCTCGCTGACGGCTGGGCGAGGCCCTGAGCTTCCAGCTTGAGGATCGTGAACTTCGCCTGCAGCGCCGTTGGTTTGCTGGCCCCTTCGGCGGAATCGATGGCAGCGCCCAGGAACACAGGCGAAGCGAATCCGGCGTCAAATTCGTCAAGCCGCAGCCAAGCGCCGCCGGACCTGTAGTACGTCGTCAGGGTTGCGCCGCGCCGCAGCATTCTGAACTCGCCCTCATATCCCTTGGCTTCGACCCAGCGATAGCGTCCCCACCCACCGTTCTTCCTCAGGTCCGTGTCAATGCGCAATCCAGTTTCGTCCGCTTGCCGCAGGCGAATATAGGCGTAGTCTGTATCATTCCCGGCATCGGCAAAGATGAACAGGCTGCGATTCTCGCCGGGCTGATGGCGCCAGGGTGGCGCCGCAAAACGCACGACGATCTCGAAATCGCCGTCCACTCGCTGACCCACACTTGCACTGACCTCGCCCGGTTTGTCGCGGTCAACACTCAGCGTCACGGCCTGACCCCGCACCTCCGCCGCCCCGCACCACTGCACGCAGTCCCATGCCGGCCCTGGAAGCGAACCCGGGCGGCCGGTGTGCAGGGTGACTGCGGACAGCGTATTCACTGCCGGTTCGCTGTTGCTGCCGTCGAACGCATGCCGCTTAAACAGCCACCCCACCCACAGCGAATCGGGCGCCGCCAACACCTGCCGTGTCGACAGGTTCCAGTGCTCTCCGTCCGTGCTCCAGTAGGTGCGCCACAGATCTCCGCGCCGCGTGAGAAGCAGCTTGACCGCCTTGCGGGGAGCATCAGGGCCGGCCGCGAAGCGCGTGCCGTAGCCGATCAGCTTGTTGAGGCCATCCATGCGCAGCCAGCCGCCGCCAAGGATGCAGTACTGGGCGGCGAAGCTGTCCCTGGCCATCTGCCCGGCGTGGAAGCCCAGGTAAGCGCCGGGTGCGTAGATCAGGAACTCCGTGATCGCACTGGCATTGGACTTACACGAGAGTAGCAGCTCGCCAGCCAGGTCAAAATCCCCGGTCACAGGGTGCAGCAGCCGCGGCGCCTTCGATTCCCAGTACCAGAACTCATTGCCGTCTGGGACCGTGATCTTGAACACGCCCGCTGCGGGCGATGCCACTTGCGCATCCCGTCGAGGGTCTTCCCAGATCCAGCCATCCCCGAACCGGCCCTGCCGGTAGGTGGGTGTGTAGCTGCCCGGCGCTACCGTTGGGACTTCGATCTGCACAGCCGTCACCGGAATGCCGTCGATCGTGTAGTCGTCGTCCGGATCGTGCTTGTATGGCTTCAGGTCGCCGCCAGGTAGATCGCACTGTTTCCCGGCCGCCACTGCCAGCGGCTTGCCTCGGGATCGGCCGATCGAGACGGTGCCCGCAATCACATAGACCGTGGCGCTCTCTTCCTTCCGGCGCACGATGAATTCAACTGGACCCTCGTTCGCCGCTTCCACCGTGTGGCCAAAGCCGTCGTCGATTGCCGTTCCCCTCGGCCGCTTGGCGCCGTCCGCCTCCGCCCGCACATAGTGCACTCCACCCTTCTTGAGATGGACAACGGTTGTGTTCCCGCGTGTCGTAAACGTGACCAGACTCAGGGGCTCGATGATCAGGCGTGAGCTCAGGACCACGATGGCCGGGTCAATCTCCGTTTGCAGTGCATCGCCCTTCAGCAGGGCTGCGCCGATCTGAGCCGGCTTAGCGGCGTTGAGCGCCTCGATGGTGAGGCTGGCCTGCCACGTCTGGGTGAAGTAGCAGCCGAGGACTCCGCCCAAAGGCGCCGAACCCTGAGGGGGACTGACCCTAATGTAGAGGCGACCGGGCCGGTCCCACGACGCCTTGCCGGACAGGTCGTTGCTGGTGGTCTGTCCAGAGAGACTCAGGAGCCTGGTTGCCGAGGTGTAGGTCGAACCCACGGCGGCAGCGAAAGAAACCGTCAGCGAGGTGTTGGCATTCCCTTCCGTCCAACGAAAAGGAACGGGCGGCGTGCCCTTCAATGCGACAACTGCTGATCCCGCGGCAGCCACTTCGTAGGGCCCCAGGTCGATGGGCTGAGGGATGGGATCCGACTCCTTCTTGCGCTCGGCGTAGCGCCCGTTGCCCTGCCATACCTTCCCTGCCTGGGTGATGGCGCCCGGCAGTCCGCGGATCAGGGAGGCCGTGATCACGGCGTCGAAGGCGCCGGCCATGAGACGAGCCAGGACGCGGTCACTCTCCCTTCCTGCAGATGCCGCCGCGCTGCTGTCGCCGTCCTCCGGCTCCGCTGCCGGGGCGCCCTCTGGTTTGTCCTCTGGGGCTCCAGCCCCCTCCTCTGGCGTTTGCACATCCTCCTTGCCTGCGGGGCGGGCTGGTTCTTCGTGCTTCTCTGCTTTGCGAGGCTTGTCCTTCGCCGCCGGCTTGGTCTTTGGGTTTGTCACCGATTTCGCCTTGGGTGTCACCTCCGGCTTCGGCGGTGGCGGCGGGGGAGTGACTGAAATGGGCGCGATGGGGGGCACGGGTTCAAAGTCCACATCGGGCAGTTCCTTCCGCATCGACGCTTCCACCTCGACGAACAGCCGGTTCACCTCCTCCACAAGCGGCTGCCACGCCGCGTGCTTGGCCGGCCATTTCGCCTTGCGCACGGTGGCGAAGCTCCTCTCGATGGCGCGATGCCAATCAGCAAAGGACCCCGGTAGGGGAAGGATCTCCCGGGCCGTTTGCACCAGGGCGCGAATGTTGCCGGCGAACTTCTTCTCGGCCGCATTCTGGCTTTTCTCGATTTGGCTGGCAAGCGCCACACACTGCTTCTCGCGGGCCGTAATGGCGCCGTTTCGGTACTTCTTTGCCCCAGGCATCGTGTTCTCCCGTTGTTCTGGCGGCTCGGCTCTGAGCCAGACAGGGTGTCAGACGAAGCCAGCATAGCACACTCTCATGGCGCGTGCCAGATCGCCAGCGAATCGCATGAGGACCGCCGCTGGTGGACAATATCGTCGCCATTCAGCAGTCCGCAGTGACACACTTCCTCTTGCTCCATTTGACAATTACCGGAATCTGCGTTACAAACAGGTCAAGTGGTCTGACCAATGATGCTCCCACCGGCTTCGAGGTGAGTAGAGAGAAAAGCGAAAAGAGGACGGAGGACACGTATCTCGTATTCCCCAAGCCCTCACGCATCACGTACTACGTACTGCGTACTGCGTAATAGGTCGTCACTCATCAGGTTCTTACGTATTACGCATCAAGAATCACGATCCCGCTACCTTCCAAGCCAATAGTCGCTTGTTCTACGCGTATCACGTACTCCGTACTGCATAGTGCGCAATATGTCATCACGCATTCTTACGCATTACGCATTACGCAACACGGACCCGCCACCTGCCACCCGCCACCTGCTACCCGCTCCCTGCTACTCATGTCCTTCGTCCCCATCAAGAGGAGCGCTGTCCCCGAGGAGATCGCCGCCCGGCTCCTCGACCTCATCCGCGAACGCCAGCTCCGGCCCGGCGACAAGCTGCCGCCCGAGCGCGACCTGGCGGCGACCATGCAGGTCAGCCGGCCTTCCCTGCGCGAGGCCCTGGCGGCCCTGGCCATGATGAACGTCATCGAGACTCGCCAGGGTGACGGCACCTACGTCACCTCCCTCGACCCCGACCTCCTGGTCGAGCCTCTGGACTTCGCCCTTTCCCTCGACGACACCCTGATCCTCCATCTCTTCGAGGTGCGCCGTATCCTCGAGGTCGCCATTGCCCGGCTTGCCGCCGAGCGCATCACCCCCGACCAGGCGGCTGTCCTGGCCGAGCTGGTGGACCTCGCACCCAGCGTCGAGCCCGATGCCGAAGCTTTTCTTGCCCTCGACCTGCGCTTGCACAGCCTGATCGCCGAGGCGGCCGGCAACCCCCTGCTCCGCCGCATCATGGCCAGCCTCGGCCGCCTGGGCCTGGCCTCCCGGACCCGGACCGGCGCCTCGGCCTGGGTCCGCGCCACCAGCGTCGGCGACCACCGCGCCATCGTCGCCGCACTGCAGGCCCACGACCCCCAGGCAGCAGCCGAGGCCATGCTCATCCACCTCGACCACGTTGAATCCACTTTGCGTTCGAACGTTCCCACATTTGAACGTTCAAACGTTTGAACGTCCCGTGCGAGTCTCCGGTTCCTACACCCTGGATGCTTCCCGCGAAGCCGTCTGGCCGCACATCTTCGACCCGGCGTCTTTGGTTGCGCTCATCCCCGGCTGCCAGAGCCTGGAGCAGGTGGCGCCCGGCGAATACCGCGGGCAGATGCTGGTGTGGCTGTCGGCGGTCAACGGCGCCTACGAGACCAGCGTCGTCGTGGAGGACCAGGCCGAGCCGGAGCACTGCCGTTTTCGCGGCGAGGTCGCCGGTCCCACCGGCGTCATCACCGGTACGGCCGCCTTTACCCTGCAGGTGCTTGACGCCGGGAGAACTCTGCTTGACTACCAGGCGGACGGCTTGGTCACCGGCGCCCTGGCCAAGCTCAATGCCCGCTTTCTCGAAGGCGTGGCCCATACCCTCATCCGGCAGGGACTAGGCGCCCTCAACGACCAACTGCTGTTGGAACAGGCCACGTCGGCCCCCGCACCCGGAGCGGCCTCGGCCGGCCCGTTCTCCACCCCATCGTCTCTTCCTACGGAAAGGAGGTCAGGATGCGCATCGTTGATCTGGCGGTTCCCATCGGCGAGGACACGATCAGCCCGCCGTCGGTGAACCAGCAGCTTAAGCTCACCAGCTACCACCGCGGCCCCGGCTTCTGGCAGGCCAGCAAGATCGAGATGGTCCTGCACACCGGCTCGCACGTCGATTTCACCAAACACGTCCAGGCCGACGGCCAGACCGCCGTCGACGTACCGCTGGACCGGGTTTTCGGCCAGGCGCTCGTGGCCGACCTGCATCACGTCGGCCCAAACCACGCCATCACCGTGGCCGACCTGGAGCCGCGGCTGCCGGACCTTAGGACAGGGGACATCGTCCTGGTGCGCACGGACTGGACGGAGAAGCACTGGGGCAACTTTCCCACCTACTATCTCGAATCCCCCTACTGCACGCCGGAGGCCGCCCGTTGGCTGGTGGCCCGCGGCGCCCGGGCCATCGGCTTCGACTGCTTCAGCGAGTACTGCGCCCGTCTGCCCGATTTCACCTCTGAGGATTTCATCATCCACAAGGTCATCCTCGAAAACGGCGCCATTCTCATGCAGCAGATGACCAACCTGTCGCAGCTTCCCACCGGCCGCCGTTTCGCGTTCTTTGCACCCTTCATTAGAATCCGCGGAGCAGAAGGCTCGCCGGCCCGCTTCTTCGCACTTCTCGATGACTGAGGCAAAGCCGCAGGCGGTGGAACGGCTGGGGTCGTCACGGTTAGGCGAGCCTATTCGACTCCCTGGTCAGGTAGCGTTTCTCGAAAGTCAGCATTCGATGGGACTTGACGCATGTTCGTCGCTGGAACCGCCCGACTCCGTGCCTT
>JAKOVD010000149.1 GCA_029782215.1 Chloroflexota bacterium
CCCGTGAGCTGGTTGTCCTCGACTTCGGGCTCGTCATAGGTCTTGGTGTCCTTGCCCTTGAGCTGGTGAGCCTCGACCTCGGGCTCGTCTTAGGTCTTGGTGACCTTGCCCTTGAGCTGGTGAGCCTCGACTTCGGGCTCGTAGTAGGTCTTGGTGACCTTGCCCTTGAGCTGGTGGGCCTCGACTTCGGGCTCGTCATAGGTCTTGGTGACCTTGCCCTTGAGCTGGTGAGCCTCGACTTCGGGCTCGTCGTAGGTCTTGGTGACCTTGCCCTTGAGCTGGTGAGCCTCGACCTCGGGCTCGTCATAGGTCTTGGTGACCTTGCCCTTGAGCTGGTGAGCCTCGACTTCGCCGGCCGGGGCTCCCATGACCATCCGGTCCAGGAGCTCGCGCTCGTCATCCCGCAGAGTGCGGCGGAGGGCGCTGAGCTTGTCCGTCAATCGCTTCAGGGCCTGGGTTTCCTTCTTATTCATGGTGCAATCCTCCTTGCACAGTGGGTGGTGTGGGATGAGAGTGGCTTGTCGATCAGGGACTGCCATCGGTCCGTCTGAGGGGCCGTCATTTCCAAGTACAACCATCTACCTGAAGCATACCGCGATGAGTGTGTGGCGTCTGTCGCACGCGCGACACAACGGGCATGAATTCAGCGACTGGCGGCATTCTCTTCGGCGCAGCGGCGCAGCGCCGGACGATCCACGAGCATGATGGCGCCTCGTCCGGTGATGATCCAGCCGGCGCGCCGCCACGTACCTAGCACCCGGGCCGCCGTCTGCCTGGTCACGCCAATGCGCTGGGCCAGCTCCTCCTGCGAGACCGTGACGAAACCCCGGCCTCCCTCCGTTCGCTCCATCCGCAGCAGGACGCGAGCCAGCCGTCCCGGCGCTTCCACAAACGCCAGCGTGCCTTCGCGTTCGGCGCTGGTCTGCAGTTGCAGCGCCAGGGTCGCCAGCAGACGCCTTGCCAGCGCCGGTTCCCGCTCCAGCTCCAGCAGAAACTCTTGGCGCGGAATCACGACCAGTTCGGTGGCCGTTCTCGCCACGGCGCCGGCCGAACGCGGCCGGCCGGTCAGGAGACTCAGCTCGCCGAAACACTCGCCGGGACGCATCTCGTTGATCGCCAGCTCGCGCCCGTCGGCCGTGATCAGGACGATGACGATGGAGCCGCTACGCACAATGTAGGCAGCATCGCTGTGATCGCCCTGTTGGAACAGCGTTTCGCCTTTTGCCAGGCGCCTCGACTGGCTCGCTTGCGCCAGGGGCGCCAGGGCGCGATCGTCCAGGCCGGCCAGGAAGGGCACCCGTCTGAGGAACGGCAGCAGCGCCGTCGATTGCCGGACGTCGCCGGTCACGGGCCGGGCGCCGGCTTCACGCCCAGCGCTACCATCGTGATGTCGTCGAAGGGCACGTGCGACCCCGTGAAGCGGCGCAGCTCTCTGTCCACCGCGCGCAGAAGCTCCCGCGCCTCCCCCGGCCTGCCCGCGCTGGCGACGATGGCTTCCAGGCGCTCGACGCCAAACATCGATTCGTCCATTGCCACGGCTTCGGTCACACCATCTGTGTACAGATAGAGCATGTCGCCTGGCTGCAGCTCGATGCTGCGAGCGCGGAATCGCAGGTTCTCGTCGATTCCCAGTGGAAGCGCCGTACGGGTCAGGTATTCAAGTTCGTTCGTGCCCGCGCGCCGCCAGAGCGGGGGATTGTGCCCGGCATTGACATAAACAAGACGGCGCGACCGGGCATTGAGGATGCCGAACAACGCCGTGACGAAGGTGCCGTCGCCCGAGTCGGCGGAGATCAAGCGATTGGCGCGCTCCATGGCATCTTCGGGAGAGTTGGAGATCGCCGCCGCGGCGCGCAAGATGCTGCGGGAGAGGGCCATGAACAACGCTGCCGGCGCGCCTTTGCCGGAAACGTCGGCGATGACGATGCCCCATTGGCGGTTGGGGAGAGGGAAGAAGTCGTACCAGTCGCCGCTCATCTCGCGGGCGGGACGCCACAGTCCCGCCAACTGGAAGCCCGGAATGCGGGGCGCCCGTTTGGGCATCAGGCCCTGCTGGAGCTGGCGGGCGGCGCTGAGCTCACCGTCGATCCGGCCTTTCTCCTCGGCGACCGCGTACAAACGCGCGTTCTCGATCGCGATTGCAGCCTGGTTGGCGAACAGCAGCAGGAGCCGGGCATCATCATTCCCAAAAGGCGTGGAGCCCGGAGGCCGGTTTACCGTCAGAACACCCAGAACGCGCCCTTCCAGCAGGATCGGCGCTGCCAGCTCGGTGCCGCCCACATGGCTCAGAATCACGGTCTGGTTGCTGAGGAAGGCCTCACGCGTGGCGCCCGCATTGGGGCTGATGGTCCTGGCCGCACCGTCAAGCACCAGGATGTCGCGCGCGGTATCGTACAGGCACACACAGCCATCGTCGGCGGACAGGAGCTCCTTGGAGCGATCGGCGATGGCGGCAAGCGCCTCGCCGAGATCCAGGCGCCGGGTGATGTCCAGGGACGTATCGTAGAGCCTCTGCAGATGCCGGTTGCGAACCTCAAGCTCGACGATCCACTGGTGGTCGCGCTCGCGCAGGCGCTGGTCGGACTGCAAAGCCGTTTCGTACAGGATGAGGGGATTGTGCTGGACCAACGAGAGAAAGGCGGTCTTCGGAACCTCCAGCAGGCGAACCGCCGTCGCTGCCTTCGCCGCGGCCGAGCGCGGCTGGCCGTCGAGCAGACTCATCTCGCCAAAGCTGTCGCCTTTGTGGAGGACGTTGAGCACGGCCTCGCCGTCGACGGAAGGCTTACAGATCTCGACTGTGCCCGCTTCAATCAGGTAGAAGCTATCACCGGCATCCCCATCGCCGAATATGCGAGCCGCCGCGGGAAAGCTCACCTCGGCCACCTGGGCCGCCAGTGTGGTCAGCTCCTCTTCCTGCAGAGAGCGGAAGAAGGGGAAACCTGCCAGAACCCGTGTGTCAACTGGCATGTCTGCTCAAGAGCGAAAAACCTGTTGGGTGAGCCCGGAGACCGGGAGACGATGAGTGTTGATTATGGCAGTACACCCTAACTCATCGAAAGCATAGCAGACGAGCGCGGGCGGGGCAAGTCAGGCCGTCGGATGGCATCTGTTTCGCGTTCGTGTACAGGCTGCGTATCCCTTCTCCGGGTAACCGGCACCAACCATTTGTGTTCCCTCCTATTTGTGCCGGTCTTCACGATGCGCAGCGCGAAAGCACGCGCCGCACCTGTATGCAGCGCCTGAATTGATACTCGCCGGGATGGGATGTACAATCGGAAGCGGGCATGTTGCGGGGATGGTTGCCGAATTCGCAGCGATGCCTGCGGCTTGTCTGGTAGGCGAAGAATGGCCGCAATGCCGTCATGGCCGCCCGTATCACCCCAGATGTCCCTGGATGCACGCTTGAGCATGGCCAACCCCGCACCGGATGACGGTGTCCTCCTGCAGCGAATCGCCGCCGGCGATAGCGATGCCCTCCTGGCGTTGCATAAGCGCTACGCCAACCTGGTGTACAGCATGGCCTGGCGCGTGCTGCAGGATGTCGGCCTGGCGGAAGAGGTGACCCAGGACATCTTTATGAAGCTGTGGCAGCGCAGCCAACGCTATGATCCGGATCGGGGGCGCTTTTCTGCCTGGCTGCTGAGCGTCACCCGCTTCGCCGCCATCGACCGCCTGCGGCAGGAAGGCCGCCAGCCTCTCACCGTTGAGTTCCCGGGCGAGACTTCCGATGAGCCGGGCATGCTGGAACGACTTCTCCCCACCGATCACGAGAGCTGGGAACGGGGGCAGCAGTTGCGCCTTCTGCTGGAGCAGCTCCCGGCCGAGCAGCGCCAGGTCGTCGAACTCGCCTATTTCGGCGGGATGACCCACAGCGAGCTGGCCGAACACCTGGGCCTCCCCCTGGGCACGGTCAAAGGCCGCTTGCGCCTGGGCCTGGAAAAGCTGCGCAGCCTGTGGCTTGATGCTCCCGATGTTCCCGCCTAGCCCGCAAGGCCTCTTTGCGAAGATGCCTCGCCGGTGTGATCCAGGACGGCCCGTTTGATCGTTTACTTGAATGAGGATGGAAGCGACTCGACATGGACCATGACACCATCAGAGGCCTGATCCCGGCCTATGCGCTGGGTGCGACCGACCGCGAGGAGGGTCTCGCCGTAGAGGCGCACCTTCCCTCCTGCCCGGAGTGTCGGGCACTGCTTGTTGAGCACCGCAGCCTCGCCGATGATCTGTTGTTTGCCATGCCGCCGCTCGCCGCGCCTGCCGGGATGGCCGAGCGCATGCAGCGCCAATTGGCCGCAGCGCAGGCGCAGGCCGCGCCTCCATCGCGCTGGACAAGACTGCGGTCGGGGTGGGCCCTGCCGGCGCTGGCGGGACTCGTCGCCCTCCTGGTCATCACGAACCTGTACTGGTGGAGCCGCGCCAGTGGGCTGGAACGAAGGGCGTCGATGCTCGACTCCTCCCTTGCCGGGCTGGGCAGCGCGCCCTATGCCTCGCTGCGGGCCGATCCATCGGGCGGCAACGCTCAGGGGGTTCTGTATCGCTCCGGCGATGGCCAGGTCGCCCTGGTCTGTGTCTACAACATGCCGGCGCTGCCGGCCGGCAAGACGTACCAACTGTGGTTGGTCAAGGACGGCGCCCGGGAGAGCGGCGGCGTCTTTCAGGTTACCCAGGACGGATTCGGGTTGCTGACGGTCCGGCCGCAGGGGCCTCTGGACGCCTATGACGCGCTCGGGATTACCGTCGAGCCCGAGGGCGGCAGCCCGGCGCCCACCACGCCGCGGGTCATTGGGACAACTCTCTGACGATTGTCCGTCGAATTTGGATTTTCATGTGCGTGTGGTGATCCAAAGGCGAGAGATCGAGCGTATGCTCATACAGATGGGATAAAGGCCCATCACATCTCGAACCAAGGAGAACACACACACATGAGTACCATCTCGTCGACAACGAAGAGAATCCGTCGCTCTGCCCTTTCCATCCGGAATGGGCGCTACTTGCCGTTTGCTCCGAAAACGGCCATCAGTTTACTGGCTCTTGTGGTCTTGGCGCTGGCGCTGGGGGCGTGTGCAACGCCTGCTGCCAACGCGTCCATCGCCACCGCAACCACAGCCCCAGTGGCCACGACTGCACCGGCGCCCACCGCTGCGCCCACAACGGCCGCAGCCCAGGCAGCGCCAGCCGCGGGGAAAGCAGCGAAGGTCATGGTGGCCAAGAACGATAAGCTGGGGCCGATTCTGACCGACGCCGAGGGCAAGACGCTGTACCTCTTCACCAAGGACAGCAAGGGCGCCACGACCTGCTACGACCAGTGTGCACAGAACTGGCCGCCGCTGCTGACGGCGGGAGCGCCAGCGGCTGGCGACGGCGCCGATGCGTCGCTTTTGGGCACCACGCAGCGCACGGATGGCACCACGCAGGTGACCTACAATGGCATGCCCTTGTACTACTTCATCAAGGACCAGAAGGCAGGCGACACGACGGGTGAAGGCGTCGGCTCTGTCTGGTTCGTCGTCTCGGACAAGGGTGACCAGGTGGCGGCTGCCAGTCCCGCCGCGACGCCGGCCGCAGCCCAGGCAGCGCCAGCCGCGGGCAAGGCAGCGAAGGTGATGCTGGCCAAGAACGACAAGCTGGGGTCGATTCTGACCGACGCCGAGGGCAAGACGCTGTACCTCTTCACCAAGGACAGCAAGGGCGCCACGACCTGCTACGACCAGTGTGCACAGAACTGGCCGCCGCTGCTGACGGCGGGAGCGCCGGAGGCTGGCGACGGCGCCGATGCGTCGCTGTTGGGCACCACGCAGCGTACGGATGGCACGACGCAGGTGACCTACAATGGCATGCCTTTGTACTACTTCATCAAGGACCAGAAGGCAGGCGACACCACCGGCCAGGATGTGGGCGGCGTTTGGTACGTCCTCTCGGCCAAGGGCGACAAGCTTGAAGCAGCGAAGGTGATGGTGACCAAGAACGACAAGCTGGGTCCGATCCTGACCGACGATGAGGGCAAGACGCTGTACCTCTTCACGAAGGACAGCAAGGGCGCCACGACCTGCTACGACAAGTGCGCGCAGAACTGGCCGCCGCTGCTGACGGCGGGAGCGCCGGAGGCTGGCGACGGCGCCGATGCGTCGCTGCTGGGCACCACGCAGCGCACGGATGGCACAACGCAGGTGACCTACAACGGCATGCCCCTCTACTACTTCGTCAAGGACCAGCAGGCAGGCGACACCACCGGCCAGGGTGTTGGCGAAGTCTGGTTCGTCCTGTCTGGCAAGGGCGACAAGGTGGCCACAGCCAACTGACCTGGTCCGTCCCATCGGGGCGCACGGCAACTTCAGGACGAGGCCATCGCTGCAAGGCGGTGGCCTCGTCTTTGCCGGCGAGGGCCTGCGCGAGCCACCGCCGCGTTTGACGGCTGGAAGCTGCCCGGCTATGGTTCACCCCAGTAGATGCTGGCTTCGGAAGCATATCCCTGGTCAAGGAGGACCGTGATGATCCTGCTCAACCCCAAGTCCTATGAATGGACCACGCTGGACGAACCTTCGCGCCAGCTCATGCTCGATACCATCGCCTTCTTCGAGGCCAAGGGCAAGGCTCGCCTGAAGCAAGATGACCGGGAGCGGGTCTGGTATGCTGACTTTCTCGAGTTCGTGAGGGAATACCGCGCCTTCGCCACGTTGATGACGCCGGCGGGCCACGGCCCTGCCGGCAGCCGCTGGGACACCTGGCGCAACTGCGCCTTCAACGAGATCCTGGGCTTCTACGGTCTGCACTACTGGTATACCTGGCAGGTTTCGATGTTGGGGCTGGGGCCGATTTGGATGGGTGAGAACAAGGCTGTCAAACAGCGCACTGCCCGGCTCCTGCAGGATGGCGCCATTTTCGCCTTCGGCCTGTCGGAGAAAGAGCATGGGGCCGACATCTACGCCAGCGAGATGGCGCTGAGTCCTCAATCCGATGGGGGCTACCTGGCCAACGGCCGCAAGTACTATATCGGCAATGCTAACCAGGCGGCCCTGGTCTCCACCTTCGGCAGGGTGTCCGGGAGCGACGACTACGTCTTCTTCGCCGTCGAGTCGCAGCACCCGCACTTCGAGCTGGTGCAGAACCTGATCAACGTCCAGTCGTATGTAGCAGAGTTCGCCCTGCACGACTATCCGGTCGGCGAGGATGCCATTCTCTCGCGCGGCGCCAATGCCTGGAACGACGCCCTCAACACCGTCAACCTCTGCAAGTACAACCTGGGTTGGGCCTCCATCGGCATCTGCGAGCATGCCTTGTACGAGGCGATCAATCACGCCGCCAACCGGCATTTGTACCACATGGTCGTCACCGACTTTGCCCACGTGCAGCGGCTCTTTGTCGATGCCTACGCGCGGTTGGCGGCCATGAAGCTCTTTGCCATGCGCGCCTCGGACTACATGCGCAGCGCCTCCGACGCCGACCGCCGCTACCTCCTGTACAACCCGATGGTCAAGATGAAGGTGACGACCGAAGGGGAGAGGGTCATCGACCTCCTCTGGGACGTGATCGCC
The DNA here is from genome assembly GCA_029782215.1 of Chloroflexota bacterium. Taxonomy (GTDB): domain Bacteria; phylum Chloroflexota; class Anaerolineae; order J102; family J102; genus SSF26. The sequence continues at coordinate 7,533 of JAKOVD010000149.1, forward strand.
GCCAAGGGGTTTGAGAAGGACATGTACTTTGAGATGGCGGCGCGCGATATTCGCGCTCTGCCGAAGCTGGAGGGCACCGTGCACGTGAACATCGCCCTCATCGTGAAGTTCATGGCCAACTACTTCTTCTTCCCTGCGGACTATGCCCCGGTTCCTCATCGCGTTGACCCCGCCGACGACGCCTACCTCTTCCAGCAGGCGCCTGCCCGCGGGCTCGGCAAGATACGTTTTCACGACTACAACCTCGCCTACAGCAGCACCGACCTGCCCAACGTCGTCCTGTTCCGGCAGCAGATCGAGCTGTTCAAGCGCCTGCTCGCGACCGCCACTCCCACGGAGGCGCAGCAGAAAGACATCGATTTTCTGCTGGCGGTGGGCGAGCTCTTCGCCCTCGTGGTCTACGGCCAGCTCATCCTCGAGAGCGCAGCCATCCACGGCGCCGTTGCCGATCTGATCGATCAGGTCTTCGACTTCATGGTGCGCGACTTCTCCGCTCACGCCCTCGACCTTTATACCAAGCCCACCAGCACAGCCGCACAGATGGCCCTGTGCCGCGACATGATGGTGCGGCCGGAGGTCAATCCCGTTTGCTTCGGACGCATGTGGAAGACCGTTCATGCCTTGAACGGCGCCTATGCCATGAACCCATAGGTGCGGGCACGCGGTGCAGTGGATGCCATCGTCGATACCGGCGACATGGAGGCTGCCAACCGCTTCTAGGATGACATGGGCTTCACCGGGGCCTATCGCGGCTACGGCTGGACCAAGACCCTGCGACGGATCCAAGGCCGCCTTGATGTGGCTGCCTGAGGGTGGGTATGTGCTTCTCAGGAAGCTCCTGGAATTGGGAGTATAATAAGGATGTCTGTCTGTGCCGGGGCGCCGCTGCACGCGTCGCGGACGGGACCAGCGCCCTCATGGGGCGCTGCCACGCTTCCATTCGTTAAGGAGCTGCTGTCATGGGTGACAAGAAGAATAAGAAGAAGGACAAGGGCCAAGGTCCCGAGGCTGAGGCCGCGGCGCCATCGACTCCGGCAGAGCCGAAGCCCAACATGAGCCGCAAGGAGTTCGAGGCGGAGATGGAGAAACTCCAGGTCGAGCTGGTCAAGATGCAGGAATGGGTGAAGGCCAGCGGAGCCAAGGTCTGCGTCGTGTTCGAAGGACGCGATGCTGCCGGAAAGGGAGGGGTCATCAAGCGCATCACCGAGCGCACCAGCCCGCGCGTCTTCCGCGTGATCGCCCTGTCGGCCCCGACCGAAAGGGAGAAATCGCAGATGTACTGGCAGCGCTACATCCCGCACCTGCCAGCGGCGGGTGAGGTGGTGCTGTTCGACCGCAGTTGGTACAACCGCGCCGGCGTCGAGCGGGTCATGGGCTTCGCCACCCCCCAGCAGGTGGAGGACTTCCTGAAGTACACGCCGCTGGTGGAGAGGGCGATCGCCAACTCAGGCACCATCCTGGTGAAGTACTGGCTGGAGGTGAGCATGGAGAACCAGACCAAGCGGTTTGAGGAGCGCATCCACGACTACCGCAAGATCTGGAAGCTCAGCCCGATGGACACGGAGAGCCACCGGCGCTGGTACGACTACTCCCGCGCCCGCGATGCCATGTTCGCCGCAACCGACACCCCCGAGTGTCCCTGGTACGTGGTGGACTCCAACGATCAACGGCGCGGCCGCCTGAACTGCATCGCCCATCTCCTTAGCGTGATTCCCTACGAGGAAGTACCCCGCGAGAAGGTGAAGTTGCCCAAACGGCAGCCCAAGGGGGACTATGTTGAGCCGAATTACCCGTGGCGCCACGTTCCCGAGAAGTACTGAAGGGTGCAGCCATGATCAAGCTCTACGATGAAGGAACGGGCGCCCTCATCGGTGCCATCACCGAGGACCAGCTCAAGTTTCTGCGCGCCCAAATGGAGGAGGAGTCGCTCGAAGACAGCGACTACTACGTCAATGCGATGACGATCGACGGGTTTGAGCTGGCGGGCGGAGACGCGGCCCTGATCAAGTTGCTGCGCCAGGCGCTCGGCGACCGCGAGGACATGGACATCCAGTGGGTGCGTGAGTGATCACGTGAGTGATTCGGAGGAGGAAGTCGTCCATGGCTGCCGAGACGCGCAACCCCGAGCTCAAGGACATCGGCTACGAGTTGTTCATCGGCGCACTCTCAGTGTTGTCGATCGTCAACCTGGTGCTCCTTTACGTCTTTCGGGATGACACGCCGCTTGAGTACGTGGTGTATATCGTCAACACCGTTCTGATGCCCATCTTCATGGGCGACTTCCTCTACCGCTTCTTCACCGCGCGCAATCGCTGGGACTACGTCTTTCGGAAGTTCGGCTGGGCAGATTTCATCTCGAGCCTGCCCTTTGCCAGGGTCAAGATCCTGCGCCTCTTCCGGCTCTGGCGGGTCATTCGCCTGGTGCGGCAGTTCGGCGCCAAGAACCTCCTGCGTGAGTACATCGACAACAGGGCGGCGAACGCCCTGCTGAGTGTCATCTTTCTCGTCCTCTGCGTTCTTGAGTTTGGCTCGCTCGCCGTCCTCAAGGCCGAGAGCACCTCTCCCAGCGCCAACATCACCACCGCCACCGACGCCATCTGGTGGGCCTATGTCACGATCACGACCGTAGGCTACGGCGATCGCTACCCGGTGACCAACCAGGGCCGCCTGGTGGGCATCCTCGTCATGACGGCGGGCGTGGGTCTTTTCGGCACCCTCAGCGGTTTTCTCGCCAACACCTTCTTGTCTCCGTCCAGGAAGAAGGCGCCGGAAGAACCCGCGGCCGGCACGGATCCCAAGGCCAGGCTGGCCGAGATCAGGCGCCTGATCGAGGCCCAGGAACAGGCGACTGCCGACCTCAAGGCCAAGCTGGACGAGATCGACAGTCTGCTCTAGCCTAACTCCCTTCTTTCGCCTTGTCCTTGCCCTTCTCCTCGCTGGCGGCGTTGCTGGCGGTGAGCTTTGCCAGGCTCTCCTCGAGGGGACCGGAAAGGATGCCGTGCGTGAGAACGCCCCAACTGAAGGCGATGATCAGGTTGAGGGGTGTTCCCCAGGTATTCAGTCCTTGCTTGAGCAGGACTTCGCGGGTGGCGATCACAATCGTCACGCCGATGGCAAGGCTGATCACGAACGCCGCCAGCCGCCCGATCAGCCACCGCGCCATCGGCAATCGGTATTCCAGCACCGCTTCCTGCATCCACTCCTGGAATCGATAGGCCGCTTTAGCCAGCCTGCCACCTGGGGTGGTAGCGGCCGTGGGGGAGCCTGAGTCCGCCGCCTTCCCGCCAGGGCCAGACGCAGACGGTCCCTCTTCTCGGTCCTTCGTGCGTACCGCTGAACGGGGGGCGAACAGCAACCTCGCAAAGGAAAAGAGGAGCAGGGCAATGATGAGGACCGGGATGGTCCACAGCCAGCCTGACAGCCACCCTAGCGCCCACAGTGCAACCTCTCGCAACTGATGGGTGGCCACAAGCCAAATCATGACAAACACCAGCAGAACCACCACTGCTGCCCAGACGAGCGTCCTTCTGCGCATGGGCTTGCGCCCGGCGAGTAGCGCTCGCCCGGCCAGCGCCGCTCGTTCGGCCCGCGCTTGCTGTACCTCGATCTCGGCATCCAGGATCTCGCCGTTGAGGAGGTGCTGATAGGCGGAAGCAAGGCGGCTCTTGACCGCCAGCGAGACGGGGTCGCCCTGCGCGGCAGGCAGCGTGCGCAGGATCCGATTCAGATCGCGCACCAGTCGCGTGAAGCGAGCCTGATGCTCCGAGCCCGCCAGGATGGCGGGCCAGAGCTCAGCGAGGCTGGCTTCGGATTGGGCCAGCTTATCGTCGATATCCTGCAGTTTGCTCTGCACCTGGGCCAGCAAGACGGCGTCGATGGCATCCTTGTGGAGCGCTGAAGCCTGCCCGGGGATTGCCAACCCGACGGACTTGAGCGCCCGCATCATCTGTTCGCGGCCAGAGGGCACGCCGCGTGTTCCGTACTTCAAGGGATATGTCGCCCGCTCGACCGCATCCTTGGCGCTCTCGAGCTGTGGGCCATCGATCGAAGCCATCGCCTTCAGCACCTTCGCAGTCTGCACCTGACCGGTGATGCCGGGCGACAGCCCTTGCACAGCCTCCAGGTGACCTTGTATCGGAATGAGGACCTCCTTGCGCACACGGCTGCAGTGCCCGGCCAGGACCTTCACCCGCTCGGTCCAGACCTCCAGCAGGGGCGCGGCGGACCATCCCTTCCAGGCGTCTTCCTCCTTGGCAGCGGTCTGAAGCAGCGTCCACGTCTCCCGGATGGTGGTCCGGGCCGCAATCACCTTCGGGTCGATGGGCTTCGGGGCGATCTGCCACTGCGCCTCGAGCTCGTCATACTCCTTCTTGATCTCGGGCAGATGCGCAGTGTACAGCGAGGCCATCTCCGACGCAGCCGTCAGGCTGTCGGCGGCAACATCCTCCTCGACGGCCTGCATCAGGCTCGCAAGCGCTCCGTCCAGCTCGTCGACGGCCGTGTCCCAGGTGCCGCTGTTGGCCAGGTAGCGCCGGCCCAGGCGTCGCAGCGGATCGACGAGCACGGCTCGGGCGCCAGCGGTCGCAGGCAGGTCGCTGAGTTCGATCTTGCCCGCCTCACCCCGCTGCAGCCAATCGGCCATTGTCTTCACCTCATCGCCCATCATCCGCTGCACGGCGCGCAGGGCGGTCCGCTCCGTTTCCTCCTGGTACGGCGTTCCCACGAAGGGCCGGTAGAGAGCCTGGTGCTCGCTGAGGGCATCGATCCAGCGTGCGCGCCGGACGCTCCATCCAGCCCGATACTGCGCCGACTTGCGCCACAGCAGGAGCCCCTCGACGGCCAGGATGCCGAGCGCCACGGTCAAGAGCAGCACCCACAGCGGCCGGCCCACGGGAACCTGCACCGGCACGTCCACCTGTTTGTCACGGGGATAGCGCACGAACAGGGTGGTGGTGTATGTTCCCGCCTCCAACGGCTCCGACCCCTTTGGCAGCAGGGACACGCCGAAGCACTCCGCCGTTCCCGTAATGGGCTGCTGGCTTGCGGGCGCCGGCAGTGACCCGCAACCGGCGTCGCCAGGCAAAGGCGCCACCTGCAGACCGGCGGAGCCGCCCGCAGCGCTGATCGGCAGCCAGCCCACCGCCACGGGCTGGCTGCTCGGCGCCTCCACCGGCCACACCTTCAGCACCGTCGACCCGCTGGTCACCTGGTTCCACTGACGGAGGCTGCTGCCCTTGACGGCCTCCACGACCAGGGGGCTGGGGCCGACCTCCGGCGCCAGGGGAGTGGGTGTCGCTGCCGCCGCACTGCGCGCGGCTGTCGCCGTGGGGGTGGGTGTGGCCTGGGGAACGGCCAGTGGGTTCCACACACCCGCGGCAGCGAGCAATCCACCGCCAGCCACCAGGGCGGTAAGGGCGGAAACGAGCACGGTTCGCCAGGTTCCCATGGGTGCCTCCTCGATGAGGACAGCCAGAAGCGCAACAGTCTCGACACCCCTACGATAGCACGATTGCGCACTTGTGTCTAGCCAATTCGTCCGCCGCGCCTAAACTGATCGCATTTCGCAAACGACATGTCGCACGTGCAGCCCGGCCGCACCTTCACGCGAGAGTAGTAGACTGCCAATAGGCGCTGCGGGTCCGCCAGGCGACCGGCTGCTCGTTATTAGCATGCTCTGCTTGTCACGGCGGCGGGGCAATGCGCTGCGGACTCTGGTGTTCCGAGGACATGCAGAGCGGGCGAACTTTTAAAGGGGTCAGATCGTGAATCCGTTCGCGAAGCTCTGAGCCTGCGGCCTGACCTGGGGAAGACCTGGCCTCAACTACCTGGCTGATCCTCCCGCCTGAACACCTCGGCGACGGTCATAGCCAGGATGGGATCAACGTCGATCGTGCCGGTCATCCCGATCTTGGTCTCGCGTTGGCCCAGCGCCCTGGCGGCTGCTGCGATCCACGAGACGGCCAGATCGGCGGCGATGACGCCCGTGTCCAGGACGAGGTCGAAGCGGCTGGCGTCATTCGGCTCTATGCCATAATAGGTGCGCAGGAAAGCCGTGCGCGCCTTGTCATTGGCCTTGACCAGGTCTTCGCCTGCCTGCACACTGGCGATGTCCTCCCTCGCCATGACGCGGCGCACACGCAGGTCAAAGGGCGCCTGGATGCGCACGTTGAGCACATCAGCATACTCCTGGAGCACCGTAAAACCGCCGCGGCCCACCAGGACCATGTCGCCGTGCTGGGCCATCGCCTGGATAACCTGGTTGAGCATCGAAATCATGAGGACAGTGGTGTCGTCAAGACGGGACCAGAAGCCCGGCGTCGACCGGTAGACTTCGTCAAACTGCACGAAGCCGTACTGCTGGAGCACTCTCTCCATCACCTTCTTATCGACGTAGCGGTAGCCAAGCTCCTGCGCCACCCTGGCGCCGATCATGGCGCCCCCGCTCCCATACTCCCGCGAAATGGTGATGACGGTCATCGTCAGCCTCCTTGGGGCATCTATGCCACTGTGGCAATGCGGAACGCTGTCTGCCGCTGCGCCCTCTCTGGGGGGGGGCGTGCCAGCAGGCACTTCCATCTATCTACTACTATACCGCCCTTTGGCGCAGTGTCAATAGGTCAGAACCGCCCGGAATCTGAGAGGGATCGGAGGCACGTCTTCCCCTGCTCAGCGGCCTGATTGCATGCCAGCCTGGTACGTGGCAAACTATTCGTCCGGCTGCATTGGGTGTTCGCTGCTACGAACGCGATCTGACCTTCTTCTCTCCAATAGCGCACGGGAGGTTGCTGATGGCCCGATATACCTTGGCGCAGGTCTTTGAGGGTCGACGCCCTCCCGTTTGCGTCCGTGACAGCGTCACCGTGGGTGAGGCCATGCGGGTCCTCCTGGCGAATCATGTCAGCCAGGCGCCCGTGGTCGGCGAAGACGGCGGGCTGCGGGGCGTTATCGCCCAGCAGACGATCCTGGGCTTCTACTTTCACACCGGCGGCGCCGCGGACTTGTTGAGCCTGCCGGTCTGGCACTGTCTGGAGCCGGCAACGGCCCTGAGCATGGAGGATGATCTGCTCGATGCTGTGGACCAGTTGCAGGCCCGCGGCGTCGCCGCCGTGGTCGCCACGGAGGCGGGCAAGCCGGCGGGCATCCTCACCGGCAAAGACATGACCTTGTTCTTCCATTCCCTCTTCGAGGGTCTGCTCATGGTCGAGCAGATCGAGGTGACACTGCGGCAGTGCGTCGAGCGCGCCTATCCCGATGCCGAGTCCAGGCGCCGCGCCCTCATTGCTGCCTTTGGTCCTGATCGGCGCAGTCCCAATCGCCCTGCCCGCGGCGACGCCTACCTCACGTTCAGCGATCTCCTCATCCTGGTCACGGACGACGATAACTGGCCGGTCTTCGACCCCTTCCTGGGACCCAAGGCTCTCTTCGATCCTTTGCTGGACCGCGCTCGCCTGGTCCGCAACCAGCTTTCCCACTTCCGGGGGCGTCCCGATGCCTTGGGCATGGACGTCTTGCGGCGCACCGTGCTCTGGCTCTCCAACCAGTCAGTCGCATCCGCTGTGAACAACGCTGGCGGGCCGCCGCTGCCGGATGTCCGGCTCCACCCTCTCTCTGAGGTCCTGGCAGGCCGCAAGCCCCCCCTTACCGTCACGCGGCAAGCGTCCGTGGGCGACGCCCTCCGCGTCATGACCGAGCACCGCTTTGGACAGGTTCCCGTCGTAGACGAGCCGGGCAACCTGCTCGGCATGGTTTCTCAGCAGGGCATCCTCGGCCTCTACTTCCATACCGACGGCAAGTCTGCCCTGCTGGAGCTACCTGTTCACCACGTCATGGAAACAGCCCTCCGCCTCGACGTTGCCGACCACCTTTACCTGGCCGTCGACAGGCTCAGCGTCCCAGGTGCCTACGCCGCCGTGGTGACCGAGGGCGGCCAGCCGGTCGCCATTCTGACCGGCAAAGACATGAGCAGCTTTTTCCGCTCCCTGTTCGAGGGCATCATCCTAGTCGAGGAAATCGAGCTGCTGCTGCGCGGCTATGTCGACAAGGCGTTTCCCGACGATGAGTCTCTCACGACTGCCGCCATTGCCGCCTTTGGCGCCGATCCCGACAATCCCAAGTGGGCGCGCAGGAATCCGAACAAGCTGAGCTTCGGCGATGAACTGTTGATGATGGTAGACGATGACAACTGGCCGCGTTTCGAGGCGGTCCTGGGTCCCCGGCCAGTCTTCTCCGCGCTGATGGAACGGGTGCGGCAGGTGCGCAATCAGCTTCTCCACTTCAGCGGCCAGCTTGACCCCCTTGAGCACGACGGCCTTCTGCGCACCTATGCCTGGCTGCAAAACCGCCCGCCCTGGCCGGATGCACCGGAGGATGCCTCTGCCACCGCTGCCGCCCAAAGGGCCAGCGGCGATCCCGCTGCCCCAGGCACTGAGCCGTCCTTATCGCCTGGAACACCTGGCAGCCAATAGCCGCGGCCAGGGACGGCTGGCGTCTGTGCCGGATTGCACACGTCTAGACAGGGTCGCAGACGGCAGGGTAGAATAGGCGCTGCCAGGCGCAGCAGCGCCTCTCGTCCAGCATCTTTGCGCCCTTGCCCGGCGCCCCTGACCGGAACTCCGCCTGTGACCCCTGACGCTGTCCATCCCTTACCCACCGCCAACGGTGAGAGTGGCCTGTCCATCCTGCGGGGACTGTTGGCCGATCGCTCTTTGCTCACGGCCCTGACCCTGATGAACCGCTATGTTGGAAGGGCCTTCAAGATCACGTTGCCGCGATTCCAGCCGGCAGTCTTTGTCGGCCCTGAGTCAAACCGGCAGATTCTGGTCACGCACCGCCACAAGTTTCGTTGGCGGAATGAGACCGACCCGGTGGCCAGGCTGTTGGGCCACGGGGTGCTTGTGACGGACGATGAGGAGCATGATCGCCTGCGGGCGCTGATGGACCCGCCGCTGCAGCGCCGCCATGTGCTTCCGGAGATCGACCGTATGTGGCGGTACACCAATGATGTGCTGGACACTTGGGAGCGCGGCGGCGACCGCGATATGTTGGTGGAGATGCGCCGCCTGGCCCTGCTCAACCTCATGGGCTGCCTGTTTCGCGTCGAGTTTGCGGCAGACATGGACCGTATCTGGCATCCCTTGCTGCAATTGCTTGAGTACATCTCACCAGGGCTGTGGATCTTTTGGTCAGGCATGCCGCGTCCAAAATACCGTGCCGCACGGCGCCAGATGGATGCCTACCTCTTCGATCTCATTCGCCAACGCCGCGCCGACCTGGCGGCGGGCCGCGTGACGCCGGACGAAGGCGATCTGCTCAGCCAGCTTATCCTTGACCCCGGCATGGACGATCAGGGTATTCGCGACCAGGTGCTGACCATGCTGATTGCCGGACACGACACCAGCACGGCGCAGCTTTCGTGGACGCTGTACCTGCTGGGGAGCCACCCTGCCGAGCTCGCCCGTGTGCGCGCCGAGGTCGATGCCGTGCTCGGTCCTTTCCAGACCGGGGATGCGCCGCCCACGTCGGAGCAGCTCAACCACCTGCACGTGATCGACCAGGTGGTCAAGGAGACCCTCCGCCTCTATCCGCCCATCCACGTGGGCAATCGCTCCGCCCGGGAGGACCTGGACGTGTGCGGCTACCGCGTGCCCAAGGGGACGAGGGTGATGTACTCGATCTACCTGTCGCACCGGGACAAGGAGTACTGGCCCGAACCCGATCAGTTCTGCCCCGCCCGCTTCGACCACCAGCGCGACCAGGCTGACGAGGAGCAGGCGCGCCCGCCCCTGACCTACGTGCCCTTTGGCGGCGGCCCGCGCAACTGCATCGGCGCCTCCTTCGCCCAGATCGAAGCCAAAATCGTCCTCGGCCGCATCATCCAACGCTTTGACCTGGAACTGATGAACGGTGACAAGGTGCGTCCCTACATGGGCGCCACGCTTGAGCCCCGCCCGGGCGTGATCATGCGCTTACGCAAGCGGGGCTAGCTCGTGGTCTTCAGGTGGGACTGGCGCGCCGCCGCGCTGCTGACCTTTATCGCCGTGCCTCTGGGGTGGCGGGCGGAGCACGCCTACCAGGGCATGGCGACGCTGCCGCCCGGCGGGGAGGATGGCGACCTGCCTCCGCTGTCGATCATCGTGCCGGCGCGCAATGAGGCCGCCAACCTCCGGACGCTGCTGCCCTCGCTGGCTGCCCTCCACTATCCCGGTCCCCATGAGATCATCGTCATCGACGACAACTCGGCCGATGAGACGGCGGCGGTGGCGACGGAGTTCGGCGCTCGCGTCGTGCGTCTGGACCATCTGCCCACCGGCTGGCTGGGCAAACCCCATGCCTGCCACCAGGGCGCCCTGGCCGCCACCGGCGATTGGCTGCTGTTCACCGATGCCGACACCGTCCACCGGCCGGATTCGGCCGCGTCCGCCCTGCACTGCGTGCTCGACCGCGGCTGGGACGGCCTGAGCCTCTTCCTGCAGCCCCACCCCCACAGCGCCGGCGAGCGCGTGGCGCTGATGGCGGCCTTCGCCGGCCTGTTCGCCGGCTGGCCGCGCGGCGTGGCCGGCGCCAGCGGGGGCGGCATGCTCAACGGCCAGTACATTTTGCTCCGCCGGGAGACCTACTTTGCCGTAGGTGGTTTTGAGGCGGTGCGCGACCAGCCGCTCGAAGACCTGGCCCTGGGTCATGCGCTGGCGCAGCAGGGCTTCCGTGTGCCCATCCTGCATAGCGGCGGCGCCGCCGCTGTGCGGATGTACAGCGATGACAGGTCGATGTGGCGTGGCCTAAGCCGCCTGGGCTCGGGTTCGCTGCGCTGGTCGGGTCTGGGCAGCGTCGCTACCGTCCTGTTCGTGACCGCCCTCATGTCGCCGCTGATCGTGCTCACAGGGGTGCTCACTGGCCGTCTGCGCCCGTGGTGGCTGCCGCTCACCTGGCTGACCGCTGCCGGCGCCATGGTCACCTGGGCGAGCCGCGCCGGGTCCGCCGCCTGGACGCTGCTGGCGCCGGTGGCCGCCCTGATGGTGCAGGCTGCCGCTGTGTGGGGCCTGGCGAATCGCTTCCTCGGTCGCGGTGTCGCCTGGAAGGGGCGCCGGGTCTAGTTCACGCTCACACATCATGACCTACTTCGGATTCCTCGCTCGTTTTCTGGTCGTTCCCATCGTGATCCTGGCTCTTATCGCCTGGTGGGATTACCGCCGCGGCAGGGCCTTGCCGGCGCCCTTTGGCGGTTTTCCGATCTGGGCGGCGGTGGCCATCAACGTGGCGCTGGCGCTGGCCTACACCACCCTGTGGGACAACTACCTGGTGGCGACAGGCGTCTGGACCTACGATCCCAAGCTCGTCACCGGCATCACTATCGGCTGGGTCCCCATCGAGGAATACACCTTCTTCGTGCTGCAGCCCATCCTGGCCGGGCTTTGGCTGGCCTTTCTGCTCCGGCGCTGGCAGTTCCCGGGCCCTGCGCCGCTGCAGCCCAGGCACCGTACCATTCCCCTGGCCCTGCTGGCGCTGGTCTGGCTGGCCAGCGTCGCCCTGCTGGCCTCAGGTTGGGCGCCGGGCCGCTACCTGGGCCTGATCCTCGTCTGGGCCCTGCTGCCCATCATGCTGCAGGTCGGGTACGGCGGCGACATCCTGGCGCGCTACGGGCGTTTCGTCCTCACCGCCATTCTGACCGCTACCCTCTACCTGGGGGTGGCCGACTACCTGGCCATTGGCTCCGGCACCTGGGAGATTAGTCCTGCCTGGAGCCTGAACTGGCTGATCGGCGGCGTGCTGCCCGTGGAGGAAGCGCTCTTCTTCCTGGTCACTAACGTGCTGGTGGTGTTCGGCGTTACCCTGCTGCTGGCGCGTGACTCGCAGGCGCGCGGGTTGGAGCTGGCGCACAGGCTGCGGCACTGGTGGCAGGCGCGCCGCGCGGAGGCCGGGTGACCCCAAACGCCGCCCTGACCAGCCTCCTGTGGGTTGCGCTGGCGTTCTTCTGCGGCTCGCTGCCTCTATCGCTTTGGCTGGGGCGGGTGGCGCTGCACGTGGACATTCGCCAGTACGGCGACGGGAACCCGGGGGCCGCCAACGTGTGGCGGGCCGGGGGCAAGTGGTGGGGCCTGCTGGCCATCCTCCTGGACGCTTTGAAGGGCGCCATTCCCGTGGGCATCGCCGCCTACGGCGCCGGCGTGCAGGGCTGGACGCTCGTGGCTGTGGCCCTGGCGCCCATTCTCGGTCACGCCTACACACCCTTCCTGGCCGGCCAGGGGGGCAAGGCCCTGTCGGTCACCTTTGGCATCTGGACGGGCTTGACCCTGTGGCAGGCGCCCGTGGTGTTGGGCATCGCCTTTGCCGTCTGGCTCAAGGTCCTGGTGGTCGAGGGTTGGGCCGTGCTCGCGGGCATGCTGACGTTGCTGGCCTATTTCCTGGTCACGGGCGCGCCGTGGGAGTGGCTGGCGGTATGGGCGGGCAGCTTCGTCCTTTTCGTGTGGAAGCACCGCCAGGACTACCGCCGCCCCCCGCGTTGGAAAGAGGGCTGGCTGGCGCCGCTCTTCCGGCAGAGCGGGAAATCGTCGTAGCGACTTCAGTCGTTTGCGAGGGCGACGAGACCTTTAGGGTCTCGCAGACCCTAAAGGTCTTTCAAGCGGGGCAGTGTAGTTGTGACTTCAGTCGTTTGCGAGGGCGACGAGACCTGTCGGGTCTCGCAGACCCTAAAGGTCTTTCAAGTTGCGAGACCCTCAAGGTCTCAACCTGCTCACCCCGACCCTAGATCTGCCAGGGATGCTGGATCCGGCCCGGAAGACCTAGCAGGCGCTAGTTTTGCACTAATCTCAGCATTGTGCCATACTCCCGGCGTCTGCGGCGCCTGGTTGTTGGAAGTTGGGCGATCGCCGCGGAGCAACAATCACACACATGGCCGTTCACAGTCAGGGACGCGGGCTCAGTCCCCGCGCCTGTCTGTCGCGGCTGCTTCCCACTCACTCACACCGGAGTCGTACCATGAAGTCAGTTGTTCGCGGAATGCTCGTGTTCGCGGGTCTATTCGCCCTTGTTCTCACCGGGTCTGCCCGTCCCACACTGGCCCGTGCCGCGCCGCCTCATCCCAGTGCTGTCCCGCTTACGCCTCCACAATTGGGCATCAACGACGTTACTCTTGACGAGGGCAACTCTGGCACGACTTCCTTCTCTTTCACTGTCAGTCTGCCTGGTCCCGCAGCCTCGGACGTGACTTTCGACATCGCCACGGCGGATGGCAGCGCCACCACAGCCAACAGTGACTACACGGCAAAGTCACTGACGAACCAGAAGATTCCCATCGGCCAGTCGACCTACACTTTCCAGGTCCTGGTGAATGGGGATACGACGTCCGAACCTGACGAGACCTTTTTCGTCAACATCACGAATGTGAACGGCACCTTCGTCGGGGACGGACAAGGTCAGGGCACCATTCTCAACGATGACGCCGCCTTCTGCCCCGCAGGCAAGTACAACAACGGCAGCGGCTGCGTGAACGCCGACCCGGGCCATTTCGTCGCTGCAGCCGGCGCCACAGCCCAGAGTCCCTGCGCGCCGGGGTACTTCCAGCCGAATTCAGGCGCCATCTTCTGTACACGAGCTGATGCCGGCTTCTATGCAGCAGGTCCGGCGGCGACAGAACAGCTCGCATGCCCATCCGGAACGACCTCCATTGCCGGCGCCGCCGCCTGTACGATCCAGAGCGGTCCCAACTTTGTCGTCAACGTCAACGGCGACACGGACGACGGTTCGTGTGATCTGTTGGGGCAGGGCACCGGCAACAAAGACTGCACCCTGCGCGAAGCCATCAACGCCGCCAACGCCCATGCAGGCGCCGACACTATCACCTTCAGCATCAGCAACGCCACCATCACACAGTCGTCCGCCTTGCCCCACATCACCGAACAGGTCACGATTGACGGCAGCGGACAGAACGTGACGGTCAGCGGCGCCACACTCTATCCCGTCTTGTTTACCGAGAGCAGCGCACCACTGACGCTCACCGCGCTCACCATCGCTGACGGCAACACCAGCTTTCATGGCGGCGGTGTGTATGCGAGCGGGGCATTGACCATGACCAACGTGCTGGTGCAGAACAGCCAGTCCGCCCAGACCGGCGGCGGCGTGGTCGCCGTCGGCGCTGCCCACATCGCCGGCTCAACCATCTATTCGAATACGGCGGCAAGCGGGGGCGGCGCCGTGTTTGGCTCCACGGCTGGGGTGACCAGTTCCAACTTTACACACAACCGCACCGGCAGCAGCGGCAACGCCGGCGGCGCCTATTTCACTGGCGCTGCGACACTCAACAACGTCACTTTTGACACCAACCTGGCCGGGACGTTGGGCGGCGGTGGTGCTGTCTTTCACGACACCTCCAACTTGACCGGCGGAGCGTTTACCAACAACACGGCCAGTTTTGCGGGAGGCGGCGCCTATTTCGAGGGCGCGGCGACGATTGACGGCACCAGGTTCTTCAGCAATACCGTCTTGGCAAACCGCGGCGGCGGGGCGTATTTCAACGGTACTGCTGTGGTACAGAACGCGTTGTTCAATGGCAACAGTGCGCAGGCCGACCGCGGCGGCGGCGCGTATTTCCGCAGCGGCGCCACCGTGACCGCAACGGATTTCATCACCAACACGGCGAGCAACCGCGCCGGCGGCGCCTATTTCAACAGCACCGTAGCGTTGACGAGTACCGACTTCTACACCAATAGCGCCACAGCCCGCGCTGGCGGCGTCTATCTCGGCGGCGCCGCGACGATGGACGGCGGTGTTGTTCAAGGCAACCACTGCAACGGCGCGTGTTGGGGCGGCGGCGCCTTTGTGGTCAGCACGCTGGTGCTCACCAATACCCAGTTCATCGACAACCAGACAGACACCGATGGCGATGGGGGCGGCGCCTATACCTCCGCCAACACCACCATGGTCGCGCCCACCTTTCGGGGCAACAAGAGCACCGGGTCCGGCACAGGCGGCGGTCTCTCGCACAATGGCGGCACCCTGAGTCTGTCCGGCGGAGTGTTTGCCGGCAACGAGGCTGGCACCTATGGCGGCGGTCTCCGTGCCAACGGTCTCATCTTGAACATCACTTCCAGTACCTTCGCCGGCAATAAGGCGGGCGCTTTCGGCCTCGAAGGCGGCGGCGGTGGTATCATCGTCGGCGCCGCCGGGACGCTGAACGTCGCGAACAGTACGTTCAGCGGCAACCAGGTGCTCAACCCGCAGTGGGGAGGTGGCGGCATCTTCAACTTTGGGACGGCGACCGTCACCAACAGCACCCTCAACAACAACACTTCACCCTCCACCGGCGGCGGCATCGGCAACTATGGCACCCTGACCGTGATCAACAGCACCGTGGCGGGCAACACGGCGGCCAACGGCGGCGGCATCGCCAATACCCCCTCTGCCCCGTCGCCTGCTACCACACTCGAGAACACCATCGTGGCCAACAGCGTCAACAGTGGTGATTGCTTCATTCCCGTGGGTACGCTCACTGCTGACTCGCTCAACATTGACAGCGACGGCTCGTGCGACAGCGCGACGACAAGGACCACCGCCCAAATCAACCTTGGCGCGCTCGCCTCGAACGGGGGACCGACACTGACAATGGCGCTCCTGCCCGGAAGCGCTGCCATCGACAAGGCCCCGAACGCCAGTTGCACGGCGGCGCCGGTCAACGGCCTCGACCAGCGCGGCGAGCCTCGCAACGTGGACGGCGACGGCGTCGCCTCCACCGATGAGTGCGACATCGGCGCCTTCGAACTGCAAGCGGCGCTTCCCGTCGCCGCGGCCGGAGGCCCCTACAGCGGGTCCGAGGGCAGCCCCATTCTCCTTGACGGTTCCGGTTCTACCCCCGCCGCTACCATCACTCACTACCTGTGGGACTGCACGGACGATGGCACCTTTGACAGCGGAGCCGCCGCCACGGCCAATTGCACCTACCCCGACAATGGCGCCTACACCGCCCTCCTGCAGGTGGTCGACAGCATGGGCCAGACCAATGACGACACGGCCGCGGTCACCGTCGGCAACGTCCCGCCCACGGCCACGTTCGTCAAGCCGGCGAGCGTCAACGAAGGCTCCGCCATCGTCCTCAAACTCACCAGTCCCAAGGACCCCTCATCCGCGGATACGGCGGCCGGCTTCAAGTACGCCTTCAACTGCGGTAACGGCAGCGGCTTCAACGCATTTGCCAGCGCCAACAGCCGTTCCTGCGCCACCACCGACAACGGCGTCCGCAGCGTCAATGGCAAGATCCGTGACAAGGACCTGGGAGCGACCCCCTACACCGGTACGGTGACGGTGAATAATGTGCCGCCCAGCGCCACATTCAGCGCCCCCGCCAGTGTCAACGAGGGCAGCGCCTTCGCGCTGGCCTTGAACAATCGCACCGACCCCTCCACAGCCGACACGACGGCAGGCTTCAAGCAAGGGTTCGACTGCGGCGACGGCGCCGGCTTCAGCGCATGGGGGACATCCACCAGCCGGAATTGTGCGGCGGCAGCGGACGGACCGGCCACCCGCACGGCGAAAGGGCGGATTCGGGACAAAGACCTGGGGGCGAACAGCTACAGCGCCGGGTTGGCTGTGAAAAACGTGGCCCCGTCAGCCCAGTTCGGCATCGTGGTGATGACGGGCACCAACAAGTTCACGCTCAAGCTCGCCAACCCCACGGACCCCTCGGCTGCGGACACGACCGCCGGCTTCACCTACGGCTTCGACTGCGGGAACGGGACGGGCTTCAACGCCTACAGCGCCACCACCAGCCGCACGTGTACGGGGGTGGTGGGTACGACCTACAGCGTGCAGGGGCGGATCAAAGACAAGGATGGCGGCGTCCGCACCTACAGCACCAGGCTAACCCTCACCCTCTCCGCCGCAGGCGGGATCGAGCCGCGTGTCGACGCCATGAGCATTGTAGAGGTGGAGAGCCAGGTGCAGTAACGCACAGAATCGTCGTAGCGACTTCAGTCGCTCGCGCGGCCAACAGGACCTTTAGGGTCTCCCAGACCCTAAAGGTCTTTCATTCCCACTCACACAACGACTCGACATAAGCTGCCGAGCCGTCGCGCAGCCAGCCGTCAAGCTGGGCCTGGTCCTTGAGGTTCTGGCCGCGGCGCCGTGACACCACGGCGTAGCGGCTCTCGACCTCCGGCAGGCCGGTCATGTCTCCCCACAGCTTCTCGAACTGGGCCACCGGGAACACGTCTTCCTGGCCCTGTCCCCAGCGCTTCTTGACGTCCTTCAGGGTGACGTAGGTGGGCATGCGCGCCGCCACGACTCGCGTCGCCGCTGCGACCCTGTCTTCGTCGCCCAGGTCAGCGCGGGTCAGGCCGAACACCTGGAGCAGGGGGTCGATGGCCAGCCAGCAGGTGTTGGAGTTGTAGTAGGAAAGCCGGAATTCGTCTTCCTCGCGGGGCAGGGCCAGGCCTTCCAGCAGGCGCGGCCGGCCGTCGACGCGCGCCAGGCCGCCGCCCCGGTCCTCGATGGCGCGGGCGATGACCTCCGCCGTGAACGTCGCCCCTTCGCTGATCACCCAGCCCAGGATTGCCGGATCGACGTCGGTGCCGAGGGCATCCACGTTGTGCACCAACAGATACTGGAGGTTCGGGCGCTCCGCCAGCAGCCGCTGCAGCACGCCGTTTTTGAGCATGTTGGGCACCTCGTACCAGTGGCCGACGGGGTGCATGCACTGCAGCGGAAGGTTGTCCGTGTAGTCGCTGCCCTCGCCGCTGGCCTGCGCCCAGCCGATCAGGGCGGCGTGGACGCTGTCACGCATCTTCTGCGCCTGCTCGTCGAGAAGCTGCTGGGGCATTTCTTCCCAGGCGAAGCGCAGGTCGCGCGCCATCGGCACCAACCGCAGCCCCACGGCGCGTCCCGGCGACAGCAGCAGCGGGCCGGGGTAGTGGTACTGGTGTTCCGCAGCCAGGAAGGCCTCCACCGGGGCATGGGTCAGGTAGCTGGTGGTGATGACGTGCGGGATAGGAAGCCCGCACTGGCGGCCCCGGCGCCGGTTCTTGGCCAGGTGGACCTCGATAAAGGTGCGGTGCTTGCCCCCGAGCTTGCAGAAGGGATGCAGGGCCTTGACCACGCCGGCTCCCTGCGTCCAGCGCGTGCCGAGCCCGCCCGCATAGGTGACCACGGCCACGGCCCCTGCCGCCATCGCCTCGCGACCCAACGCCGCCAGCCGTTCCCGGTCGGCGCTGCCTTCCGTCTCTTCGCTGAGGTCGAAAACATCGCCCGGTCTGACGTCGCGGATATCGCTGGCCGCCGGCAGCCGGTTCTGGGCGAGGCCGATGCGCCCCGCCCGCAGGTCCGAGCGGACCTGCTCGTGTTGGATGGGATCGAAGCCATTCTCGGCCAGCAGCGCCTCCAGGCGGTGGCCGTCTCTGCGGTCCTGCCCGGAACGGGGCAGCATGCGGTCGAAGAGTACCTGCACCATGCCCGCCAACTCGGGACGGGTCCGGCAGGCGGCCCCAAAGGCTTCGAGCTCGGCCCGCCGCGAGGCGGGCAGGTCGCGGCGCTCCATGCGCAGCAGTCTCGGCGCCACCATCGCGTAGTAGCCCGGCGGCATCAGCGCCGGCCGTTCCTCTGCTTCGGCGCCCGATCCGGCGGCCGCAGACGCCTGGCCCAGCATCTCGGCCCAGGTGCCACGCTCGTTGATGGCGAAATCATACACGACCGGCTCCATGGCGAACGGAAGCGCTGCCTCCATCCGCCGTTTGGTGGCCGTCATGAGCGCCGCCATGTAGTCCTGGGCCTCAGCTTTGACCTGCGGATCGAAGATGAAGCCCATCCCGCCTCCTGACATGCCCCCCAACATCCAGAAGCCCCAGAAGCGGTCGCCGTAGGCATGGCGGGTGACGTTGATCAACGTCTCGGTGTAGAGGCTGCTGACCCAGGGGATGATCGTTTGGATGGGGCCGAAGAAGTTGCGGGTGGTGACGGCGCCGATCTCGTGCACGTCCCCGGCCTGCAGGGCCGCCACGACCTGGTCGAGGACGCGGCAGGCTTCCTGGCGTCCCGACCATTCGGCTTCGGAGCGCAGAAGGTACTTCTCGCTCACCATTTCCAGGATGGGGCCGACGTTCTGCGCCATGCCGCCGTGTACCAGGACCAGGCTCTCCTGCAGGCGCCGCCGGGTGTCGGCGGGCACCTCGTCCAGGCCAAAGATGCGATGGCTGGGCAGCAAGCGGCCCCGGCTGATCCCGTATTCGGGGTCGCCTTCGCCGGCCTGCACGCCCTGGATCAGCTTGATGCCAGGCCAGACCCCACCCGAATCCTGCCAGCCTCCGCCCGACCCTGCCAGCCATTCCCCCAGGATCGCCCGCGCCGCCGCCAGCCGGCGTTCGTGCTCCTGCAGCGGGCCTTCCAGCGATCGTGCCTGGCCGGTCGCCCGCATGCACACGGCGATCAGGCAGGCCAACAAATTGGTGGACACGGCCAGCCGCGACCCCTTGGGGATGCCGTTGACGTTGCTCACCAGCTCGATGCCCCGTCCCGGTCCCACCAGCCGCGCCAGCAGGTCGGTCAGGCTCTGCTCCGAGCCCTCCATGCCGGGCGGCGTCAGGCCGGCGGCGATCAAGGCTGCCTTGAGCAGGCCCAGGTAATCCTTGGCGAAGTCGAACACTTCCGCCAGGCTGGTGATGTCAGACATGGCGCCCAGGTCAACGCTGGCCAGCCGCAGCAGCGGCTCGTCGATCACGCGGAAGTAGGCCTCGACGGGCGGGCGCGGGGCCGGGTCGCGGCCGTGAACGCCCAGGTCGATGGATACGTTCAGGACGCGTGCGCCCTCAGGGAAGTCCATGCCCAGGAAAAAGATGTCGCTCCAGGCGCTGTGCGACAGGTCCATGCGCACCGGCGTCGCCTCGCGCAGGATGGGGTAGGGTGCGTCCTTCGCCGGCCGCTGCAAGAGCTCCGGCCGCACGCGCAGCGGTTGGTCCGCCGGATGCCCCACCCGGAACATCCACTGGTTGCCGCGCACCGAGCGCACGCTGCGGCGCACCTGGTCGGCGAGGGTCTGGAAGCCCAGGCGATGGTAGGCCTCCGCCAGGGCGCTCGACACTGCCTCGCTGGGCCCCTGCTCCTCCTGCGCCCGCAGGAAGATCTCGATCGCTTCCTCGAACCGCCGCTTCAGCAGGTAGGTATAGCCGTCGAAGGGGATAAACCCGATCGGCTGTAGGCCGTGCTTGGTGGGAATGTGGAAACGATGGATATCATAAAGGAAGAAGAGCGCCCGTACGCGCTCATAGAGATTGCTGCTCGCGCGGCGAAAGGTCTCCAGATCGGCGCAGTCGGCCAGCAACTGGCGCAGCGAGACTGTCCGGCAGTAGGCATCCACCGACCGGTCGCGCACCGCCGGATCCGCGGAAGTGATGATCTCAACGAGCTGTCCGGCCACTTTTCCTCACATGAAAGAACGCTCGAACGTTCAAACGTTGACTCTGCTGAAAGAAGCTGATCTTTAACAACTACAACCAAGCTCGGCGTGTGACCAGCGGCTGGTAAGCGGCGGTCGCGGATACGAGCGAGATGCCACAAGGTGCGCTGCCGCGATGGCCAGTGGGCTGCGGCTTGCGTACAGGCTGGGGTCGGAATGCGAAATGTGGCCTGGCTGGGGGCTGTTGTCGCGGCG
>JAKOVD010000011.1 GCA_029782215.1 Chloroflexota bacterium
ATGTCACCCTCGGCGAAGACGCCTGCCAGGTTTGCCGTGGTCAGACACCGCTCCTCCTTGCCCTCATCAACAGCCTTGTCCTATTCCTCATCGACTTGACCGGCGCCACCAATGCCGCCGCCAAAATCCGCGAGTTTGCCGCCTATCCGCAACGTGCTTTGGACCTTATCCTCCTCCCCCCTGACTTTTGAGAAGCCCTGCGTTGTGCCCGCAGGTGATTTGGACTAGAATAGGTAGATGACGAACTCGCCAGCTTCGCCCGTCGTTGGTTGCTGCCCGCAAATCGTGGGTCCCGGTCTGCGGCCCCGACTCGTTTGGCCGCTGGCGAGGGTCAGGCCGCCAAGATGATTGCCAACACCGTGGAACGACAGGACAACCTGGCTGCCCTGGATACCCATGCCCTCAGCCAAGGGTGCCAGGACCAGAAGGCGGATGGCTCGCACGCGCGCTACTGCCTGGAGCTGTTCCGCCGCGCGGTCAGCGACCATGATCAGAACTGCTGGCAGCTTCTCTACGAGACCTACAAGGGCTTGCTCTGCCACTGGGTGTTGAAGTACGCGGCCTTCGTGGGGTATGAGGTCGTGAACCCTGAGCCGCTGGCTGCCGACACCCTCTCCGCCTTCTGGAGTTCGTACACGGCCGACAAGCTCGCCCAGGCAGAGGGGTTGAGCGGGGTGCTCAGCTACCTGAGGACCTGCGCTGCCACCGCCGTCAAGCAGGAAATCCGGCGGGAGGACCTGTTGGCCTGGCAGCAGCAGACCATGCCCGTGGGACAGAACGGCGAATCGGCCGCACTCGCCGTAGAGGAGCCAGAAACCGAGGTGGCGCGCCAGATGGAGGCCCAACGCCTGTGGGAGATCGTCCGGCAGGTGTGCCGGGACGACAACGACCTGCTGCTAGCCGAGATGTCCCTTTCCCTGGGCATGAAGCCCTCCGAAATCATGGAACGCTACCCCAACACCTTCGCCAGCGTCGAGGAAGTGTATGCGGGACTCCGAAATCTACGAAATCGTCTGCGAAGAAATGAAAATCTTCGTGAGCTATGGACGAAAAATGACTGAATCTGTCTTTGTATAGATAGAGAGGTCAATATGGACGACGAAACTTCACCACCGCCGCTCTTCCGGGTGACTTGCGTGCCCCCGCTGGAACTGCAGCAGTACTACTTCCACGAACTGGTTGGACACAGGCAGGGCGAGGTGGCCGCGCACCTTGCGCACTGCCCGCTCTGCGCCGCCGACTATGATGAGCTGGTGGCCTTCATGCGCGATGAGAGCAGTGTGAGCAGCGCGCCCGCGCCTGGGCGTCTGCGCGCCGCCATGGACAAACTGGTGGTCTCCTTCGCCACCCTGGTCCCACCCCTGCTCTCTCCTGTCCGGGCGCTGCGCGGCGAGGCCGCTGCCACCCAGCTCTATGAGGCCGAAGACCTGGCCGTGGCAGTGGATGTGAGCGCCGACCCTGCCACCGGGCGCCACACCTTGTCGGGCCAGGTGCTCGCCCCAGACCCCGAAGCCTCCCTGGACGGTCGCGTCCAGGCGACGCCCAGGTCCGCGCCCACACGCCCGCGTGAGACTATCCTGCGGGCGAACGGCAGCTTCGAGCTGGCGGAGCTGCCCTCCGACCGCTACCAACTCATCCTCGTTCTGCCCTCCCGGCGGATCATCATCCCTGACCTTGCCGTAGGCAGCACAGCCCCACCAGGCTGACCTGGGTCCGGCGCATGGCCGAGACGCTGCCTGCCGCCGCTGAGGACGGCGAAGTACACCGGCTCCTGACGGGCGCCAGCGTGCCCACGCTCGCCACGATCGCGCTGCTCAAGGACCAATCGGCGGCGCACTACTTCGACGAGCCGGGCGAGGCGCTCCGCATTGCCGGGGTCGCGTACCGCCTGGGACAGACGCTGACCCCGCCCGCGCCCGCCCTGGGCAAATGGGCGTTGGCAAACGCCTACCTGTTCGCCAACCGCTACAGCGAGGCGGTGGCGCTCTTTGAGATCGCGCGGCGTGAGTACCTGGCCGACGGACTGGAGCTCGATGCAGCCAGGATGGGGGTGGGGCAGGTCTGGGGGCTGGCCTACGCCGGCCGCTTTGCCGAGGCCCAGGCGCTGGCCGAGCAGGTCGAGCCCATGCTCGCACGCGCAGCCAGGAAGGACCCGGAGGACCTGCGCCGGCTGGGCAGCCTGTACAACAACTGGGGGATTCTCTGCGAGCTCACCGGCAGCTATGAACAGGCCCTGGAGATCTATGACCGCAGGCTTGCCATCGCCCAGGAGCAGGGAAGCCTGCGCGATGTGGCCCGCACGCAGCACAACCGGGTTCTCCTGTTCATGAAGCTGAACGCCCTGGAGGAGGCGCTGGCCGCCTCCCGCGAGGCCGAGAGCGGCTTCACCGCTGCGGACATGAAGGTCGACCTGGGGCGCCTTTTCCTCAACCGCGGGCTGCTGATGGCCGATTGGGGCCGGTTGGACGAGGCCGAAGAGGCGTTCCGCCGCGCCGATGCGATCCTTGCGCCCCTGGACGGCATGGAACAGCAGCGGCAGGCGGCCACGGTGTTCGGGCTGCTGGCCCGCATGCAGGCGCATGGGAAGGTCGATGCCGGCGACATTGCAGCCCTCGGCAGGGCCCAACAGGCCCTGGCCGTGCAGGGGCCGGTGTTCCAGGAGGCCCTGGCGTGGATCGGCCTCGGCCGCTGCCACCTGCAGCTCGGCGAGGTCGACGCAGCCCGGTCCGCCTTCGCCGAGGCGCTGCGCCTGGGCGAGGAGCGCGCCGGCCGCAGCATCCGGGTGCTGGCGTATCATGGGCTGGCCGGGGTGGCCGAAGCCCAAGGGCAATGGGAGCAGGCCATTGCCTGCTGTGAGGCCGCCATCCAGCAGGCCGAGGCGCTGCGCCACGACCTGCACGTCGAGAGCTTCCGGGCGGGCTTCCTGGCTGACAAGCTCGTGGTTTACCAGGACCTGGCGCACCTGCTTGTGCAGCTTGGCCGCTACCACGACGCCTACGCCGTCACCGAACAGGGCCGGGCGCGGGTGCTCAGCGAACGGCTCACCTACCGGCTGCAGGAGGCGCCAGGCAAACTGGCGGCGCCAGGCGATACTGCCGCCAGGCTGCAGGAGGAGCTTCAGCAGGTGTTCCGGCAGATGCGCGAGCTCCAGGCGGCAGCCCGCCTGGCCGAAGAAATGAGCGGGGAGGGCGGCGAGGCGCTGGCCCACGACGAGGTGCGGAGCATGGAAGCGCTCGAGGACCGCGTGGTCCAGCTCACCCGCGAGCTTGAGCGGGCCGACCCGCGGCTGAACCTCACCGGCGCCTGGCCGGGGCCCGGCTCACAGCCCGCGTCGCTGCCCCTGGGCGATGCCGTGCTCGTGCAGTACTACGTCGATCGCGACCACATCGGCGTCTTCGTGGTGGATGCAGAAGGCGCCCTCACGCACCGCCCCCTCGCAGGCGTGCACCAGGTCGCAGCGCCGGCCTCGGCCCTGCGGGCGAGCCTTGAACGCTTCCTGACGTTGACCACCGCCTACGATCCGCGCCTGGCCGGGCGCTACCTGCCCATGCTGCTGCGCGATGCCCAGGCCTCGCTGGCAGAGCTTCACCGGCTGCTGCTGGCGCCGCTGGCTGACCTGATCCAGGACCATCCCCAGCTCGTCATCTCCCCTGACGGCCCGCTGCACCAGGTGCCCTTTCAGGCGCTCTATGACGGGACCAGTTTCCTCATCGAGCGCCAGGCTGTCAGCTACACACCGAGCGCCGCCATCCTGGCCCTGTGCAGCCAGGCGGCGCCGCTGGGCAGCGGCTCACTCATCGCCGGCTACGGCGGCGAGGACCTCCCCGGCGCCCTGTCCGAGATCGACGTCGTGCGCCGGCATGCCCCCAACGCCGTCGTGCTCAGGGGTGAGGACGCCACCGCCGCCCGCTTCCTGGAAGAGGTGGGACACAGCCTTCACATCCACATTGCTTCCCATGCCCGCTTCCGCCAGGACAACATGATGTTGTCGGCCCTGGCGTTGGCGGACAGGCGGTTGACCTTTGCCGAGATCGCGCGCTTGCGCCTGCAGTCGGACCTGGTGGTGCTCAGCGGCTGCGAGACCGGCAGCGGCCGCGCCCTGGGCACCGACGTGATGAGCCTGGCCAATGGCTTTCTCGGCGCCGGCGCCAGGTCGCTGCTCGTCAGCCTGTGGCGGGTCGATGACGCCACCACCGTCACCTTCATGGACCGCCTCTATCACCATGTCGCCGCCGAACCCAATCGCGCCCAGGCCCTGCGCCAGGCCCAGCTCGACCTGCTCACCCAGGGTCGACAGGCCGCCGGCGGACCCAGTGCGCTTCTCCATCCTGCCAGTTGGGCGCCCTTCATCCTCTTGGGAAGCTGGCTCCCCATTTCCACCCCTCTTGAGTTATCATAGCGTTTGGAGGTACCCATGCTGAGGCTACTGACAGCCCTAAGCGCCGCCGCCAGCCTGCTCGTCGCCCTGGCGGTGGCGGCGACATCAGCGTCGGCAATCAGCGCGCCGCGCGGCCAGCACTGCGGTGACGGCGGCCCTATCGGCAAGCCGGACTACTGCGGCTGCACGTGGGGCGAAGTCTACTACCGCGGCCAGCCGGTGACGGGCGCCGGGCTGACCCTGACCTTCGCCGGGCAGGAGGTGAGCGACGTCGTCTCTCTCCGCAACGCCGGGGAGCTTCCCTTCTACAGCGTCACCGGCTACAACCTGGGCGCCCGCCGCGGGGACCTGATCACGCTCACCGCCACCTTCGCCGGCGAGGTGATGAGCCGGACCATCCGCGCGGTGCCTGACGAGAGTGGCGAGCAGCACGTGGTGTTCGTCTTCCCGGAGCGAGGCGCCTTTGCGCCAGCGCTCACCGGGGGCTACACGCGCACCCTGGCTCTGGCCGGCGGCGTCCTGTGGGCGGGCGGCCCGGAAGGGCTGGTCGCCGTGGCGACGGCCACCGGCGAGGCCACGCCCCAGACTCTGCCCTGGCAAACAGGCGGGGTGCAGGCGGTCGCAGCCGCCAGCGCCGCCAACGCCTGGGCCGCAGGGGGCGGCTTCCTGGCGCACCTGGCCGGCGGCGCCTGGACCCCGGTCGCGGTGCCGCCCGTGCTCGGCGACATCCGGGCCCTGGCCGTGGACCCCGCCAGCGGCGATCTGTGGGCGGGGGGTGCGGTCGGGGAGACCGGCACTGCCGCCCGCTTCGACGGCGCCTGGCATGAGGTCTCAACCTTCTCTGACTACCCGGTGACGGCCATCGCCATCGACAGCGGTGGCGCCCCCTGGGTGGGGACGGTGGGTGGGGGCGCCTACCAGCGCCGTTCCGACGGCGGCTGGACGCGCTTTCGCGACATCAACGGCCTGGCTTCCAAAGACGTGCTTTCCCTCGCCGCCGGCGGCCCCTACGTCTGGGCCGGCGGCGCACCCTACCTCGGCAGCGGCTCGGTTGCGCACGGCGGCATCAGCCGCTTTGACCTGACCTCGAGAACCTGGCAGACCTATGGGGCGGACCAGGGGCTGCCCGTGTCCGGTAGTTCGGATCTGCCGGCGCCGATCACGTCGCTCGCTGTGGATGCCACGGGGACGCCCTGGGCAGGGACGCCGCTGGGCGTCTACAAGCTGGTCACACCCGGCTGGTGGAGCCGGCTGGCGCTGGCCAGTGGCGAGGCCACGCCCGGCATCACGGCCCTCGCCGCCGGCGACCCCGTCTTCATCGCCTCCACCGCCGGCCTCAGCCGGCTGCAGCCGGACCTGACCCCCGGCAGCCCGCCGTCCGCCGCCATTGCCACGACGCTGCCATCTCCCGCCGCGCAGGGCATCGGGGCCGAGATCATCCTGGACGGCAGCGCTGCGGACACCGACGAGAACGGCCAGCAGATCCTGGCCTGGGACTGGTCCTCGGACCGCGACGGCCCCCTCTGCACGCGGGCGTCCTGCGTGCTCAAGGTCGATGCGCTCTCGCTGGGTGATCACATGATCTCCCTGCGCGTCCAGGATGATGAGGGCGCCTGGTCGCCCGTGCAGACGGCCCACCTCAGCGTCGTCCTTCCCACCCACCTCTACCTCCCCACCCTCCTGCGCGCTGCACCCTGACCGTGACCCCCTCACCGGCGACCGCGTCGGCGACCGCGCCAGACAGGTCCGGGCGCCCTCCTGGCAGCACGCAGGTCCGGGCGCACCCGCTGTTGGTGCGGACCCCGCGCCGCGGCGCCGGCCTGGCGTTGGCGGGCGCGGCGCTGGTCCTTCTGGCCGCCGTTGCCACGCTGGCAGCGCTCCCGGTGCAGGCCAGGGCGACAGCGCCCGCCGGGACCGGCAGCCTGGCGCCGCGCACCTGCGCCGACCTGGTCATCAGCTCGATCAGCGTCACCCCGGAGCAGCCCGCGGCGGGAGAAGCCGTCGAAATCCGGGTCACAGCCCGCAACCAGGGCGACGCCGCCGCCAATGGCGTCCGCGTCTCCCTCTACGTCGACCCGGCAGTGGAGCCTCCCACCGCTGGCACGCCGCCCACGGCGGAGCTGACCTACGGCCTGCTCCTGCCGCCCGGCGCCGCCGTCAACCTGACGCGTCGCCAGGTGTTCGCGTCGGCCGGGGACCACGTGATCTACGCCCTGGTCGCCCCCCTGGACGGCGCCGCCGAATGTGACGCCGCCAATAACCTGGCCGGCCCGGCGTCGCTCCGGGTCTACGAAACACCGGACGCCTACGAGCCGGACAACACCTGCGCCGTGGCCAGGGTGGCAGCGGTGGACGGCGAGCCGCAGCAGCGCAGCCTCAGCCCGCAGACCGACGTCGACTGGGTCGCCTTCCCGGTGACATCCGGCGCCACCTATCACGTGCAGGCCGAGCCGGTGGGAAGCGACGCCGACCTGGCGCTGGCGCTATACAGCGACTGCAACCGGCTCACGCTCAACGCCGGCAGCGAATTCACCTTCACGGCCTGGGTGAGCGGCTTTGTTTATGTCAATATCAGTCCGGCCAGGTCCGGCCTGGGCCCCAAGACCGCCTACCGCCTGCGGATCACCGCCGACGAGGCCTGCAGCGGCGATTTCGAGCCCAACAACACTTGCACGCTCGCCGGCGACATCGCCCCCGGCATGCCGCAGACCCACTCGTTCTGCCGCCAAAACGACCAGGACTGGACCCGGCTGGAGGTCGATGCCGGCGCCTCGTACCGCGTCACAGCCACCGGCGCCAATGCAGCCTCCCGGCCCCTGCTTTCCCTCTACCTCGGCTGCGGGCAGCACGGCAGCCTGAGCGATGACTCCACCATCGAGTTCACGGCGCCCGCGCGCGGCGCCGTCTATCTGCAGGCGGAATCCCTCGACCCTGAGGCCTACGGCAAGGCGACCGCCTACACGCTGGCGGTGGAGCGGCTGGCTGATGGCTGCGAACGCGACGCCTTTGAGCCGGACGATGACAGCGGGAGCGCCCACGCCCTGGCGCCGGACCAGGCCTTGACAACACACACCTTCTGCCCGGCCGGCGACCAGGACTGGACGAGCTTCCCGGCAAGCGCCGGGGTGCACTACACGATCGAAACCCTCAACCTGGGCGCCGATTCTGACACCGTGCTGTGCCTGTATGCGCCGGACGCCACGACGCCGATCCGGTGCGATGACGACAGCGGCGCCGGGAAGGGCTCGCGGATCACCTGGCTGGCCGGAGCGAGCGAGGTCTACCGCCTCAGGGTCACACACGCATCGCCCACCGCCGCCGGCGAGGGCACACGCTACGACCTGCGCCTGGCGACGACACCCTGCCAGGGGGACGTGTACGAACCCAACAACTCGCAGGAGACGGCGGCAGCCCTCACCGCGGGTGCGCCCACAGCGACGCAGAACGTCTGCCCTGCGGGCGATGAAGACTGGACCGTGTTCAGCGCGGAGGCAGGACCCTACGTCCTGGAGACCACCGGCCTGGGACCGGAGGCCGACACCGTGCTGGAGGTCTACGACCAGGCGGGCCGGCTGCTTGCGCTCAACGACGACTTCGACGGCAGCGGCGCCTCCCGCGTCGCCCTGAGCTTCCCCAGCGCCGGGAGCTACTATGCACGCGTACGCCCCCACCGCACCGAGGCCGTGGGCGCCGGCACCGAATACGTACTGCAGCTCCTGGCGGGCACGCCCTCCACCACGCCCACGCCCAGCCCCACCCCGGCGCCCACCGCCACGCCCAGCCCCGGTGAACCATCCAGCCCGGTGCGCACCATGGTGCTCGTCAACCGCGCCCAGGTTGCCAGGCTGTACGGCGAGGCGCAGGCCGGGCAATTGATGGCCAAGCTGGATGAGCTGGCGGCCAACGACCTGGTGCAGGGGGAAGTCCTCAACCTGGACGCCAGCCCGGCCGTCCGCGACGCCTATGCGGCGTGGAATCAGCGTCCCACCCTTGTGGAGAGCGCCAACCAGGCAGCGGCCGCCATCCGCGCCCTGGCCATGACCTACCTGGGCCAGCATCCCGGCGTCGAGTTCATGGTCCTGGTGGGGGACGACCGTCTGCTGCCCTTCCGCCGCCTGCCGGACCACAGCCCCCAGCAGCCCAGTGAGCGCAGCTACGCCAGCCAGGTGGACCCCGATCACCCGACGGGCGCCGCCATTGAGGCCGATACCTTCCTGAGCGACGACTACTACGCCGACCGCAAGCCCGCCCTGGTCCTGGATCACGAGCTCTATGTGCCCGAGATCGCCGCCGGCCGGCTGGTGGAAACGCCCGCCGGCATCATCGCCTTCATCGACCGCTTCCTGGCCGCGCCCGTCACGCCGGCCGGCCGCATCCTCGTCACCGGCTATGACTTCCTGGAAGACTCCGCCGGCGATGTCTGCCGCACCTGGCAGGAGGGCGTGGGCGAACAGCAGACCGACTGCCAGCTCATCGGCAGTGACTGGACCGTTGAGGATCTGCGCGACCGGCAGGTGCGCGCCGATCCGCCCTTCAAGGTGCAGTCGATTAACGGGCACGCCAGCCACCGCGCCGAGGGCACGCCGGCCGAGGGGATTGCCGTCAGCGCCGTCGAAGTGGGCGCCGCCACGACCGACCTGAGCGGCGGGCTGATCTACACGCCCGGCTGCCAAAGCGGGCTGAACCTGCCGCCCACCAACACCCGCTCCAGCCCCTACGACCTGCCGGAAGCCTTTGCCGGCAAGCTGGCGAACTATGTGGGCAACACCGGCTACGGTTGGGGCTTCAGGAACGGCGTCGCCTTCTCCGAGCGTCTGATGGAGCTCTACACCGAGGAGCTGCGCAGCGACCGCGAGGTAAGCGTGGGACAGGCCCTGGTGCGGGCCAAAGCGCGCTATGTGCGGGAGAGCGCCAGCCTGGGCAGCGTCGACGAGAAGGTGCTGCAGGAGCTGACCCTCTACGGGCTGCCGATGTACCGCCTCCACACCGGGGCGGCGCCAGCGCTCGCTGGCGATCCCTTCCCCAGCGTCCACGCCGACGTCGCGCTGCCCGGGGGGCTGGCGCTTGCCGCCGGCGAGGTCGTCACCGGCGCCGTCTCGATCAACCTGGCCAAGGCCCTCGGCGAAGCCTACGAGGAACGGGTCACGGCCACCGGTTCGTACTTCGCGCTCGACGGGCACGCCGGAGGCAGCGTCGACCAGCCGCTGCAGCCGGTCTACTTCACCCCCGTCGACACGCCCCATGCCCAGGCTCGCGGCGTGCTCTTCCTGGGGGGCTCTTATGCCACCCGGCCTGCCTTCGACCCGGTCATGTTCACACCCACCAACGAATATGCGCCGGCGGTTCCCGAGGCTGCGCCCGACCCGGCGGGCGGGTGGCAGCCGGCCGTTCCTGTGGCGCTGCAGGCCGCCAGCTCAGGGGCCGATCTCGTGGCGCGGATGGGGCAGTTTGCGCCGCAAACCGGCCAACAGCGGCTCTATGACGCGCTCAAAGCAGAGGTTCTCTACGGCGACTCCCCCGACCGCCTGCCTCCCGAGATCCATCTCGTCGACGCCGCCAGCGGGCCTGACACGCCGGACCCTGGCGCGCCAGACGCTGTCGCGACAGATCCTGTCGCCATCACCTTCAAGGTGGGCGCCGGCGACGCCTCGGGCATCAGCCGCGTCGTCATCACCTATGACCCGGCCGATGGCGAGGACCACGGTCGCTGGCAGAGCTTCGATCTGCTGGAGGACCAGGCGGCCGGCGTGTGGAAGGGCGTGATGATGCTGCCGCCCACCCTCCGCTACCTCGTCCAGGTCGTAGACGGCGCCGGCAACGTCACGACCGCAGCCAACAAAGGGCACTACTACCGCCCGGCGCCGTCAACCGGCGGCAATTCCGGGCTAAAGATCTTCCTGCCTACGGTGCTCAGAGAACGGCCCTGACCCGGTCACAGGGTGAACGGGCCGGTCGCTCGCACCTCAGCGCAGCAGCGTGGGCAACCAGGCGTCATAGCCGTTCCTCACCGTGATGGCCAGCGGCCGGGCGGCGGTGAAGTCGTTGTCCTGAGCATAGACGACGATGCGGTAGGCTCCCGGCTCGGTGAAACCTGCGTGGGAGGCGGAATAGGTCGTATCGTGGGTTGGCGTCAGCACCACCGTGGGCACCACCTCCTGCACGAGCGAGTCGCTGGCCTCCGGCGGGCGGTAGGAGGGCGGATAGATCGCCGCCCAAACCTTATCGATGTGATGGTCATCGCGCACGTCGGCGCTGATGACGCCGGCGCCATCGGTGACGGTGACCGTGCCCGACGCCGAGAAGATGTAGGGCGGCCAGTTGCCGTCGAAGGAGCCGGGAATGCCAAATCCGCGCTCGCCTGCCCGCGCGAAATCCTCTTGTTGGTTGGCCACGCCGTTGCCGTCGGCATCCAGCCAGGGTCGCTGCGTGGGATGCTCCACGTTGACCGCATAGGTGGCCTGGCGGAAGCTTGCGGCCAGCGTGTTCCCCTCTGCCAGGGCCGCCACGAGGCTGTCCGTGAAGACGGCGCCATCAACTGACGCCCAGGCCAGGCTCCTGACATCCGTGGAGCTCAGGACGACCCTTCCCGCCTTGGCAACGGTGCCGCCGCTGGGGGCAATGAAGCTGCCGGAATGGCACGACTCGATGATGACGTTGACCTTGAGACCAGGGTAGGTGGCTTCCAGTACGCTCAGCCAGGCATCCAGGTCCGCTGGCTCCAGGCGCTGGCCGTTGACCTCGTCGAGATAGAAGCGGTCCACACCGCCGTGATCCACCAGGAAGATGGTCAGCGGCCTGTCCGGCCCCACCTTGCCGGCCGCCCACGTCAGCAGCGCCGCCTGCAGATTGGCGCGCGTGGGCGGGGCATCAAAGCCGTCTGCCTTCTCGTCGCTCGTCAGATAGAAGATGCGATCGTCTCCGTAGTCGTGGTCGCGGAACAGACGGTAGACGCTGTCAGCGGCGCTGCCGATATTCCTCTGCACGAAGTCCGCTGCCCGCAGGCGCCCGGCGACCAGGATTAAGGCCCCCGGCTGCCCCTGGCCAGGCGCCGACACCGTCAGGTCATAGGTGACCTCGGCGCCGGCGGCGGCGGGGTCCTGGTTGAGCAGCTTGACAAAGAGGGGGCCATCGGCCGGGGCGGTGAACGACACCCGGATGTCAGCCGTGAACGTCTCGCCCTGGTGGGCCACAGGTGCACCGTCGCATTGGCCGTACATCTCCATCGCGAGGTCCGCCGGGGAACCGGCCGGCACCATGGCCTCAACCACATACTCCACCCCGGCTTTGGCCTCGAAGCGCACCCAATCCACATCGGCCTGGTGGTCGAAGGTGTGGTGCTGGCTGGCGCCGTTGGGCGCGATTCCCTGCGCCTGCCAGCACTGGTCGTCAGGCTCGTAGGGGTCGGCGGCGATAGGATTGGGCGTCACGTTGAGCGTAGGCGTCACCGTCGGTGTGGGGGTGGCGGTGCCCGTCGGGGTGGGCGTGGGGGTGGGTGTGGGCGGTGGGCCGCTGCTCAGGTAATCGAGGATGATCAATCCCGCGTACTCATCGACCACAAAGGCGCGCTTGCCATCCATGACCAGCTTGCGGGCATAACCGGGGGTGTCATAGAACGCCCATTCCCGCGGATTGGCCGGATCAGCCACATTGATCACCCGCAGGCCGTCGTCGCGGTCGGCCACGTAGGCGAAGTCGCCCATCACGACCACGTCCGCCGCCTTGAAGGCCGTGTCGTAGAAGCCGACCTTTGACGGCGCCGCCGGGTTGGAGACGTCGAGCACCCGCAGGCCGCTGTCGCCATCGGCCACGTAGGCGTAGGCGCCCGCGACCTGCACGCCCAGGGCAAGGCCAGGTGTATCGAAGAACCCCACCTCAACCGGGTGGAGCGGGTCGGCCACGTCGATGATGCGCAGCCCGGTCGTCCCGTCGGCCACGTAGGCGTAGTGACCGGCCACGGCAAGGCCAACCGCGTCACCCGGCGTGTCCACCGCCCCCACGATGGCAGGCGACGCCGGGTTGGAAATGTCGAGCACCCGCAGTCCCGCGGTCCCGGCGGCGAGGTAGGCATAGCTGCCTGCAAGCACAAGCGCCTCCGCTTCGCCGGGTGTGGTCAGGTTGGTGAGCAAGGCCGGCGCGGCGGGATCGGACACATCGAGCACCTGCACGCCGCCGTCCCACTCGGCGACGTAGGCGTACTTCCCGGCCACCGCCACATTCCAGGCCTTTGCAGGCGTGGCATAACCGCCGATTTCGACGGGCCGCGCCGGGTCGCTCAGGTCGAGAATCCGCAGACCGGCGACGCCGGCGGCGAAGTAGCCTTTTTGGTCCGCAACAGCCATGCCCCAGCCGTAACCGGTGGTGGCAAACATGCTGGTTTGGGCAGGCTTTGCCGGGTCGGTGACGTCGAACAGGCGCACGCCCAGGTAGTAGTCGGCCACCAGGACGCGGCTGCCCGCTGCCGCCACGCCAAAGGGGTAGTTGGGGAGGTCCGAAGTCCCGATCTCCTTCGGCGCGGCAGGATTCGCAACATCGATCACCCGCAAAGCCCCAACATCATCCGTCAGATAGGCCGTGGTCCCCACCACCGCCACACCCCTCGCCGCTTCCTCGGTCGGGAAGACGCCGACTTCGACCGGCGTGTCCGGGTTCGAGACGTCGATAAGGCGCAGGCCGCTCCAGGCATCGGCGACGTAGGCGATGTTCCCCACCACCGCCACGGCCAGGGCGTCATCAGGTAGATCCAAGACGCCACGGGTCGCGGGCTCGGCTGGGTTCGAGACATCGATCACGCGCAGCCCCGCCTCGCGGTCCGCCACATAGACAAGGCTGCCGGCTGCGGCCACATCCAGGGCCCAGCCCGGCGTGTCATAGAAACCCACCTCCACCGGCGTCGCCGGGTTCGCGACGTCGATCACGCGCAGGCCCGCCTCCCGGTCCGCCACATAGACGTAGCTGCCGGCCGCGGCGACGGCGCGGGCAGAGCCAGGCGTGTCATACACGCCCTTCGTCACCGGCGCCGCCGGATTCGACACGTCGACCACGGCCATGCCGCTGGCGCCGGTGGCAAGGTAGGCGTAGTTCCCCTGCACGGCCTCATCCTGCACGTAGTTGCGGAATGTCTCCGTCTCGCCGACGAGAACGGGATGATTGGGATCGGTGATGTCCTCGATCTGCATCCGTGTGCCGACGCTGACATAGGCCTTATTGTCCTGCAGCGTCAGAGCCGCCACCGCCCCACCGATCTGGCCCACCAGCTCCACATCCCGGCACACGCCGGGAGGACAGGCCGGCAGGTGTCCGCCTGCGGCCCGGGCAGCCATGCCCCTGGGCATGAACACCGTCGCCAGAACGGCTGCCAGGACAATCAGGCTCAGCGACAACACGAAATTGTGGGACGCTCGCGGCTTCATCAGGCAGACCTCCGGGACAGGCGCCCCTGTGACGGCGCATGGATGGCTCGGTCTGCCGGGTCGCGGAGGCGTACACGCAACATCCCCCTGCTGCCAGGAAGAGATGGAGGGCGCGAACCTAGGGACTGCGGGCGAGAACAGTCATTCATGGTCTGGGGGCGAGCAGACACGTGAACAATGAGTTGATCAAAGTATATGTATGGCCCGCCCGCCGTGCAACTGGACAGGGCCTCCAGACGCATGCCCTGCGATGACTCACAGAGAATGAGAACGGTGCGGCCGGCTTCCGGCAGCCTTGTACAGTCTAGCCGAGTGTGGAGATGCTGTCGTCTGCCAGGTGGTCAGACTTCGCTATGCCAGGTGGCCGAACCTCTCCTCACGGCCCCCAAGCCAGGCGCTCGCGGTCCCAGTCGGAGACGGGAACATCCACGAGCCGCCGCGGATTGGAGCCGTCCGCGCCCATGACCCAGATACTCCAGCGTCCTTCCCGGTCGGAGAGAAAGGCGATATGGCTGCCATCCGGCGCAAAGGTGGCGTTGGCGTCCTGGCTGGGGCTGTTAGTGAGATTGCGCGGCTCGCCGCCACTGGCCGGGACGGTGTAGACATCCCAGTTGCCGCTGGCCTGCGACGTGTACAGGACCAGGTTGCCGGACGTGTCGGTGCTGCGGTCGTCCAGGCGCTGGGTGATCTGGATGGGGTTGCCGCTGCCGTTGCTCTCCAGCGTCCAGATGCCGCAGCGGCTGCCGCTCCCAAATCCATAGTCACAGCCGCTGTAGGCAATGCGCCAGTTCTGCAGCCAGGTGGGGTATTGGCCCAGGATCGGCTGGCCGTTGACCAGGAGCGGGGCAGCGTCCTCAGCCGTGTTGGCATTCCACTGGATGTAGATGCGGTCTTTGCCATCGCCCTGGAGCGAGGAATGGAACACGATGCTCTCGCCCGATGGCGACCAGGAGGGATAGCTGTCCTCAGGATGCATGCTGACCGCCCGGGCCTGACTGCCGTCGAGGTTGGCGGCGAAGATGTTGTCACGCCCGCCGCCCACGCCGTTGAAGAGGACGCGGCCGTCGCCGCGGAGGTCGGGCTGGGCGGCATTGGCCGCCACGTTCCAGGTGGAGCCCGTGGCGGCGTCGACGGCCATGACCCGGGCGTTGCCCCCCGTCCCGCCGGTGAAGACGATGTGCCCCTGCAGCGCCGCCGCCAGCGCCGTAGGCTGCGCCGCCGTCTCTGGCTTGGGGGTGGCCGTGGCGGCGCTCCCTGCCGCCGTTCCCGCAGGCGCAGGTCCCGCCGCCGGCGGCGATCCCGCTTCAAGGTTGTCGAGGTAGATGGCGCCCGAAACCGGCTTGTCGGCGACGGCATCCAACACCAGCCCGTAGAGCTTGATCGGATAGTCGAGCTTGCCGTTGTCGGGGCCGCTGATGTGCCCCTGCGGCCAGGGGGCCGCCGTATCCAGCGCCAGCGTCATGGGCTGCCATTGGCCGTCATGCTGGACCTGGCCAAAGGTGAACTGTCTCACCTCGCCGGCGCTGTCCTGAATCCAGGCGTTGAGGAAGTGCCCGGAGCCGTCGCCGTAGACCTGCATGGTCAGGGCGCCAGGTTGGCCGCCGATGCTGGCGGCCGGCATCCGGCGGAACACCACGTAGTTGTTCTCGACCGCGGGCATGTCATAGGCCAGCTTGCCGGCGTAGCTGCCCGCAAAGACGCGCTCGCTGCTCTGGGTGAACGTTCCGTAGGGCTCGTTCCCGCGCCGCCACTCGCCGAAGTTCTCGAAATCGAGGACCATGCCGGCCTGGTTGGCAGCAGGCTGCGGTTGGGAGCTCGCAGCAGGCTTGGGTTGGGCTGCGGTTGCCTTGGGCGTGGCTTGGGGCGCGGGCGTGGCCGCCGGTGCGGCCGTGGTCTTGGGCGCAGCCGTGGATGTGGGCGCCGAAGTGGCTGCGGGGGCAGCCGTCGGCGGCGCCGGGGTGGCTGTGGGGCTGGCAGGGCTTGTCGCCGCCACAGTCGCGGTTTCCTGCACCGTTGCCGCCGTCACCGTCACCGCAGACGGCGCCGACGTGGCGGCGGGCGCCGACGTGGCGGCGGGCGCCGGCGCGGCCGTGGGCAAGGGCGTGGGCGTGGCGGCGGCGGCCAGCGGGGCAGGCGTGACGGTGGGGGAAGCGCCGCCCCGGCCGGGGGACAGCATATAGGCAGCCGCCCCCAACATCCCGGCCAGCAGGAGGGCCAGGGCGATGATGCCTGCCAGCAGGCCGGAGCTGCCCTTCCGTTTGGGCGCCGCCCCACGGGAGGCGATGGGCGGTGTGGTGGGCGGCGTGGGCGGACCTGCGGCCACCCCGGCCACAGCGCCAGCCACAGCGCCGGGCGCCGCCTGGGCGTGCAGGGCGTTGGCCATCTCCTGGCCGCTCTGGTAGCGCTCGGCAGGGGCCTTGGCCAGAGCCTTGGTCACCACCGCCGCCAGGCCCGGCGGCACGGCCGGATTGACCTGGCGAATCGG
Source organism: Chloroflexota bacterium (assembly GCA_029782215.1). Taxonomy (GTDB): domain Bacteria; phylum Chloroflexota; class Anaerolineae; order J102; family J102; genus SSF26. The sequence continues at coordinate 16,274 of JAKOVD010000011.1, forward strand.
CGGCAGATCTTCGGAGATGTGCTGGTTGATGATGCCCCAGGGCGTGGAGGCCGTAAACGGCGGGCGGCCCGCCAGCATCTCATAGAGAACGACGCCCAGCGAGTAGAGGTCGGTGCGGTAGTCGATCTCCTCGCCGCGGCCCTGCTCCGGCGACATGTACTCGGGCGTGCCGATGGCGGTCAGGGTGCGGGTGAGCTTGGGTCCGGCGAAGGCCTTGGCCACACCCAGGTCTGTCAGCACCGGACGCCCATCGCGGGCAAAAAGGATATTGCTCGGCTTGACGTCACGGTGGATGATGCCGTGCCGGTGCGCAAAGTCGAGAGCCTGCGCGATCGGACCGACCACGGAGACCACGTAGTCCTGGTCCAACAGCCGGCCTTCCTTACTCGCCTTGACCATCACGTCGTGCAACGAACCGTTGGGGCAGTACTCCATCACCATATAGGTGTACTCGCCCTGCTGGCCGTAGTCATAGATGGTGACGATGTTGGGATGCTGGAGCCGCGCCGTCGCCAGCGCTTCCTGCTGGAAACGAGCCTGGAAGGTCTCATCGGCGGCATCCATGCCGTACAGCACCTTGACCGCCACCTCCCGCTGCAGCTTCTCATCGCGCGCAAGGTAGACGGTGGCCATGCCGCCGCGGCCCAACCGGCGCAGCAGATGGTAGCCGCCCAGCCAAATCCCGGTCAGCTTGTCGTCAGTCATGGGCGCCACCCTGGGGAACAAACAGCAGCATCAGTGTCGAAGGCGCAAACGTTGGCGGCGGACGTGGCCCGCCCGCACGGCCGGCAAGGAGCAGCAAGGCTACGGCGGCCACCACCAGGATCAGCACGACGGCCACACCGCCGATCAAAAGGAGGGGAAGCTGCCGGGGCGAAGCCGTGAGCGGCAGGCTGGCGTCTTCAGCGCGGACGATGACGACCGAGATGTTGTCACTGCCGCCGCGGTCATTGGCCAGGTCCACCAGCCGCCGGGCGGCGGCGTCAGGCTCCAGGGTCCTCACGGCCTCGCTCAGCTCGGCATCGGCCACGTGTACGGTCAATCCGTCGCTGCAGAGCACCAACACGTCGCCTGCCTGCAGCCAGCCATGAAACAGGTCGGGTTCGACGGTCGCCCTGGCGCCGAGGGCGCGGGTGATGAGGTTGCGCTGGGGGTGCGCCTGGGCCTCCTCCGGCGCCATGACGCCTGCCCGCACCAGGGAGCCGACCCAGGAATGGTCCTCGGTGATCTGGCTGATCGCACCCGCGCGCACCAGGTAGGCCCGGCTGTCGCCCACGTTGGCGACGTGGACCTCGCTCCCCCGCAGCGCCGCCACCGCCGCCGTGCTGCCCATGCCCCGGCGCCTGGCATCCGTCTCGGCCAGGTGGTAGATCGCTTCGTTGGCCGCCGCCAGCGCCGCCCGCAGCGCTTCTGCCATGTCCTCGCCGGGTGCAGCATAATAGGCGCGCTGGATCTCCTGCACGGCGGTGGCGCTGGCGACGTCGCCGGAGCTGTGGCCGCCCATGCCGTCGGCGACCATGCACAGCTCGCCCTTGCGCCGCTGCACGTCCGGGTCGGAGGGTACTACGTACGCACAGGCATCCTCCTGCTGGTCTCGGGCGCGGCCCACGTCCGAAAGCACCGCCACGCGCAGGCGCAGCGGCTGCGGCGCCGGAGCACCGCCAGCCGGCGAGGAAGGAGGCGGCTCGGCTTGCGCCGTTTCCTCAACGGTGGGCGCCTCCACCGGCGGCAGCGGCTCAATCATGGGCTACTCCCGCCCAACGGCCACAACGGCGCAGCGGATAGCCTCTCATTTCCGATCCTTGAGCTTTTGGAACAGCAGGATCAGGACAAAGAGCACCACCATGATCAGACCCATGATGCGCCAGGCATACCCGACGTCGACGTCAAAGATGTCGCCGAACTGCTTGGTCAGGGCCTCGCTGCGGGCCTTGTCGGCTTCGTTGCGGGCCGTGAGGCGCACCTCGGCCACCTTGGCCGCAGGCGCGCCCGCCGGAAGCCTGGCCACGGCCGTCGCCTCTGCCTCCGCCAGCGTCCCTTCCCGACCGGCCTGGCCAGCCTGAGTGATGGTCGCCAGCGCCTCCACGCTCCATTTGCTGGTGGCGACCTTGGCCACCGAGGAGGTCGCCAGCTCGGGCAGCAGGATGCCGGCAAAGATGAACTGGGGAATGAGGATGACCGGGATCAGGGCCACGGCCTGGTCGGTGCTGCTGGTGGCCGCCGAGATCAGAAGGCCCAACAGGGCGCCGGACATACTGGCCAGGAGCAGCGTGATCACAAGCCGCGACCAGCCGCTCACCCCCAGGGCAGGGTAGTCGGTCCCCAGGCTGCTGATGATCAGAAAGACGCACACCTGGTAGACGCAGAAGAAGAAGACCACCAACACCTTGGAGGTGACGTAGGGAAAGATGCCCAGGATGACCATGCGCTCCCGCTTGTAGATCGGCGCCTCCTTGGTGATCTCCCTGGCCGTGTTGACGGTGCCGAAGAGCATGACGATGATCACCATCAGGAACAGGTTGGTCAATGCCTTGGCGGCGCTGCCCTTGACCGGGTCATAGGTCGAGCCATTCATCGAGATCAGAGTCGTCATGCCGATGAGAGGCGCCTGCAGGAGCAGGATGACCAGGTTGCGCCGGTCGTTGCGCATGACGTTGATGTAGCGGGAGGAGAGCACGCGCACCTGGCGCAAAGAGGAGATGCGCCGCCGCGGCGGGGGCAGACGGTTCCGGCGGTCGGCAGCGGGGTCGCGTCCTCTATCGCCGCTGGGGAGGGCTTGGGAGAGCGTGTTGATGCGCGCCACCACGTAGCGCCGGTAGGCCTCGCTCTGCCGGTACCGCTCGGCCCACTGCTCGGGCGACCCCAATTGAGGGTTCTCCAGGATCGTGTAGAGAGCGTCAAATTCGATGTCAGGCTGCACGAGGCGCTGCTCCTCGCTGCGGTAGCGGTCGAAATAGAGCAGCGCCTCTTCGGGAGGGCCATAGAAGGCCAGGTTGCCGCCCTTGGCCAGGAAGACGACCTTGTCGCACATCATGACGTTCTTGGTGGCATGCGTCACCAGGATGATGGTGCGGCCGTCGTCGGCCAGCCGGCGCAGCAGGTTCATCAACTCGGCTTCCGTCCCCGGGTCCAGCCCCGAGGTCGCCTCGTCGAGAAAGAAGAGCCCCGGCTTGGTCAGCAGCTCGATGCCGATGGAAACGCGCTTGCGCTGGCCGCCGCTGAGCTTGTCGATGGCCAGGTCCTTGCGCTCGCCCAGGCCAAGCTCCTCCAGCACCTCGGCCACGCGGCGCTGGCGCTCGCCGGCGCTGGTGTCGGCCGGCATGCGCAGTTGGGCGGCGTAGTCCAGGGCCTTCCAGACGGTCAGCTCCCGGTGCATGATGTCTTCCTGGGGCACGTAGCCCATCTCGCTGCGGAAGACATCAAAGCGCGCATAGAGGTCCTGCCCGTTCACCAGAACGCTGCCGTTCGTGGCGGGCCGGAAGCCGTTGAGCGCATCCATCAGTGTGGACTTGCCGGCGCCGCTGACGCCGACAAGGGCCACAAACTCGCAGGGGTAAATGGACAGGGAGATATCCTGGAGGATGTTCTTTTCCTTGCTCACCCACTTGTTCAGGTGCACGGCGTCCAGACGCAGTCCCTCGGTCCGGGTGAGCTGCTGCAGGCCCTCGCTTGCGAAGACCAGGCGGTAGCCGCCCACCTGGATCTCGTCCCCCGGCTGCAGCCAGACGGCGCCCTTGACCCGTTCGCCGTTGACGAACGTCCCGTTGTCGCTGCTGAGGTCGCGCAGGCGAAAGCGGTTCCCCAGCCGCTCGATCAGGGCATGGCGGCGGGAGACGCGCGGGTCATCCAACTGCACGGAATTCCCCGCCGCCCTTCCCAGGGTGATCTGGCGGTCGGCAGTGGGCGCCAGGGCCAGGGTCTGCAGCGGCGCCGGCTCCGGTGCGGCAGGGGGTGGCACAAACCCTGCCCAGGCGCGATACTGCAGCCAGACCTGGTCAAGCACAGACACAACACCGCCATCGGCAAGCTGGACGCTGGGGACGCGCTGGTTCCCGACGAGCAGACCGTTCAGGCTGCCCGCGTCCTCCAGGCGGTAGGCGGTCCCGCTGGCCGTGAGCCGGGCATGGTGTCCGGAAACCACCGGAACTGCGGCCACGATGTCGTTGTCTGCAGACCGGCCAAAGGTGAGCGCGGGTTTGTCGAGAATGAACTTCTGCACCTGCCCGTTGGCGACCATCACCAGTCCCGGCAGGTCCGGCGGCGCCAGGCGGACGCGGCTGAGAGCCAGGGCCGGAGGTCCCGCCAGCGGCGAGTCCGCAGCCCCTGTCACCCGCAGTGCGTAAGGCCCGATGACGACCACATCGCCGGACTGCAGCGGCCAGGCCACCCAGGGCGCCAGACGCTGTCCCTGGACCCAGGTGCCGTTCGCAGAACCCAGGTCGCGGATCTGCATCCCGCCGGCGCCGGGCAGTATCTCGGCGTGGCGCCGGGAAACGCCGGCGTCGTCCAGGAGGACGTGGCAGTCGCCGGAGCGCCCCAGCGTGATGGCCGGCTCCGGCAGCGGCCACGCATCCTCGATGGCCTCAGCGTGGGCGGCCGGTCGTGCCCAGAGCACGCCATACGACGGCTTTCGGTCGCTCATGGTCAGGGCCCTTTCATGAGAGGGAATCCCAGCTTGAACAGGGCCTGCAACTGATCGGGCGGCATGGACTGCAATGCCTGCGCCATGACCGCCGGAAGCTGGTCAGGCGGCACGTTGGGGAACATCTCCTGAACCATGCCCTGCGCCGCCTGCGGCGAGATCTGGCCGCTGAGCACACCCTGCGCCAGGGCCTGCGGCAGTTGCTCAGGGGACATCCCCTGGAACATGCCGCCTGCCGATGCCGGCATCTGCGGCTGCGGCAGGCCCTGAACTGGCGCTCCTTGCTGTCCTCCCGTCATTCCCACCCTGGGCGTTGGGGTTGTGGTCGGGCGGGGGGTCGCGGTGGGCTCAGGGGGGCGTGTGACCACAAGCGGCGGGGTGGGCGTGTCGGGCGTCACCACGACCACGGGAGGCGATGTGGGCGTGTTCGTGCCCGCCACCACCCCCACCAGCTTGTCTCCCCCCAGGGTGACTGCCGCCGCCATGACGACCAGCACAAGCGCCCCCGCCGCCACCCACAGCGGCCAGGCAGGGCGGCGCGACCGGCTCCGTTGGGGCAGGACGAGGGCGATGTCATCGCCCCCGGAAACGGCCCCGGTACCGGCGGCTAGCCCTTCGTAGCGCAGGCGGGTGCTGCCGACGCGAACGACGTCGCCCCGCTGCAGCAAAACCGGGACGTGCGGCGTCAGGCGGGCATCGTTGACCAAGGTGCCGTTGCTGCTGCCCAGGTCCGTGATTCTCGCCTCCTGACCGGCCGCCTGCAGGGAGGCATGGCGGCGCGAGACCTTGGCATCGTCCAGGGGGATGTCGTTGTCGCTGCCCCGGCCGATCGTCCCCGCGCCGGAAGAGAGGGTGAATTCCCGCTTGCTGCCCTGGTCAGAAAGGACCTGGAAGCGCATCGTTGGCCTCTCAGGAGAGCTGCCTGAAGGTGAACTTCACGTCGCCGAAAGCCACCACATCGCCATCATGCAGCGGTCGCGGGTCGATCACGGGCTCGCCGTTGACGGTGGTACCGTTGGCGCTGCCGAGGTCAAAGAGCAGGAAGACATCGTCTTCCTGCCGGATGCGGGCATGCTGGCGGGACACCATGGCGCTGTTGAGATGGATGGTGTTTTCCTGGCTGCGGCCGATGCTGGTTTCGGCCAGGACGTCATAGCGCAGGCCGGGCGTGGTGACGCTGACCAACACGGCCGTGTGCTTGGGACCGTGGGCGATGACGCGAGTGCCGCCGGCGGCAGGCGGGGCACCGGGGGCGGGCGGCGGCGCCCCGGCAGGCGGCGCCGATGGACCGCCCCAGAATGCCGGCGCCGCGTAGCCCGGTCCTGCCGTCGGCGCGGTGCCTGGCGGCGCCCCGCCAGGCGGGAGCGTCTGGTTGCCCAGGGTGCCCGCCTCCGTGGCGGGCAGGTTGGCGGCCACAGGGCCCCGCGGTAGCCTTCCTTCCGGGGCGGCGGCGCCTCCAAACCCGGCGACCGGCTCCGGCTCGGATGGGCGGCGGCGCCACCAGACGAAGATGAGCACGATCAACAGCAGCGCCAACAGCGCCGCCGCGCCGATCAGGGCCGAGGGCACGGGATTGTCGGTGACGAAAGTGCGTACATCGTCGGCAAGGCCCTCTGAGGTTCCGGCTTCGGGCGTTGTCGTGGGTACGCTGGTCTCTCCGGCGGTGGCAGCCGATTCGCCTGCGGTGGTCGTGCCGGCGGCGCCCTCTTCTGCCGCCGGGGGCGCCGCCAGGGAAAACTTGACCTCGTCGAAGCCCTCGGCCTGGGGCGAACGCACCCGCACGAGGACGCTGTGCGTGGCTTCGTCGTTGGGCACGCGCGAGGCGTAGGAGAGCTTGTACTGCAGCTTGAGCTGGTCGAGGACCTGTTGGAACAAGGGCGAGAACTCGTCGGGTGAAGGCGCTTCCCGGTAGACGCCGCCGGTGCGCACCGCCAGTCGCTGCAGATAGTCCTTGTCCACCTTATTGGTGCTCAGGCTGATGGGGAAGATGGGGATGTGGCTGCGGTTGGCCTCGGCGATGGGATCGTCGGCCTTAAGCTTGCTCACGCTGTCGATGCCGTCGGAAATGACGATGATCGCCCGGCGCCCCTCCTGGCCCGACGCGAGCTTGACCGCCCGGAACAGGGCGTCATAGAGCGGCGTGGGCCGGTTCTCGTCGATGGTCAGGCTGTCGACCAGGGCCAGCGCCTGCGTCTTGTTATTGCCGAACGGGAATTCCAGCGCCTGGTCGTAGGTCATGTCGCCGGCCGCCACGGGCCGCTTCAGGCCGAAGACCGCCACCCGGTCGGCGTCGCCCTCGACGTCGAGCAGCGCATCCATCAACTGCACCGAGGCGGCCTTGGCCTGTTCCAGGGGCTTGCCGCGCATGCTGCCGCTCAGGTCCAGGATCAGCGCGATCGAGACCCTGGCGTCCGGGTTGATCTGTGTGCTCACTTCCTCGGGCGGAAACGAGCTCCGGCCATCCTCGACGATCTCGAACGCCGTCTTGCTCAGGTCGGTCACGGGAATCCCGTTCTGGTCGAGCACCGACGCCAACACCGCCAGGTTGGGATAGTCCCCTGTATCGACGCTGTCGATCTTGATGCCGCCGCCCCCCTGCGCAGCAGCCAACCCCGCCAACGCCAGCATGCCCAACAGCCACAACAAGGTGATGCGAATGTGCCGAGCCATGTTTGCCCTCCCGCAGGCAGGCCGGAGACGGGAAAGTGCTTGCAGCAGCGTCAGATGCGTTTGAAAACCAGGGTGGTCTCACCTAACAAGAGGTAATCGCCGTCCTGCAGCACGCAGCGGTGGACACGATTCTGCCGGTAACTGGATCTGTCGCCGGCGTAGGTGCCGTTGCGGCTGGCCAGGTCAATAAGCTGGAAACGATCCTGCCCATCCTCTCCGCGTTCGACCCGTATCTTGAGATGCTGGGAGGAACAGGCATCGTCCGCGACCACCACGTCGTTGCCCCTCACCCTGCCGACCGTGGTCGTTCCGGCTTGCAGCGGGTGGATCTTGCCCCGATCCGGCCCATCCAGGACCACCAGCCAGGCAAACACCGGCTCCTGGCGCTGCGACATCAGCATCGTCGCCGCCTCTGACCCCGTCTCTGCCGCCTGGGGCGATGGCGGTGCAGGGTGGGCGCCGGGCGCTGGCGCCGGGGTCCGGGCAAACGGCGAAACGCCGCGGGCCGTGGGCTGGTCGGCGGGATCAGCATCTCCCATCCTGACGGTCTTCGGGTCTTCCATGCAACACCTCCTCTACAGGTGCTGGCAGCATCACACGTTCATCACATCCTATACGATTTCCCACCCAATTCACATGATCCTTGTCATGTTCATCGACATCAGTTTCGTTGGGGTCAAGTGCCTCTTTGGCAGCGCGCCGGCGGGGCCATCCCCCGCATGGATGACCCCGCCGGCTTGTCCAGCGCACTGCAACGAGCAAAGTGAACGCTGGCGGTCGAGTGCTCGCCTCACTCAGTCCGCCGGACCATTCAGCCTCTACTCGCTGACGTTCGCCAACGGCACCATCAGGTGCTCGTAGGGCGTGCCGTCCCACATGATGTAGGGGAAACCCGACTTGGGATCAGTGGAGAAGACCTTGGCGTCGAAGCCGCCGGGCACCAGCAGCATCACGTGACCGGGCGAGTTGACCCAGTCCTCGCCGGGCGCTGGCGCCGTGGCCGCGGGGTCGGTGGCGCTGGGATCGCTGCCGCCGCCCAGCATGTAGCCGATGCCGGGATGTGTGATCTTGGGCGCCTTGCCGGCGGCATAGGCGTCATTCCACTCCGACCAGACCGCGTCGTTGCAGGAGGGATCGTTGCCGGGAGAATCCGGCCAGTCGGCGATACAGGTCCAGCCGTTGGTGCCCTGGCGCCGGAGGGCCATGTCGAAGGGAACGATCAGGGGATCGGTGGTCTCGGGCAGAAAGTCCAGAAGGGTGGCCGCAGCGGCCACGCCTGCCGGCGCTGCGCTCTCGGCGCTGCGCATCGACTTGGTGGCCTTGCCCATCTCGCTCGCCTTCATCGGTGTCACCGGGATCATCAGGTGTTCGTAGGGCGTGCCGTCCCACATGATCCAGGGCTGTCCCGAATTGGGGTCCGTCGAGTAGTCCTTGGCGTCGAAGCCGCCGGGCTGGATGAGCATAATGTGAGCACCGGTGCTGATCCAGTCTTCGCCCGGCGCCGGCGCGGCCGCCATGGGGTCGGTGTTGCTGGGGTCGCTGCCGCCTGCCAGCATGTAGGCGATGCCGGGTTGGGTCGCCTTTGGCGGCGCATCCTTGCCGGCGAACAGAGCGCTCAGCCAACCCTCGGCGATCGGGTCGTTGCACTCGGGGTCATTGCCGGGGGAATCGGCCCAGTCGGTGTAGCAGGTCCAACCGTTGGTCCCCTGGCGCAGCACCACCATGGGATCTCCGGCCTTGGCCGGCCAGTCGAGGACGGTGGCATTCTTGGAGATGTCCGTCGGCGCCGCGCTTTCGGCGTTGGCGATCCGGGCGGCTTTGGCCACGGGCCTGAGGTCAGGTCCGGCGGGAGCGGCCGCAGCCGGCAGCGCCTGGGCTGCCAGAACCAGCGCCAGGCAGAACACAGAGGCGATACGAAGCGACTTGGGGTTCATGTGCGACTCTCCTTGCTTGTGGGTGTGGGTGGTGGGCGGAAGTGAGTTGTACGGTTGAAGGTGGGTAGACAGCGGAGTCACTCGTCCGGAAAGGCGTCGCCGGCATCCAACTTGCCGGTCATAAAGGCCGCCAGCGCCGGCCAATCCAGGAAGTAGCGTGTTTCCCCAGCAGGGACAGAACGGACCTGAATGCGCAGTTCGTGTTCCACTGCCTCCGGCGCCTCGTACCAGATGCGCACGACAAAGACCTTCGTGTGCGTGACGTAGGCATCGGAGACAGCATCGGCGTTCATGAGCACCTCCTCAGCGTTGATGGCAGGTTGAGCGCATTGGGCGATCACTTCGTCTCAAACAAGGCCTTGACGATCGGGTCGCCGGCTGCTTCCGGGAATCCAATCGTTCGATTCATCAGCACGATCACCACCGCCTTGTCGTCAGGGAAGATGCGCAGGTCGCTGCCGTACCCGTCCATCATGCCATCATGCCCGGCCATCCGGTGCCCGCTGTAGTCGGCGACCTTCCAGCCGTAGCCGAAGTAAATGGGAGCCCGATAGGTCTCGGAGGGGCCCAGGAGTCCATCGACCCGCCGATGCTGCCCAAGAAGCGCCGCCAGAGACTCGGGCGAAATGAGGCTGCCACTGTTGAGCGCCTGGGTGTACCGGTAGAGATCCTCGGTGGAGGAGTAAAGTCCGTTGGAGGCGTACGGCAGGGAGCCATCGATCTTCGGCGCGACCACCGGGGGAAAGGCGTAGCCGACCGCCAGACCACTGTCGTCATGGGCGTAGCCCGTGTTCTTCATCCCCAGCGGCGTGAAGATGTGGTCCTGCAGGAACTGCTCGTAGGACTGCCCCGAGACCTGCTCCACGATGTAACCGGCCACGTCGTAGTTGCCGTTACTGAAGCTGACGGTGGTGCCGGGCGCGAACTTCGGCGATCGTTCCTTCACACGTGCAATCACCTGCGCCGAACTCGAGGGAGTGACGTTCGTCTTGCCTTTGTAGCTGAAGTCGGCGAAATCATAGAGGCCGGCAGTGTGCGTCAGAAGGTTTTCGATCGTGATGCCTTGCCACTTCTCCGGGCAGTCAGGTACGTACTTGCAGACGGAATCCTTGACGTTGAGCTTGCCCTGCTCCTGGAGCATGAGGATGGCCACGGCGGTGAACTGCTTGGTGAGGTCGCCAATACGAAAGCGCGTCTGCGGCGTGTTGGGGATCTTTTTGTCCACGTCGGCCATGCCATAGCCTTTGGAAAACAGGACCGACCCGTCCTTGGCGACCAGCACGGCGCCCATGAAATCGGTCCCCTGCAGCGGCTGCGCCAACAGGGCGTCGATCTTGGCTGCTTCGGATTCGCCGGTGGCGGCAACAGGCGCTGGGGTCGCAGTGCTCTGCGGCGCCGGGCTGGTGGCCGTCGGCGCAGGCGGCGCCGTGGGAGGCGGCGCCTCCACGGTCGGCGTGGCGGCCGCTGGCGCGGCTGGCGGCGCACACGCTGCCAGACCCAACGCCAGACAGATCGCAAAGGTAGTACAAAGCAGCTTGGGGTTCATGTACAACTCTCCTGTCATCCAGGTAGTGAGGTGGTGAGTAGAGACGGTTGAGCGTGTGAGACAAACCATTCACTTTGCCTCGAACAGCCGTTTGATGATCTCGTCGGTCACGGTCTCTGAGTTGGGCACCTGTCGGTTCTGCAGGACGACGAGGGTCAGCTTGTCATCAGGAAACATGCGGAGGTCGCTGGCGTAGCCATCGAACAAACCGCTGTGACCGACGATGCGATGCCCGTTGTACTTGGCCACCCCCCAGCCATAGCCATAGTAGAGCGGCACTGGATAGGTTTCGCTGGCGACTGAGTCCGTACGTACATGCTCCCCAAAAAGGGCATCCAACGATTCCTTGGACAGAAGACGGCCGCTGCCGAGCGCCTGGCTATAGGTATAGAGGTCTTCCACAGAAGAGTAGAGTCCACCGGCGGCGTAGGGAAGGGAGCCATCGATCGGCGACGCCGCAACGGGCGGATAGAGGTAGCCCACCGCCAGGCCGCTGTCATCATGGGCATAGCCCGAGTTCTTCATCCCCAGAGGGCCAAAGATGTGATCCTGCAGGAACTGCTCGTAGGACATCCCGGAAACCTGTTCCACGATGTATCCGGCGACAATGTAGTTACCGTTGCTGTAAGACCATCTGTCACCAGGTTTGAATGAGGGCGGCCTTTCCTTGATACGCGCCACCAGCTGCGTCGGGGTCGCAGGCGCGGCGCTTGCCTTTTCCTTGATAACAATGTAACTGAAACGGAAATCGTAGAGGCCGGCCGTGTGCGTCAGCAGGTGATGGATGGTGATGGGCTGCCAGCTTTCGGGGCAGTCGGGGATGTACTTGCAGACGGAATCGGTGACCTTCAGCTTTCCCTGTTCCTGGAGCATGAGGATCGCCACCGCTGTGAACTGCTTGGTGAGCGAGGCAATGCGAAAGCGCGTCTGCGGGGTGTTGGGGATCTTCTTCTCCACGTCGGCCATGCCGTAGCCTTTGGAAAGCAGAACCGAGCCATCCTTGGCGACCAGCACGGAGCCCATGAAATCTGAGCCGTGCACCGGCTGCGCCAGCACGGCCTCGATCTTGGCAGTGAGCTCTTCGCCGGGCGCGGAGACGGACGCTGAAGTTGCAGGCGCCGTGGGGGCAGGCGCGGTCGCGGTGGATTGGGGCAGAGTCGTCGGCGATGGCGCCGGGGTTGGCTTTTCGCTCACCTTCGTCGCCGGCGCCGGTTGGGTGGGCTGCGGCGATGGAGCGGCTTGGGGCGCAGCACCACAGGCGGCCAGGATCAGAGCCAAAAGCAGGAGAGACAGGTGTCGCATGAGGGATGTCGGGAGGGTGGACACAAGAGCCTCCTGAAGTAGGAGTACAGAGCCGGTCGGCGAACGTGAACGCATGGGTTTGGCGGGTACGAGACGGAACCCTGACTTGGCCGGCGGTTCCACCAGCTTTGTGGCGGTTCGGCCGGACTTACATTCGTGCCTGCGGGAATGGTTGCAGCATATCGGAGGGCGCGTTCTAAGAGCGTTCTAAATGAGCGGTTTCCTGTTCTGAACGCGGCCATTTTTCGATCCTTTGACAGAACGCTTCCCCAACCTGCTCCATCCCCCATCCCAATCCGCGCTCCGGCCCGCGCCCGAGCTATGCGGTTGTCGCCTTTGGATGTCTAGCGGAGTGCCCGCAGCTCGTCCAGCACCTGCGCAGCCGTTGTCAGGTCGTAGGAGTCGAAGCCTTCCGTGAACCTCTCGTAGACGCCTGCCAGCAGCTCAAACCCCTCACCGTGCCGGCCCTGCTGCTGGCGCAGGCGCGCCAGGCCCACGGCGGCGCGCAGCTCGGAAACCGTGGCGCTCAGTTCCCCGGCCAGGGCGAGCGCCGCCTGGTAGCACTCCTCAGCTTGGGCATCCGGCGCGCCCAGGGCCCGCAAGGCATCACCCTTCAGAGTCCACAGGTCCGGTGCGCAGAGCACGTTGCGCGTCCGCTGGAATTCGCGGATGCTTTCGTCGGCAACCCGGATGGCATCTTGATAAGCACCCGTTGACACATAGGCTTCCGCAAGCATGGCTGAGAAATGGCTGTGCCGAAGGCGTTCACCGTAGAGCACGCTCTCACTGAGCGCCTTTTCGATCAGCGAGATTCCCTCCGCCGCCTGGCCCTGGAGGGCGAGGCTCCATCCCAGCACCGCTTCGCCGAGGGTCTCCGCCAGGCGGCTGGCTATGTCCCGGCTCACCTGCACGGCCATTGTCGCAACAAGCCTCGCCTGCTGCGGGTCGTGAAGCAAGTGGAGACTGAGGGCAACATGTCCGTAGAGATCGGCGAGATTGAACACATAGAGCAACTGTTGACCATGCGTCAGGGCGGCTGCGACCGTGCGGCGCGCCTGGTCGAAGCGGCCGAGGCTGATCTGCCCCATCGCCATGAGGGTCAGGGCACAGCTTGCGGCATCGTGCGCACCGTAGTGAATGCTCAACACCTCGTGTGCCTTGGCATCGTACAGTGCAAGGCCCTGCTCCATGTGCCAGATCGCCTTGTCGTACTCGCCCATGAAGAAGTAGGGGCCCCAGGCGGCGTGATGGGCTTCAACCCACAACCCCGGTTCGTCGAGCTCCCCGGCGATCTGCAGGCATTGCCGCGCTAGATCAAGGCTTTCGGCAAGGTCCCCACGATACAGCGCCACCTCGTGCAGTCCCCACAGCGCCGTGTACAGATGGGGTGCGTGCGGGACCTGCCGGCACAGTTCCAGGGCACGGTGATAGGCGACCGCGACTTCCTCGCCGAGATAGTCCGTCATGGCCGCCCAGGACGTGCCGAGCGCTAGCTGCAGATCGAGCTCAAGCTCGATCGTGGCGCCCGATGGCGGCAGGGAGCGCAAGAGACTCAAGGCATGAGTGAGCAATGCAATCACCTCCTGGTGCGCAAAAACTCCGGCAGCGCTGGCCGCCGCGACCAGGAGATAGCGAACTGCCAGTTCCGGCCGGCCGGCATGCTCGTAGTGATGGGCCAGTTGGGCGCTGACCTGCGTCGTATCATGGGCGTAGAGCGTCTCCAGCGCCTTCGCCAGGCGGGCATGCACTAACCGCCGCCTCGCCGCGCTCAGCTCGCCATAAGCGACATCACGTAGAAGGTCGTGGCTGAAGTCGTAGGCGTTCCCGCGCTGCTCGCGCACGATGCGCCGCCGCCAGAGCTCATCCAGGCTGTGCACCACCGTGTCCTCATCCTGGTCGCTCGCCAGCGCCAGAACTTCGTAGGCAAAGGAGCGCCCCGTTGCCGCCGCCAGGCCCGCCAGGTCGCGCGCGGCCGCTGAGAGCTGCGCCAGCCGCGCCCGGATCACAGCGTGGACGCGGGGCGCCAGGGAGGTGGATGGCAGCGCTGCAAGGTCAAACGTCGCAGGCAGGGAAGAACGGACCGTCTCGACGATGAAGAGCGGGTTTCCTTCCGTGACGCGATGGATGGCGGCCGCCGCCGCGGCGGCAAGCGGATGATCGGCCGCCTGCGCCGCCAGCTCGGCGGTTTCAACCGCGCTTAGGGGCGCCAGCGCCAGCTCGGTCAGGCGATCGCGGCGCCGCAGATCGAGCAGCAGCCGCGCGACCGGGTGGTCCTCGTCGATCTCTTCCGGCCGCAGGGTTGCCAGCACAAGCAGGTGCGCCGGCGCTCTCCCTCTTACGGCTCCGTGGCCGTCAGGACGCAACAGAAAATGCAGCCAGGCGATGGAGTCGCCGTCGAACCACTGCAGGTCGTCGAACAGCAGGAGCAACGGCCCGCCGGCCTCCAGAATGACCCGATCGATGGCATCGTACAGCCGCTGCACCTGCAGGCGCTCAGTCAGAGGTTCCGGGCGCGGCAGTCGGGGATCTTCGTCAAGCAGCTCAGGGAGCAGGCGCGCCAGCTCGGTACGCCAGACCGCCGCCAATCGTTTCAGAGAAGGCTGCAGGGCTTCGCCCCTCAGCAGGTCCACCACTGGCGCGTAGGCCAGGCTGCCGCCCTCAGCATAGGCGCGTGTGGCCGCAGTCGTGATTCCCTGCTGCTGCGCCCAATGCAGCAGTTCTTCGGCCAGCCGTGTCTTGCCGATGCCAGGCTCGCCAGCCAGGCAGACAAACTGGCTGCTGCCGCGGCGCACCAGGCGCCAGCGCTCCTGCAGCACCTGCCACTCACCCTGCCGCCCCACCAGCGGCGCCGCCGCCGGCGACGCTGGGGCCAGTGCGCCGCGGCGCTCAAGGTCGAGAAGCTGCTCGTAGGTGTCCCGGGTGGCCGTCCCCGGTGGGACGCCCAGCTCCCGCTCCAGCGTGCTCACACAGGTGTGATACACCCTCAGCGCCGCCCCGCGTTCGCCGTTGAGGGCATGAAGCCGCATCAGCCGCCGGTAGGTCGCCTCATGCAGCGGGTCGTTCCTGAGCAGGCGCTCGGCATAGGCGATGGCGGCAGGGTAGTCTCGCCGCTGTTCCAGCAAGATGACCAGCCGCTCCAGCGCATCCAGAAAGGCCTGCAGCAGGCGCGCCCGCTCGACCAGAAGCCATTCGTCATAGCAGCCTGGCAGGAGATCACCGCCGTACGCGGCGATGCCCCGTTCCAGCGCTGCGATGGCGTCGCTGCCCTCTCCCTGGGAAGCTGCCAGACCGGCTTCGAAGTCCAGTACGTCCAGGCTGGTCGCTCCCTCGCTGCGCCACCGCACCGTCTTGTCGGTGATGTCCAGGTAGCTGCCCGCATCAGGCAGACGGGAGCGCAGGGTATGCAGAAGCTGCCGCAGGTTCGTCTGCGCCTGCGCATCGGTCGTGTCCGGCCAGAACAGGAAGGCGATCTGTTGGCGCGACTGTGGCGCTTCACGGTGCAGGAGCAGATAGGTGATGAGCGCCTGCAGGCGCGCCGTGTGAAGCCCCTTGAGTTCTGTGCCGCCATATTCAAGGCTGAAGCTGCCAAGCAAACGAATGGCAAGTCGTGGCATGCTCCCTCAGCAATGTGCGGGTGCGCGTACAACCGGGAAGACCGGCTTGCTCCGAGGGGCGGCTCGAACACAGCCATCTTCCAGATCTGCGTGGATATTCTACCATCAAGCATACTTCGCGGCATCCTCCACATTGCGGCCCCTACACTTTGGATCAATAATTCTGCATTCATCACGCAAAGCCGGATCAACCCGCTCGTGACACGCCAAATGAAAAGGGGTCTGCTGCTTGTGCAGCGGCGAGCGTGACACGACGGGGCGCCTACCTGCAAAAGAATTGAACCTTCGTTTCCGGTCCCCCCTGCGGGCGGGACCGACTGCTCGCCGTATCGCCCGTCGAAAGCAGGAGGTAGAGACCGGTATGCCGGCTGCGCTGCGCATCCGCCTATTCGGTGAGTTCAGCACCGCACTTGACTATCGGAGCGTCAGTGGGTTGGGCAGCACGCGCCTCCAGGCCCTGCTTGCCTATCTCGTCCTGAACAGGGACGCAGCGCCCTCGCGCCAGCAATTGGCGTTCCTGTTCTGGCCTGAGACAACAGATGGACAGGCACAGACCAATCTGCGCCAGCTCCTGCATACGCTGCGCCGCCGTCTTCCCGGCATCGACGACTATCTGCAGATCGACGAACGTTCCATCTACTGGCGGCCCGGGGCGCCGGTCTGGTTTGACATCGCCGCGTTTGAAGCGGCCGTAGATCGCGCCAGAGTGAACAGCGGCACGGAGCGTTTAGCGGCACTGGACGAGGCGTCCGCGCTGGCGCGCGGCGAGCTGCTGCCGGATTGTTATGACAACTGGATTCTTTTCGAACGCGAACGTCTCACGCAGCAGCGTCTCTGGGTCCTGCAAGAGGGGATGCAACTCCTTGAAGAGCGGCGGGATTATCCCCAGGCCATTGAGTGGGCGCGGCGGCTGCTGGCGGCCGATCCCCTTCACGAAGCCACTTATCGCCGGCTGATGCGACTGCATGTGCTCAACAATGACCGCGTGGCAGCGCTGCGCACCTACCACACATGCGCGGCGCAGCTAGAGCAGGAGCTGGGCGTGGCCCCAAGCGCCGCCACCCGAGAGGTCTACGAGCGCCTTCTCAGCGCGCCGGGCGGCGAGCCGCAATCACCCTCACGCGAGAGTCGCCTGACCCTGGTTGGCCGCCAACAGGAGTGGGCTACCCTGCAGGCGGCCTGGCGCGCTGCCAATCGTGGTGCCGTGCGTTGTGTGTTCCTCAGCGGTGAGGCGGGAATCGGGAAGACCCGGCTCATCGAAGAAGTGATGATCTGGGCAGGACAGCAGGGCATCCCCGCCGGTCTGGCGCGAGCCTACGCCGCTGGCGGTGATCTGGCGTATGGCGCTCTCGTGGATTGCCTGCGCAGCGAGGCGGTGGCGCCGCTGGTGCGGCGGCTCGAAACCCCCTGGCGAATGGAGTTGGGGCGCCTGCTGCCGGAACTGAGTGTCGAAGACCCCACGCTTCCACATCCTTCGCCGCTCACAGAACGCTGGCAGGTTCAGCGATTGCTCGAGGCGCTGAGCCGCGTCTTTGCCAGCCCCAGCCGGCCGTTTGTTTTGGCGCTCGACGACATGCAGTGGTATGCCGCCGAGACCCTGGAATGGCTCTCCTTTCTCGTACGCTTCCAGCCGCGTGCACGATTGTTGGTCATCGGCGCCTTTCGCAGCGACGATATCGACCCGGACCATCCGCTGACGCGCTTGCTGCTGGACCTGCGCAGCGCCGGCCTCCTGGCGGAGCTTCCTGTCGCCGCTCTCTCAAGGCCGGAGACCGCCGCCCTCGCCAGCCAGGTGAGCAGCTCCAGGCTCGACGAGGACAGCATCCTCGCCCTGCACCGCTTCACCGAGGGCAATCCCTTGTTTGTGGTCGAGACACTGCGCGCCGCCCACCCGGTCGCAGGCATGGCGCCGGCAATGACACCGGAGGGCTCTGGTCTGCCCAACCTGCCGCCGCGCATTCAGTCGGTGATCCAGACCCGTCTGGCCCGCCTGTCGCCTGCGGCCCATGATCTGGCGGCCCTGGCGGCGACGATCGGACGCGCTTTCACCTTCGACGTCCTCCTGCAGGCCAGCGCACAAGACGAGGACCCGATCGCCCGCAGCCTGGACGAGCTCTGGCAGCGACGCATCGTCGTGGAGAAAGGCGCCACAGCCTACGACTTCAGCCATGACCGTATCCGCGACGTAGCCTACGCCGAAATCAACCCGGCGCGCAGGCGTCTGTTCCATCGCCGGGTGGCAAACGCCCTGGTGGGCGTGCAATCGGCCGATGGTGGCGCCAGCAGCGCAGTGATCGCCATGCACTTCCAGCGGGCCGGCGACCTGCAGCAGGCCGTGGTCTACTACCAGGCCGCAGCCGAGGCCGCACTCCGCCTCTTTGCCTACCGGGACGCCATCGCCATGCTGGAGGACGGTCTGGCAGTGGCGCGCCAGTTGCCGGGAGGTCTTGCGGAGCGCGGTCTTGAGCTGGAGCTGCAGATGAAGGTTGCTGCCGCCTGGGCTGCTATCACCAGCTTCCTGGGCACCGAAGCCGAGACCGCCTACCTCAGAGCGTTGGAACTTTGCGACCTGGTGGGCCACACACGCCACCGTTTTGCGGTGCTTTGGGGTCTGCACGAGATCAAGCTTTACAGGGTGGAATACGAGGAGAGCCTGGCGCTGGGCCTGCAGTGCCTTGACATCGCCACGGAGCTGGGTGATGTCGATCTGGTGCTGGAGGGGCAGCACGCCGTTTGGGGTCCCTACTTCTTCATGGGCGACTATACACACGCTTTCGCGCACATGCAGGCCGGCCTGGCCCTGTACGACAGGGCGCAGCACGAGCGCCTGAGCATCGACTTCGGCGTGCATGATTCCGCCTCCTGTGCGCTGTACGAGGGGGCGCTGGCGCTCTGGAACATGGGGCTTCTCGACCAGGCGCGGGAGCGCGAAGCCCGGTCCATCTCCCTGGCGCACAAGCTGAGCCTCCCCGCCAATGTTGCCGACGCTTTCAGCTATGCCGCCCTTTTCTACCAGCTCCTGGCCGACCCCTTGCAGGTCGAACGCTTCGCTGCGCCTGCTCTGCAGATCAGCGAGGAGAAAGGCTATCCCTTCACGAAGATCCTCAGCGCCGTGCCCCTGGGTTGGAGCCGTGCCAGGCAGGGCCGGATGAGCGAGGGCCTGGCCCTGGCGCTCGGGGGCCTCAACGATGCCCGCGCCCTGGACATGCGGCTGCACTACAGCCACCTGTCCGCGATGACGGCCGAAGTGCTGATCGCCGCCGGCAGACACGGAGAGGCCCTGGCCCTCCTGGAGGAGGCCATCGATCGTTTTGAAACGCAGCGGGACCTCATCTGCGCCGCCGATCTATGGCGGCTCAAGGCAGAAGCCCTGCTTGCTCTGGAAGCCGGTCGCCCGGCGGTGGAGGCGTGCTTGCGGACCTCGCTGGCCCAGGCGCAGGAGCTGGGCGCCAGGGTGTCGGCGCTGCGGGCGGTCACCCGGCTGGCGCAGCTCCAGGTTGAGCAAGGGCCGGCGGTAGGGGTCCGTGAGCAGTTGCAGGAGTTGTATTCGAAGTTCACCGAAGGTCACGACACGCCCGATCTAGCCGCCGCCAAAGCGGTTCTGGCCCGCCTGCCAGCATCCCTGTCCGCAAGGAGTCTCCATGCACTCACCTAAGCGCCCGCTCCTTCTCGCCCTCTTCGTTGTGGTGTTGAGCGCCTGCTCCGTGATCCCACCTCCCGCCACCACGGCTCCCAGCCCTGCGCCGACCGCCACGACCGCGGCCAGTCCCACCCAGGGCGCCGGCCAGACCACACCGGGCGGCACGGCGCGAGCGCTGGCCGAAACGGGTGTGATGGACGACCTGGACCCGAGCACCGCTTGTATGGGCGAGTTCAAGGTCTTTGTCAATGTCTATGACACCCTGACCAGGTACAACCTGCCCGGCAGCGCCGAACAGATCGGCCCGGGGCTGGCGACGTCCTGGACCCATTCCGACGACGGCCGCACCTGGACGTTCAAGCTGCGCCAGGGGGTCAAATTCCACGATGGCTCGGAGGTCAACGCCGCTGCGGTCAAATACTCGGTCGAGCGCACCAAGAAGGCGGGCGTCTGCTCGGCATATATGCTGGACCCCATTCAGGCCATCGACACCCCCGATCCCTACACGGTGGTCTTCCACCTGGACAGGCCTGTGTCGCTCGACGCCATCATGGCAAGCCCCTACCAGTCCTGGATCATGAGTCCAACCGCGATAGGGGATCATCCACACGATTGGTTTGCGCAGGGCCACGACGCCGGCAGCGGTCCCTACCGCATCGCTCAGTTCGAGCCGGCGCAGCGCCTGGTGCTGCAGCGTTTCGACGACTACTGGGGCGGCTGGCAGCCAAACCAGATCGACACCGTCATCTTTGAAGTGGTCATGGACAATGCGGTCGCCGAACAGATGGTGGCGGCGGGACAGACGGACTTTGCCACCAGTGTCGCCCTGCAGCCAGAGCAGATGACCAGCCTGGCGGCCAACGGGGACTACCTGCTGGATGCGAGCCCGAGCTACCTCAACTACTTCATCTTCCTGAACCACCGCCGGGCGCCGACCGATGACGCACGCGTACGGCAAGCCCTTGCCTACAGCTTCCCCTATGACGAAGTTCAGGCGCAGTTCACGCTCGGCAAGAGCACCCGCGCCCACGGCGCCGTGCCTGCCAACGTCTGGGGGCACATGCCCGAGGTGTGGCCGTACAACTACGATCCGGGCAAGGCCAAATCCTTGCTCGAAGAGGCAGGCTACGGCGAGGGCATGGAGCTCACCATCGGCTACTGGCCGGGAGGGGACATGATCCCTCTCTTGTGGCAGGCGGCCCTGGCGAAAATCGGAGTCAAGCTCAACCTCGAGACAACGGACTTCGATACCCTTTGGGAGAAGGGCAAGTCCGACCCTGAGCATGCCCCCCAGGCGACGGTAGCGGTGGGTTTCCCTGACGTGATCGATCCGTATTCCTATCTGCATCTGTACTTCCACAGCGAAGAGCAGCCGCAGTTCAACATGGGCTACTATCGAAATCCTGAGTTCGACGCCCTGATCGACGCAGCGCACCTCCAGGGCGTCACCGACCAGGCTGGCGCTACCGAGAAGTACATACGGGCCCAGGACATGCTGACGGAGGACGCCGCCGCCATCTTCGCACTCGACCTGGTGGCCTTCCACCTGATCCGCTCCGATCTCACCGGCTATGCCAACAATCCGGCCTACAGCGAAGCGGTGTTCTGGCATGACCTGCGCCGGACACCGGCGGCAGAGTAGGATGCGATGAGTGCTCGGTACCTTGTGCGCCGGCTCGCCACCTCTCTGCTCGTCCTGGCTGGCGTCATCGCGCTCACCTTCTTTGCGACGCGGATGCTGCCAACCGATCCGGCGCAGTTGTACGCGGGCCGGCGGGCGAGGCCGGAGCAGTTGGCTGCCATTCGCAGCCAGCTTGGCCTGGACCAGCCGCTGCCCGTGCAGTTTGCCCACTACGTGAACGATCTGGCTCGCGGGGACCTGGGCCAATCCTTCATCACCAAGCGCAGCGTGCGCTCTGACCTGGGGCTGTTCCTGCCCGCCACGCTGGAGCTGGTGGTTTGCGGCTTCTTCCTGGCCCTCGTCGCCGGCATTCCCCTGGGCATTCTCGCTGGCGCCCGTGAACGCAGCCGGTTCGACCGCGGAGCCGGGGCTGCCGCCGTGATTGGGGCGGCGGCCCCGGTGTTCGCCCTGGCCCTGCTGGCGCAGCAGGTGTTCTTCAGCACGCTGCACTGGCTGCCTCTCAACGGCAGGATGGACGCCGCCATTGTCATCGCCCATCCCGTCACGCCCATCACCGGTTTCTTGCTCGTGGATGCAGCCGTGTCTGGCAATTGGGTTGCCTGGCGCGACGCCGCAGCGCATCTCGTCCTGCCGGTCTTCGTCATCGCCATTTATCCCCTGGCCGTCATCTTACGCATGACACGCAACAGCGTGGTCGAGGCGCTGCACGAGCCGCACATCGTCGTGGCACGGGCCAAGGGCATGCCCGAGCGAATCGTCCTGTCTCGCCACGCTCTACGCAACGCTCTCCTACCCGTGCTCACGATCGCCGGGCTGACCTTCGCCTACGCCATCACCGGCACGGTTTTCGTCGAGGTGCTCTTCCGCTGGCCGGGCATGGGCAAATACGTCGCCGACGCCATCCTTGCCAGAGACCTGCCCCCCATCCTGGCGGTGACGCTGGTCAGCACCGCCATCTTCGTCGGGGTGACGTTCTTCCTGGACATCGCTCGCGCCCTGCTCGATCCCCGGACGAGGACCGCAAGGTAATGGGCGTGCTGCAACGCTTCGGAGATGCGGTCAGGGAGACCGCGCTGGAAGGCGACCTTGGATCGCCCCGGCCTACGCTGGCTTCGGGTCGCATGGGGTTGATCAGCGGACGATCAGGCAGGGCGCGCTTACCGGCAGTCGCAGCCAGGCCAGGCGTGTGGGTGAGTGCGCTCTTTCTTCTGTTGCTGGTCCTGGCGGCAGTGCTCGCCCCCTGGATCACCCCCTACGGCGCCGAGGGCGCCGGCATGCCCAATATGGCCCACCGGCTGCAAGCGCCCTCCTGGGCCCATCCCTTCGGCGCCGACGAGATGGGACGCGACCTGCTGGCACGCGTGCTTTACGGCGCCCGCACCTCGCTGGCTCTTGCCGCGCTGGTAGTGGGCAGCAGCGTGTTGATTGGCATCGTCGTCGGTCTGGCCGCGGGCGCTGCTGGCGGCTGGCTGGACGAGGCCGCGATGCGCCTGACCGATGTGTTCCTGGCCTTTCCGCCCCTTCTGCTCGCCATCCTGGTGGCAGCCGTGCTGCAGGGCGGGTTCACCAGCGCGGTGCTGGCGTTGGTCCTGGTCTGGTGGCCGGTGTACGCCATCCTGGTGCGCGGACAGGTGGCGGCGCTGCGCCACCGCCCCTTTGTCGAGGCGGCGCGCGCGATCGGCGCCACGTCGTGGGGCATCGCCTGGCGCCACCTGCTCCCCAACGCCGTCGGCCCCCTGCTCGTGCAGGCAACCATAGACATCGGGGCCGTCATCCTCGTGGCATCGGGGCTCAGCTTCATCGGCCTGGGACCGCATCCTCCCGCCGCCGATTGGGGCGCCATGGTCAACAACGGGCGCCCGTATGTGTTGGGAGGCGCCTGGTGGCTGGCGGGCATACCAGCCCTCGCCATCCTGCTGACGGCGCTGGCCTGTGCCGTGCTGGGGGACAGCCTGCGCGAGTCAGCCTCACCGAATCGATAGAGAGTGTCCGCAGAAAACGGCCTGGCCTCGTGATCCGTGGCAACGGCATGCAGGCCTTGGCCTGGGTTTCGGATACGTGCCCGGTGGATTTGACCGGCCCAGTGGGCAGTCGCTGGCGCCGATTTGACATGGGGCCGCCTCCCAATGATAATGTGACTGGCCGGTCATATGACCGGCCAGTCACATTATCAGGAAGTAGAGTATGAAGCACTTGATCGCGAGAGCGTACTTGGGCCTGATTTTCTTGATAGGATGTCTAGCCCTGGTCCTCTTTGTGTCGGCTGGCTCTCTGGCATTCTGGCAAGCCTGGATCTATCTGTCCGTCTGGACGGTGTGTGTTGTTTTCGTCACCACGTATTTGGTCAAACATGATCAACTGCTGTTGGCCAGTCGAGTCCAGGCGGGGCCAACCGCTGAGACCCAAAAGAGCCAACAGGTCATTCAGAGCCTGGCCAGCTTGTTCTTCGTTGCACTTTACGTCGTTGCCGGTTTGGATTTTCGTTTTCAATGGTCGACTGTGCCGCCTGTCGTAAGTTTGATATCCGACGCGTTCGTGGTAGTTGGCTTCTTCATTGTGTTCCTGGTCTTCAAGGCAAACAGCTATACCAGCGCCGTCATTGAAGTGTCGAGCGAGCAAGAAGTGGTTACCACAGGGCCCTACAGCGTAGTTCGCCACCCCATGTACGCGGGGGCCATGCTGTTGCTTCTCTTTACACCGACGGCTTTGGGATCCTGGGTGGCAATCCCCTTTGTCTTGCCCATGCTCATGGTGATCGTGGCCCGGCTGCGAGAGGAGGAAAGACTTCTACGGGCAAATCTAGGCGGCTATGAGGCGTATTGCCAGAAGGTGCACTACCGCCTGGCGCCATTCATTTGGTAGACGCGTTGACCAGCGGACGAGAGGTCGCAGCCAGCGCCGCCTCCGGCCCAAATGCCGGTCGTGAGCGCAGCGGCGCGGCTGCTGGTCGCCCACGTCCCGCCGGACTACGTTCCGGCGCCCGAAACAACTGCGGTCTTTCTCCCCATCGTCCACCACTGATGCATCCGTAGCTGAGAGCCACACCCCCAGGCGCCGTTCCCCTTTTGCGGGACACTGCCGAACCGGCGCTACCAAGATGGGCTGGCCGGCGGCTGATGGTGCGAGGCAAGGGAGCCCCTCATATCAGCCGCCGGTCAGCGCTGAATGCAGGGTTACTGCCACACGGTGCGGAGGGGCGCCTCAGCCGATTCCACCACCTTGAGGTCGGGCATGTTGCCCGTGGTCACGGCGCGCTTGGCCATCCAGACCTTGCCCGGCTGGAGGTCGCCCACCAGCGCCACCTGCTGCTTGGGGTCTGAGCTGGGGCACAGGTAGTTGGCGCGATCGCCGCCCACGGCGTAGGTGGCGCCGGTGGCAAAGCCGCATACCGTCCCGTCGGCAAGCTCGACCAGCCAGGCGTGAGCGGCGGCGTCCTGGGGCGTCTCGGGCGTGGGCAAGGGCTGGGTCAGCTTGAGGACGAAACCGGTCTCCTCCGTCGTGGGATCGGCGCCGCAGATCACGCTGTCACCTTCGGCGAAGCAAGGATCGTAGATCTGGTTGCCCACCGTACACCGGTAAGCGTTGGGGCGCCACACGGCCAACGAGCTGGTCCAGCAGCTCCCCTCCTGGGGCTCGCCGGTGGGTATCGCCGGCGTGTAGGTGATCACCTGTGTCGCTGTGATGGGCGCCGAAGCATCGGCGCTGGCGGGCGCCGAAGCATCGGCGCTGGCGGGCGTCGCGGCAGCCGTGCTGGCATCGCAGGTGCCGTTGTAGTAGGCATCGGCGTCGCACTGGCCGTCACCCGGCAACGTGCAGGTGCCCTGTTCGTTGGCCTTCCCGCTGTTCGCCGTGATGGCATAGGTACCGCCCGTGATGGCGCAGTAGCGACCGGCGTCCGTCACGTAGCCTGTCACCTTGACCCCGCCCACACGGCACTCGCCGCGCAACAGCGCCCACTCTTCGCACTGCTGGTTGTCTTCAAAGGTGCAGACGCCGTACTCCCCGCCGTCGCCGCGCTTCTCGATTGTCAGCGTGCCGCCCTGCTTCGTGCAGTTCTCGGACGCGGGATTGGCCATGCCCGTGCCGGTCGCCGGGGCCGGTGCACTCTGAGCACAGTTGAGCGTCACCGTGTAAAGCTGCTGGCTGGGTGTAACCTGGCAGGCCGAGATCGGCTGGTCCTGCGGGCAGTTGGCCGAGGCATCGGGCTGCCACTGGGCAGAGGCCAGGCACATCTGGGTGTCCTTGCGGTATCCGGACGCGGTGCCCGTAGGTCCGCCCGCCGCCAGGTTCATGTCCTCCTGCCAGCCCTGGGCCTCCAGCATGCTCCCCAGTTCCTTCACCACGGCATCGGGACTGGAGAACTGCTCGCCCGCGCCCGTGGCGGTCGCCTGGCAGCCCGTGCCGGTGTCGCCGCCGGCATAATCGGTGATGGGCGCTTCGCTCTCGGTCACCTTGACCTTGAGGGTCTTCGCCATGTCATCCGCCATCGCAGCGCAGCTCTTCGCGTCCAAGGGCGTCAGCGCCGCTTCACCGGCGGCAGGCGTGGGCTGCACCGCCGTGCTGGCATCACACGTGCCGTTGTAGTAGGCATCGGCGTCGCACTGGCCGCCATCCGGCAGCGTGCAGGTGCCTGTTTCGTTGCTGGCGCCGCTGTTGCCGGTTACCGCATAGGTTCCACCCGTGATGGCGCAGTAGCGACCGGCGTCCGTCACGTAGCCTGTCACCTTGACCCCGCCCACGGGGCACGCGCCGCGCATCAGCGCCCACTCTTCGCACTGCTGGTTGTCCTCGAAGGTGCAGACGCCGTACTCGCCGCCGTCGCCGCGCTTCTCGATCGTCAGCGTGCCGCCCTGCTTCGTGCAGTTCACCGAGGCCGGGTTGGCGATGGAGGCGGCAGTCGGCTCAGCCACAGGCGTCGGCTCCGCAGTGGGCGGAGGTTGGGTGGGAGGCGCCTGGGTGGGGGTGGCAGGCGGCGTACACGCCACCAGGCCGGCGGCCAGCAAGGCCAGCAGGGATAAGGTCAAAATGAAGTGTTTCACGATGCGTTCTCCGTTGGTTTGGGGCGGCAGGGCCACAATGATTGGTGTTCGTGTTACGATCATTGAGACGAGAAAGCGGAGATGATGCCATCTACCGCCCGGCCGTATCTGCTTACGCCAAATGGCTACTATGTGGCGTGGGCATGGGGACGGCTGGACGGCCTGTTGCCGAGAAGACGATTTCCGGTGCAGGCATGTTCCGGTCTCACGCAGGAAGCGACGCGGACAGACGAAGGAGTGCCACCGGGTTCCGTGGCGGCACGGCCCCCAATCCGCCCGATTGGCACTCCTTGTCCGGCTAAGGCCTGCAAATGGAGGGACTTGAGGTGGCGAGGTTGCCCTCGCCACCTGTATGCGGTTACTTGTTCCTGAAGATCAGAGGCAGGTGAATCTCTGCCGCTGGCAGCCCGATCGGAGCCCCGAGCGCATGCGCGCTCAGCGGGTCCGAAACGGTCAGCGGGTGGGCAGGACGTTCGTTCGCAGCCAGGGCCTGCAGCGCATTGGGCTCGTTGGGCACATCGCCGTTCAGCGACAGCTCGTAGTCGCTGGCGCCAACGGCCTGCACCTCGACCAGGAAGCGCCCGCCGTGCTGCACAAAGTCCGTCCCGAGATCCTCGGTCTGTCCCGGATCAACCGTCTCGCCGGTGAATGCGTCGGGGCGAAAGTTGCTGCGCGGCTGCCACACGCGGAGATCGGGGTCCCCGGTCAAGGTCTTCAACACGGCGAGTATCCAGGTTCCAACGTCGATGAAGCCGCGATAGTGCACCCGCTGTCCGTTGGCCAGGAATTGCGGGCCGTCCACGCGATTGGTGAACCCCAGGGAGTGCTCGTCCAACGGCGACACGTTGCCTGCCGCATCCGCCACCCACAGACCGAGGTACTTGACCCCCTGACCGGCGGACAGCGTCCATGTGTAGATGTCACTGTAGTCGATCCAACCGCTGCTCTGCGCCACCTTCCAGGCGCCGGTGTCAGGGTCAGGCGCCCACTCCCGCACATAGGTCCACCGTGCATCAGGCGCCGCGGTGATGCCCAGCCTCACCTGGCTGCCGCTGGCGGCCTGCTGCGGTCCCAGCGTCAAGTCGACCCAGGGCGCTGTGAAGTCGGCGCTGGCCGCTTGCCCTGGCGCCACGATGACTGTGGTCGCCGCCGTCACCGTCTGCTCACGGTCGAGGAATTCTTGCCGTTGCGCTGGCGACAACTGGTCCGTGTTCGGCCAGAAGGCATGGAACGTGGCCTGATTCTCCAGAGTGCTCGCCGGCGTTCCCGCATCCACCTGCGCTTCGAAGCTGTGGCGATCCCAGTCCCCAGGCCACAGTAGCCTGGCCGGCCAGGTCATGGTGCGCGTATTCGGGTCATACTGGACATCGGACGCCAGCGAGCCAGTCACGGGCGCCAGCCCCTCCGGCAGGATGTCGGTGGCAGCCACCATCGCTTCCTGCCAACCCGCATTGCGCGCCGTGACGACGAAGGTGACCCTGTCACCCGGCCGCACACTTGTGGGCGACGCTGTAACACTGCTGCCGCCCAGGTCGGGAGAAGCCATTGGGAACCGCACCACGCGAGCGATCTCGTAGGGTTCCTCCATGTTCCCCGCCGCGTCCTGCGCCCTGCCGGCAAAGCTGTGATTGCCGGCGCCCAGTTCATGGGTGGCTGTATAGTACCAGTTGACCTCGATGTTCGGTTGTCCCGGAATCGGGTTCCACGAGCCGACCGTATGGGCTGAGGTCCAGTAGGTGCCATCGACCAGCAGATCCATGCCGGCGCGGCCGGACAGGTTATCGGCGATGGCCCCTGCGAGTACCATTTCCTCGTTGCCCACGGTATTGGTGAAGACGGTTGCAATCAGCGCGCCCGGTCCTTGGCCGGCAGGCACGTGGGAGTCCGGCGCCGTCCTGTCGATCATGAAGGTCGTCGAGACCGGTTCTGAGATTTGACCTACAGCATCGGCGGCCCTGACATAGACGGTTGTTCCCGGCGAATCTGCAGCGAACACCAGCGGGGCAGCGTAGGGCTGCCATGTGACCCCATCCTCGCTGACCTCAACACCGACCACGCCGGACCCAAAGCCGTCGGTTACGTTCACCGTCACCGTGACCGGGGTGATGTACCAACCGCTGTTCCCCGTGGGCAGCTCCGGCTCCACATCCAGCTTGACCTCGGGCGGATTGGCGTCCACGCGGATGGTCCGGTGGGCGGTGGCGCTCCATTCCCCGCCGTCGCTTACGGCCCGCACGTGCATGTGCCAGATGCCGTCGGTCAGGCCGGAGAAAGTCTGTTCGGTGATCGGGCCTCGGTTCTGCGACGACGGCTCCGCGATGGGGCTGCCATCCAGCCGCCAATTGTAGCCGGCGATCGCCGCCGGATCGCCCGGCGGCTGCGCCCAAACGAAGGCGGCATTCTTGTTCGTGACCCACGTGGCGGGGTCCGGGTGCGTGGGGCTCTCAAGCACCGGGACGAGAGGCGTCAGCGCCGGACCGGCGGCGCCCGCCGTGGCGGCACTCACAGCATCACTGGCCGCCACACCGGGCGGCACCCAATAGTCCAACACGAAGTACTGCTGGTCCACCCCACCGCTTGATTTTGCCTTCTGCATCCAGACAAACGGAGCGTAGTAGAACTCCGGTTTGCCCTTCGGGGGACCGGCCGTCTCGGCGTCAAACTTCACCTCGTTAGACCACGAGAGGATATGGCCGGTCTTCTGCGTGGTGCCCGTCGACAGCTCAAAGCCACTCCCCCTAATCTCCATGCCCAGCGTGTACTTGTTGGCCGTGCTCTCGCCATTGATGGTTTCCTTGTCATATCCGAACCCCACGCCGATCTTCGAAAGCTGGCTGCCTTCCGCCATCCATTTCGGCGTGCCCTGGTAGGTGTGGATCAACTCCCCTGCCACAGTCTGCTTCCGCCCGTCGGGCCAGGTGAGCTGGAACGACGTGCCGTCAGTGTTCGACGTGGGCCTGTCCTTCGGCCACAGGCTGGGCTCGCCCGGGCTGCCCCACACCTGGACCTCAGCCAACTGGAGGTTGTTCTTGCCGGCCAGTTGCACCCGCACATAGCGGGCGAGCTGGTTCACAGCCACGGTGGTGGTGACGCCCGGCGTGATGTCCGCCGTAATGTGGTGGTTCCAGACGCCCCAGCTCACGAGTTCGGTGGGATTGGTGGAGGTGAAGGGCTCCTCAGACACGAAGACGTAGAAGTCCTTCAGCCGCTCACTGCAGCAGTCCGTCCGGTTCCAGACCTGGATGGCGTCGATCTGCTGCACGCCGCCGAGGTCCACCTGCCACCAGGCGTTGGTCTCGGCTTTGGTGTACGCTAGAGAGAAGTGAGCGTAGTTGCCGTCCGTATCCCCATCCACGGCCCGCCCTGGGCCGCCCTCGCCGTACACGCTTGACTGTGTGGCGTTTGCCTGCAATCCCTCAGCGAGGTTTATGCCCAGGGGCACCCACGAGTCGGGGTATTGATCGATGGCTTCATTGTACCACCACTCCAACGGGAAAGCAGTCTCCCCGGTTTGGATCGGGAGACAGACATCCATGCTGCCCAACACCGGCTCGGTGTAGATGTAGCAGCCAAAGTCCGTCTTCACGACGCTCAGGGAGGCGAAGCTGGCTTCCTCATGGTACAGATAGGGCGGCCGTGTCGAGTACTCACCCCCTTCCACGGTCTTGGTCATTTCCTCATTCTCGACAAAGGCCGACTTCTCCCATTCATACGTGAAGGCTGTGCTGACCCCCTTTTCCTCCTTGCCGAGCTTGACGCTGCCGCCCACCATCGTGTCGGTGCCCGTGGTGGTTCCCTGTCCCTCGCCTTTTTCCCAGCCAAAAGTGGCCATTGCCTCGTCCCAATTGCCATCCCATTGCTCATCCGGCCCGTGCGGCGGGGCGTGAATCAGAGACACCACGTTCACTTCCGGCTTTGAGTAGCAGGTCCCGTTATAGGTGCCGAACCTGCTGTCGCCATTGATGTCTCCAACGGCCAGCGCGAAATCCTCAAACCGTTTTCCGCTGGAGCTCACGTCAAGCGTTGCCGTTGCATTCGCCATGCCGGTCTCGAAGTCGTAGGTATACACCCTGATATCGCCGCTTTTGTGGATCTGCCGGATGAAGACGATCTCGTCCCTGCCGTCATCGTCAAGTTCACCGGTGGCAACATCAGCGGCGACTTCGGGATTCGTATCGTCGACGGTTGCAGGTACCTTGGTGCTGTCGAATGTCGTCTTGGTCAACTGATAGAGGCAGGGCGGATCCCCCGCATCGTGGGCCACGCAGAGAGTCGACCACTCGGGGTCTGCCACCGGTACGTAGGAGAACGTCTTCAGGACCGCCTGCCAGGCTACGCTCGTACTGGCGGCGTTCTCCCAGTGGATGGTGCCCAGGCCGACGGCAATCTCATCCACTCCATCGCCGTCCAGGTCGCTGGCAGATAGGGCGACCGTCTCGGCGGCTTTGGGGCGAGAAACACCCAGGTCTGAGCTGATCCACACGTTGTCGTCCATGACCAACCTGTTGTCAACGGGCGTGTTGCCGAACGTTTCACTCTTGTACTTGAGAGCAAGGAGCTGGAAGCTGGGATCCTTGTCATCTCCGGTCCTGAACCCCAAAACCGCCTCGTCGTGCCAGTCTCCATCCACGTCGCCTGTCGTGACGTCGATCGGTTTCCAGTTGCCGTAGTTGGTATAGGCGGTCTCCGTCTTGGCGACGTTGTCCCGGTCGTGGTTGGTCCAGAACTTGTCCAGGAGCACCGCCATCTTGCCATCATCGGTGCGCCGCAGAATCACAGTGTGCAGGTGTTCATTGGCGTCCTTCAAAGCGGCAATGATTTCATCGTTATGTCCATCGCCGTTTAGATCCCCAGTCGCGACGGCAACGTATTGCACCGTTCCCAAGCCTGAGGAGTCGGTGTTGTTGGACCAGTTGCCGTAGTCCGTGTTGGCGGCGTTGGCGATCTTGCCATTGGCGTTCCCGTTCAACAGGATGACATGGAGAGCATCGTCCTGATCTGCGAAGGCGATCACCACCTCGTCATCCTTGCCCGAACGGTCCAGGTCGCCGGAGGCAACATTCACATAGTTCACGTTGTCGCCTTTGTAGGAGCCGCCATCGCGGTACCAGGACGCTCCGGTGGTCCCTGAAGCACTACTGATCGCG
The DNA here is from genome assembly GCA_029782215.1 of Chloroflexota bacterium. Taxonomy (GTDB): domain Bacteria; phylum Chloroflexota; class Anaerolineae; order J102; family J102; genus SSF26. The sequence goes on from JAKOVD010000011.1 coordinate 47,450, forward strand.
GCGATACGGTCGCTTTTGTCACGAAACGCGGATACCTGCTCTTCGATCCCGTCGCCATTCAGGTCGGCCGCGGTGATGGCGAGCTTGCGCACATGTGTGGTCGCGTCGGTGTCCTTGTAGTCGACCGATTTCGTGGCGACCAGGCCGCTGTTAAAGTCCAACAGGTAGTTGCGCAAATGGGTGTCGTCATCCCGATGCCGGGCGACAAGCAGGATCTCATCCTCTGAGCGCAGCTTGACTCTGTCCCCTGTGGGCGGATGGACAGGGCAAGGCGTGGGCGTCGGCGTGGGCGTATCCGAGGCGGGTTCGGCTGCCGGCGGTGTGACGGGGCCTTGCGAATAGGCCAGCGGCTGCACCTGCCCCAGCGCGACGGACACAAGGCAGAATAAGAGGAGCGGGACGACCACGACGACAAGCGTTCTTCTGAAGATCGCGTTCGCCAACGGGTTCATGTTGGCCTCCTTGTCAGACATGAGAGCGGAACCGCTAATCGACGCTTCTGGGATATCGCTGCCCGCCGGCGCCAGTGCAACCAGCGCACAGGCATCCCTAAAATTTAGGTACATCTAAACATGCAAACGTGGCGAAAACGTGGCCTATAGCGGGCACGCCGGCCCGAGTTTCACAAAACCTCTACAGATAAGGGCGCTGCACCTCTGCTCGACCATGAACAAAGGTGCAGCGCTATCCCGTCCATAGAGTCTGACCCCTCCCGTCCTACTTGCTGTTGAGGTATTGCTCGACCTTCGCCTGGATCGTCGCCTTCGGCCCGGGATACTCCTTGTAGGTCTGGCCGTGAGCCTGCATGGGATCGGAGAACAGGTTGTCCATGAAGGTCTGCCGATCAAAGAAACTGTATCGTTCCTTGGGGTCCATGTAAAGGTTAAAGAGCTTGGGGTTTTGGAAGGTCTCAAGCGGCAGCGCAGACTCACCGTTGACGACATCTTGTTCGTCGAAGGCCGTCCCCGCCACCATGAACTTGTACTCGGCCACGCGAAGCCCGCTCATGACATTCTGGGACCACAGATACTCGTACTTGCGATTCGACAGGCCGCCGTCCGCCAGCAGGAACGACGTCTGGTCGATGCCGTCGAGGTACTGGTCCGACGGAGGGCGGTAGGCGACGCCGCCCAGCGCCGCGGAGGTGGTAAACAGGTCGGCCAGATCGAACACGCCGTCGCTCACCTGGCCGGGCGTGATCATGCCCTTCCAGTAAACGACCGTGGGGACCCGCACGCCCCCTTCCCACGTCGTGGCGATGCCACCACGGAACGGGGTGTAGCCGGCATCGGGCCAGGGCTCCATCATCGGTCCGTTATCCGAGGTGGCGAAGATCAGGGTGTTCTCAAGCTGCCCTGTCTCCTCCAGCGCCTTGACCAACCGGCCCAGGACGTCATCGATCTCCATCATGCAGTCCTTGTAGGGATACTTGGCCGGCGACTTCCCCTTCCACTTGGGGTTGGGGTAGTTCTTGACATGGTTGCCGCGGGTGCAGTGGTAGAGGAAGAACGGCTTGTCACTCTTCGCCATCTTCCTGATGAAGTTCTCCGAATACTTGGCGAACTTGTCATCGCACTCGGCAATGGCGTCGATGGTCAGCTCTTCCAGGTCTTCGACCTTCTGGCCCCTGGTCGCATGAACGAGATGCTTGTCGAAGTCCTCGGACTGGGCAAAGGCACGGCGCTCCGGGCTCAGCGCCCATTCGGGGAGCATGTTCTCATCCCGCCAGTCCGTGTACAGGCCCGACCAACCCAGGAAACCGTAGAAGTCGTCAAAGCCGACGTTCTGCGGCTGCGATCCCTCATCCTCGCCGCAGTGCCACTTGCCAATGGCCTGGGTGACGTAGCCGGCCTTGCTCAGGACCTGGGCGACGGTCGTCTCGTCCTCGAGAACGCCCGGCTGGCCTGCGAACCCCGGATGCAGCGCCCCCGTGCGCATGGGCAGGCGTCCGGTCAGCAGCGTGACGCGGGTCGGCGTACACGCGGGCTGTGAATAGGCAGACAGAAGGTGCAGCCCCTCCCGTCCCAGGCGGTCGAAGTTGGGCGTCGGCGCGCCGGCCAGCAGACCGCCGCCGTTGATGCCGACGTCGCCGTAGCCCACGTTGTCCATGAGGAAGATGAGGATGTTCGGCTTCTTGCCGGTCTTCTTCTCCAGCGCCGCCAGCTTCTTCTTGGCTTCCGCCAACTGATCCTTGTGGGGAATCACCGGCTCCATGTTAGCGGCGATCGTCACCGTTGGCGCAATCAGGGGATCGGCGCCGTCGCCCGCCTGGAGCCTTTCCAGCAGGCCCACTGTAAGCGCCTTCGCCATGGGCGCCGGCGCCAGCCCGGCCCTGGCCGCAGCCGCCGCGGCGCTGCTTGCCGCGCCCGCTGCACCCGCCGCGCCAGCCGCCTGGGTGGCCACCATGCCTCCCAGCCCGGCCAGGGCGGCGCCCGCGCCGATCATTTTGACAAAATCACGTCGTGAAACTTCCATAGGTTCCTCCGTGCTCCTCGTGGATGCTGCCGAAAACAGAAATGACCGGCATGTTGCCAGCGCCGGCTAGGGTTGCCAATGGGGAAGCTGATCGTCAGCCGCCGGATTGTTGCTCAGGTTGGAAGGATCATTACCTTCTGCAGTCATGACGTAGATCTCCCAGTCGCCGGTACGGTCGGACTGGAAGGCGATCTGCGAGCCGTCGGGAGACCAGGCAGGCGCCCAATCGTTTCCCGGATCGAAGGTCAGGCGGTGGAGATCGCTGCCATCGACGTGGATGGAGAGAATGTCCGCCCGGCCATCCTTCGTCGACCGGAAGGCAATTTGCTTACCGTCGGGCGACCACGCCGGCCAATCGTTGCTGGCGCCGCCCGTGGTCAGCCGCCGCACGCCGGCGCCATCGGCGCCAATGACGTAGAGGTCGTAGATGCCCTCCTTGCGGTCCCGGTCCGAGGCGAAGGCGATATGCTTGCCGTCGGGCGCCCAGGTCGGGACAAAGTCATCGTGCGGGTTCTTAGTCACACGTTTCGGGTTGGCGCCATCGGCCGCCATGACATAGATGTTGTTGTTGCCGTCAGCCCGTGAGGTGTAGGCAATCAGCGTCCCATCCGGCGACCAGGCCGGAAAGCCTTCGTCCACCGATGGCGTGTTGGTCAGGTTCACCTGCCCCGTGCCGTCGGCATTGATCAGACAGATGTCGCTGGTCGTGAGGCCGTAGCAGGTGTATGCGATGCGCTTGCCATCCGGCGACCAGGGTCCGGCGAAGTTGTTGGCGTCGCCCTGGGTCAGGCGCTCCACCCCGGAGCCATCCGTCGCCATCACGTAGAGGTCGCGATAGTCGCCGCCGCGGTTCGAGTCGAAATCGAGCTTGCCGGCGCCGGTCGCGGCAGGGGTCGCCTGCGCCTCAGGCGTGGCAGCGCTGCAGGAGCCGTCGTAGTAGGCTGCGGCGTCGCAGGTTGCACCGTTCTTGAAGGTGCAGGTCCCTTGTTCGTCATCCTGGCCGCTGTTGCCGGTGGCCGTATAGGCGCCACCGGTGATGGCACAGTAACGGGCGGCAGGGGTCACATAGCCCGTGACCTTGAGCCCCCCCACGGGGCAGTCCCCGCGCAGCAACGCCCATTCCTCACACTGCCGGTTATCCTCGAAATAGCAGACGCCGTACTCACCGCCATCACCCCGCTCCTCGATCTTGAGCGTGCCGCCCTGTTCGGTGCAGTTCACCGAGGCGGGGTTGGCCATCCCGGGTGCGGCTGCGGTGCTCTGGGCGCAATCGAGCGTCACCGTGTACAACTGCTGCGCCGGCTTCACGTCGCATGCCGAGATCGGCTGGTCCTGCTTACAGTTCGCAGAAGCGTCCGGGAACCAGATGGCGTTGGCGAGGCAGACCTGGTTGTCCTTGCGGAACCCAGAGCCGATGCCCGTGGGACCGCCGGCTGCGAGCATCGGGTCTTCCTGCCAGCCCTCGCCTTCCAGCAGGGTCGCCAGTTCCTTGACCACCGCATCGGGGCTGGCGAACTGCTCACCCGTGCCCTTGGCCTCGGCCTGGCAGCCCGTTCCCGCGGCGCCGCTCACGGGATCACTGATCGGCGCCTCCCCTTCCGTCACCTTGACGTCGAGGGTGGCCGCCATCGCATTTGCAAGGTCGGTGCAGGTCTGTGGGCTGAGGGGCTGCAGGCTGGTCTCCGCCGCCGGCGTGGCAGTGGGAGCAGCGGTTGGCGCCGGCTCCGTCGTTGGCGCCGGAGCCGGCGTTGGCAGCGCGGCGCCAGGGGCAAGGCAGGCGCCCAGGTAATCGGCGCTGGACGCCAGGACGGCCGCCAGGCTGTCGCCATGGAAACTGTGACCAGTGTTGGGCAGGGGGATGAAGTCGAACAGCTTGTCGTTGGCTTCGAGCTCCTGGACGAAGTTCACCGTGTTCTGCAGATGGACGTTGGTGTCGGCCAGGCCGTGGATGAGCAGCGGGCGCGCCTGGATTTGGCCGGCGATGTCAACCAGGTTCGTGGCGGCGTAGCCCTTGGGATTCGCATCGGGCGTCCGCATGTAGCGTTCGGTGTAGATCGTGTCGTAGTAGCTCCAGTCCGTCGGCGGGGCGCCCGCCACACCGCAGTGGAACACGTCGGGCGCGTGCAGCAGGGCATACAGGGTCATGTAGCCCCCAAACGACTTGCCGTCGGTACCGATACGACTGGCATCCACATACGGCAGGGTCTTCAGGTAGTCGATGCCCGCCAGTTGGTCTTCCAGGGCCACCTTGCCGAGCTCTCCGAAAATCGGCGTTTCGAAGGCGTGGCCACGTCCAAATGTGCCGCGGTTGTCGAGACGCCAGACCAGCATGCCTTCCTGCGTGTAGAGCACATCGCGTTCGATGATGTTGAAGATATTGGTGCTGCCATAGCGATCCGAGACCATTTGCAGGCCGGGACCGCCGTACCAGTGGACGACCACCGGATACTGTCGCGCCGGGTCGAAGTTCTCCGGCTTGACAAGCTGGGCGTACAGTTCGGTGCCGTCCTTCGCCTTGAGCGTGATGAACTCGCGGCCGACCTGGGGAAGCGGCGCTGCCGGTCCTGCCGCGATGCCGAGCACCGTCTCCCCGCCGCCGTCCGTTTGGAGGATGCGTGTCATAGGGGGCGTGGCCATGTCAGAGCACTGGTCAACCAGGTACCTGCCGTCGCTGGACAGGTCGAACAGATGGAAGCCGGGCTCCGTGGACACCTGCTCGATGGGGCCGCCGTCAAGGCTGACGCGCTCGATCTGGCGCTCCAGGGGACTCTTGCGGGTGGTCTCGAAATACGCCCATTTCCCGGCGGGATCGACGTGGACCGGCCTGCCCGCGGTGAGGAGGTTCCACGCCGAGCTGTCGATCATCCACTCCCCCTGAGTCAACTGCCGGACCAGCGTGCCGTCGGCTGCGTACAGGTAGAGATGCATGAAGCCGTCGCGCTCCGACAGCCAAAGGAAATGCTCGCCGTTATCCACGAAGACGGGCGCGGCATAGCGGTCCTCGTTGATCCAATAGGGATCTTCCTCTGTGATGAGGGCCCGCGTCTCGCCGCTCTGCAGCGTATACCTGTTCAGCGTCAGCTTGGTGTGGTCCCGGTTCACGGTGATGTAGAGCGCATGGTTCGAATCAGGCGTCCAGGTAAAGAAGGGAAGCACGTACTCGACGTCGTCCGCCAGGGGGATTTCCAGCGGCGGAGCCAGCGCCTCCGGGGTCAGCGCATGGAGAGTGGCCACGGGATTGGCCGTGCCGGCCGTGGGATAGCGGGTGTAGCTGACCGTCGCCGGCACCGGCCGGTAATCGGTGATCGGGTCATTGTGGACATCGGTCTCATCCAGACGCAGATAGACCAGCCAGTTCCCGTCGGGCGACCAGGCGTAGGCTGGCTGGGCGGCGCGCGTGGCCAGCTCCTCGTTATAGACCCAGTCCAGGGCGCCGTTGAACACGGTCTCACCCCCGTCTGTCGTCAGGCCTTTCACGTCGCCGCCGGCGATGGCGGCGAGCTTCAGGTTGTTGTCCTCCACGTAGGAGATGTGGGCGCCGTCAGGCGTGAACATGACCGCGGTCTTGGCCTTGCCGTCCGCCAGCAGTGACTGCAGCTCGCCGGTTTTCACGTCCAGGAGCCAGAGCGCCTGGTCCCCGATGAACAGCAGCTTGTCTCCCTGCGGCGACCACTGCGCCGTCGTGACATCGATGTTGCCAGGGCTCTTGGTGGGATCGAGAAGTAACTGGTCCTTCTCTGTGGCCGCGTCATAGAGCCACAGGGCATCCTGACCGTCCTGCGGTTTCACGTAGACCATCTCAGCGCCTGCCGGGCTCCAGTTGAAGTTCGAAGGACTGGGTCCGGCCAGGGCGCCGGGTTCGACGAGCATACGCGCCGTCAGGGCGCTTGTGCTCTGCTGCGGCGGCGGAAAGCTCAACGTCGCCACCACCTCCAGAACCAGGTCATGGCTGGCAGGGTCGGCGTTGTTGGTGCGGGCTTCGGCCGAGAAGCTGGTGGTCTCCAGTTGCTTGTTGATCTGGGTCCAGGCTTCGGTGCCATCGTCGTCCTTCACATAGCACGCAGGCAACTCGCCCTCCGCCACCTGCACGGTGGTATACCCTTGCGGGCAGGCGCCTCCGAAGCCGACGCCCCAGTGCAGATCGACCTCTCCCTCGGCGCCCTGGAGCGTGACCGTGTGGATCGTTTGCCCGGCTTCCAGCGGTAGCTCCTTCTGCGTCCAGGTGGCGGGATAGCGAATGCTGAAACCCAACGGATTGGCGTAGGTCTGCCAGTCCGCGGGCGCTTCCTGCGGCTCCGCGGGCGCCGTGGTCGGGGCCACGTCGGGCGCCGCCGACGCCGGCGCTGCAACAGGCAGGGCAGTCGGCGGGGCCACGGTTGTCGGGGTCGATGGCGTGGCGCAGGCTCCAAGCAGGAACACCACGACGACCAGGCTGAAGATGAGAGAGCGTTTCATAGGGCTGACCTTCCGTAGGGTGACGCCCGTTCTAAAACCGGGCTATTGAAGAAACGAATGGCTTCAGGCCGTGTCAAGGCTGCATCACCAGCGGCAGCCACACTTCATACTCCTCAGCGTTTGCCGCCATGACCAAGGGTAGGAACACCGGCTGTGACGGCACAAGCTGGCGGTCGCCGTGCGCCGTCCACGTGCCAACGCCGATCTCCTGACCATCGGCGTGGATACCGTCGCTCGAAATGACCAGCCGGATGGCGTCACCCGGCACGGCGCCCTCATCCTCAGAAGTCGAGGCCTCATCGCGATAGCACGCCAGTAAGCCGTATTGGCCTGGATAGGCCACCACGGTGGCGCCGCAAACGACCCCTTGCGGGTCCAGCGCCAGCACGACGGTGCCCGTGGGCACGGTGCTGCCGTCGGGCAGCGCAGGGTCGCCGTAGAAGTTCTTCCACTCGGACGTTGGCCTGACGCCGGCAGCCTGTTCCGCCTGGCGGATCTGATAGACCCGCTCAGCCGGGGAGAGCCCTTGCTCCGAGCCAGGCGCCGCGGTGACCGTGGCGGTGACGGTCGACACCGGGTAGCGCAGCGTCGCTTCCCGGCTGGCACGGATCCAATAGCCGCCCGCCGGCGACATGTCGGAGAGAGTGTTGAAGCCGGGAGCCAGGTCAGGGTAGTAGGACAGACCCGTGCGCTCAAACCCGAGCACCGCCCCGTAGACGCCGGCGATGTTCTGCAGGGCGTCTGCCACCGGCAGGGTTTGGTGCGACAGGTAGCCGACCAGGTTCCAACCCGCTGCCAGAGGCAGGGGCTGGTCCTCGGGAACGGCCCGGCCTGCCAGCCGCAGCGTCGCCAGCGGGTCCTCATCCACCGTCGTCGTCAACGGCGGTGTGGGCACGGCGAGCGCCTGGACCCAGTAGCCGTGGCCGGCATCCACGATCGTGAGGGTGTTCCCATCGGGCGGCCAGTCGGGCCGGTAGGTGCGCAGACCCTGGTCGTAGGCAAAGATGGCGGTGTAGGCGCCGCTGATCGGGCGCTGCACGACCGTTATGTCGGTGACGTACGGCTCGACCGGCGCCGAAATCAGGTTCCACGATGAGTAGATCGGCACGTCACGCACTGCGATGACCGTGTGGGTCGTTTCGGGCGTGCTGCACAAGGGCACAGCATCCGCGGCTGCGGCGAAGGACGGTACGCCGCCGTCGGCATCGTCGGGGACGACCTGCACATCGTAATCACCCGACCCCGCCGCGGACCAGGTCGCGGTGACCACCGCAGACTCACCTGCGGCCAGGGCTTGTGAGGTCACCGCCACGCCGGCCCGCTCGGAGCCGGCATAGAAGCCCACAGGCATACCTGCGGGAAGGGCGTCCGGTCCAGAGTTGGAGACCTGCGCTGACAGGGTGAGAAGCTGCGACGAGGCGCCCTGCGGCTCGGCGGTGATTTGGGTGACCTCCAGTCCGGCAGCCAGGCAGGTGGCTTCGACCGTGAAGGGCCCGACGCTGCTGCGGTTGCCGCCCATGTCCTCGGCATCCACCCACAGCGTGTAGAGACCGGGAACTGCCGCATTGAGGTCATACCACCAGGCGCCGCCTTCGCGGCCGGCAGCCTGGCGGGTCAATTCGCCGTTCGGCCCCTGCGACCGTATCGACACGCGAACCTCGGGGCTGCCGTCACTCACCGTGCCGCTCAAGACGTTCACAGGCGCGCCTGCGTGGGCCGGGCTGATAACCGTCGTGACCGTGATGACGGGGGGCACATTGTCCACCCAAACGGCAAGGGTCAAGGGATCGAGCATGCGATTGCCTACGCGATCCGTGCCCGTGACGGCGATCGTGCGCCGGATGTAGTCCTGGGGCGTTGCGCCTGCTGCTTCGTAGGACCATGCCGTCGTGAACACGTGCGAGGCTTGCAGCGCGGCATCGCCGCAGCCGCCATCCACACAGACGCGCACCGAACGGGTCCCAGACAGGTCGTAGGCGGCGCCGTGGAGGGTGCCCAGGCCCCGCACAACGGCGTCCGTGTAGACGCCGCTGGCGTCCAAGTCGAGGGTCAACCTGGGCGGCTGGGCGTCAACCCACACGAACTTCGGCTCGGTCCAGTCACTCCGGTGTCCGAAACTGTCGATGGCCGCCATGCGCAGACTGAAGGTCTCGCCGTGGGCAGGACGAACGCCGCCGTTGCTGGCAACGATGTCCCACGGACACCACCACAAGCCTTCTCTGGGCGATGGCACAGGACACGCCAGCTTGGAGACCAGCCCCGAAGGCGCCTGGATCTCCACCTCCACCGACGTCACGCCCGACTCGTCGTGCGCATAGCCCGATAGGGCGGCGCTGTCGGCGCCCACCGCCAGTTCGGGCGCCGTGATCGCCATGCTGTCGGGGGCGCCGCGGTCCACCCGGTGGAACGCCCACAGCCAGTCGAGCGCCGCACCGTCCTGATCATGACTGCTGTCGTAGACGAAAGCTTTGATCTCAGCCAGCTCTTGGGTCGAGACACTGCGGTCGACCACAGCGCGGAAGGTCGCCGTTCCTGAGGCCCCTGCCGCGATATCGCCCAGGGCCACCGTCGTATCCAGCAGGTGCAGAGGGCCTACCGCCGAGAGGGCCAACCAGACGCCCCGCTCCATCTCCGTGCCAGCATTGCGGTAGTTCACGGTATAGAGGACTTCCTCACCGTCATTCACGGGCCGGTAGGCATACTGCATGAACGACAGCAACCTGGCCGCAGCCTGCGCCGGATCGGGCAGCCAGAACAGCCCTCCGCCGCGCCCGGCGATGGCGGCTGCCGGCGGGTTGGCAGTCACCTTGAGCCGCAGGTCGAAGTCCGCATAGCCGCCGCCCGCCGAGCCGTCGGAGCCGTTGGGGCAGACTCCATCGGCAAGAGCGGCCCAATGGTAGAAGTGACTGAGGGTAAAATGCACGCCTTGACCGGCAAAGGCGGCGTTGCGATTGCTGCCAAGACTGTTCACAGGGTTGACGTTCGGCAGCGTCGCCCACAACCGCAGACCCACGTCAGGCGCAGGCTCCTCGGTCGCAAAGGCCAGCAGGCCCAACGGCGCCCCGGGAGTCATGCCCAACAGATCGAAGGGCAGGTAGAGGTCGGTCTGGGCATCCCCCATCGTCGCATCGAAGCGGTACTGCGCTGCTGAGAGCGGCGCTGCATTCGCCCAGGCGCTCCCGTCCCAGCGCAGCAGGGAGGCCGTGTGGGCGTCCTGCACCCACACCAGGGTGTCAGCCCCCAAGCCGGCGGGCAGTGATGCCACGGTGCCCGTCACGGCGACCGGCGCCGGGGTGAACACCTGATCGGTGCCGCCGGGAACGGTATCCAGGTAGATGAAGAGGTCGCTGTCTGCGCCCCAGAACGCCCCTGTCCAGGCAAGCCTCAGTGCCTGGGCGTCCCAACTCGTGTATAGTCGCTGCGGGACACGCAAGGCAGCCGCACGGCGGTCAGCGCCCATCAGCGTACAGCCAGACTCCGTCCAGCCCTCGTAGGGGCTCGCCAGGGTGTCGCTGCTGGCGGGAAGTGCGATGTAATCGGGTGTGCGCGGGCCATCGACGTAGATCGGTTCGCTAGCTTGCTGGCGCACGTTGCCCACGGTATCGCGGCTGGTGAGGGCCACAGACAGACGCTGGGCCTCGCCGGCGGCGAACTGGTCTTCGCGCGGCAGGGCTGGGTCACGCTGCTTCGAGGCCATGCTCGCCGTCTGGGTGTGCGGTGAGGTCCAGGCGATGCGATAGGGCGCCAGGCCGCTGCCGTCCGCAGAGGCCGTCCACCCCAACGCCACATCCGCCGGAGAAGTGCGCAGCGTCGCGCCGGGCTGAACGGCGCTGCCATCGGCGGTCAGGGCCAGGGTCACCGGCGCAGGGGGGACGACGTCGAGCGTCAACGTCGCCGTCGCCGTCGCACGGCGCCCGGCTGCGTCCGTGGCCGTTGCCGTGGCGACCTGGTCGGTCCCGTCGGGCAGGGGCTGGTCTTCGGGAAGCCGCCAGGGGAAGCGCCAGGTCGTCGTGTAGGGCGCCGTGGCCGCGGTCTCGCCGAGCGCTGCCGTGCCTGTGGCGCCACCGATGCTGACCTGGACCTCCGCCAGCGCCTGCGTCCCGGTGACAAGGCCGCTCACGACGATGGTGCGGGGCTCATAGAAGTTCGTGCTGGTCAACACGGTGGTGGCAAAGCTGATCGCGGGCATCGAGCCAGCCGCCGCCGAAAGCGCCGGTGTGAGGCGCACGCCTGGCCCGGCTTGCGGTGAACCAGCCGCTTGCACCTCTTCTGCCGTGGCAGCCGTCACGCCCACCGTCGCACAGTTGCCGGCGCTGTCACAGGCTTTGGCCTGCTCCACCGCGCCCGCGGGGAGCGAGCAGCTTGCCGTGATTCTGAACAACCGGGACGGATGACCGGTGTCTTCGCCTACTGCGGCCAGGTACCAGGGCGATACGAAGTAGGTACGTGCGTCGATGACGCCGGCGCCGCAGGGAGAAGTGAAGTCGGTCTCTGCCAGGTTGAAATCCTCGGCGACAACGGTGTACTGGAAGGTCGAGGGATCCACCGCCGTGCGGTGCAGCACCACCCGCGGGGCCAGCGTGTCGGCGGCGCCGCGCCAGATCTCGTCGCGACTGCCGGCGGCCTGGGTATGGCCGTCCACATCCGTTCCGCGCAGGCCCACCTGGTACAGGCCCTCCAACCCCGAGGGTACGGCAGCCGTCCAGTTCGCCGCTTCCACCCCCGCGCCGTGCTGGTTCAGCGTGGCCTGCCGCCACCCACTCAGGTAGAGGCTGCGCAGCTCCGCCGCCGACAGCGGCCGGGGGTAGATACGGACGTCGTCGATCTGGCCCTTGAAGGCGGAGTCCACTTTGCCGATCTGGAGCTGTTGGGTCGCGTAGGGCCTATGCCCTGCCAGGGCTGTGCTGGTGTAGACCGCCGACCCATTGACATACACGACATAGGCAGACCCGTCAAAGGTTGCCGCCACGTGGTTCCACCCCGAAGCCAACACCGAACCGGTGGTCACATTGAGCCAACTCGTCCCGTCGCCGAAGCCGGCATGGATGCGGTTGCGCTGGTAGACCCACAGGCCGGGATAGCGCTGGATGAGGCTGGCCGCAGGCTGGTATCCCAGGATGGCGTGATAATTGTCGTCCGCCAGCTCGGAGTAGATCCAGGCGGCCTCGGTGAACTGTCCACCGCTGAGATCCAGCCCCAGATCGGCGGCAACCTGCACGTAGTCGTCAACGCCGTCGAAACGCAGGGCGTTGCTGCCCACTGCTCCCGGCGTCGACTTGCCGGCAGCATCGTTGGCGCCCGCCACGAGCAGACCATCATGCCCCCAACCCGAGCTGTCGGGCAGGACAGCGCCATCCCCGGGCCACGCCTTCTCAAAGTCCAGGGCAACGAGCGGGCCAGCTCCGGCGAAGAGCGACCTAACCTCTCCCGCCGGCAGGGCCCGGCTGAAGATGCGGACCTCGTCCACCAGGCCGGTGAAGGGATAGGCGGTGCTGCTGAAGCCGCCGATATAGAGGTTGCCGGAGCCCTGGTAATTGGCTGAGGCGGCGGCCTGTGCGACCTGCGCCCCATCGCGGTAGATGGTCCGGCTCTTGGTGGCGGCATCGTAGGTGCAGGTCCAATGGTGCCACGTGGTATCCGTGTAGGCCGGCGTGTCCAGGTCGTTGCCCCAGAAGGCGCAGGTGAACTTGTTGTTCGCCCTGTAGCCGAGGACAAGGCCCTTCGACGTAGTCGCGCTGCCCTGGCCGACGATTGTCTCGAACCGGCCGGTGGCGCCGCGCTTGGCCCAGAAAGCAACGGTGAATGAGGTATTGGCGAGAGCGACCTGGCTGCCTGCGCTGACCACATCGTTCACCCCGTCAAACAGGACCGCGGTCCCGGCGTGGCCTGCCTGCCCGGTGGAGGGACAGGTCTGTCCCGTACAGCTCCCCGCATGCCCACCACCTGAAATGTCACGGAAGCTGAGGTTGCCAATGCTGTCCGGTTGGTCATCAAAAGGCAGGTGAAGGATCTCACCGGCCGGCGGCGTCTCGTTGTACAGGGTCGATCCGGGCGCCACCGAGGTGAACGCCGTCTCCCCCAGGTTCACACCTGCGACTGCCAGATTCGGACCGCAGGCGCTTGCCTCGGCGGTGAAGGCGACGTCCCTTGACGTGGTCCAGTTACCATCCCAGGTGGCGAGCTGGCTCCCGCAGACCCGGATCACGCCGCTGACCCCGGTGGGGTCAGACGTCGAGCTGAGCTGGACGTGGCAGGTGCTGCCGCGCTGGAGGTTGCCCTCCCAGGTGTAGGTCTGGGCTGAGACAAACGTGCCGGCGCCAGCTACATAAGGGGTGTAGGAAGCCGAGGGGCCGGCACAGGTGACGGTCACGCCGGCCTTGTCGCCGTTGTCGCCGGTGGTCCAGGTCACCGCGACGGGCGCCGGGCGATCGGTCATGGCTCCGGCCAGTGCAGGCGTCGCCGGACCGATGGCGCCGGCGGCGATGCCGGTGCGGCTGAGTTGGACGGCCGGTGCAGCGGCGTCCAGCACGATCCTCTTGACGTCGGCGGCGCCGGTATGGCGAGCCACCTGCTCTGCCGGGAGGACGGGCAGCCGGGAAACCCGGTCTACCGCTTCCGCCGTCACCGTGTATTGGCCGGTGGGGCTGGCATTCGGGACCTCGTAGTCCAACGACCACTTGCCCGCGGCAAGCACGGCCACCTGCGCGCTGCCGCCCACGATAGCGCCGTCGGCGCCCAGCAGGGCGATCCGCACGCCATCGTCGGGCACGCCGCTGCCGGCCGCGCTGCCGGCCGGACGGTCGGCAGCGGTTCCGGTCAGATGCACCGTCCAGGCATTGGGCTTGGCAGTGCTGGCAGTGGCCGCAACCCGCTGGAGATCAGCGCCGTCGATGGCCACCTGCGGCGCCGAATCGTCGACGATGAGGGTGCGGATGGCAGACGCGGTGGCGCTGCCCACCCGGTCGGTTGCCGTCGCTTTGAGGGCGTAGTAGCCCTCGATGGAGGGTGAAATCGTGGGGCACCAGGCGGCCTGCCCTCCTGCCTCCATGCAGCGCGCGGCCGTGACCGGTCCGTCAGGCGTTAAGAGGGTGACCCCCACCACACCTGAGGTGGCATCATCCGCCTCGACGGCAACGATGACAGGCTGCCTGGCCACGTAGCTCTTGTCATCGACTTTGATCGCCACGGTCGGGGCATCGGCGTCAACGGTCAGGTCGAAGCTCTGCCTGTCCTCCACCCAACCGGCCTGGTAGGTGAACATGTCCCGCACTTGCTGCGCCGTAAGCGCCGTCCGGTACACCACCACCTCGTCCATCCGGCCGGCGAACGAATGCTGGATCTTGCCGACCCAACCGCCGATGGCCACGGGCCCGGTGTTCGCGCAGGGCGTTGCGCTGGCGGACACGCTGCCGCTTTCGGCGCCGTTCACGTAGATGCGCAGCGCCTTCCCGTCGTAGGTCCCGACCACCTGGTTCCAGTGGTTGAGGATCAAGGGCACGCTGCTGGCTGCCGAGCGGCCGGCGATGCAGGTTCCGGAGATCCTGGGGAAGAGCGTGTTGGCGGTAATGCCCAGGTCATAGTTCGACGAGATACCGTTGGCGTCGTACTTGCTGACCAGTTCCTGAGAGTAGTCGAGCAGGCCGGTGCTGGTCGGAAAGACCCAGGCGCCGATCGTGAACTTGGTCAGGTCGAGCCGGTCGCTGTCGGGCACGGTCACCAGGTCGTCGTAGCCGTCGAAGTCGGCGGCCAGGCCGATCTGACCGCGCACCGCTTCGCCTGTGCCGGGGCATTGCGCTCCCGTACATGACGCGGAGACGTCCGGCAGGGCGTTGTCGGCAAAGCGGGTGGCGCCGCGGCTCTCCTCGAAGCGAAGATGAAGCACTGGCGCCATGTCATAGATGGCCTTGATCTCAGTGGCCGCCAGCGAACGCCGGTACACCCGCACGTCGTCGATCTGCCCGTCGAAGAAGTCGGTCAGGGTTGAGCTGCCGGCAGGCGTCGCCGCCCCGACAAGCAGCAGGTCGTCGGTATCCTGCACCGCCGGTGCGGTATAGCTGAGCGAGGTCTTGAACACGCCGTCTATATAGAACGACACGGTGTTCGCGGGGTCAAAGACGGCGGCGACGTGGCGCCAGCGGTCGGCCACGAGCCCGACGTTCGTCAGGAGATAGTCGTGCACGCCGTAGGTCGAGAAGAGCAGATTGGTGCCGGCGACGGCAAAGCCGAACCCGTTGGTGCTTTTCGTGCGCGCGGTGCCAAGAATCTGTCCGTTCGACGCCCCCAGCGTGTGCGGCTTGATCCAGGCGGCCACCGTGAGATTGTTGGTGGTGCGGTTGATGTTGCCGTTGGCCAGCGCCAGGTAGTTGCCCTTGGCGCGTTCGAACCAGGCGGCCTGGTTGATCCTGCCTGTGACGCCGGAGGTGGGACAGTCCGTACACCGGGCCTGCCCGCCCTGCATGCTCACGTCCTGGAAGGTCGCCGAGCCGGGCGGTTCATCCAGGTTGAGATCGAGGGCGGTGGAGTTAGCCAGCTTCTGGATCGCCACGCTGTCCAGGGCCCAATTGTAGACCTCTACTTCATCGAGATAGCCGTAGAAAGGGATCGAGTCGTTGAGGTAGGTGAAGTGGAAGTAGCCGTAGCTGCCGCCCTTGTAGTCCCGCTGGACATCGCCTCCACTCGCCGGCCGCATGAAGTTGAAGCTCTCGGAGGCATTGTCGGTGTTGTTGTATTTGAGGTAGACGGTATCGTCGCCGTCATCCTTTTGGGCGCCGCACCGGGTGCCCTTGTCATCTTCCCACGCCTTCAGGGTGGCAGTCTCGGTGAAGGTCCACACCTTCCGGATCCGGTAGTCTTCGCCGCACAGGGTACTGACGTTCAGGATCTCGTTGCCGTCGATTGCCATGCAGAGCTCGTCATGCATGGCATCGCCGCAGAAGGCGTTGCTGCCGTCGCCCGTCTTGTTGGTGTGGCCATCGCCGAGAGACAGCCTGGCCACGTTGGTGGAACGGCCGACATCGATACGCTTGGTGCTGGAAGCCGGCGTGAACCCGCGGAAAGTCTGCGAGTCCTCACCCACCAGCACGCCGTTGACGTAGAGCCTGACCAGGTTGTCCGGGGGCTCAAAGGTCACCGCCACGTGCGCCCAGGTCCTCTCGGTCAGAACGTTGCCACTGGTCCAGGACTTCCAGCCGGCGTCGGTGCCCATGCCGAAACGGATCTGGTAGCCCACGCGCTCCAGGCTGGGCGCCCCGTCGGCCTCGCCGCTGCGCAGGCCCAGGATGCCCTGGGGAGAAGAATCCCTGGCATCGCCGCTGCCGTATGAAATCGGATAGACCCACGCCGCCAGCGAGAAGGGTGTGGTGCGCAGGTCCAGGACGGGGGTTTCTCCTGTGCTCAGGAAGGAGGCGCCGTTGAAGCTCGCCGATTGGCCGGAGACGCCCTCCTTGGAATGACTCGGGCAGAAGAGTGACACGCAGGTGACCGGCGTTTGCAGGGGCGAGGCGTCGGACCAGCCGTTGTTGGCATCGAAATCAAGGTGCAGGACCGGCTGATTGAGCAGCGTTTCCACGTCCCCTGCGGTCAAGCCGAAATCAAACAGGCGCACATCGTCGATCAAACCGATGAAGGCATCGTGATCGGTGAGAGGATAGGGGCTGCCGCCAATGTTGGCATTGGTCGTGGCCGTTGTGGCGTAGCCATGATGCAGACCGGACGCCACCAACTGGCCGTCCACGTACAACTTCTGGCCCTCCGCCCTGCCCCCATAGGTGTGCACGACGTGGTGCCATTGTTTGTCGGTGTAGAGCTGCGGTGCGCACACCGCGACGCCCATCTCGAACCCGCAGAGCCTGCCGCGACTGAGAAGCAGCGCCGCGCGATACTGGCTGCCGCTTATGTCGGTGAAGAGAACACCGGTGGGGCTATCCTGGTCGGCCTTGAACCAGAGGGCCACGCCGTAGTCTGTGGCCGATACCGGCGCGTCTGAATGCACGTACCCGGTTCCTGCCAGCCTGATCGCGCTGCCCAGGCGGCCCATATCGGCCGCAATGCTGCATCCTGTGCCTCTGCATTGCCCGTTATGGATGGGCTGGCGGCCGGAAGTGTCGGCGTAGACGGTGGCGTTCGCCGATTCATCGAAGCGAAGCCACAGTTCTGCGTTGCTGGAGATCGCCTGCAGGTCGCTGATCAGCGCCCCTGCCACCTGTGTCAGGCTGTAGGCCTTGGACACGTTGGTCTGGTTGACGGTGACGCTGCCGGCGATCGATTTCGTCTCGAGGGGCTGGAGCACAAAAGAGCTCGGGGGCACCCCCTGGTCGTCAAGGACGGCGGGGGCATCGGTCGAGAGCAAGCCCTGCGCCTGGCGGCTGTCGAGCTTGTTCTCGACGGTCGCCTTGTAGGCGAGCTGAGCCCCTGGCTTGACGAATCCGTCGAAGGGCGTCGTCGTAGCGCCCACCTTCTCCTGCAGTTCGGAGCTCATGACCAGCACGTTGGGGTCAGACGGCAGCCAGGGGTGATAGCCGTAGGTCCGCTCCTGGAAGTCGGTCAGCCCATCCCGATCGGGATCGACGTTCAGTGGGTCTGACCAGACCCAGGTGTACTGCGTCGTGCCGTCGGCCGCCAAGCCGCTGACGATCTTCCAGCCGGTGTGCTCCTCGACATCCAGCAGCCCATCGCCGTCGGTGTCGGGCACCCGGGGGTTGGTGCCGAGCATCGCCTCCTCATGGTCGTTCAGGCCATCGTGATCGGTATCCAGCAGCAAGGGGTCGCTGCCCACCTGCAGCTCGTACCCATCTGAGAGGCCGTCGTTGTCCTTGTCGAACTGGCTGTCGTCGGGATCTTCTGCGTAGGAAAGACCATCGCCATCGGCGTCGTGCAGGGCACGGAATGTCTGAGCGGCGCCGCCACCCCAGCCCAGGGTCCAGCCCTCGCCTTCTTGCGCCAGGTCATAGAACTCGTCCAGGGTCGCCGGGAGGACGTCAAGCACCAGTTCCTCCCCAAAGTCATAGAAGGCCGTGCCCTTGTAGGGTTTGATCCAGCAGCCGCCGAAGATCAACACCCCCATGCATTCCTGGTCGGGCACGGCGTAGGCTTCTGCCAGCAGCAGTTCTGTCTTCTGGTTGACGCCCGCCTCGGGCAGCGGGATGCCCTCCTCCGCATGGACGTTCGTGCTGTAGGTGAAGGGCCGTCCGTTCTTCGTCGCCTGCCAGTCCTCGGCCCTGATAGCATCCAGGTCCAGGTTCTCGTGGATCTCCTCTTCCTCCTGCTGCCACTCGTACTTGAAGCTCGACCGGCGCAAGGTGGAATCGTTGAACTGGCCGTGCCAGAAGGTCTCCAGGGGGCTGATGGGCACCTTGGCGAGGTCGATCGTGTTGGTCAGAGCAATGCGGTACCTGATGGCATTGCCCTCGACAATGCCCATCTCGGGATGGACCATGTCAGCAAGGCTGAAATCGTGGAACTGGAGCCGGGGATACCAGGGCTCACCCTTGTCCTCATCCGGGTTCAGGTTCACCATGATGGTGCCGCTGTAGAAGAACCACTCGATGATGTTGGCGACCATCCCGGTGATGCCGCCGCAGAAGAAATTGGCGTACCAGCTCTCCTGCTGCTCCTTCGTCAGGAAGGCGTTGCAGATCAGCGCCACCAGCGAGTCAATGAGGCCGATGACGGCCCAGATGAGCTCGCCAAGCGGTCCCAGCGCCGTCAGAATGACGAATATCAGAATGGTGACGACGGTGGAGGCGACGGCTCCCCAGATGGCGCTGTCCCATGCCAGTGCGCCCACGGCGCCCAGATTGCCCATGGCCCATTCGGCGATGAACACGCCCCAGGTGATGGCGACGGCGACGATGATTCTGAGGATAATGCTGACCTTGTTCATCCGCAGCATCGACTTGAAGCCACTCGCTGACTCCCACAGGAACTTGCCGATGCCATGCGCAAGCTCCTTGACCGTTTTGGCGACGGCCTTCACCAGGGACAGGACGGAGAGGATCACCGTCGTACTGAGCAGGATGCGCGCGGCCAGTTCAGCTCCACTCACCTTCGATCCGAGGATGAAGCTGAGGGCAATGGTTGTGATCGCACCGGCCGCGACGATCCCTAACCCAATCATGGTGACAAAGGAACGATTGTTCCAGAGGAAGGTCCACGGGCTCAGGAAGAAGTCCTTGAAAGCCTCGCCAATGCTTTCGAACACCGCATGCTTGACATGCCAGCCATCCCATTCATCGCCATGGCCGGTGCAGACCGCCGTCCACCACTCACCCAGGGCCCGGGATTGCAGTTGTCTGTAGGCCTTCATCATGTCCAGGACCAGGTCGCCGGCCATCTCGGCGATCTTGTCGGCAAGCTCCTCAGCGCTGGCGATCAGCTCTTCATCCGACTCGCCCTCTTCCACAAGACACTCGGCGCCGCTCGTGCAGACCTCGGAAGTGACGCCGGCGAGCAGCGTCATGTAGAAGCCACGCGCGACTTCCGCCTTGCCCTGGTTGGTCGCGCCCACGTCTTCAGGAAAGTTCGCGTCAAAACGCTTCACCAGCGCATCGCCGAGCTTGCTGTAGTACTCTTCGGTGGGGTAGGGCTCCCAGCCCACGACCTTGTGGCTCACGGGATCAAGCGTCTGGTTGTAGCGATAGGGTCCCCAGATCAGGCTGGTCGTGGTCTGCTCTTTATGGTTCTGGGGATCGTTGTCGACGACCAGCACGCCATTGCTGAGCGTCGCCGCCGCCAGGCCGGCGCTTCGGTATCGGCGCTCCGTAGCGATGAGCAGGGTGGGGTTGACGTTGGCGGAAAACTGCTTCAGGACACGCGGAACGACATTGCTCGACAGGTAGGCCTGGTAGTCCTCATGCGGGAAGCGCATGGTCTCCACGTCCAGGGCGTTGGCAGGAATGCTCCACCGCAGGTCATTTTGGCGCTGAGCGCTCCACCCCTTGGCCTGGGCATATTCCACGTTGTCCGGCGTACCGTTGTGGTTCCGATCGGCGTGGTCGAAGCGACCGGCGATGCTGGAGTTGCCAACGCGCGCGCCGGCGCTGTCTGTCTCGAAGATGGTCAGGTCCCGCTGCGCGTCGCTGTGACACGTATTGGGATCGCTGTCGCCCGTCATCGTGGCGTCGGACTCGCAGTTCCGGCCCGGCACGAACATCTCGCTCAGCCCCCACGACAGCTCCCACAGGTTCTGGTCATCAGCCGGGTAGGCCGCCGGGTCAAGGTAGGCGATGGCCACGTCCAGGCCACGATCTTCGCTCACCGACATGCCGGTCACATAGAAGTCTTCGTCGTATTCCTGCACGATCTGAAGATGGTCCATCGTGCGGTTCTCAGGGGCCGCGCAATCGGTCTCCAGCGCCGCGCGGTACTCGGCCGGATGTGCTTTCTGGTACGCCTGGTCGTGCTGAGACTCTGGCTCGACGCAGTCGTCGGTCAGCGCCTGCACAGCCCACAACAGCCGCACCTGCTGGGCCGTGGTCCACGGGTTATCCGCTCCAGGCCAGTAGAGCATCCGCGCCGCGAAGGCGGTCCTGTTGCCGTTGGTCTGATCTGGCGCCAGGTTCAGAGGCACGTAGACCAGCAGCTCCTTGCCGCCTTCTGGCTGCTCCTCACCTTCCGTGACGCCAATGCCGTAGGGATCGAGGACCGACGTATCCACCATCTTGTCTGCGTAGGGACCGTTGATCACGTTGGGGATGGCGGTGCATGCCGTCTTCGCGTCTCCCCAGGAGAACTTCATGACGTGCTCCGCATCCGCCAGGGTGGTGAGCCGTGGCGTGGTGAGCACGCCCGTGCTGCCGTTTCTGACCCCGTTGAAAGTACCCAGAGACGCGCCCAGCAATTCGCATCCGCCCTCGAAGATCCCGACATCGTGGCTGTCAGTATCCTCAAAGTGAAAAACGAGGTCCGTATAGGCAGAATTGGCCTCGTGCTGGGTCAGGCTGACGGTTGCCGAAAGCTCTCCGCGTACGGTGACCGTGACTGCCGGCGTGACCAACTTCAGCGGCATGCTGTCACCCGTCATCTCGATCTCCATCAGGGGCACCAGGCGCATGTCGCCGTACTGCCCCGTCTCATCGTCCGGCTGCCTGATATCAGGGTTGTCGCTGGTGGCGAAGGTGGTGTCCTTGACGTGCTGGATCTGCCCTTCGTCATCCCCGGCCGGCCAATCGATGACGTTGAGGGCATAGGTCAGGTGCTTGGGGTTGACCGGCTGGAACTGCAGGTCCACAAACGACGGATAACCGGCGGTCAAGTCCGATACCATGAGCTGGAACGGGTTGGCGCGGTTGTAGGCCGCATCCCCGCGCAGGGCGGCGCCGCTGTGCGAAATGGCGTTGCGGTCGAGGACGTCATTGGGCGAGAAGTCCACGCTGTCCGGTACACCGTCATTGTCGTTGTCGTCGTCGAAGGGATCGGGAATGTTATCCTTGTCGGCGTCACACTGGTCCCTGATCACGTCGGGGGTGATGGCAGTGCCGTCCGCAAGGGGAGGGCACTCCATGGAGTCAAGCTGACCATCCCGGTTGCTGTCGGGGTTGGCGGGATCCAGGTACCACTGCTTGCCCGCATAGCTGAACCCCCGCACTTCGACGGGATCGGGGATACTGTCACCATCGGTATCCTGGATGCTGGCAGCCGTACCCAGGCGGTCAACCTCCTGACCATCGCTCAAGCCATCGCCATCCATATCCGGATTAGACGGATTGGTGCCCATGATGCATTCATCGTAGTTGTTGAGGCCGTCGCCATCCGTATCGGCGGTGTCGCTTTGATCGCATGAGTCGGTCGGCGAGGTGGTCGACGTAGCTGCGATCGGCGAGTCCGGGATGGCGGGCACCCGTTGTCCCGGCACCTGGGCCTGCTGGTGCCCCGCCGCCTCAGGGGACGCCGCCGCTTGCGCTTCCAGCGGGTTGCTGTGCGGATCCCAGGACTTCTGGCCTGCCAGATAGTCCTGGGCAATCTGGTTTGCCTTCTCTTCCTGCGCCTGCTGCTCCTGGCGAGCTGCCTGGCGATCGAAGAAGGCAGACACGGTCTGGCTCTGCAGCAGTGGGGTCACCACCATGGACAGAATGACCGCCACCACAACCACCCCGTACACCCGCCGGGAGCGCCGTGATGTCACCATGACTGCCATGAGCGCCAGGCTGCACGCCAGCAGGCCCGCCCTTCCGGTAGCCACCCCCCAGGAGGAGGGCAAACGCTGCAAGGTGAGCGTTGCCCGTTGCAGAGTGGTGGCGATCGGCGAGAAGCCGGAGAAGTCAGTCTGGATGTCGGCTTCGACGTGCGAGCCGTTCTGCTGTTCGGGGTAGACCAGGTGAAGGGTCAGGCGCAGCGGCAGGCCGCGGCCGTCAATCAGGATCTCGCCCGTGCCGGCCATCTGGCGGTACTGGGCAGCCGTGTCAAGCGTCAGGTCCAGCGGCAGCTCACCACTTTCGCGCAGCTGCTTCTCAAGCTGATCCCGCATGTACCTGGCAAAGACAGGACCATCGACATCAAACGCGTAGAGCGAGGTGCGACCGGCGGAAACGTCTGCGTCCGTCGCCGTCACCTGGCGCACGTTCTTCATCGCCACCAGGTAGGCCAGCAGGTCGTTGCCGGGCGCGAAACTCCCGGAGAAGTCCTCCTGCTCCTTCCAGGCGCCACCAGAGGACCGGATATAGGCACGGCTGCCTTCGATGCGTGCTTCCAGGCTGTTGGCTTCGCTCAGGACCGAGCCGCCGCCCTGCCACAGACGCAAATTCAACGTGGAAGCGGAGATATCCAGGTCACCCTCGAGATGCGCCGCCTGCTCCTGCGGGCCGCGGCCCGCATTGGACAGGATTCTTGCCGGGTACGTGGACTGTTTCAAGTCCGTGGCGAAATGATAGGTCCCGGCGTCCCTGGCCATTTGCCAGGCGCGGCGAACCGCTTGCTCTGGGCCGCCGCCGCCCAGCGCCTTCTGCGCCGCGCTCAGCAGTGCCTTTGCGGGCGGACGCGTCTCAGACGGGCCGTTCGCGGCGCTGCGGGCGGCGGAGATGTCGTCCGCGGGGCCTGCCATGTTGTCCCTGGCCACAGACCCTTGGGCCAGACTGCCGGGCTGCCGATCGGCCCAGCCTAACGCCCCCATCAACAGACCCACCAGGAAGAGCGATGCGACCAGTGCAAAGCCAGCGCGCTTCAGGGTATGGAGATGGTACCTCATTTCGATGCCTCCAGACTGTCATCGGAGCCAGGCTCAGTGTCGCCCAGCTCTGTTGCCGCTCGGCCATTGCGCGCCTCAGCCAGCGCGCCGGTCTGCTCGGCCAGAAAGGCAAAGAGCGCCGTCACGTCACTGAATGCGACGCGCTCACCCGTGTGGGGATTCTCCAGCGAAGCCCGCCAGACCGGCAGCCCGCCGTGGCTGCCGGCGCGCCAAAGGCGCAGCATATAGGCCAGATAGACGTCGTGCCTGCTACGTTCGCTGTCCATAGTCAACCTCCATCGTGGAGTGAGCCGATCTAACAGCGCTATTGCAGCATCTAAGCGTGGCGGAAACGTGGCCTGCCCGTGGTGTGTCCTTCGCAAAGTGGCAGGGAAGGCACAAATGGCTTACAATCAATTCAAGAAACTGGCACCGATGATGTTTCCAGGAGTCTGCGGTGGCTCGCCTCGTGGTAACCCTGTTGGGTGGCTTCCAGGTTGAGATGGACGGTCACCCACTGACGGACTTCAAATCCAATAAGGTCCGGGCGCTGCTCGCCTATCTGGCCTGCGAAGGGGATCGACCACATCGTCGCGAGGTCCTGGCGGGGCTGCTGTGGCCCGACCGGACGGACAGCGATGCTCTCGGCAACCTGCGCTACAGCCTCGCCAGCCTGCGCCGGAGCCTTGACGATCGCTCGCAGGCCAACCCCTTCCTGCTGGTCACACACGATACCATCGCGTTCAACAGGGACAGCGCCGCCTGGCTCGACGTCATGGAGTTCCAACGGCGGCTGGAGGCCGCCCAGGCGCAGTGGCGGGCGGGCCAGGGGGCGGATGATCTGCAGGCGGCCCTTGCGCTCTACCGCGGCGGTCTGTTGGAAGGCTTCTCTGTCAACGACGCCGCTCCTTTTGAAGAATGGGCGGTTCTTCGCCGTGAGCAGCTCGCCCAGCACGTCATCGCCGCCTTGGGCGACGTAGTCGCCGTCCTTGAGGAGCGCCATGACTACAAGCAGGCACAATACTGGGCCAAAAGGCTCGTTTCCCTGGAGCCATGGAATGAGCAGGCGCACCGGGCTTTAATGCGCACTCTCGCCCTGGATGGCCAGCGCAGCGCCGCCCTGCATCAGTACCAGGCCTGCAGCCGCATCCTGCTGGAAGAGCTTGGCATCGAGCCAACGGAAGAGACCGCGGCCCTGTACGAGACGATTCGCGCCGGAAGATTCCCGGGTCAGGCGGTGCAGGGACGCCACCACCGCGCCGCCGGCAGCCCTGTCGGCGCCCCCGGCCGCGGCCAGAGCCACCCGCAACCGCACCGGCCGCCAGCCGACCCCCCGCCAGTCCCCGTGGTCGCACGCGAGAAGCAACTGGCGCAGTTGCACAGCGCCCTGGGCAAGGCCCTCGCCGGTGAAGGCCGCGTCTTCTTCGTCACGGGTGAGGCGGGCAGCGGCAAGACCGCCTTGATCGCCGAATTCGCCAGACGAGCACTGCAGGCGCAGCCGCAACTCCTGGTCGCCGGTGGCCAGGGAAGTGATGCGACCGGTATCAGTGATCCCTACCTGCCCTTTCGCGAGCTCCTGCAGTTGCTGACTGGGGATGTCGAAGCGCAGTGGGCGGGGGCAGCGCTGTCACGAGAACACGCCCACCGCCTCTGGACCGCCATGCCGGACGCCGTCCAGGTGCTGGCAGAGCAAGGCCCCAACCTGGTTCATTCCTTCGTGCCGGGAGCCAGCCTGCTGGAGCGATCGGAGGCCTTTGCCAGGCAGTCTGGGGATGGCTCCTGGTTGAGAGCGCTCAACCATCTGCTTGAAAAGTCGACGGTCAGCCGGGGCGCCCGCCAGCCGGTGTCGAAGGACGCCGTCTTCGAAGATGTGACGCAAGTCCTCCAGGCTTTGGCCCGGCGGCGCCCCTTGTGCCTGGTGCTGGACGACCTGCAGTGGGCAGACACCGGGACCATCAGCCTCCTGTTTCACCTCGGACGGCGCCTTGCCGCCAGCCGCATCCTGCTCGTGGGCGCCTACCGGCCCGATGCCTTGACGCCTCCGCCCACGGCCGGCCGGCACCCGCTTGAGCTGGTCGTCAACGAGCTTAGTCGCATTTCCGGGGAGGCGCCCATCGACCTGGATGGGTGCGAGGGCAGGGAGTTCATCGCTGCCCTGCTGGACAGCACGCCCCACTACCTCAGCGCGGAATTCGGTGAGCTGCTCTTCCAGCACACGGAAGGACAACCCCTGTTCACGGTCGAGCTGCTGAAAAGCATGGAGGAGCGCGGGGAGCTGATGCGTGATCCAGGCGGCCGCTGGGTGGAGGGACCTGCCCTCCACTGGGACAGGCTGCCCTCACGCGTCGAGGCGGCGATTGCCGAGCGTCTGGGCCGCCTGCCGAACCGCTGCCGGGCCCTGCTTACCGCCGCCAGCGTCGAGGGCGAGGACTTCACGGCCGAAGTAGCGGCTCGTGCGGCGGGGATGGATGAACGCAGCGCCGCCGAGTGTTTGAGCGACAGCCTGGCCCACCGGCACCGCGTGGTGATGGCCATCGGCGTGCGGCGGATCGGCGCCCAGAAGCTCTCCCGCTACCGCTTCCGCCATCACCTGTTCCAGCAATATCTCTACACCCACCTGGATGCCGTGGAGCGACCTTCCCTGCATGAAACGATCGGCGAAGCGCTGGAAACGCTTTACCGCGAGTCCCCGGACGAACTGGAGACGCTGGCCCCGCGTCTGGCGTGGCACTTCGAATCGGCGGGATGGGTCGACCGGGCCGCACTCTATCATCTGCGGGCAGGCGACAGGGCGACGCGCCTGGCAGCCTATGAGGAAGCCATCACCCATCTCTCGCGCGCACTCGCCCTGCTCGAGGACCAGCCCGAAACGCCCGAGCGGGTGCGACTGAAGATGAAACTGCACCTGGCTTTGGTGAGCCCGCTGGCGATGGTGCACGGCTTCTGGGCCCCGGAACGCATCGATGCCCTCAGACGCGCCTACGAGCTGGCCCAGCGTGCAGACTTGGGCGACAGTCCCGAACGTTACGACGCCGTGGCCACCGCCGCCTACTACGCCATTTGGTCGGCCCAGCGCGATCTTGCCTTGCAGCTCAGCAAGCAGGTGCTGGAACTCGCCGCAGCAAGCGGGGACGAGCAGCGCACGCTTTCTGCTCATGCTCTCCTCGGGGCTGCGCACTGGACGGGCGGGGAGCTTGTCCCTGCGCGCCAGCATCTTGAGCGGGCGCTGGCCGGCGCCGGCTGTCCCCATCCCCTCAAGACGGACCTGCTCCTGGGCTTCGACATCGGGGTCCTGGTCAGGAGTTGGAGGGCGCTGGTGCTGTGGCTTCAGGGCTACCCTGACCAGGCCCTGCAGCAGCTTCACCAGGCCGTCGATGCCGCAGGCGGCGCCGATGCCGCCACGATCGTCTACGCCCGGATGCTGGCCGGTTTCCTGCTCTTCCTCTTCGGGCGGGACCTGGCTGGGGCGCGGCAGCAGGTGGAGGCGCTGCGCCAGGTTGCGATCAAGGGCCTGCCGGTGGATGCCTGGTTCGGCAGCCTGGAAACCTGGACCTCCTCTCGGGACGGGGAGGAACAGCAAGCGCTGGCGCAAATGCGCCAGTCAGTGGCGACGTTCCGGCTCCTTGGGACCGGCGCCGGTCATGCCGTCCAGCTCCTTCTCATGGCGCAGAGGAGCGCTGGCGCTGGCGACTTGGTCACGGCGCAGGGGGCGGTGGCCGAATCCCTGGCATGGATGGAGGCGAACGGCGCCCGCCTGCTCGAACCGGAAGCGCTGCGCCTGCGCGGTGAACTGCTCCTCCTCGACCCCGACGGTCCACCCGGTGCGAGGCGCCAGGCGGAAGAGTGCTTCCGCGGCGCTATTGCCGCCGCCAGACGGCAGGAGGCGCGCTGGTGGGAGCTTCGTGCGACCACCAGTCTGTACCGCCTCCTCAGCGACCCGGCGTTCCCCGCGTCTGAGGCCGCCGCCGAGGCCCGTGCCATGCTGGTAGAGCTCTACGGCTGGTTCCGTGAGGGGTTTGCGATGCAGGACCTGCGCGAGGCGAGACACCTGCTGGACAGGCCGGGAGCAGACAGACCCCGCCAGCCCTTGTCTGACCCGCGTTAGCGGGGGAGCGCCCGCTG
This sequence comes from Chloroflexota bacterium, assembly GCA_029782215.1. Taxonomy (GTDB): domain Bacteria; phylum Chloroflexota; class Anaerolineae; order J102; family J102; genus SSF26. The sequence goes on from JAKOVD010000011.1 coordinate 74,661, forward strand.
CACAATCAACTGGATCACAAAGATCGCCAGCGGCAGCAGCAGCGCGGTGAGGAGAAGTCGAACGGCGTCAGGTTGCCACGGCCAGGTGGGAATGCGCTCCAGGGTCCTGGCGTGCAAATCCAGGGCGGTCAACTGCTCGCGCTGGGTGCTGACTCGCTCTGTCCGTCCTGTGTCCATGTCCTGAAAGAGAGCGTCGACCGTGGCCTGTACCCGATGGCCCACTTCGGCCTGTTGGCGCTGCTTTTCGGCGACGAGCCTGCCGTGAATGCCAAGGAGCGGGGCAAAGAAGGTCGCAGTGGCCAACAAGGCCAGAATGACAGCGATGGCGATGCTGATGGGCTGGCGGAGCAGCCCGGGACTGGTCGCAAACCACAAGTAGTTGATGACAAGCAGGCCGATGGAAGTCCGCATCGTCACGCCAGAGAACGCGTAAAGAGGGCTCAGCTCGAAGAGGTCGATGCGCACGTGCCGGGCGTAAACCTGGCTGATCACCTGCAGTTGGTGGATGGAGTGGGCGATGAGGGCGCCGAGACAACACCACGCCATCACCAGCAGGATCAAGGTGATGCGCACCGTCCAGGGATCGGCGCTGACCCCAATAGGCGCCACGAGGCCGCCCTGGACCTGCCGCGAGATAAGGTAGAAAGGCAAGAAGGCAAACGCGCCCCCCAGCAGACTGGCGATCAGGACAGGACGGGCCGCCACAGTCGTCAGCCGGTACTGCAAATCGTCAAAGTCGTCCGCGGAAGACACGAACACGGGGCGCACCCGGTCCATAGCTTGCCCCGCCCAACGGTCCAGATAGCCCATGAACCACAGAATCAGGCCGTCCTGCAGCGCCAGCCACGCATGGAAGGAATTGACGCGTCCCAGCGCGAGTCCGCCTGCCCACCACTGCACCGCCGTGGTCGCCAGTAGAAGCAATACACTCAATCCCAAGTAGTACGCCATCCGCGGCGCCGCCAACCGCGACACCCTGGCATCCATGCGGTCGAACCAGCTTGGCGGGTAGGGACGCTGGAGGGACAACGAAGAGGAACCGAGATCCTTTGGCATAGTGGCACCTGTCTGCATCGCTGGCGCATTGTACTTCATGAAGCGTGCAGAATGGTGACAACAGAAGCCCTACTTGCCCTGCGGGTGCGCCCGGTACCAGGCCACGGTGGTCCTGATCGCTTCCTCGATGGGCGTCGGCCTCAGGCCGAACGCCTTCTCGAACTTGCCCGAATCCACCACGAAGGGTTTTTCGAACTCGTACATCATTTCGACGACCTCGCGGGCGCCGGGAATGAAGAGGCCGGCCAACCGCAGCGTCGTCTTGCCCATGCTGCTCACCTTGGCCGGCTGCCCCGTCTCGGCAAACACCAGGCGGGCGAAGTCACCCTGGCTGATGGTGGGGCGGTCGTTGGGCACGTGCCAGGCCTGACCCAGGGCCTCTTCGCGTTCACCCAGGATAACCAGGGCCCTACCGAAGTCCTCGATGTAGGTGGCGGTGTGGGGAATGTCCAGCTTGCCGGCGAAGCTGGCGGACTTGCCGGCCAGGGCCGGGTAAAAGACGCGGTCGCCGTGCGAGGAACCCAACGCCCAGGGCCCAAAGAAGTCGGAGCCGCGTCCGAGGGCGACCTGCACCTTGCCCGCCCGGTGTGCAGCCAGCGCCGCCTCGCTCATGGCAGCCCTGACCTTGCCCTTGCGCGTATGGGCGCGGTACGGCAGGTCCTCCGTCTGCGGCTTGCCGCCGTTGTCGCCGTACATATACGTGTTCTCGCCGATGATGAGCCTGGTGCTGCTGCCGCTCAGCCCCTCGAGGATGGCCGCCTGCAGGGGCGGGAACTTCTGCGGCCATTCGTGGTACTCCGGCTGTGCGCACTGGTAGGCCACAGCCGCGCCCTGGGTCAGATCGCGGACCACACCGGCGCTATACAGGTCGCCACTGACCAGCTCGACGCCCTGGGGCGCCTCGGTCATCTGGCCTGAGCGGCTGATCACCCGCACGCTCTGGCCGCGGCGGACAAGCTCATTGACCACGGCGCGGCCAAGGGGGCCGGCGCCAAACACAACGTGCATCGCATTGGAAGTCATGGTTTTCTCCAGAAATGGGGATAGGGATCTTTGAAGCCGGCCTGCCGTCAGAAGACGCGCAAGGCCACCGGCAAGCCGACAGGGCTGCGCACAGCATCTGATCGCGTCCTACGCTGCCAACCCGAGTCGCTCCAGGAAGGCCTCGATCTCGTAGCGGTAGAAAACGCCTACGTCGCCGACCAATGGCTGGAGGTGATGGAACAACTCCAGCATGACCATGCCGTAGATGCGCGCCCATCCGCTCATCACCAGCGCCAGCAGGGCCGGCGGCATCTCCAGGCCCGACATCCGCCCCCAGACAGCGATGCTTTCCACCATGCCGGGAGGGACGCCCTCATACTCGGACGGGATGGTGAGCCCGCCGGCTTGACGCGCCTCGATGAAGCAGCGAAAAATGCCGGCAAAGGGCCGCCGCGCCAGGGGAATGGTCAGGTCTTCGGGCGCCTGGTAGCCGGGAATCGGGTTGCCGTAGATGAGCTGGAAGTCGACAGGATGGTCAAGCGCCCACTGCCGGTAGGCCAGACAGAGCGCCATGATGCGGCCGCCATAGCCCTGCGTCCCGGACGCGGCCTCGGCGGCTTCCATCGCCTCGGCGAGCGCCGCGAAGGTGTCGACGATCAGCGCCGTGATCAGGTCCTCGAGCCGCGGAAAGTAGTTGTAGATGGCAGGCGCCGTCACGCCCAACTCGCGGGCAATGCCTCGCAGTGACAAGCCCGCCGTGCCGTGCGCGGTCATTTGCTGGCGGGCGACTCTCTTGATTTGAAGGACCATCTCCGCGTGTTCGCGGGTGGGTTTGCGTCTCGCAGCCAGAGTCATGGCGGACCTCAAAAGTAAACAGCGTTAATTTACACCGTAAATATACGGCGTTTATCAAAGTTCGTCAAGTAATTTCTCTTACAATTTCACCTGCGAGTTCTCCGTGCCGCCGGTCAGCAAGTGCCCGGGCAAGAGACGTCCAATGTCATTGCGAAGGACGCCACCCGTAACGCAATCCCCAACGGGCATGTTGGAGACTGCTTCACTTCGCTCGAAGTGACATGGTGGGAGAGAGTCTCTGAGCCGCGGCGCGGCAGCTCACCTCGCGCCGCTTCGCCTTTGCCCCATCGCTCCGCAGGGAGCGATGCACCTGCGCACCCGCTGGCGGTCAGTCGATCTCGGCGAGCCGGCATAGCGCCGGCAGGGCCGCCTGCAGACTGGCAATCTCCTCGGGGTCAAGCTGGCCGAGCTTCTGTGCCAGAAGCGCTTCGCGATCCTCATGATACAGTTGGAAGGCGCGCTTGCCCTGTTCGGTTGCGCTCACCCAGACCAGCCGCCAGTCCCCATCATCGCGCGAACGTTCAACATACCCCTGGGCCAACAAGCGCTTGACCATCATGGTGATGGTGGCCGGGGTCACGGCCATTTGGGTGGCAACGTCCTGCATCGTCGCGCGTTCCTCAGCCACCAGAATGCTCAGCAGCGCCACTTGTCCCGAGGCGCCGCGCAGTTCTTCAATGCTCTGGCGTTCGAGATCATCGCGCGGATCATCTGGCAACACCACCGGGCCCGCCTTCATGTGCCTGACCAGCCTGGGCAATAGATCGACCAATACGGCAGCGACATCGTGCTCACAGGGCTGCATCATTGCCACCTCCTTCAGTTCATCAGGTACAAGCTTTATCTAGCACAACAAATAGACGCCAATTCCCGTTGTGTCAAGTAAGGAAAGTTCCATTTCTTGCTTCCAGGTTCTATCCGGACGGCCGGGCTCCTCTTTCGCCCACTTGATATTGCGCCCAGGATAGGATATACAGAGCTTTGCCGGCGCAAGTGCTGTAACTGTACACATTTTGTGCGACCCTTTGCAGCGTCGCGCCCCGGGTGCTTCACGCTGTTGCAGACGGCAGGATGGACACAACCGACCCTCAGGCAAAGGAGATGCCGATCATGACCCCATCACAACCCCGCCCCACCGATGTCCTGGCCCGCGCCGCGGCGCTGTCTCTCCACTCGGGCGCCGAAGGGCAGATCAACCTGCACAAGCTGCTGGAGGCAGCGGTCTTCTCCATCCCACGGCGGGCCGCCTACGCAGGCGCGGGTGCGACGCTGGCGGACCTGGACTCCGTGGTTTCCGGGTTGCGCGAACTCGGCCTGGCGTCCGAGCTGGCGGCCGCGCTTGACCACAGCGCCGCCATGGCGCAAACGGGCGGCGTTCCCATGAGCGGCGACGCCCCCGATGTCTTTGTCTGCCGGGTCTGCGGCCACACGGCCCTGGCGGCGGCGCCGGCGCGCTGCCCAATCTGCGGCGCCTGGGGGGCTTCCTTCCGTCGCTTCATGGGCATCTTCAACGTCGACAACCCCGACCCCCTTGCCAGCCTGGCATTGCTCTCGCACGGACCGGCCACGGTGGAGGCGCTTATCGGCGACCTCGCCGAAGATTCCACCACCCTGGACCCTGCCCCCGGCGAGTGGTCGATCCAGCGCGCGCTCCAACACCTGGTCGATGCCCAGGACGTTTTCAGTGGCCGGCTGGAGCGCATGCTCAAGGAAGAGAATCCGCCCCTGGTCGTCGAGTTCGTCTGGACCAAGGCAGCCGAAACGCAGACGACCCGCGATCTGCTGGACAAGTTCCGGCACAAACGCGCGGCCACCGTCGCCCGGCTGGAGAGCCTGCCCATGAAGGCATGGGGACGAACAGGCCGGCATGACGAGTTCGGCGTTGTCACCGTGCTCCATCAGGTGGGCTATTTCGCCTACCATGAGGCCTTCCACTATCCTGACTTCGCCGTCAAACGGCGGCAGTTGGGGCTTCCACTAGCCTGACAGGCTCAAACCCGGTCACGACGCCGCTTGTCGTGCCATGCGGGGAACACTACGAGGCGCTGGCGGGCACCGGCGTTGTGTGCTCAATACGCCAGGGCCAGCAGCGGTATCTCCATCTCATCGGCCGAGAGGCCGCCGTGGTGGCCGTGGAAGCGCTGCTCGAAGCGGTCCTTCTCATACCACCAGACCGCCTCGTGGGCATGCGGCAGAATGACCAGGCTGCTCAGCCGCGACCGGAAGGTTGGCGAGGCGACCGGTCCAAAAGCGCCCTGGCTGACCAGGTCACCCGTCTGCACGACGTCGGCGCGACCATCCACCATGCCCCGCAGCACGTTCTCGGCCTCCTCGCTGCGCTCCTGCCTGACGTAGAGAAACAGATCGCGCGCCGAGCCGCCAGGCGTCAGGAGCGCGCCCGCCTGGTTCGTCCGCAACAGCGGGCGCAAGCGTTCGAAATCAGGATGGAGGTTGAGATAGAGCGTGGTGTCGGGGTTGACTGCCGTCTGCCCGTGGTCCGCCGTCACCAGCAGCAGCGTATGGCGGAAGCGGCGGTGGGCCTGCGCCAGCAGGACGCGTTCCAGGACGTCCAGGAAAGCATCTACCTCTGCCCGCACCTGTTCGGAATCAGGCCCGTAGTCATGGCAAACGCTGTCGATGTCGGGAAAGTAGAGGTAGTGGCAGGCGCGATTCGCCTGGCGCCCGGCGATGTCGCGCAAGTTGACCAGCGTCTCCGGCAGCGTCTTGCCGCCCACCAGGGTCGCCCCCTGCATCATGACTTGTGAGTACGGCGCGGCGGTGAGCATGGAGGGCACGTAGGCGTAGCAGGCCACTCCCGCGGCCTGCAAGGCCTGGAACTGGGTGCGGGCCGGCAGCAGCCGCTGAGGATGAATCCGGGTCGTCCACAGGGTGCCCGGTTCGTGGTCCCCGGCAAAGGAGTACAGGAGGGGAACGATCATGGCATCGAGCTGCGGCTCATAGTACTGCCACTCGAAGACGCCGTGTTCGCCCACGGCCTGGCCGCTCAACATCGTCGTGATATGGGCGGCCGTCGTGGAGGGAAACTGCGAGGTCAGCTTCTCCGCCCTGCCCTCCTTGAGAAAGCGCTGAATGGCGGGATGATCGCCGGCGAAGCGCTCGATGAACGACCAGCCGAACGCATCCGCCAGGATGACGATCACCTGGTCGAACCGTTGGCTGGCAATCGCCTCCAGCGGCGGCGGGACGGGCCGTGGTTCGACGCCGAGGGCAAAGCGAACGAGACCGGGCAGGTCGGCAAAACAGCGCTCGCCATAAAGCGGTTGGACATGGGGTTCCATCAGGCCTGGGATCATGGTCGTCATCGGCTCGCTTCCGATCGAGGGTATTGGTTGTGCACGCGCCCCCATCATACCGCAGCCTGAGGCCGCCCGCCCCAATCGGCAAAACCTTAACAAACCTTGACCGATTGCTAACACGCCGACAACGTAGCCTTATCTGGGGCTTCATATCGGGCTGATACATTAGCCAGGAGTTCACAAGGACATGGCGAGCGCCATTCTGAACTCCGGGCCACACACCACGCCAAGTTCGCCTTGACTGCATCAGCACTGAGGTGACAGCACATGGCATCGACGACTGCAGGACAAACCGGATCAGATCAGAAGAGTCTCCAGGCATCACTCCGCAAGGTGTATGGAAGCGGAGAATTGCGGCGGGATGTCTTTGGACGCCGCCCCGCCCTACCCAGCGAGATCGCCGCCATCCTGGCAGCCTCTGGCATCGACGACGAGCTGCACGAAAGCGCCCTTTTGCCCCATCCCCCCACACGCAAAGTGAAGAAACCCTCGAAGGCCAGTCGGCGTTCGCGTCGAGGTTGAGCGATGGCCGAATTCAGCGAACGGCGCCTCGTAGACTCGGGGGTAGGGACGGTGCTTGAGTCGCCGCTCCTGCCAGACCGCCAGGAGACCTGGGAAGACGAGGTTGCAGGCGTTGTATCCATCATCTTTGCGCCGCCCTTCGTGGCGGCCTACATGATCACGTTTGTCGTGGTGGTTTCAGGGGTGTCCGAGGCCTGGCGCTGGGCTGGATTGTACCTGGCGCAGAGCGTCCTGGCGCCTCTGGGCTATCTGCTGTGGCTGCGGCAGAACGGCCTTGTGTCCGATCTCGACGTGAAAGAGCGTGCGGAACGATTTCGCCCTCTGGCGTTCACGGTGGTGGCGATGGTCCTGGCCTGCGTGGTTTTCTGGGCCGGCGGTGCGCCGCCGCTTCTCCGTGGACTGGCTGTGGTTGCCGTGCTCCTGTTGGGAGTTGTCCTGGTCGTGACCACGCGATGGAAGATCAGCATGCACGGCGCCGCCATCGGCGCCTTCACAGCCCTCCTCCTCATCGTGATCGGATGGGGCGCTGTTCCCATCCTCTTGATCGTGCCCGTCGTCGCCTGGGCGCGCGTCCACCTGCGACGTCACACACCTGCGCAGGCGATCGCCGGCATTGCCCTTGGTGGCTTCATCACCTGGAGCGTGCTGGCGTGGACCCTCATGCACTGAACCCATGTCCTGGAGGTTTCAAATCTATGCACGTCCTTCTGACCAACGATGATGGCATCGCTGCCCCTGGCATTTGGGAAGCGGCACGCGTGCTGGCTGACTTCGGCAGGGTAACGGTTGTGGCGCCAGCCAGCAACTACAGCGGCTATGGCGCTGCCCTGCCTCCTCTGCGCTCGCTGTCCTACTACCCCTATCCTTGGGCGGCGGGCCATCCTGCGAAAGGGGCGGCTTTTAGCGTGGCGGGTACGCCCGCCACCTGCGTCCACGCCGCGCTGCGCGGCGCGTTCGGGGGTCCGTTCGACCTCGTCGTCAGCGGCATCAACAAAGGGGCCAATGTGGGCGGGGACGTCTTCTACTCGGGCACGGTGGGCGCAGCTTTGACTGCTCATCTGCTCGGTCTCCCCGCCATCGCCATTTCCCTTGATGCCGGTCCTGCGTGGTTTGCGCACTGGGACACTGCGGCCTGGGCTCTTGATCAGGTGATGCAGATCTGGCTCGACAGCCCGACTGACACCATTCTGAACGTGAATGTTCCCAACGTGCCCACGGGCAGCCTGGCAGGCACTGTGGTTGCGCAGGAGCTTTCGGACCTTTCGTGCCTGACGAAGTATCACTTTGACCCCGATCCCCACCTCGCCAACACACTGACCGTCACGCGTAACGATGCGGATGGGGCGGAGCCGGCGCCATGGACCGATGTTTGGGCGCTGGCGAGGGGCTATGTCTCCATCACAACCTTGCGGGCTGTGCCCGGGCTAGTGCGGGTCGCACCCAGGATCACGCCGCCAGAAACCATCACGTTGCCAAGGCTCTCGCTGCCTCTCATGGCCGCTTGATCCGTGCAATGGTTGGTCGATCGATTCCCTACTCACGAGCGCGCCAATGCGCACTCATCACATTCGAGGAGAGAAGTGAAGATGAGACTATCGAATAGCCGTATGGTGTTGCCGACTTTGAGCGTAGTGGCCGCCATCCTTCTGTCGGCCTGTTCGGCGGCAGCGGCCCCAGCCCAACCTGCCGCCCCCACCCAGCCTGCTGCCGCGTCCCAGCCGGCGTCCACGCCAGCCAGCGGCAACGCCAACATGGATTCCCTGGTCGAAGCTGCCAAGAACGAAGGCGCGCTGACTGTGATCACACTGCCGCGCGATTGGTGCCACTACGGCCAGTTGATGGACAACTTCGAGGCCAAATACGGCATCAAGATCACAGATCTTATCCCGGACGGGGGATCGAAAGAGGAGATCGAAGCCATCAAGGCGAACAAGGATAACAAGGGCCCCCAGGCCCCTGATGTCGTGGACGTCGGCCTGGCTTTTGGCGAACCCAACAAGGACCTCTTCATGCCCTATAAGGTCCAGACCTGGAACGACATCCCAGACAATGCCAAAGACCCGGACGGCGCCTACTATGGCGACTATTATGGCGTTCTGTCCTTCCTGGTGAACACCGACGTTGTGAAGAACGTGCCGCAGGACTGGTCAGACCTACTGAAGCCGGAATACAAGGGTCAGGTGGCGCTGACCGGCGACCCTCGCAAATCCAACCAGGCCTACTCAACGGTCTTTGCCGCCGGACTCGGAGCTGGCGGGTCCCTTGACGATGCACAGCCCGGTCTCGACTTCTTCGGCAAGCTCAACAAGGCGGGTAACCTGGTGCCGGTGATTTCTAGCAATGCTCTGGTTGCCAAAGGCGAAACGCCGATCCGCTTGACCTGGGACTACCTGGCGCTTGCCGCCCAGGACGAGTTCAAGGGCAACCCGCAGACGACGGTTGTGGTGCCGAAGTCAGGCCGCTACGGGGGCGTCTATCTGCAGGCGATCAGCAAGTACGCTCCTCACCCCAACGCCGCCAAGCTGTGGGAAGAGTATCTGTACTCCGATGAAGGCCAGCTCGAGTGGCTGAAGGGCTATTGCCATCCGATCCGGCAGGCGGCCTTGGACGCCAAGGGCATGGTTCCGGCCGACCTCAAGGCGAAGCTTCCTTCCGTGGAAGGGGCGGTGTTTGCCAGCGCCGACCAACTTATCAAGGCCCAGAAGCTTATCTCGCAGAACTGGGACAGCCAGGTGGGCGCGGACGTCAAATAGCACCTCTCAAGCCCGCACGACGACCGGATGGGCAGCGACAGCCGTTCTCGTTGTCGCTGCCCATCCGGCTCTTTGCTTCCATAGCGCTACATGGCAACCACAACTTTCGAGGCCCCTGCCAACAGTCGACCCGCCACGGCACACCGGTTCTCATGGGGTTGGCTCGTCCTGGCGCCATTCTTCGTGTTCGCCTTTCTATGCATGCTGCTGCCCACCAGCCTGATCATCCTGGGCAGCTTCCGCGATGACGCTGGCCGGCTGTCGTTACTGAACTTCACCAGCTTCACCAGGCCCACAGTCGTCCGCGCCTACTTGACCAGCCTGCAGCTCAGCGCCCTGACAGCCTTCGGTGGCGGGCTGCTCGGCTTTCTGATCGCCTACGGCATCACCCTGGGCGGGCTGCCCAGGTTCGTTCGCTCAGGGGTGACCACGCTATCCGGTGTCGCCTCCAACTTCGCTGGCGTGCCCCTGGCCTTCGCCTTCGTGGCCACATTGGGTCGCACGGGCTTCCTCACCGGTTTGCTCAAGATGGGTGGCGTCGATATTTACGGCGCCGGTTTCACGGTCTACAGCCTGCTGGGCTTGGCGCTCTGCTACATCTATTTCCAGTTTCCGCTCATGCTCCTGATCATAGCGCCGTCGTTGGAGGGACTGAAACGCGAGTGGCGAGAGGCAGCCGAGACGCTTGGGGGCACTTCTCAGGTCTACTGGCGCCATGTGGCGCTGCCCATTCTGTTGCCATCGCTCTTGGGCACCACCATCCTGCTCTTCGGCAACGCCTTCGGCGCCTACGCGACCGCCTACGCCCTGACAGGCGGCCAGATCAACTTGATCACCCTGCAGATCAGCTCTCAGATTAGCGGTGATGTCTTTGATAGTCCGGGCGTGGGCTATGTCCTGGCATTGGGCATGATTCTTATCATGGGCCTTTCCATAGGACTCTACACATGGCTGCAGCGGAAAACGGTGAGGTGGCTGAGATGAAAGGCCGGCGCACATGGAGCTGGGTTTGGGTCACCATCGGCGTCTTCTATTTCGTGATTCCGCTGGTTGGAACGCTCATCTTTGCGCTGCAGAAAGAACGCGGCCGGCTGAGCCTCGCCGCCTTTGGCAGTGCCCTGGCAGACCCGCTCTTCATCAAGACATTCGCCTTCTCGACGCTGATGGCGATCTTGACCATTCTGGCGAGCCTGCTGCTGATTGTTCCCACGGTCTACTGGATTCATCTGCGCTACCGCCGCGTGCGCGGGGTCGCCGACTTCCTGGCGCTCTTGCCTTTTGTCATCCCGCCCATTGTCCTGGTGTTGGGGCTGATTCGCACGTACAGTCACCGCATGCAGCTCGGTCCTTTCGCGATTCCCGCTCTCACCGAGATCTCGACCGAGATGCTTCTGATTGCCGGCTACGTCATTCTATCGATGCCTTTCATATACCGAGCTGTAGATAACGGCGTCAACGCCATGGATGTGCGGACGTTGTCCGAGGCGGGACAGAGTCTCGGCGCCGGGTCGCTGACCATCCTCTGGCGCATCATCCTACCCAACCTGCGGACGTCACTCCTGAGTGGAGCTTTGCTGGCGTTTGCCGTGGTCATTGGTGAGTTCACGCTCACCGGCTTCCTGGTCGGCGACCAGCGTGCGTTTGGGCCGTACATGGTAGTCGTAGGCAGCCATCATGCCTACGACGCCGCGGCCCTCACCCTTCTCAGCTTTGCCGTGACCTGGATCGCGATGCTGCTCATCCGCTTCATTACCCGCGGAACACAAGCCCAGATTGGAGGGGGACACTAGATGGCTTTCCTGGAATTGCACAACATCCAGAAGAAGTTCGGTGAGTCATATGCGGTCGAATCGTTCGAGCTGCAGGTCGAGCGTGGCGAGCTTGTATCCTTCCTGGGTCCAAGCGGTTGTGGCAAGACCACGACGCTCCGCATGATCGCAGGCTTTGAAACGCCGACCACTGGCTCCATTAGGATCGACGGCGCCGACATCACCCTGATCCCACCTAACAAGCGCAAGATCGGAATGGTTTTTCAGTCATATGCCCTGTTTCCAAACATGACTGTCGCCGACAATATCGGCTTCGGCATGCGCATCGCACGGTCTCCTGCCAAGGAGGTCGCGGCACGCGTGCAGGAGATGCTCGCCGTGATCAAGATGGAGTCCTTCGGTAGTCGCTATCCCTACCAGCTTTCGGGCGGTCAGCAGCAGCGCGTGGCGCTGGCGCGCGCCCTGGCCATCCGCCCGCAAGTGCTGCTTCTCGATGAGCCCCTCTCGGCGCTGGACGCCAAAATCCGGGTGTCCCTGCGCCAGGATATCCGGGCAATTCAGCGCCAGCTCGGCATCACCACCATCTATGTGACCCACGATCAGGAGGAAGCCCTGTCGCTCTCGGACCGCGTGGTGGTGATGAGCCAAGGTCGGATGGAGCAAGTAGGCACACCGTTCGAGATCTACAACTTTCCCCAAACGCGTTTTGTGGCGTCTTTCGTCGGCACCTTGAACGTCCTGGAGGCAGAGCTGCGCGACAAGGAGCAGGGTATGCTGGCGGTAGACTCCCAGGTAATCCATACTTCGAACCGGCTCAACGGCGCCAGACCTGGCGAAATGATCCCGATCGCCCTGCGTCCAGAGCGCATCAGCCTGGCGGAGGGCGCGGATCAGACCAACGTCTTACGATGCCACGTGGAAAACGTGACGTTTCTGGGCGCGGTGGTGCGCATCCAGGTGCGCACCGGCCAGAATAGCTTCTATCTGGACACGTTCAACAACCCTCATTTGACGCTCGCCAATATCGGCGACCAGGTCCAGGTCGCCTTCGCCGAAGAGGCGGTACTCGTACTCAATAGCGCTGCGCATCCGAGTTGATACCCATGCCCATTCCTGTCTCCACCTCACGCAATGGCGACAAACCACTGTTTACGCCGGGTCCGCTCACGACGAGCCTTTCTGTTAAACAAGCCATGATGCACGACCTGGGTTCGCGCGATTTCGAGTTCATCGACACCGTTCGGCAGATTCGCAGCGCGTTGTTGGCCCTGGCAGTAGCACCAGAGGAACCATACGAGGCCATCCTCATGCAAGGCAGTGGCACCTCTGGCCTGGAAGCGGTCATTGGGTCGATCACGGCCCCTGAAGGCAAGTGGCTGATGGTGGTGAACGGCGCCTACGGACAGCGCCTGATGCAGATCGCTGAAAGGCTCAAAATCGCCGTCGTGGCGGCGAAATTCCCCGAGTGGTGCCCTGCCATTGTTGCGAAAGTGGTGTCGGAACTGGACGCGCACCCATCTGTCACACACATCGGCATCGTTCACTGTGAGACCACGACAGGCCTGCTCAATCCCGTCCAGGAAGTTGGCGCCCTGGCTGCCGAACGCGGCAAGGTGTTCATGGTCGATGCGATGAGCAGCTTCGGCGCGGTGCCCATTCCCATCGGCGACTGGAACATCGACTACCTGGTCTCTTCCGCCAACAAGTGTATCGAAGGGGTACCGGGCTTCAGCTTCGTGCTTGCTCGACGCGCCGCACTCGACCAAACTGACGGTTATGCGCGCAGTCTGACTCTGGACCTGAGGGCGCAGTGGCAACGGTTGGAGGCGGATGGCCAGTTCCGTTTCACGCCCCCCACTCATACAATCCTTGCCTTCCGCCAGGCATTGGCCGAACTCGAGGAAGAGGGTGGGGTGATGGGACGCGCCGCAAGGTACCGTCGCAACCACGAAACGTTGGTCGCCGGCATGCGTGAGCTGGGCTTTGTCGAGTATCTGCGACCGGAGGATCAAGGCTACATCATTACTTCCTTCCGCTTTCCTGACCACCCGAACTACGATTTCGACCGCTTCTATGAGTTGTTGAACGATCGTGGCTTCGTCATCTACCCCGGCAAAGTGAGTGATGCAGCCTGCTTTCGCATTGGCACTATTGGTCGCGTCTTTGCCGAGGACATCCACAATCTGCTCCTGGCCATACGCGACACGCTGCTCGACATGGAGGTTACGTTATGACGCGCACGATCAATCCGCGCCGCCGCCCGGCGCACATGTCCGCAACGGTCAAGGCAGTGATCTTTGACTGGGCCGGCACGACCGTGGATCACGGTTCCATTGCCCCTGTCATGGCGTTTGTCGAGGTCTTCAGGCTCCATGACGTCGACATCACAACCGACGAAGCACGGGCGCCGATGGGCGTCCACAAGCGCGACCACATCCGCGCCATCATTCAGATGCCACGCGTGACTTCAGTCTGGCAGGCCGTCCACGGTCGCCCGCCGAGCGAGGAAGATGTCGAGGCAGTGTATCAGGAGTTCGTTCCCGTACAACTACGCGTGCTGGCTGGCTACGCCGATCCGATTCCCGGCGCCATCGACACCGTGGCCAGGCTCCGGGACCGCGGGATCAAAATCGGCTCCACAACCGGTTACAATCGCCAGATGATGGATATCCTGGCGCCCGCAGCGGCCCGCCACGGTTTTGAGCCCGATTCGATTGTTTGCGTGAGCGACGTGCCGGCCGGTCGGCCGGAACCCTGGATGGCCCTGCGCAGCGCCATGGATCTGCGCACCTATCCCCCCTCCTTGATTGTGAAGGTCGGCGATACCATCCCAGACATCGAAGAAGGGTTGAATGCCGGGATGTGGACCGTGGCGGTGACGGTGACCGGCAACGAGCTGGGATTGGCAGCGGATCAACTGGCCGCACTGTCGCTGGATGAACTGGAGAGGCGGCGGGCCAGGGCGAGAATCCGGCTGGTCGATGGCGGCGCCCATTACGTGATTGATGGGATCTGGAACCTGCCGCAGGTCCTGGACGACATTGAAGCGCGCTTGGCCGACGGCCAACGACCTTGAGCACCGGGGCGGATTTCATCATCGTTGGCGGCGGCATCTTGGGATGCGCGGTCGCCTACTACCTGGCAGGCCTGAAACAGGGTCAAGTCCTGCTGCTGGAGCGCCGAACGATTGCCGGGGCCAACTCACCCCGGGCCGCCGGGCTGCTGTCCCGGCCCCGCTTACACGGCGCCGTCATCCCCATGGTGCAGGAAACCTACGCCGCAATCCAACGGCTCGAGGCGGAGTTTGGGCATCCGCTGGGTCTCCGCCGGGTTGGCAGTCTGCACATCGCCGCCTCGGCGGGCACGAAGGCCTATTTGGACGATCTGGTAGGGGTTTCGTCCGGCCACGGTGTGACGGCGGAGTGGATCAGCGCGGCCGACGCTGAACGCTTGGCGCCGTGGCTTGCCCTGGATCGAGACATAACCGTGGCTTACTTCGCCGAGGACGCAGTGGTGGATCCTTATACGCTGACCCAGGCCTACGCACGGGCGGCCCGCGAGCGAGGCGCGCAGATGCGCCAGGGCGTGGGCGTCACCGCCCTTCGGACAGAAGGAACCCGCGTGTTGGGGGTCGAGAGCACCGACGGGTTCGTTGCCGGCGGCACAGTGATCGACGCCGCCGGCGCATGGGCTGGCGTGCTGGCCTGGCAACTTGGCATTGGCCTTCCGATGGCGCCGGTGCGAAGCCAATACTGGCTTACGGCGCCGCATGCGCTCTTCTCCGGCCAACAACCCATCGTTCTGCTGCCCGACGCCAGGGCCTATGCCCGGATTGAGATCGGCCGTCTGCTCTTCGGCTTGCGGGAAACGACCGGTGTGCACTTTGACCCCTGGGGGCTGCCGGAGGACATCGCCAGCCTGCGCCTCTCTGCCGATCCGAACGGGTGGGATGCGCTGACAAGAGGCATAAACGGACTCGCGCGCTTCTTCCCAGCGATCCAGCGGGTGGGCATCGCCACATACGTGGCGGGCCTATCCACCTACACCCCGGATGGCAACTTCCTCCTGGGCGGGCTACCAGGTGTTGAAGGTCTCCTGTTCGCGACGGGCTGCTCAGGCGCAGGGATTGCCGCCTCGGGCGGAATCGGCCGTGCGCTGGCCCAACTGGCAGCGGGCGAGGCGCCGTCGTTCGACCTGACGCCGCATCGGATCGACCGGTTCGGATGGGTCGATCCAACCGATCCGGTATTCCGCCAGCGCTGCGCGGCTGCGCGTGCGATGAAACAGTCGGGATAGGCTCACGTTGCTGCGAACGGGCGGCGGTGAGAGTTTGGCCCGATGTGCCTCGCCGCTCCATTTGCCGAGAGTCGCGAGACATACTACAGTGTTGGCAGGTCACGCTCAGAGCCGGAGTCGTGACCGGGAATGAGCCGGGGATAGGCAGCCTGTGAGCGATCCATGCCAACCACCATCCTAGCCACCAAACTCTATACCCCTCCTCGCCGTCCTGAAGCCATCCCCCGTCCCCACCTGGTCGAGCGGCTGAACGAGGGGCTGAGCCGCAGACTGGTCCTTATCTCCGCCCCCGCCGGCTTCGGCAAGACGACGCTGCTCAGCGAGTGGATCGCCCAAAGCCCGCGCCCGGTCGCGTGGTTGTCGCTTGATGCCGGGGACAGCGACCCGTCTCGGTTCCTGGTCTATCTCGTCGCCTCATTGCAGACAATGGTGGAACGCCAATCGCAGGCGAGACTCGCGATGGAAAGGATGCTGGCTCTCCTGCAGTCGGCGCAGCCGCCGCCAGCGGAAGCCGTTCTGACGGCCCTGCTCAACAGCATGACCGCAATCCAGGAAGACCTCGCCTTCGTTCTGGATGATTACCACCTGGTTGATGCCAAGGCCGTTGACGACGCCGTGACCTTTCTGGTCGAGCATTTGCCGCCCCGGCTGCACCTTGTCATCGCCACCCGCGAGGACCCGCGCCTGCCGCTGGCCCGGCTGCGCGCCCGCGGGCAGTTGGTGGAACTGCGCGCGGGCGATCTGCGGTTCTCGCCCACCGAGACAACGCAGTTCCTCAACCAGGCAATGGGATTGGATCTCACGAGCGAGGAAATCGCCGCCCTGGAAAGCCGCACCGAGGGTTGGCCTGCCGGCCTGCAGCTCGCGGCGCTTGCCCTGAAGGGGCCCGACTCGCGGCAAGGCCAGAGAGATGCTGGCGCCTTCATCGCGTCCTTCAGCGGCAGCCACCACTTCGTGCTCGATTACCTGGTTGAAGAGGTTCTCCACCAGCAGCCCGCAGAAGTGCAGACGTTTCTGCTA
This sequence comes from Chloroflexota bacterium, assembly GCA_029782215.1. Lineage (GTDB taxonomy): Bacteria > Chloroflexota > Anaerolineae > J102 > J102 > SSF26. Next base: position 91,233 of record JAKOVD010000011.1, read on the forward strand.
AACACGTCGATCTTGGATCGCCTCTGCGGCCCCCTCTGCGACGCCCTCCTTCGCGGGGGTGATGCCTTACGTTCCGGCCCGCTGTCGTCCGGACAGGAAACGCTGGAATACCTGGTCCGCGCCAATCTCTTTGTCGTGCCCCTGGACGGGGAGCAGCAGTGGTATCGCTATCACCATCTCTTCGCCGGCTTCCTGCGGCAGCGGCTGCACCGGAGCGCCGGCCGGGTGGACGGCGCTCCGGACAAGGCGGTGATGGTTCTGCACCAGCGCGCCAGTACATGGTATGAACACAACGGTCTCGATGTCGAGGCCTTTCACCATGCCGTCGCCGCCAATGACATCGAGCGCGCCGCTCGGCTTGTGGAAGGCAAGGGCATGCCCCTGCAATTCCGCGGCGCCCTGGTTCCGGTCCTGGATTGGCTGGCTTCCCTGCCGCCTCCGGTGCTCGACGCTCATCCGGCATTGTGGGTGATGTATGCCTCGGTGCTTTCGATGACCGGCCAGCTTGCCGCCGTCGAGCCAAAGCTGCAAGCCGCCGAAGCGGCCCTCCAGGGCATGGAGCCAAATGACGAAGTCCGGAACCTCATCGGCCATATTGCCGCTATCCGCGCCTTGCTGGCCGCCGCCGACTACCAGGCTGACGCCATCATTGCCCAATCACAGCGCGCCCTGGAGTATCTGCATCCCGACAATCTGGCTGTTCGCACTGCCACGATCTGGAAACTCGGCATTGCCTACCAGCTTCTTGGGGACCGGGCCGCGGCGGCGCAGGCCTTCCGCGAGGCGATCGCCGTCAGCCAGCGCAGCGGCAACATCATCATCACGATTGCCGCGACCACCGGGCTCGGCCAGGTACAGGAAGCGGAGATTGAGTTTCACCAGGCAGCGCAGACCTATGAGCGCGTGCTGCACCTGGTCGGCGACCATCTACAGCCGGCTGCCTACGATGCTCATCTTGGCCTCGCCCGCATCCAGTACGAATGGAACGATCTCGCCAGCGCCCAGCAGCACGGATGGCAGAGCCTTGAGCTGGCGCGGCAGGTCCAGTATGAGGAGCGAGTCGCCGCCTCGGAGGTATTTCTCGCACGCCTGGCGCTTGCCCGGGGAGACCTGGCCGGCGCATCCAGGGTCCTGGCGAGGGCTGCCGAAATCGTGCGCCAACACGAATTCGTCCACCAGATGCCTGGGCTTATTGCCGCCCAGGTGCAGGTCCTGCTGCGCCAAAACGACCCTGCAGCCGCCGCTCGCCTGGTGCAGGAACACGATCTTCCGCTGAGCCAGGCTCGGGTGCTGCTGGCCCAGGGCGACCCGGTCGCAGCCCTGACGGTGCTGGAGCCGGTGCGCGGGCAGGCGGATGCCAGGGGTTGGGAGGACCAGAAGCTCAAGGCGGCCATCCTGCAGGCGCTCGCCTACCAGGAGCACGATGATGGAGACGAGGCCCTGCGACGGATAGGTGAGGCGTTGGCCCTGGCGCAGCGGGGCGGCTTCGTCCGCACATTCGTCGACGAGAGCGCGCCCATGGCCCGGCTGCTGGCAGCAGCCGCTGCTCGCGGGCTAATGCCTTCCTATCCCGCCAAGCTGCTGGCAGTGTTTGAAGCTGAGTCGCCAGGTGGGGCAGCCAGCGGCCGCAGCCGTAGCCACCCGCTGGTTGAACCCCTAAGCCCCCGCGAGATGGAGGTGCTGCGCCTCATCGCCGAGGGGCTTTCAAACCAGGAGATCGGTGGGCGTCTCTACCTGGCCCTGGACACGGTGAAGGGCCACTGCCGGATCATCTTTGACAAGCTGGGTGTTCGCAGACGCACTGAGGCCGTCGCCCGCGCTCGCGAGCTGGGTTTGCTGTAGCCTCTGGCCTGATCAGGGGCAGCCGGACCAGGAGGTTGGGGAGTCAGGGCGCGGCTGGGGTCAGAACAATACCGCAGGCCAACACTTTAGTGTCTACACGACCACACCCTTGTAGGGATATGCTGACGATACACAGCACAAGCGACGCAGTTTGCACGGACCTGTCGCAGCGAGTACAGGGACATGACAGACGAACTTGATCCCGGCTCACAGCCAAACCCAATGATGGTCTATCGAATCAGGATCAAAGGCCACTTGGATCGAGAGTGGGCCGACTGGTTTGATGGCATGACTGTCACATTGGACGAGCACGGCGAGACCCTGTTGAGCGGCCCGGTGGTCGATCAGGCCGCGCTTTACGGCCTGCTGCGCAAAGTGCGCGATCTGGGCATGGCTCTCCTCGCTGTCCAATGCGTCGAAGGCTACCCTGACGAAGCTCAACCGTCCCAACTCCCCGAGGAGACTGCCCTTGGAACCGAATGAAAACCCCCTGCCAGTCGCCGGCATCTCGCCGCGCACGGCTGCGCTGGTCGCAGGTCTTGGCCTGCTGGCCATGGCCGTTCTGGCGGCCTTCGCCAATTTCTACATCCTCCCAACCCTCGTCGTGCCGGGAGACGCGGCAGGGACGGCCGCCAACATCGAGGCCTCTGCCGGTCTGTTCCGCGTGGCCATCACCTGCTTCTTGATCGTGGCAATCCTCGACATCGTGGTCGCTTGGGCGCTGTATCTCGTGCTCAAGCCAGCGAACGGGAGCGTTGCCCTGCTTTCGGCGTGGTTCAGGGTCGTCTATGCCGCCATCTTTGCAGTCGCCGTCAACAACTTGTTCGGCGTGCTGCACCTCCTGACGGGCGCCGGCTACCTGGGTGCTTTCGGAGCAGACCAGGTGCAGGCACAGGTGATGCTGGACCTGAGCGCATTTCGGTCTGGATGGGACATCGCCCTGGTGTTCTTCAGCCTGCATCTGTTCCTTCTCGGCTACCTGGTCTTCGTTTCCGGCTACATGCCCAAGTGGCTGGGAATCCTCGTCGTGGTTTCCGCCCTGGGTTACCTCATCGACGCCTTTGGAGCGTTTTTGCTCCCCAGCTACGGCCTCAGCATTGCTTCGGTCACCTTTGTCGGCGAGCTGGTGCTAATGGTGTGGCTGCTGTGGAAAGGCGTGAGAGGAATTGACATCCGCCCGGCTCCGGGGTGATGAGGGCTTCGGCAATCCTGCCTCACGGCGGCTGCCGTGCATCTCGGCTCCACTTTTCGGAGGCATTCTCGGAGAGAGACGATGCAAGCGATCACCCTGAACGCCTATGGATCACCGGACGTCCTCGAGCTCAAAGAGGTCGCCAGGCCGGTGGTCAAGGAAGCCGACGTGTTGGTGAGGGTCTATGCGGCCGCACTCAACGCCGGCGACCTCTTTTCGATGCGGGGCAGGCCGTGGCTCGCCCGCCTGAGCGTCGGGTTCCCCGGACCGAAGGACTACATCCTCGGCTGGGATATCGCAGGACGCGTGGAGGCCAATGGGCTACGTTGTTATGGCGTTTGCATTGGCGCCGCTCATGCGCCAGCAAGGCAGTATGTTCATGGCCAGGCCCAACGCCAGGTACCTCGTCACACTGAAAGACCTGATTGAAGCCGGGAGCATCACCCCTGTTATCGACAGGACTTGCCCACTTGGCGATGCTCCGGCGGCCTCCGCTATCTCGAAACCGAACATGCCCGCGGCAAGGTGGCGATCACCGTGATTGCCGGCTAGTCGCGGGCCGACCAACCCATCGCCCCTGAACATGGAGCGCAGACAACTGCTCCCAAAGGAGAAACAATGACCACCGAGGAACCACAGAAGACGATTGTAACTCGCCCGAGCGGCGGCGTAGACGCCGTCTACGGCATCGGCGTGATCGGCGCCTGGGTCTACTATCTCAAGCGCGCCACAACCAACCAGCAACGCGTTCAGGGCTTGCTGAAGGGCCTCGTTTGGCCGGCGTTCCTGGTGTACGCCTTGCTAGTCTTCCTGGATAGGGAGTAACCGCAGCTCCCTGGAGGCAACTCATGGCAACAACCGCCTTTGCACTGCGCATCGCGCCGCAGCCCCAGGCGCTGGAAGCGATCATTTTCCCGCCACCCGGCAGGGATGATGCCTGGGCCGCACTAGAACGAGCGGTGTGTGCGGCGCTGGAAACCTACTCGAACGTCCATCGCGGCAGCGGGCACTACTCGATCGTGTCGACGCACCTGTATGAGCAGGCAAGGGACATCGTTCTTGAGCACCTGGCGCTCCCAAAAGACCGCTACGTCGTTGTCTTTTGCACGCCCCGGCGTGCCGAGGTCCTCAAGGCACAGCTAAGACCGGGGTCGTACCACTGTGCATCGAGCGAGGACGTTGGCCCGCCCCTGGGTGTCAGGGCCATGGCCGTCGACCGCAAGGCCCTGCCTGAGGGCATCCCCTACGAAACAGGTGGCGGGACGGCCAGGCTCGTCGCTCCGAGCTGGGTCATTTGGGCGCATGCACCGGACAGATTCGAGGCCGGCACGCCCGCGATCGTCAACGTCATCGCGTTTGCCAAAGCTTTGAGGCTGGTTGAGCAGCTTGGACAAGATGCCTTCCGGAAGCCGCCCGCCGATAGCAGGACGGCCGCAGAAATCCTGTACTGCGACGAGCTGGAGTCTTACGCTGGTCGGGAACTCCTGGATGAACTAGGACGAACCCTGATCGGGCGCGGCGTCAATGTCCCGACCGCGAACGGATTGCGGCCATTCGTCAACCTCGACAACGCCGCCAGCACGCCGACCTTTACGCCGATCTGGGACGCTGTGCGCCAGACATGGCGCCAGCCCGGACCTGTGCAGCAAGCGATCATCGATGAGGTCAAGTCCATCTGTGCCGAGGTCCTGGGAGCGCCGGCTGCCGGCTACGATGTGATCTTCACGTCCAACACCACCGAAGCCATCAACCTGGCTGCCGAGTGCCTGGGTCGCGAATCGGAACCGGGCGTCGAGCCGGTCGTGGTCAACACGTACCTGGAACATAACTCAAACGAGCTTCCGTGGCGCAGACTGCCGGGTGGGCAACTGATCCGGCTGCCGGTGGACGACGAAGGCTTCATCGATTGCGCCGAGCTGGAGACAATCCTGCGCGCCTACAACCAGGAAGGCAGATACGGTAGGAAACGCATCAAGCTCGTGGCCGTGAGCGGCGCTTCGAATGTGCTGGGGGTTTTCAACGATCCGGCTGAGATCAGCCGCATCGTCCATCGCTACGGGGCTCGTTTGCTCGTCGATGCGGCGCAGTTGGTTGCGCACCGCAAGGTTGAGACGGAACGCTGGGGGATTGACTACCTCGCTTTCTCTGCCCACAAGGTGTATGCACCGTTCGGCAGCGGCGCGCTGGTGGTCAGGAAAGGACTGCTGGGTGTGGACCCCGCCGAACTGGAGCGGATACGGTCGTCTGGTGAGGAAAACACAGGCGGCATCGCTGCTTTGGGCAAGGCGCTCGTCCTCCTGCAGCGGATCGGATGGGATGTGATCCAGGAACGTGAACAGGCGTTGACCAGGCAGGCGCTGCGCGGCATGGCGCAGATACCTGGCCTCAAGATCTACGGCACCCAGAACCCAGACTCACCCAGGTTTGCCCAGAAAGGCGGGGTCATCATCTTCAGCGTGAAGGACGTTCCGCCCAACCAGGTGGCCGCAAGACTGGCCGAGTATGGAGCGATCGGGGTGCGCTCCGGCTGCCACTGCGCCCACATGCTGGTCAAGCGCTTGCTTCACATTCCTCTGGTTCTGGAGTGGCTGCAGGGGTTGATCCTGACCCTGTTCACCCAGGTTGCGCTGCCGGGTGTCGTCCGCGTGAGCTTTGGCATCGAGAACAGCGACGAGGACATCGATACCCTGATCCGGGTGTTGGGGGATATCGCCCGCCAGCCCCGGGCCAGCCAGGACAGGGCCCTTCAGCCACAGGTGGATGACTATGCCCGAGCTGTGGCAAGGACAGTCTATTCGCAGACCCCGTGCTAGCGGTCAATTCCAACTGGGCGATGGACCTGATGCGAAAGCTGCAGAAGCCTGATGGCGACCAGGAGCTGCCAGACCATCCAGAACAGTCCGCCTGCGGCCAGCAAGAGAATGCGCAGGGAAGGAGCAAATTGCACGGTAAGGCAATACAGCAGGTCGCAGGCGGCGGCTACCATGCCCACGATCGCAGCGATGGGACAGAACAACCGTCCTCGGAGCATGGCCAGTGAGAACAACAGTCCCGCTGCGGCAATGAGAAACAGGCTCGTGAAAACGCCCGTGCTTGGATAGACCGCCAAAGGGTTGTGAAGCGCCAGCATCGCCTGTCCCGCCACCAGCGGGCCCGCCCTCTCCGGTTCTGACGTGGCTGCGGCATACTGATGGCTGAGGGCCAGCATGGTAAGTGAGATGTTGGTTGCGAAGGCAACGGCGATTCCAACCAGGCCGCTGCACAGGGCAACGGCTGCGAGCGTTCTGTGGCCCGGCCACAACGCCGCATAAAGCGCCAGGAACACCAATCCGAGCAGGCCGTAGTTCATCAGATCGAAGAAGGCGAGAAAGGCCAAACCAATGAGCGGACTGCTCTGCGGCAGCTCGAACCAGCCGGCCACCTGCGTTGGGATCGCCTGGACGCCGGTGAAGAGCGAAACTTCGGCCCCGATGTTGCGTCGAAAGAGAAGGGCCGCCACAAGCCCAGCCACACCGCCAACCCCATAAAGGGCGCGCCAGGCAGGGTCAACCGCGCCCGTAGCTGTGGACCTCATCATGCTGGCAAGCCTCCCATCACCTAGTACTACAGTTGTAGTTAGATTCTGATCGCAGTGCGACGATTGTAGTGGTGGAGCTTGGCAATGGCTTGATGATGACGACGCCAATAGGACCATGCTAAGACGAACGCAGGTTGCGGCACGACCATCCAGACGATTCGCCACAGCAACCGACGAATTTCGGCGACGCTCAGAGGTACGAGAGACCTCGCTGCCTGCGG
>JAKOVD010000193.1 GCA_029782215.1 Chloroflexota bacterium
GGGTATCGGTCAGGTGATCGGTTTTCAGCATGTTCGAGAGCCTCCTGGGCGGTGGGTGAAGGGGGGCAAAAACGGGCGAGTCGCCCGCTATAATCGCAGACTTTACGAGAAAAGCCGGCTTAGCTCAGTTGGTAGAGCAACGCACTCGTAACGCGTAGGTCGCCAGTTCGATTCCGGCAGCCGGCACCAGTTCAAGGTCTCACGAAGTCCAAGAACCTCCCGAAACCCGCATGCAGACTTGCATCGCGGGTTTTTTGTTGCCCGCGTTAGTCCCAGGCAGGCACGGCACGCCCCAATACACTCAAACCCATGGCCTCCCAACCCGCCCTGTCTTCCTTCATCTGGTCCGTCGCCGATCTGCTGCGCGGCGACTACAAGCAGTCCGACTATGGCAAGGTCATCCTCCCCTTCACCATCCTGCGCCGCCTCGACTGCGTGCTGGATTCCACCAAGGGCGCCGTGCTGGCTGAACTGGCCGCCAAGGAGAAGCTGGGCGTCAACCCTGCGCCTTTCCTCAAGCGCAAGACCGGCCTCCGACGACGGCCACCCCGGCGAGCACTTCGACTACATGCTCTCCAACCCGCCCTTCGGCGTGGAGTGGAAGAAGGTGGAAAAGGAAGTGCGCCGCGAGCACGAGAGCCAGGGCTTTGCCGGCCGCTTCGGCCCCGGCCTGCCGCGCGTATCCGATGGCTCCATGCTGTTTCTGCTGCACCTGCTCAGCAAAATGCGCCCCACATCGGAAGGCGGCAGCCGCTTCGGCATCGTGCTCAACGGCTCGCCCCTGTTCACCGGCGGCGCCGGCTCGGGCGAATCCGAAATCCGCCGCTACGTGCTGGAAAACGACCTGTTGGAAGCCATCGTCGGCCTGCCCACCGACATGTTCTACAACACCGGCATCGCCACCTACGTGTGGATCATCAGCAACCGCAAGCCCGCCGAGCGCAAGGGCAAGGTGCAGCTCATCGACGCCAGCGGCATGTGGCAGAAGATGCGCAAGAGCCTCGGGTCAAAGCGCAAGGAGCTGTCGGACGCGCACATCGAGCGCATCACCCGGCTCTTCGGCCGCTTCGAGCAAGCGAAGGACGACGACGGCAAACCCATCAGCCGCATCTTCGACAACGAGGACTTCGGCTACCACGCCATCACCGTCGAGCGCCCGCTGCGGGACGAGGCCGGCCAGATCGCGCTAGGCAGCAAAGGCAAGCAAAAGGGCAAGCCCCAGCCCGACAGCAGCCTGCGCGACACCGAGAACGTGCCCTACCAGGACGACGTGGCGGCGTACTTCCAGCGCGAGGTGCTGCCCCACGCCCCCGACGCCTGGATCGACCCCGACAAGACCAAGGTGGGTTATGAAAACCGCCAAGATCGACGCGCTGGTGGCCGAGCAGGCAAAGCTGATCGCCCTGCTGCAGGAAAAGCGCCAGGCCGTCATCTCGCACGCCGTCACCCAGGGGCTCGATCCCTCGGTGCCGATGAAGGATTCGGGCGTGGAGTGGCTGGGGGAAGTGCCGGCGCATTGGGAGGTGGCAGCCGTGAATTACCGATATGAAGTTCTGCTCGGGAAGATGCTTGATGAGAAACGCATCACCGGTAGGCATCTCGCGCCCTATCTTCGCAACGTTGATGTTCAGTGGGACTGCATCAACACGGAAGATCTACCACAGATGGATTTTTCTGGGGACGACATTCAACGATATCGCCTGACTTCTGGTGACCTTCTTGTGTGCGAAGGCGGCGACGTTGGCCGCGCTTCCATTTGGTCAGGCGAACTCGAGGAGTGTTACTACCAGAAGGCGCTGCATCGATTACGGCCCAGGCAACCGACCCATGACTTATCTCGCTTTCAGTATTACCTGTTGAACATGGCTGCGAAGCTTGGCATCTTCACCGGCGGCGAAGGCAAGGCGACGATTGCTCACTTGACTGCCGAAACACTACGCAGATATCGCTTTGCCTACCCGCCGAAAGAAGAGCAAGAACGGATCGCAAGGTTCTTGGACGAGAGGACAACTGAGTTCGACGCGCTGATCACCCAAGCCCAATCCGCCATCACCCTCCTCCAAGAACGCCGCACCGCCCTGATCTCCGCCGCCGTCACCGGCCAGATCGACGTGCGCGGCTGGGCGGATCATCAAAATTCATAGCTTCTCGCGCTTGCCCTGCAAGCGCTTGAGGCCGATTTGACTGCATAACCACCCCGCACCCCTTGCCTGATGCCGCCTTAAAGGCAACAATCGTCGCCTTATGAGCAACACTCAGGATGCGATCGACCTGCTGTTCCCTGCCCAGCGCCAGCAGGTGCTGGCGGCGCTGCTGCTGCAGCCGGGCCGCAGCCTGCACCTGCGCGAGCTGGCGCGGCTGACGGGCAGCCATGCGGGCACGCTGGGGCGCGAGCTGGGCAAGCTGGCCCGGGCCGGGCTGCTGCTGCGCAGCGACCAGGGCAACCAGGCGCGCTACAGCGCCAATGTGCAGCACCCGCTGTTCCCCGATCTGGCCGCCATGTTCCGCAAGACGCATGGCGTGGTGCCCGCGCTGCGCGCGGCGTTGCAGCCGCTGGCGAGGCAATTTGCCCTGGCTTTCGTCTATGGCTCCATGGCCAGCGGCACGGCCACCGAGCACAGCGATGTGGATGTGCTGCTGGTCGGCACACCGGACTTCGTGGCCGTGGTACAGGCGCTGTACCCGCTGCACGAACTGCTGGGGCGCGAGGTGAACCCGATGGTCTGGGCGCCGCAGGAGCTGGCCGACAAGGCCCGGGCGGGCGATGCCTTTGTGCGCGACGTGCTGCGCAAACCCAAACTGTGGATACAGGGAGACGATCATGAGCTTGAGCAACTTGCAGGCCATTGGCCGCTTGCTGGCGCAGCCGCCTGACCCGCCCGCCATGGCCCGGCTGCTGCAGGCAGCGCGGCAGAACCTGGCCGACGCGCGGGTGGCGCAGATCAGTGCCGGCAATCGCTTTGACGCGGCCTACAAATGCATCATGCAATGCGCCATGCTGGGCCTGTGGGCCAATGGCTGGCGCACTTCCACCAGCCAGCCCGGCCACCACCAGACCGCCATCCAGACGCTGGAGCAAACCCTGGGCGTACCCAGGCAGGATGTGATCGTGCTGGACGCCCTGCGCCGCCAGCGCAACGTGAACGACTACGAGGGCGACCCGATAGCCGACGCGACGCTGCAGGCCGGCCTGCAGGCCGCGGACAAGCTGCTTGGCCACACCATCGCCTGGTTGCAGGCGCGGCACCCGGAATGGGGATTGGTGTGAGCCTTTGCACCGCGAATAACTATTAATTTAATAGCTTCTTGCGCTTTTTCCACCGGCGCTAGAGCCGTTTTTTATTCAAATCTGCCATGGCCCTGCACAACGAAATCGCTTTCGAAACCGACATCTGCAAGCACCTGGCCGCGCACGGCTGGCTGTACGCGCCACCCGGCACCGAAGGCGACGCCCGCAGCTACAACACGCCGCGCGCCTTGTACCCCGCTGACGTGACGGCCTGGCTGCAGGCTACGCAGCCGCAGGCCTGGGAGACGCTGGTCAAGAACCACGGCGCCGCGGCCGAAACCACGCTGCTCGACCGTCTGCGCAAGGCGCTGGACAGCCAGGGCACGCTTCATGTCCTGCGCCACGGCCTGGACTTGCTGGGCCTGCGCGCGCCGCTGCGCATGGCGCAGTTTCGCCCGGCGCTGGGCATGAACCCCGAGCTGGAGCAGCGCTACACCGCCAACCGCCTGCGCGTGCTGCGCCAGGTGCGAACCAACCACGACGACGTGATCGACCTGGTGCTGTTGCTCAACGGCATTCCAGTCGCCACGGCCGAGCTGAAGACCGACTTCACCCAGAACGTGAACCGGGCCATCGACCAGTACCGCTTTGACCGCCTGCCGCGCCCCAAAGGCAAGGCCAGCGCCGAGCCGCTGCTGGACTTTCCGCGCGGCGCGCTGGTGCACTTCGCCGTCAGCAACCGCGACGTGCACATGGCCACACGCCTGCTGGGGCCGGCCACGCCATTCCTGCCCTTCAACCTGGGCGATGCCGGCGGCGCGGGCAACCCGCCCCATGCCGCCGGCCACCGCACCCACTACCTGTGGGAGCAGGTGTGGCAGCGCGACTCGTGGCTGGAGATCATCGAGCGCTACCTGGTCACCCTGCGCGATGACAAAAAGCGCATCCAGGCCATCATCTTTCCGCGCTACCACCAGCTCGACGCCACGCGCAAGCTGGTGCAGTCGGTGTTGGCCGACGGCCCGGGCGGCAGGTACCTGATCCAGCACAGCGCGGGCTCGGGCAAGACCAACTCCATTGCCTGGACGGCACACTTCCTGTCGGACCTGCACGACGGCCGGCACCAGAGGCTGTTCTCCAGCGTGCTGGTGGTGAGCGATCGCAACGTGCTGGACGCGCAGTTGCAGGACGCCATCTTCGACTTTCAGCGCACCACCGGCGTGGTCGAGACCATCACCGGCAACGACGCCAGCAAGAGCCAGCAACTGGCCGCGGCGCTGTCGGGCGGCAAGAAGATCATCGTCTGCACCATCCAAACCTTTCCGTTTGCGCTGGCCAAGGTGCAGGAGCTGGCTGCCACCCAGGGCAAGCGCTTTGCCGTTATCGCCGACGAGGCGCATTCCAGCCAGACCGGCGAAGCCGCCGCCAAGCTCAAGGAATTGCTGAGCGCCGAGGAGCTGAAGGCGTTGCAGGACGGCGGCGAGGTCAGCAACGAAGACATCCTGGCCGCGCAGATGAGCGCCCGCGCCGGCTCGGACGCCGGCATCACCTATATCGCCTTCACCGCCACGCCCAAGGCCAAGACGCTGGAGCTGTTCGGCCGCCGCCCGCAGCCGGATCAGCCCGCCGGCCCGGACAACCTGCCACAGGCCTTTCACATCTATTCCATGCGCCAGGCCATCGAGGAGGGCTTCATCCTCGATGTGCTGAAGAACTACACGCCCTACAAGCTGGCCTTCAGGCTGACGCACGAGGGCCGGGACTGGACCGATGCCGAAGTCGAGCAAAGCGCCGCCGTCAAGGGTCTGATGCGCTGGGTGCGCCTGCACCCCTACAACATCAGCCAGAAGGTGGCGATCGTCGTCGAGCACTTCATCGACAACGTGCAGCCGCTGCTGGGCGGCCACGCCAAGGCCATGGTGGTGACGGCCAGCCGGCTGGAGGCGGTGCGCTTCAAGCGCGCCATCGACCGGTACATCCAGGAACACCGCTACAGCATCGGCACGCTGGTGGCCTTCTCGGGCGATGTGATGGACGAGCAGACCGGCGAAGCGGTCAGCGAACGCTCGGCCAGCTTGAACCCGGGGCTGAACGGCAAGGACCTGCGCGAGGCCTTTGCCACCGAGGCGTTCCAGATTCTGCTGGTGGCCAACAAGTTCCAGACCGGGTTCGACCAACCCCTACTGTGCGGCATGTACGTGGACAAGCGCCTGGCCGGCATCCAGGCGGTGCAGACCCTGAGCCGACTGAACCGCGCATACAACGGCCCGCATGGGCTGAAGGACACCACCTACGTGCTGGACTTCGTCAACGACCCGGACGAGGTTCTGGCGGCCTTCCAGACCTATTACGACACGGCCGAGCTGGCCAGCGTGACCGACCCGCACCTGATCCTGGAGCTGAAGGCCAAGCTGGATGCCGGCGGGCATTACGACGACTTCGAGGTCGAGCGGGTGGTGGGCACCGAGCTGAACCCCAGGGCCACCCAGGCCATGCTGGTGGCGGCCATCGAGCCGGTGGCGGACCGACTGCTGAAGCTGTACAAGGCCGCCAAGGCCAGGTTCGACGGTGCCGACCCCGACAGCCCCGAGCATCAGGCGGCCAAGGACGAGATGGACGCGCTGGCACTCTTCAAGCGCGACCTGGCCACCTATGTGCGGGTCTATGCCTTCCTCAGCCAGCTGTTCGACTACGGTAACACCGCCATTGAAAAGCGCGCGATCTTCTCCAAGCGCCTGCTGCCGCTGCTGGATTTTGGCCGTGAGCGCGAAGGGATCGATCTGAGCAAGGTGGTGCTGACCCACCACAAGCTGAAGGACCAGGGGCAGCGCACGCTGGTGCTGAACGACACCGAGGGCGACTACCGGCTGCAACCCCTGACCGAACCGGGCTCGGGCCAGGTGCAGGACAAGGAAAAAGTGCGGCTGTCGGAAATCCTGGCCAAGGTGAACGACCTGTTCGAGGGCGAGCTGACGGACGACGACAAGCTGGTCTACATCAACCACGTCATCCGCGGCAAGCTGATGGAGTCCGAGTTGCTGGCCGAGCAGGCGCGCAACAACACCAAGGCGCAGTTCGCGGCCTCACCCAACTTCGATGCCGAACTCATGAACGCCATCATCGAGGCGTTCGAGGCGCATCAGATCATGAGCCGGCAGGCGCTGGATTCGCAGCAGGTGCGGGCCGGGCTGAAGGGGATTCTGCTGGGGCCGGCGGGGTTGTATGAGGAATTGCGGGGCGGGGTTTCCAGATGAAGGCAGGTCCCGAGCCATCGTATTTCTGCCACTCGGTCACTTACGCGAAGAGTAGCGTGGTCACGGCGCTTTGGGCAAACGCCACGACAGAAAGGTTCATCAATGGCAGGTAGGCGACAACATTACATTCCCCAGATGCTGTTGCGCCGATTCGCGGATGCAAACGGCGCGGTGATGGTCATCCGCTCTGACGGATCACGATTTTCGGCCAAGACCAAGAACGTGGCCTTAGAAACCGATTTCTATGGAACTCCTGGTGACGGGACGCCGGATGAAGCGATCACCCACGAAGAGACGAATATCTGGAAAGTGTTATGCAAGTTGGTCGAATGTCCCGAGGGAAACGTGGACTACGTCGACGCAGCGGCTGTTCTGTCACACTTTTATGCGCGTTCCGCAGCATGGCGCGCTCAAACCGCAACCATGGTCGCCACAGTGGTTGACGTTATGAGAACGAAGCTCAACGCGTCAGATCATGCAGGGGATCCCAGTTTTCAGTTGATCACTTCGCTAGCCTTCAGCCGCTTGGAGAAGCTGGTGCCGACACGTATTGTCGACGCACACAACGCACTGCTCCAAAAAGAACCCACGCCTGCGCAAAGAGCAGCCAACTACTTAAAATTTAAATACGTCGTTCAGGATTTTGATGTCGCATTGGTGCTTGGCGATTCAATTGCATGGGGAGCTTCCGTCGGGGTTTGTGGCATTCCGCTGATTGAGCATGATGATTCAGTCGAGTATGTGGTACTTCCGCTCAGCGCGAAGCGATGTCTGATTGGAAGCAGAGGGTCTTATCCTTTGCTTGATGCGGACTACATCATTACGGGTTCATTTGCAGCTAGTTCTGCGTTTGTAGTTGTGCATCCACAATCTAGCGGCTATGACGAGTTGGTGCCGACTATGGGCTCAGGAATGCGCGAGTTGACCGAAAGACTTCGAAGAAAAGTGACGTGATCTGCCGAGTCGCGCTCATCGAAACCCCGTCAGCCAGCAAAGTTCGCGGCCACCGATGCCCTATTCGACCAAGCGACTTTGGCCGGCAGCCATTGAAGCGACCTGAAGTAGGCCGCATTTTCGCCCGTGCCGCCGCAAGCGGCCACCTGGCGGCCAGAACCAGGCCGACGACGGGGGGTCGTTTGCGTCACCTCAGAACTCCCGGACAAGGGTTCCGCAACTCTCGCGTGGTTGATATGCATCAATGCCCCCGCCGTGGGCGAAAGGCACAGTGCGCCCATGCTCACCGTTCCCCTGCCCGACCCGACCCACCAGGCCGTGCTGTTGCCGGCCGGCTCGGTGCTGCTGCACCGAGCCCGCCCCAACGACGCCATCTACCACATCGCCCGCGG
>JAKOVD010000010.1 GCA_029782215.1 Chloroflexota bacterium
CGCGTGATCGGTGACGTTCATCTGCGAGGTGTTGACGGTGACCGTGACCTGGTCGGGCACGGGGTCGAGCTCGGCCAGCATGTGGCGCGTGTCGTCCGACAGCCACTTGGCCGCCTGGCCCTCGCCCTCGGGGGCGAAGGAGATGGAGCCGCCGACCTGGATGATCATCTCCGGCACGGCCTTGCGCACGCCCGCGATCAATTCATTGAACTTCGACAGCCGCTTGCTGCCCTTGCCGTCCAGCTCGCGCACGTGCAGGTGCAGCACGGTGGCGCCGGCGTTGTAGCAATCCACGGCCTTCTGGATCTGCTGATCCATCGTGACGGGAATGTCCTGCGGAAAATCCGCCGGCAGCCAACCCGGCGCATAGGGGGCGGCGGTGATGATCAGCGGCTGCTGGTTTTCGGGAAAGAGATGGCCGTCGAGAAAGTTCATGATGGGTGTCCTTGCGAGCAGTGTCGGGTCAGAAGTTGTGGCGCACCCCGGCGCCGTAGTTGTTCAGGCCATCCATGCGCTGGACCACCGTGTAGATGAAGGTGCGCTTGGAGAGGGCGTATTTGCCTTCGAGCAGCAGGTTGGTGTACTTCCTGGCACCCCACTCGTTCTTGAAGTCGTGCGCCACATCCAGCGTGATCGACGCCAGGCCCGCGGTGTACTTGGCGCCCAGCGTGGCGCCGCGCCGCCGGGCCTGCTCCTTGGCAGCGTCCTGCAGCGAAGCCGCCAGGATCACGTTGCCAACGTTGTAGCGGCCACCCAGTGCATAGCTGGTCTTGGCGTTCTGCACCCAGTTGGCCGACAGCGCGATGGCGGCCGGGCCGTTGGCGTACTTCACGTGCATGTCCCATTTGGAGCGGGTTGCGCCAGCGATGACGTTGTCGCCCGCGAAGATGTAGCCCAGCTCCCCGCTGAAGCCATGGAGGTCGGGGGTTTTGTAGGCAAACAGACTGCTCGAGCGCGGGCCGTTGCCCACCCAGCCGTAGGTGGCGCCCGCCACCGAATAGACGGCGGCGCCGGTCAGCTCCCAGCTGGCCAGACCCCAGAACGAGGTGTTGAGGGTGCGGCCGAGCTGCAGCGTGCCCCAGCCGCCTTCCAGCCACATCCTGGCGCCGCGGCCCCAGAAGCCCGCACCCGCGCCCACGGAGCTTCCGTCGTCGAGGTCGAGGTTGGCCTCGAAGCTGAAGCCCGCCTTGTTGCCGCCGCCCAGATCCTCGACGCCGCGCACGCCGATGTACGAGCTGGTGTTGTTCAGGGCGCTGGAGGCGAGCATCTGCGTACGGCCGGATGCGTCGTTTCCGCCGGGCGCGCCGGACTTGATCCGGCCGATGCCGACATCCGCGGTGCCGTACAGCGTGACGGACGATTGCGCGTGGGAGGCGGCCATGCCGGACATGGCGAGCATGGCGAAGAGGGTTGTTCTGCTTTTCATTGTGCGGGTCTTCGGGAATGCTTGGCAAAACCGGGAAGGGTCTTGCTTGTGGATGAGCTCTGCGGGGGCCAGAGAGAGGGGAGTGCGTCAGTACGGACGGTCGCCCACGATCCCGGCGCGCTCCATCTTGCGCGGCGCCGGGAAGTAGTCGTTGCAGGCGTAATGCTGGGTGCTGCGGTTGTCCCAGACCGCGACGTCGCCCGGCTTCCACGACCATCGCACCTGGTATTCGGGAATGCTGGCGCGGCTGGTCAGGTAGTTCAGCAGCAGCGATGCGCCGGGTGACTTGTCGATGCCGTGGCGCACGTTTGCCGGCGTGCTCCAGTTGACGAAGTGCGAGGTGAAGCCCGCGCCGACGAACAGGATCTTCTCGCCTGTCTCCGGGTGGGTGCGGACCACCGGGTGCTCCGCGGTGGGGTGCTCCTGCACCAGCTTGGCACGCGCCTCGGGCGTCAGCACCGCGCCGAAACTGTGCTCGATGCTGGCCTTGGCGCGCAGGTCGGCGATCTGCGCCTTGACGTAGTCGGGCAGCTCCTCGTAGGCCTTCACCATGTTGACCCAGATGGTGTCGCCGCCGATTTCCGGACACTCGATGCAGCGCAGCACCGCGCCCATGGCCGGATGAGGGCGCCACAAGCCGTCGCAGTGGTAGGTGTTCTCGAAGCTGTGCGGGTTGTCGCTGCGGTAGATCAGCACCAGGCCGGGATGGTCGGGATCGCTGCCGACCACCGGATGGTCTTCGAGCGGACCGAAGCAGCGCGCGAACGCCACGTGCTCGGCCCGCGTGATGTCCTGGCCGCGGAAGAACAGGACGCGGTGCTTGAGCAGCGCGGCCTTGATCTCGGCGAACTGCTCGGCGTTGCGAGCGACTTCTCCCAGGTGGACACCGGAAATCTCGGCGCCGATGGCGGGGGTGATTTGTCTGACTTTCATGCCATGTCTCCTATGTCAGGGACCCGTGAAGATCGGGGGTTCAAAAGCTCTTGATGCCGTACTTCTTGACAATGGCGGCGTTGCGCTCCGAAACCGCCGTGTCTTCGCGCTGGATCGCGGGCGTGTCGACGCTGAGGTCGGGCTCGCCCAGCTCGGCCAGCCGCTTCTGCACGGCGGGCTCGCTGGCCGCTTTCTTGACGGCGGCCTGGACCTTGGCCAGCACGTCCGCCGGCAGCTTGGCCGAGCCCACCAGGCCGATCCAGCCCATGAACTGCAGTTCGGGATAGCCCACCTCGGCCGTGGTGGGTACGTCGGGCAGGAGGCGCGAACGCTGTTTGCCCGAGAAGGCATAGGCGCGCAGCTTGCCGCTCTTGATCATGGGCAAGGAAGTCAGGATGCCGTCGAACATGAAATCCACCTGCCCGCCCATC
>JAKOVD010000017.1 GCA_029782215.1 Chloroflexota bacterium
CTCCGCGCGCGGAACAGGCGATCCGCCATGTTTTTGCCTTTGTTCGGGTCGTTGCACCTTGTTTCAGGGCATAGGGGCCGTGATAGGCGTCCAGTTTCTTGGCCAGGGCGTTGCCCAGCTTGCGGTTAAACGGGGCCGGGTCTCCGCGCTTCAGCAGGGCGCCGTCTGTGTCGCGCTCCTCTCTCGGAAGCTCGCTCGCCAGGAAGTCAGGCAGGCCGCCGCGCAGGGTGGTATCGTCAAGAATCTTCCGGGTCAGGTCAGCGACCGTTAGCGCGTCGCCGCCCAGGACGGTGTACCAGGTCTCAAAGAAGACTTCCCATTGCGGGCCGTCATCGTCGCTCTGCTCGTACATCGCCTCCAGGTTGCCCAAGAATCCCGTAATGCCGGCATGGGCGAGAATACCGCCCACCGTCGCGCACCAGTTCTCAAAGCTCCCCAGCTCCGCCACAGCCGCCGCAGGCTTGCCGGCGGCGTACCAGGCCCGGGCCATGGTCAGCAGCGCAGCGACCAGCCGCCCGCGGTTTGCAGCTACCCATCCGGTCAGGTCGGGATGGCGAAAAGCCGCCTTATCCCGCTGCCAGGGGCGGGCCATTTGGGCGTCGATCCTGATCCAGTAGCAGCGACGCGGCAGGTCTCCGCCCAGGCGGATGTTGTTCCCGTTGACGATCCACGTCGCCCGGTTGGGCAGGTCCAGCATTTGGGTTTGCCCAAGCACACGATCCCGCCAGGTCTGGGCGGTCAGGACGCGGGCCAGGTCCGGCGCCCACAGCTTATTCTCCACGTTGTCCACCAGGCAGAAGGTGGCGCCGTCCGCCAGGGCCGCCGTGATTTGCTTCCGCCATTCTTCGCCATTGCTGGGCGCGCTCATCATCGGCGCAGCTCGCCCGGATGCAATGATGGCCGCACAGTCGCCAATCAGACTCTTGCCGGTTCCCTGGGTGGGGGCGTCAATCAAAGCCGCCGGAACATTGCCAGTGATGGCCGGTCGCAGCACAGGCGTAATCAGCAGGGCACAGGCGCCGGCGTGTGAGGCGTCATCGGCGAATGGGAAGTCTCCGATCACCTCTTCCAACAGGTCAACAGCCGCCCGCAGGTCTGCCGCCGTTGGGTGCGCTAGAATAGGCGGGACCTCGAGGCCAGGCGCCGGCGCATAGAACAGCCGTGTAGCCGGGTCGTAGCCGGGCCGGTCGATCACCGTACCATCGGGGCGTAAGGTCGGGACCTCTACCACCGCCTCCAGGGCCGGAAATGGCCATGTTCCCAGGGCCAGCAGGTCGTCGATCACCACGTCAGGCGGGGGTATATGGCGCTCGCCGTTGGCCGTGACCTTCAGGAAATAGGCAGCGCGGGCGGTGTGATGGGTCAGATCGCGCGCTAGCAGCGCCCGGATAAGAGGCCGGCCGCGTTCGTCAGGCACAATCTGCACCAGCTCGCCGCCGCGTACAAACAGCGCCGCCTTGTGCTCGTTGACCACTTTGAGGGCCGCCAGGGCGTCCGCCGTTTGGTCTGGCAGGGGCCGATCAGTCGTGACAATGACCGGCAGGCCGGCGGTCTCGCGCCGGCGCTCTTCGCTGTGGGTCCGCCTCTTGGCGTCAGTGATGGCGCGTTGCAGATCGTTCAGGTCGATCAGCTTGCCCAGCGCCGCCTTGATTTCACCTTTCACCGCCGCCCACGCGGCAGATGACAGCGCCGCCAGGGCGTCCACTGCCGCATAGACCGGGGCGGGATCTCCGCCGTTTTGCTTGATGGCTTGCAGCATGTTCGCCACTGTTGCGGGTGCGTCGTTCACTTCGCCCGTCTCCTGATCCACCAGGCGGATCGTGTTCGTGATGGTCGCATTGCTCCCCCGGGGCGGATCGCCGTAGCCCTTCGCCGCCAGGTCCTTGGTCGCGGCCGCAAAATCGCCGTCATGGCGAAGAAGGGTAAAGGCTCCGAAAAGGTCGTAGGCGCGCCCGGGCTCGAATGGCCAGGCGTTGGAAGAGAACACGAAAAGACGCTTGTCTCCGCCATGGTTCAGCGTTGCCGAAATGCCGGGGGCGTCCTTCCCGGGCCGCTTCAGTCGCCAGGTATCGCCGCGCTTGCTTACAAACTTCCATCCGGCGGGCTCTAGCAGGTCCTCCCATCGGCCGCGCCGGTTGTAGTCATCGCCGGGCCGGTTGCCGCTTGGCTGGGCGCCGTTATGGCTGGGTTCCGTGACCAGGGCCTGGGGCGGGATGTACCGATTCAGCGACCGGGCCGCGCTGATCAGCAGGTCGCGCTCCTCTGCCGTCACCTCTGGCAGCGCCGCATAGTCGCCTTGTAGCAGCCGGTAGGGCTTGCGGGCCGGGTGGTAATGCGCCGGCGTGGGTGCGACCACTACTTGACCGCCTTCGCCGCGGGTTTCGATCAGCGCGCCGGGCATGTTGTCTTTGCCGGCGGGCCGGGCCGGGTCGGGCAGCGCCAGGGTCAACTTTGTATTGCCGGGGATCGTGACTGCCGGACAGCGATAGATGGCATGGCGCCCACCGCTGGGCGTTTCATCGATCACCAGGCGGGCCACCAGTCCGGGCGCCTGCTCTTCCACCAGCTCCGTCCAGGGGTCAAACTGGAGGGGGCCATATGTCATGTCAAAGTCGATCGCTTCCGCGTTCCCGCTCACCTTGCCCATGACGATCCCGATCCCTTCCGTCCCGCCAGGACCAAACCAGCGATCCAGTTCTTCCGCGGTCGCGCATCGCTTTTGATACTCCGTCCAGGTCGCCAGCTTGGGCCGTTTACTTCCGTCGCCGGTGATAGGCAGGACGGATAGATCGGCCGCGACGTACCGCCGCGCAGCCGCCAGGGTCGTCTCAGGTCGGGCGGGGTCTTGCAAAGGCGCGCGCACTGCGCGAGAATCTAGCAAGATCGCACTGCCGCCCGCCGTGATGATCTCTTCCGCCGCCGCCGGTCTGCCGCCGGCGGTGGTCTTTTTTGTGGGGTCGGTGTCAGGCATGGGCGGGCGCCTCTTCCGCCAGTAGGAACAGCTCGAGGGCCATACGGGCCGCCTGGGCGCGTGTGCGGTGCGTCGCCTTGCAGAAGCGGTCCAGCCGCTCCGCCATGTCAGGCTCCAATCTGATCCCGACTTGGCCGCCCCATGTCGTAATCTGGCGGTCACGCGTGCTCGTTGTCATGTGCTCACCTTGTCAAGAGTGTGAAATCGGCGAAATCTCTGCTTACTACCATTGACGCCAAATCGGCGTCGCGTGTTGAGCGATAGGGGTCGGAAAACAAAGCGACGCGGCCGCCGGAAGAGACAGCTCTTCCAGCGCCGCGTCGCGACGTGCAAACGGGGTAATCTAAGCCAGGCGCTTTAGCCGGGTTGGTGGTCAGCCGTGATGGGAGGCGGGTCACAGTTTCGTAGAATGATGGCGGCCATGGTCGTCTCCTATGGGATGGGTTTCTTGAAAGATAGGGGGCGGATAATGGCCTAGTATATCACGGTAAACGGGGATAAGACAAGCAGACCGGCGAAATGGTTATGTAACGCGTCGAACATCCGTAGAACAGAACAAACAGGCGGGCACAAAAAACGCGGCCACCGTCTGGCAGCTCGAGGGCTGGAGGCGGTGGCCGCGTCGTATGGCGTGATGGCGCCAGGCGGGTGTCCGTGGTTTGACACCGCGCGCGCGGTCGGTTATGCTTCTGGGCGTACCTACGAATACAGGTAGCCACAAGCTACTGCCAGCCAGCCAGGCGCCGGGTCCACTGCCAAGAAGACCGGCGCCTTTGCTGTTATGTAGGGGTGATGCTAACGCGGTGTTAAGGTAGTGTCAAGTACAAATGTTCGGGTCTGACGCGGGATCGCTGGGTCGCAGCGCCGCCGCCGGGTGTCTTTCGGTGTCTCGCCGTGTAGGCATGTAAACACCGTGTAAGGCGCCCAGCCGGGTCACAGGACCAGCTCGCCCAGGTCGGGCATGGGTTGGCCGTTCAGCCATTGGCGGAGTCTTTCCACCGCGGCGTAGTTGGCCGCCATGGCCGTCTGCACCTCTGCCGCGCTGGGCGCTTTGTAGGATGCGAGGGCGGCCAGGATGGATCGCCGGACCTCTTCCATCTCCGCCGCCGTCATCGGCTCCGCCGGTGGCCACTGTGCGGACAGGGCCGCGACCGCTTCCGCGTCCGTCGCCAGGTAGGCCGTCCGCGTCTCCAGGTCGATCACCAGGCGGTGGGTGTGGGGCTCGTCACTACTCCCCAGCGCCCAGCGCGTGATCCCGGTGGTCGCAATGCCCAGGGCCACGCGCGGATCGTCCAGATAGGCCAGGTATCCCCAGGGGGCGCCGTCGCCGCTCTGCCGCCCATCGTCCAGCATTGCCTCGTCTCCGCTGGGCGTCCAGTAGACGGACAGCAGTCGGGCGTCGCCGGCGTAGCCCAGGGCGTCCTCCAGGATGGGGGCGGGTGGGACGGGGATCGATAGTTGAATCATGGTACACATCTCCTGATAAGGCGTCGCGCCTTCCGTCCGCTCAGGCTCTTGTCTGCCAGCAGGGCAGCCGCCAGGGCTTCTATGGCTTCCCAGATGGCGGCAAGGGCGATCACGTTCTTTGTGCGTTCCAACAGCCATTGTACAAAGGCGTCCGTTTCCTCTTGGGATTGGCAAACCATCGCGGCCAGGTCTGTGGCTTGCCAGTAGTCGCTCCCCGGTTCGGCGGGGTCTTCGTAGGGTTCGCCGGTCAAACGCTCTGCCGCCAGGCCGCCAGCCAGGCAGATGGCGATCTCATTCTCTACCCAAATGCGACCGCTCGCGCTCAGAATGGCGCCGCGTTCCTCCAGCTCCGCCTTTACCTTGCCGGGTATGACAAAGCCGGCCGCGTCACCGGTGGGAACAATGGACACATGCCGGATCGCCCGATTGTGCCAGGCCATAACCACGGCGTGGCCAGCCTCATGGTAGGCGGTGGCCTGTTCGCCCGTCATGGTTCGGGGTCCTCCGCGGCCGCTTCCGTCTCAATTTGGCGGGCGTACATCTGCCAATCGCAATCGGGGTTGTGCTCGTCTCCCCACAGCTCCGCCGATTGCCGCGCCAGCCACTGCGGTAGGGTCTCCCCGCCGGGGTCGGCGCGGTACAGGTTCAGAATCTCGCGTGCGCTCAGGTCGCGGCCTAGCACGTCGGCATAGTAGGCGTGGGGCTGCCGCTGGGTGCTCACCTGGGCAATCTGCCAGGCGTCGAGGGCGTCGCCGGCGTCAGTCACAAACACCGGTTGACCGTAGCTTGACGCGGCGTGATCGGTCGTGAGTCTGCCGCTTATGCGGGTTCCGTCCAACAGGGTCGCTACTGCCGGGGTGTCCATTTGGTGGTCTCCTTTTTCGGGTCATGGTCTGCCGGGCCGGTCGCGCCCGGGTCGGGGTCGTCATGCAATGCGGCGCCGCCGCGCAGGACCGCGCCGCAGTCGCAGCAACAGACACAAAGGGTGTCATCATAGGCCAGCCAGGCATACAGCCGCCTTACAGGGTGTGGGCATGGGCTCGCCGTCATAGGTTCCGCTCCGTTGCGTGGCGCCTGGGCGTGGCGCCGTGGTCCGTTTGGTGTGGTGGTCATTCTACCGCGCTCGCCGGTAGGTTGCCGGATCGCCGGGATGGGCAAACTTGCCCATGCCCAGCGCCGCATAGCCGCGATCGTTCGCCCATGCGCCCAGCTCGCCCAGCCAGGCCGCCGCCGCCAGGGCGTCGCCGGCGAAGTGGGCCGCGACCATCGCGGCAAATCCCATGCCGGCAATCTCCGATCGCCGGTCAGGGTCCAGGACCTCGGCGCGGCGCCGCCCACCGTGCGAGGCGTGCGGATTGCCAGCCGTGAAACGTCCGCGACCATCGCGGCCGGGGTGTTGTGGGTGTTCCATGTGCGGGGCTCCGTTTGGTGCGAGGGTGCCCAAGGATACTTGGGGGGCGCCGGTGGTCCAGGCCGGCGCCCATGTGTCAGGCGGTGTCCGTGGTGTCTGCCGTGTTTACACTTCGCCGTTGTCGTCGCCGGCGGGGTGGCCGCCATTGCTGGCAGGCTTGGGGGCGGGGCCGATCACGATGGTCGCGGCGCCCGTGTGGGCGCGGCCGGCGGTCAACGTGACCGCTGCGCCCACCCATCGATCCAGCTCGTCACTTCCGGTGATCTTGGCCAGCGCCAGCGCCTGGGTCTTGTTGAGGATCAATCTCCGCTCCAGCTCTACGGTGGTCCCGTCCGCCTTGCGGTAGGTGAATCGCAGCGCCGGGCGGATCACGTTTTCCTTTTCGCGGGCGTCGTACACTTCGGGCCAGTCAACGCTCGCGACCGTGACCACGGCGGGGCGCTTCAGGTCTTCGGGCTTCAGCCACTTTGATGGCCACAGCTCGCCGATGGTGCGAGGGTGGGGGGCGTTGCCGGTGTTTCCGGTGGGGGCGTTGGTGTGGGTCTGGGTGCTCATGTCGTCGTCTCCGTTTGCGGGTGGGGTGGGTTTGGTTCGGTTCCGGTTGGCCATGGCTTTCCGCGTCTCCCGCTCGCTTTCCGAAATGGGATCGGGGTGGGCGTAGACGGAAAACGGGTTAGCCATGGCCAAGGCCAGAAGGTAGTCACTCATGCGGCAGTGGTGGCAATGATGCGGGCCAGGTGGGCGATCCGCTCGCCGTAGGCGGTCACAATGGGGTTAAACCAGAAGAGGGGGCGGGGTCCGTTCATCGCTTCCCGGACTGCCGCGACCGCCAGGTCGAGGGCTTTCTGATCTTTGGGGTGTAGGTGCTGGGTACTCATGTCGTCTCCGTTTGGTGGGCGGTCCGGGTGGTCAATCCGGGCCGTGTAAGTTGTGTTTACACACTCATTATACAACGCACCTTGTAAGAAGTCAATAGGCAATCTGGAAATTGCCCGGCAAGCTCTTGATGTGGCGCCGCCGTTTGGCTATGCTGTGGGCTGGAGGATCGCCCTATGCTTCGCCTAAACGTCTTCGCTCTTCGTACCGCGCTGGAGTCTCACCTGGGCCACCGCGTCCCGCTCCGCCTCATCGCGGACGCGACCGGGATCAGCCAAAACACGCTTTCGGGCATGGTGCGAGGCGTCCCGCGCCATGTCGATCTCGCCCAGCTCGAGGCGCTTCTGGCGTACTTCCGCGCCCAGGGTCTCCAGGTCGAGGCCGGCGATCTGCTCACAGAAGGGGATGCGCCGGCGCCCGCGTCGTGATAGAATGATGGCAAGTCGGGGCTTACGCTCCGTTTGGTGTAGCCGGCGCCTGGGTGGGATTGGTCTCCCACCGTCAACAGGCGCCGGTTATTGTGTCCGCCGCCAGGGCGGGGCGTGCTACACTGCCGCCCATGGGTGCGACCGTTAAGGCCATGGTTATCGGCGCCGCGCTGGGCGTGGCCGTGGTGGTCGCGGCCGTGCTCGTCTTCGGGGTGTCGTCCGCGTGCCGGGTGGTCCGGTGGTCGGACATGACCGTGATCATGTGCCGCGACCGTGATCCCATTCTCAGGGTGTGGCCGCTTCCGCCTGGGTGGGTAGACGTTCACGATCCGGCGCCGCCGCCCACTACGATCCGCGTTGTCACTCATGGGGTATCCGCGCCGTCATGGGGTGTCCGCGGTCAGGCATCGCGGGCGAAGGTGGTCGCGCCCTTCCGCGGCGCCAGGTCATAGGCCGCCGGGCCGGGCGTCTCCCAGCTCCCGGCATGGCCGTCTACCAGGGCCGGCGGGGTGTCATCGGGGCGCGGTAGTTCTCGCCATTGGCCATTGATCGGGGCGTCGTGGTCGGTGGTCTGGGTGGCGCGTTTGTAGAACGCGAGGCCGGCGAAGGCGCCGAAAATGACCGCGGCCACTGCCACACCGCCGCCGCAGATGGCAGCGCCGGCAGTCATGGCGCTTGCCGTTAACTCCGGCGTCCAGGTCAGGGCGGCCGCCACAGCCAGGGCGCCCACACCCAGGAAGAGGACCAGGATCGGGATCGCCGCCAGTTGCGAAAACAGTCCTTTTTCGTTCATCGGGTCTACTCCTCAGAAGGCCAATGCAGCTCACCGGATCGCCACAGCTCGCCCAGCAGGGCGCGGCCGTCCGCGGTCTCCAGGTCGATCTCCGTAGGCAGGCCGTCCAGGGCTTCCGCCGCCGTGGGGTGGTCCGTTTCACCGTCCGCTGCCAGTAAAATCGTTCCTGGGCCGTTCTGTGGGCTTGGGGCGTACTCTGGCGCCAGGATGCGGATTTGGGCCGTTTCTACGGGGCTCAGATCCGCGCCCGTCGCCACTTTGACCAGGCCACACGTCCGGGCGTTCTTGCTGCCGTAGATCGCCGCCGTGGTCTGATTCAGGCTATGGCCGGCGCGGTAGGCGCGGATGTAAGCCGCCTCTGCCGGCGTGGGCAGGTGGTCAGGCGTCCAGGGTGTGGGCGGTGTGTAAGCGGTGTCAACACCAGCAACACCGGTGTACACCATCTCCCCACCCACTGGCAGCGCGTCAGGCGTTGCCGCGTTCGCGCGCGCCTGGGGGGTGGCTGCCGGGCGGTGTACACCGGTGTTTGTGGTGTTGGCGGTGTAAACACGTTCCCGCCAGGGCTGGGGCAGCTCGCCGGGTGGCAGCATCGCGGCCAGGCGCGGGTCCAGCCAGGCGGTGGCCACCCGTTGGGGCTCGCCGTCCCGGATCAGGATCGCGTCGCCGGGATGGCGTCCTGCCAGCTCCGCGCCCGTCCCGCCGCGCCCGGCAAAACGGGCCGCGGCCGCACTGTCGCCGGCGCCGAAAATCAGGCGGCTCGTCAGGTTCTGCTCGAGGGCCTGGGTAAAGCCGGCGCCCGTCCCGGTGGTCTGGGCGGTCAGCCAGCAATGGATCGCCAGCTCGCCGCCCAGGGCCGCCAGGTAGGCCATGGGCTCCGCCAGGGCCGCGCCCGCGGTCAGGTTGTGCCAATCGTCCGCCAGGACCAGGATCGCCGGCGCCTTGGTTCCGGTGGCCGCCCGTTGGTCGAGGACCTCTACCAGCCAGGCCAGCGCCGCCTCTTGCTCCGCCGGGTCGGTGATCACTCCCAGGCAGCCAGCCGCCGGCGCAAAGGGCGCCCAGCTCGCCGCCTTCTTGGCCAGGACCAGGTAAGCCAGCCGGCGGGGTGGCAGGACCAGGGCCAGGCCATACAGGGCCGCCGCCAACGCGGCCGATTTGCCGCGGCGCGTGGGTCCCACCGCCAGGATGTGGGGCGCCGCGGTCAGGTCCAGGGCAACGGGCCGGCGGTAGGCGTCCAGGCCGATAGCCAGCCGCTGGAGGCCATGGGTATGGCGCGCCAGCTCCGCCGCGTCCGGCGTCCAGGGGTGGGGGTGGGGTAGTTCTATCTCAACACCGCCGGCAGTCTCTGCGATCCGGGCCGCGCCCGTCTGGAGGGCTTGGCCGATAGCGCCGCCCAGGGTCAGCAGCCGCCGCAGGTCGGCGCGGGTGGGCGTTCCCGCCAGGCGTACGCGCAGCGTGATCGTTTGCGGTCCTTCCACCGCGCCCACAAGTCGCAGGTGTAGCCCTTCCGTGATGGCCACCGCCTCCAGGCGCCGGTCGCACCAGGCCAGGTAACGACGCAGCGCCGCCGTGGCGGGGTCTTCCGGTGGTCCAGGGGGCGCCGGGTCGGGGCGCGCCGCTGGGCGTCCCTGGGGGCCCAAGGGTACTTGGGGGCCGTGGGAACGTCGCCAAAGGGCCAGCCGGGCAAAGCGGGCCATGTCAGCCAGCCGCCAGATCGTCCAGGCTGCGACCGGCGCGGAGGCCGGTCAGGATGGCCACCGCCTCCAGCCGTACATCGTTGGCCAGGCGTCGCCAGCCGTAGGCCGTAACCTCTTCGCCCGTTGTCTCTGCCGCGACCGCGGCGCCGTCCAGGTCGCGACCTTCCAGGGCCATGTCGGCGAGTAGGCTATGGGCGGTCCGGTCATAGGCGCCGCCGGCGTGGGTCTCACGCGCCCAGGTGTCGATCAGATCGTCCAGGTGCTCGCCGGCAATCCACGTCACAAGGGGCGCCGCCGGCGTGGCGGGTGCTGCGTTTGTGTCTGCAATCATAGCGGTCTCCGTAGGGTCGGAATACCGCCGGCGGCGCGGGTGGGGTCTGCTATACTGCCAAACAGTCCAGCCGCCTCTATCCGGCGGGTGGGTTAGCGTCCGGTCTCCGGTGGCCGCCGGGGGCCGGACGCGTGAGGGTACAACGTCAGACGGTGCGCGCTTTCTCCGCCTCGGCGCGGGCCCATTCCACCAGGGCCACACCTTGGGGCGGGCCGTCGCCGCGCGTGAGGCGGTCCAGCAGCTCGCCGGTCGCAATGCCCAGCAGGGCCGCCGCCGCCCGGATTTGGTCTTTGGTGTAGGGGTCCACCCAAAGGGTGGTTTTGTTGTTGCCCATGTGTCGCCGTCCTTGTGAGTCTATAAGGGTGCTAGTTGTTGGCGTGATTATAGACGTTACACGTTGTAACGCAAGTTTACACCGTGTAAACACAAGGCGCCGCGACCGCAGGCGCGGCAGGGTGGGGCCGCGTCCAGGGTGCTTATAGGTCGCTCAGGTCCAACTCGCCCGCGTCCACCGCGTCCAGGGCGTAGACTAGCAGGGCGTTCACCAGGTCGCGCTTCAGCACGCGCGGATTGTGTCTTTCCCGCTCGTCATGCAGCGCGGCCAGGCGGTCTATGGTCGTCTGCCACAGCCGGAAGGTTTGGGGTCTGCCGTGTTCCTGGGCCACCTTTGACCAGTCCCGCCGATCCCGCCGCTGGGCGCGCTCCGCCTCTTGGGTAGCGCGGGCCACTGCGAACGCGGTGATCGCCGTGTCCAGATCGTGACCGCTCAGGCCGCCGCGCCGCAGCTCCGCCGCCAGCGCCTCCAGGATGTGATCCGGGACGGGCTGGGCAGGCTCCGCCATAGGCGGAGGCGTGGGCGGGGTCGCGGTCGCGGCCGGTTTCGCCCGGGTCGGTTCCTTCGCCGGAAAGGTGGGCAGCTCTTCCGCCGGCGCTTCTGTGCGGTCAAACATGCCGCCCATCGTTCCCCTCAATTTGTCGCGGTCGCTCTTCTTAGCCATGTTTCGACGATCTCCGCCAATCGGGTATAAGCCGTGGCCGTGGGGGTTCCG
This sequence comes from Chloroflexota bacterium, assembly GCA_029782215.1. Lineage (GTDB taxonomy): Bacteria > Chloroflexota > Anaerolineae > J102 > J102 > SSF26. The sequence goes on from JAKOVD010000017.1 coordinate 11,021, forward strand.
GGGGCATAGGTATTGATGGGCTCCGCCGCGGTCAGGGCTTCCGCCATTTTGATCGAACGCGGGATTTGCACAGGTAGCAGGTGGCCGGTGTTGTCCAGGACTTCCAGGGCGTCCCGGTGATGTCCCAGCCGGGGGTCGTATTGCGTCGCCACAATGCCCAGGACCTCCAGGCCGGGGTTAAGCTCCGCCCGGATTACGTCCAGGGTGTCCAGGAACATGGCAACGCCGCGCAGGTCCGCCCCTTCCGCCCGGGCCGGGATCAGGACCGCGTCCGCCGCCGCCAGGGCGTTGACCACAAGCAAACCAAGGCTGGGCGCCGTGTCGATCACCGCCAGATCGTAGCGGTCGCGGACGGTGGCCAGGGCGCGCCGCAGGACCATTTCCCGCCCCATGCGTTGCACCAGGGCCAGCTCACAGCCAGCCAGGGCAATGTCCGCCGGCGCCAGGTCGAGGCCGGTCGCGACCGTGATCGCCACATCTGCCAGGCTCGCCGTTCCCGCGACCGCGCCGCCTAACACGTCTGCCATGCTGTGGGGGGCGTCCAGGCCGCCCAGGGCCGCCGAAAGTGATCCCTGTGGGTCCAGGTCCAGCGCCAGGACGCGCCGCCCATCTGCGGCCAACAGGTGGGCCAGGGCCGCCGCGGTCGCGGTCTTCCCGGCGCCGCCCTTCTGATTTGCCACAGCCAAAACGCGCAAGTGTTCGTCTCCGTTGGTGTCTGGCAGCCGGTCATGCTGCCATAGCGCGGCAGTGTATCACCGGGGTCGCGACCGGACCAAAGGCCGGTGTCTACACGCATGACACCGCCTTAGCGCGCCTCTTGACAGGGGCCGTATAATGAAAGTGATCCCCGGCCAGGCAGGTGGTGATCACAGTAGGCGGGCCAGCCACACCGCTGAAATGTGGTCGCCAGGTGGCAGCGCCCAAACGGCGTTAAGGGGTGGGTTGGGGTGGCTCCCCGTAAAGGCCCACCGTGTAAGCCGGGGATGTGACAGAACAGCCTACCCTATGGGTGGGCCGTTTTGTTTTCGGCGCCCAGGTCTGCCGCGGGGCAGATCACGCCGCGGGCGTTGACACCCACCGTTAGCACGGTGGTAAGCGGGGCGATCAGCGCCGCAAAGTCGCCGCGTCCGCGTTCGATGGCCTGATAATGTGCCCAGGCTACCGCGTCTGCCACCTGCAAAGCAGCTCCCCAGGCGGGCGAGTCCTTTCGCTCTATGCTGATTTGGTCCGGTGCCAGGTCCAAGGCGTCCGCCAGGGCGTCCCGGAAGTGGGCGCGCCGCCCGCCTTTGTAACGCTCTTCCATGACGATCATCGTCTCCGCCCGCGGGGTGGGGGATGCGTCAAGAAGGCTCTGTAAGGTGTAGGCCACCAGATCCCGGTATGTGACCGGGCGCCAGGTCCAGCGCCGCGCTAGCGCGGTCACAAGCATCCGGGCGTCCGCCAACAGCGCCAGGCGTCCTAACAGATCCGCCGTCACCTGGGGCGGGTCGTTGTAGGCGTGCAAGGGCAGGCCGGCGGGCCGGCGCATCGCTTGCTTGGTCTCGCGTACGATTCGCTTCAGCTCTTCCGGTCGCGCCGTTGTTGCCACAGCGATCACGGCGTGGGCGTCTTGGGGATTGTCCAGATCGCCGCTTTCGTCACAGAACACCCACCGGGTAAAGGTTCGCCGTGCTGGCATCATGCGCCTAGTATCGCACAGGCGCCGCGTCTCGCAGCGCCGATTGTCTTTCTATCTGTGGGTCTGGAGAATGGCGCCGGTTGTCCATTTCCCGCCCATCTAAACGGGTCGAGGGCTGCGACCGCTCGCACTATCCCCCCTCCCGCAAATCGCGGGCGTGCGTGTGGCGTTGCGCCGCCGGTCGCAGCTCGTCAGGCCGTAGCGATTGCCATCCCCTACTCCGCCGGCGGAGGCGTTGCCGGCGCTTCCGGTGGTCGCTTTCCCGCCAGGTAGTCCGCGACCAGCGCGGTCAGGTGGTCTGTCAGCAGCTCCGCATCCGTGGCCAGCCGGCCGTCGCGCAGCACCGGCGCCGGGAAGCGGTGGCCGTCGACCAGGTGCATCTCCATCGCGGCCGCGGTGGCCGTGGCGAAGTCGCAGATCGGGCAGGCGTAGGCGTGGGGTGGCGCCTGGGTCCAGACCGCGACCGGATCGGTTGTGTCAGTCATGGGGTGGTTTCGGCATGGGCTCGCATCGCTCCAAACGCGCCGCGGTTTGGCAGGGGTCAAACGGGCCGCTCACGTCAGGCGGATCGGGATGTAGTCGCCGGCGGCGCGTTCCAGGTCCAGGTCTACACCCAGGTAACGCTCCGTTGTCTGTATCGAGGCGTGACCTAGCGTGATTTGGATCTGCTCGAGGGGCGCGCCGTTTTGGTGGGCCAGCTTGGCATAGGTCCGCCGTAGGTCATGGGGCGCCAGGTCCAGGTCCATCTCCGCCGCGTAGCCCGTCACCACGTAAAACACCGCTTGCGTGCTCAGGGGGGCGTCCAGGACGCGCCCGCCCTTTGTGACGGGTCGCAGGACCAGGCCGCCCGTAAGGGCCGCCGCCGTGGTCCAGGCATCGATCGCCGCCTTTACCCATGCGGGCATAGGCACAGACCGCACGCGCCGCCGCTTGCCCACCAGATCGACGATCACCCACCGCCCGGCGCGCTGTTGGATGTGTCGCAGATCGAGGCGCGCCAGCTCCGCCCGTCGCAGGCCGCAGCCGATCAGGACGGCGAGGATCGCCCGGTCGCGTAGCCCTTTCATGGTCGCGGTGTCCGGGGCGTTGACCAGGGCTTGGGCTTGTGGCAAGGTCAGCCAATTGCCCAGCCGTCGCCCTTCCTGTTTGACACCGTGCACGCGTTGGATCGCCTGGGCGGTGGTTTGGTCGATCAGGTCGTTGTCTGCCGCCTCTGCCGCCAGCTTGCGGATCGCGCTCAGGCGTTGGTTGATGCTCGCCGGCGCCGCGCCCGCGTCCAGCAACAGGCGGGCATAGGACTGCACCAGGGCGCGGGAAAAGGGCGGGTGTCCCTGGGCATCGCGCCAGGTCAGGAAGTCCGCCAGGGCGCGACCGTAGGCGCGGCGTGTGTTGTCGCTGCTCACCGCGTCCGTCACCAGGCCGATCACCGGCGCCAGGTCGGGCGAGTGTGGGATGGGTGCGAGGGCCGTTTGGGTGGTCATGGTCGGGGCTCCGTGGCGTTGTGTTAGTTAATGTTGATTATCATACATCATTCTAGCCGTGTTTCGCCGTGTACGCAAGTGTACACACGCCTTACAAGGCTTGCCGCCACTGTAAAGCAGTTGGAAACAGTGAAGGGCGCGACCAGGCGCGACCGCTGTTATACAACGCATAACAGCGCAGGCCGCCCACCGTCACCAGCTCGTCACCTGGACCAACTTGTGGCACTTTTCGCCTATAAAAAGGGCGGGGCCGTCCGCCGCAGCCAGGCGTCACCAGCTCGTCACCAGGTCCAGTTATACAGGACGTAACAGGACGTAACAGGACGGGCCGCGACCAGTGGCCGCCTTCACCTTCCCATTGCCGCCGATGTTGGCGGTCTGCATGACGGCGGGCGTGCCGTGCTTCGTGATGTACGTCCGGGCCGTGCCGTCACTGCTAACGTTTGCAGTGAGCTTTTGCCGCATGTCTGCCACGAACGGATCAGACACATTGCACCGTCTGGCAATCTCCCGGTCGGACCAGTGGAGCGCAAGGCCGGCGAGATGCTGGCACAGTTGGAACGGGGGCACACAGAGACCGGGAGTGATGGCAAATACCGTATGTCCAACGTTGGACATACGGTGAGTGACTACGCCGAAGCACTCCAGGCCGCCGACGTGACCAGACAGGATGCCCACCGCTGGCAGATTTGGCACGATTTGTCGCCCTATAAAAAAAAGAGGACGGGCCGCAGCCGCCTATGCCCAGCCGCTCAGCAGCGCCAGGAAGCACTCCCACCGGTCGCAATCTACCAGGTCAGGACGCGCCCAGCCGTGGCCGTCCAGGACCTCCAGGACCGCGTCCACCGTCGCCAGGTCAGACCGTGGCAGGGTGGCCAGCCAGTCCCGCGTCGCATTGATCCGCTCGCCCAGGGCGCCGGCGTCCCGCGGCCGCGACCGCTCCCCCTCCAGCTCGAGGATGATCGCCAGCCACAGCTCCCGCCCTTCCAGCCGCCACAGGGCGCCAGGCTCGCCCAACAGCCACCGGGCCAGGCTGGGCGTTGGCGTCTGCCGCAAGACGCGGTACAGGATGGGCAGCAGCCAGGGCAGCGCCGCCAGACGGTGGGCGCCGTTGCCACCTGGGGGCGCCGTGGGACCGCTCACAGCCCTTCCAGCCATTGCTTGACCTCTTCTAGGGTTTGGGGTCGTTGCGCCGCGCTCAGGCCGTCCAGGGCGTCCAGGGCGCGCTCCGCCAGCCGCGCCGCTTCCAGCCGGTCGGGTGCGTCAGGCCGGGGCCAGGGGTAACGCGTGACCACAGCGCCGCGCCCGTCTGCGACCTCTGCCATGATCCAGCCGTCGCCGTCCAGGCGCGCCCGCAGCTCGCCCACCCATGCCAGATCAGAAGCGGGCTCGTTTCCCCTATCTACCAATGCGGACACCAAACGCGGAAACGGGCAGGCGTCCCACCAGGCCGCCAGGTCCGGGCGGGTCTCTCTCAGGGCGTAGTCGTCCGCGTCCATAGGCAGGAACGCGTCCGGCGGTTGTGCATCTAACCAGGCATACAGGCAAAGCAGATCATGCCATATGTCCGCCATAGTTGGGAGAGAATCAGCCCGCCAGTCGTTGGCGCGTCCCACCATCACACAGATCAGGTTAAACTCTTCGGGGCGTAAGTCTAAGGAGTCTATGGTCTTCTCCGAAAACAGGTAACTCCAAAGGGTGGGGCTGGGGGGCGCGCCCAACAGCCGCGGCAACATGGGCGCCAGCCATGCCCACCTGCTCGCCGCCTCTTGCCGGGCGCGGTAGGCCGCCAGCTTGTCCTCCAGCCGCAACAGCCGCGCCATGGCGTTCACAGGGTCACAGGGCCGCCACACCGGGCCGTAGAATGCCCACCACGCGAAATAAGGGCCGCTGCCGCTCGCCGGGGCCGTCCGTTTCCGCCGTGGCGCCGCTCATGGGTGCGGGTCATAGGCCGGATCTCCGCCGTGGGGTGTCGCCGCGCCCGTTGTCGGGCAGGATGATCACACCGCCGGCGCCGGGCGGTGGCTCCGCGTCCACCGTCGATCCGTAGGTAACGACGATCACCACATCACGCGGGCCCAGGTTCTCCGGCGCCGGGTCGCCGGGCCATTGCACGATGATCCGCCGCGGCGTGTTGGCGTTGGCTTTCGCCTCGAGGCGGGCCAGGCGGGCGGTGTGTCTGCTCATAGGTCGGTCCAGTCCGTAGGGCAAACGCCAACATAGACCTTACAGCCGGGCGGGGGCGGTGGCAGCTCGCCCGCTTCCATGCGGGCCAGCTCCGCCGGCGTGATGCAGATGTAGCCGGGCGCGGCGTCCAGGCCGGCAGATGGCGCCAGGTCCTCCAGGCGGGCCAGACGGGCGCCCAGGGGGCGCGTGGTGCGTCTCATTGGCCGATCCCTTCCATACGTT
>JAKOVD010000025.1 GCA_029782215.1 Chloroflexota bacterium
TCCTCAAGCGTTTGCACGTCCACAAGCTCGTCAAGAAGGTCAGCCAACGCTACAAGTACTACTTGACCGACTTTGGCCGCCAGGTAGCTACGTTGGTGCTCGAACTCCGGGAGTTCCATGTCATCCCAAAGCTGGCGCATCCACCCTCAGCAGGCTGAAATTGCTGCTTTCTGTGCAAGAATTTCACTGATAAGGTACTAAACGCCCTCATACTGGCCATGAGCGGCGATTAGGACCAGACCCCGCGAAGATGGAAAGAACAGGCCCGGCGCTTGGCGCCGGGCCTGTTTGCGTCTTACAACTGCTCAGCCAGCAGCTCGGCGATGTCCTTTACCTGCACGCCCTGGTCGGCCTGCTTGGAGGCATCGGTGAGCATGGTCAGGCAGAAGGGGCAGCCGACGGCAATGGTGGTGGCGCCCGTGGCAGCCGCCTCCTGATAGCGGTTCATGTTCACCGCCTCGGTCCCATGCTCCTCCTCCTTCCACATCTGCGCCCCGCCGGCCCCGCAGCAGAAGGACTGCTTGCGGCTGCGCGGCAGCTCAATGATCGCGCCGACCGTGCCCTCAAGCACCGCACGCGGGGCCTCGAGGATGCCGTTGTGGCGGCCCAGGTAGCAGGGGTCGTGGTAGGTGACGGCGCCATCCTGCCAGGGACGAGGTTTGAGTTTGCCCTCGCTCATCAGCTCGGCAATTAGCTCGGTGTGGTGAATGACGTCGTAGTGACCACCGTACTGATAGTATTCTTTGCCGAGGGTCTGCAGGCAGTGGGGGCAGGTGGCGACGATGCGCTTGGGCTTGACCTCGTTCAGCGTTTCGATATTTTGCTTGGCCATTTCGTAGAAGAGGTATTCATTGCCGGCCCGGCGGGCGGCGTCGCCGGTGCAGCTCTCGCGATCGCCCAGCACGGCGAAGTTGACGCCGGCCGCCTTGAGCACCCTGGCAAAGGCCTTGGCCGTCGCCTGTGCCCGCATGTCATAGGCCGGCGCGCAGCCCACCCACCACAGGATGTCCGGATCGGGATTCTCGTCCACGGTCGGAATGTCCAGCCCGTCTGCCCATTTCATCCGGTCGGCGGCGCTCATCTTCCAGGGATTGCCGGTGCGCTCCATGCCCGAGAACGCCGTCTGCAACTGCTCAGGAAACTCGCTGTCCATCAGAACCTGGTTCCGCCGCATATAGAGGATGTCGAACATGGGCTCGTTGCCCACCGGACACACCTGAACACAGGCGCCGCAGGCCGTGCAGGCCCAGACCGCGGATTCGGAGATGGCGTAGTCCATCAGCTTGAGAGAGGAGGGCGATCCCTCGGCAAGCTCGTTCATGTGCGCGTTGATGAAGTAGCGCTTGTTGATCTCCAGCGCCGACGGCGATAGCTCCTTGCCGGTGGTGTAGGCGGGACAGGCGTCCTGGCAGCGGTTGCACATGATGCAGGCATAGGCATCCTGGATGTGCTTCCAAGGAAGCTGCTCCAGCGTGGCGGCGCCAAACTGCTCGACGGACTCATCCTCGAAGTTGATGGGCTCGATTGTCCCCAGAGCGGTGCGCCGCGGCCGGGTCAGGAAGTTGACGCCGGACATGATCAGGTGGAAGTGCTTCGAGTAGGGAAAATAGACAATAAAGGCCAGGATCAGGCCCAGGGCAATCCACCACGAAGCATGCTGGGCAAAAATGAGCAGCCCTTCGGAGAAGCCAGCCCAGAGTCCACTGAGGGCGTTGGCAAAGGGCTGCCAGGGGTCGCCGCCTTCCCGGGCAATGCCGAAGCTCTGGCCCAGGAACCTGAAACCGATATGGAACAGGATGAAGAACCCGACGATGGCCGAGTCACGGCGCAGACCGGGTCTGACGGTGTCCATCAGCTTGACGTTGTCACGAAAGCGCAGCGCCTTGGCATTGAACACAAACCGGCGGAGCAGAAAGTAGACGACGCCGGCCAAGGCTGCCACGCTCAACAGGTCGGCGGCGAGCCGATAGGGGGCGCCGATCAGCCAGAGATCGCCAAAGCGGAAGGGGAAATAGCCTTCCACGATGTCGAGCAGGTTGACAAGCAAATAGAACATGAACGCCCAGGCAATGCCGGCATGGATGAGGCTGGACCACCGCCGCGCCCGCCAGGTGGGCACCAGGCCGATCCAGGAAATGGCGGCATCGATGGTGCGGCGGACGATATGCTTGTCGTCGAAGTCCCCTTGTCCCCGTTGAATCACCAGGACCACCTTGCGAAAGGCCCAATACCCGTTGTAGATGCTGGCAATGACGGCAAAGATGAAGACGAATTTCTCAGCGATCGTTAGCATCAGCAGAGGCTCCTTGCCAGAACGAAAGAGACAGAGGTCGTGAGGCACTCACGTAGGCCGGCAACACAACGTTGTGTGCGCAGCGGGCCATGCCGCAATGATGGAATAAGTTTAGGTGACTGAAAGGGCGCGCGCTATGACACCCATCATATGCGCTTACTATACTGTAAGCAACCCACCTATGTCCAATCATTGTCCCCCTTATGACGCAGCGCGACATGGGATCACACGTGGAGCCAGCGGAACGATTCGTGATGGGCGTTTCCTCCACAGCTTCTCCATCATGCCTTGCTATGCTGCAACCATCACCCCACGGAGGATACTTCCCATGCGTAAAACACTCGTTGTCGCAGTTCTCGTCGCCGCTGTCAGTCTCTTCGCCGTCGGCGTCTTTGCCTTTGCCCAGGGCCCCAATCCACCCGGCCAGAACGGAACCGGCATGATGGGCGCCATGTCTGCCTGGATGCAGAAGTATGAAGACTTCATGCACCAGCCCATCGCCGACGCCCTTGGCATGAGCCTGGCAGACTTCGAAGCGGCCCACGATGCCGGCAAGTCCGTCGTCGTGCTCGCCCAGGAGAAGGGCGTCGCCCTGGACAAGGTTCAGGCAGCCATGAAGACCGGTCGCGAGGCCGCCGTCAAGCAGGCAGTGGCCGATGGCGTCATCACCCAGGCCCAGGCCGATTGGGTTCTCCAGCGCATGCAGAACATGCCCGGCTTCGGTATGGGGAACATGGGCTCCGGCATGCGCGGGCAGGGCAACGCCGCTGGCTGCCCGATGCAGAACGGCGCCACCCCGGGCAGCATGCGCGGCCGGATGATGGGCGGCGGGCGCATGATGGGCGGGCAGGGCCGCATGCCCGGCTTCAGCAGCCAATCCCAGTCCTAAGTCTGTCCTGCACCCCCACGCTCCCCAAAAGGCACCTGGCCGATTCTCGGATCGGCCAGGTGCCTTTTTGTTCAGTCCATTCGTTCCAGGATGTGCGTCAGGACCGTGGCGCCGGTGCCGCCCACATTCTGCGTCATGGCCACCCGGGCGTTGGGCACCTGGTTCGGCCCGGCTTGCCCCGTGATCTGCAGATACGCTTCGACCAATTGGTAAACTCCCGTTCCCCCCACGGGGTGGCCGCGGGCTTTCAGTCCACCCATCGTCGACACCGGCACTTTGCCGGTCAGCCCGATCTCGCCGTCGGCGCCCAGCCAAAGGCCTTTCCCCGGCTCCGCAAAGCCGGCAGCTTCCAGGGACAACACCGCCATAATCGTGAAAGCATCGTGCAGCTCGAACAGATCGATGTCCTCAGGCCCCACGCCTGCCTGCTGGTAGGCCTTGTGGCTGGAGGCAGCCGCTCCCTCCAACGTCAACAGATTGCGGCGATCGGCAATGCCCACGCTGTCCGTGGCGCTGGCCGAGGCGGCCACGCGCACGCGCGGGCGGCGTGTGCTTTGGGCAACGCCGGCTGAGCTGAGCACAAGCGCAGCGGCGCCATCACAGATAGGCGAGGCGTCGTGGAGGCGAATCGGGTTCTGCACCGTGGGCGAATCCTCATAGCTCTCGATCGTGACCGCTTTGTGGAGGAGCGCATTGGGGTTGGTGAGGGCGTTGCGATGGGCGTTGATGGCAAAGGCAGCGAACAGAGAGCGGTTGACCCAATAGTGCTGGAGGTACTCCTGCATGATCACGGCATTGAGAGATACGAAGCTGTGACCGTGCGCACCCTCGTTGGGCCAGTCCGAAGCCGTGGCCAAGGCGCGGGTGGTCTCGTAGCGATCGGTATGGGTCATCTTCTCAACCCCACACACGACCACCACATCGTAGGCGCCGCTGGCGATGGCCATGTACCCCCAGCGCATCGCCGCCGCCCCCGAGCCGCACGCCGCCTCAGCCGTGGCCGCTTCGACACCGCGCAGCCCGGCTGCATCCGCCACCAGCGCGCCCAGGTGCTGCTGATGCGACAACATGCCTGACAGCATGTTTCCGGTATACACAGCCTGCACCGCAGTGGAGTCCGCAGGCGCCTCGACGTCGTTCATCGCCGCCTTGATCGCAGTCGCCGCCATCTCGCGGATCGGCTGATCCAGCCCCTTGGTGACGGGGATTTGCCCCACACCGATCATGTAGACGTCTCTCACAACGACCTCCCGGAAGGGAAAAAGGACAGAAGAAGACGGTTGCCGTGATGCAGTATAGGACTCATGACGCACTGTGTCAATTGTCTGCTGCGGCGCCGGAATGCCCGGAAAGCCCCAAAAACGGATGGAATAGAGGCTGCATCACCGCCAAAAGCGCCGGTGCGGTGCAAGATCATGACCCGCTTTCGCGCCAGGAACTTGCATTCCGCCCACAAGTATGACACAATGCGTCATGACCCCGGCTGCGTGTACGGTGTGCGTTGGACCTGCACGCCTGCTGAGCGAAGCTGCTCCAAAACCCCATAGGATCAGATGCAGGAGCCGCAAGCAGGCTCCTCCCGCTGACCCGGCGTGACCATCCACTCCCAGTGTTTCTTCAGGAGGGCGCCCATGACAACCTTGGACAAAGCTGAACCATCCCAGCTCAAGGAGCTATACCCGGTGGGTGAACAACCACCCGTGGGCTATGTACCGCCGCAGATGTATGCCTGGCTGGTCCGGCCCGAGCGTTTCGGCCCACCGCTGCAAGCTTTTCGGGTGGAAGTGGTCGAAACGCCGACCATCGCCGATGACGAGGTCCTGGTCTACGTCATGGCCGCAGGCGTCAACTACAACAACGTCTGGGCAGGGTTGGGCGTGCCGGTCAACGTGATCGAGGCGAGACAGAAGGCAGGGGAGAAAGAAGCTTTCCACATCGGCGGCAGCGATGCCAGCGGCATCGTCTACAAGGTGGGAAGCAAGGTAAAGAACGTCAAGGTGGGCGACGAGGTCGTCATCCACTGCGGGACATGGGACCAGAACGCCCCGGAGGTGCTCGCCGGTGAGGACCCCATGTACAGCTCCTCCTTCCGCATCTGGGGTTACGAAACCAACTACGGGAGTTTCGCCCAGTTCAGCCGCGTCCAGGACCACCAGTGCCTGCCCAAGCCAAAGCACTTGACCTGGGAAGAGGCTGCCGCCTACATGCTGGTAGGCGCCACCGCCTACCGCATGCTCTACAACTGGGGCGAGCATGCTCTCCGCAAGGATGACGTCGTCCTGGTCTGGGGCGGGGCCGGCGGGCTGGGCTCAATGGCCATCCAGATCTGCGCTGCTGCCGGCGCCAAGGCGGTGGCCGTAGTCAGCGATGACGAGAAGTTCGACTACTGCGCCAGCCTGGGAGCTGTGGGCAGCCTGAACCGCAAAAGCTTCGACCACTGGGGAATGCTGCCGCATTGGAAGGATTCGGTCGGCTACGCCGACTGGATGAAGGGGGTGCGGAAGTTCGGCAAGGCCTTTTGGGATGTGCTGGGCGAGCGCAGAAACCCCCGCATCGTCTTCGAGCATCCCGGCGAATCCACCATTCCCACCTCCATCTTCGTCTGCGACGCGGGCGGCATGGTTGTCATTTGCGCCGGCACCACCGGCTACAACGCCACCGTGGACCTGCGCTACCTCTGGATGCGCCAGAAGCGTCTCCAGGGCTCGCACTTCGCCAATGACAGCCAGGCCAAGGGCATCAATGACCTGGTCATCGCTGGCAAGGTCGATCCCTGTCTGTCCCGCACCTTCACGTGGGACGAGCTGCCCCTGTCCCACCAGTTGATGTACGACAACCAGCACCCCTACGGCAACATGGGCGTGCTCATCGGCGCGCCGGCCACCGGCCTGGGGGCCTCCGCCGCCGAACCGGCCGCCCATCACCTGCATGCCCCTGTGCCCAGCGCCCGGCACGACTTCTATCGCGCCCCGGTGCAGGGACTGCCGGAGCCGGAAGCTGCCGGCCCCACTATGCTGGACATCAAGACGGTGCGCGAGCTGATGCACTACGGGGCGATTACCGTCAGCGGCGCGACCACCGTTGACGAGGTGGCCCGCCGTATGGGCAAGTACCGCATCCACGCCATTGTCGTCACCGATGAGGCCGGCTATGCCGTGGGTCTGATCTCGCAGACCGACGTCGTCCTCGCCCGCCAGGGCCGCTCGCTGGAGCAACTGGCCGCGGTCAAGGCAGCAGACGTGATGACGCGCAAGCTGATCACCTGCCGGCCCGGCGCCAGTGTCTCCGAAGCCGTCACGCTCATGACCCGCAACCGCATCCACCGCGTGGTGGTGGCCGACGAGCGCCAGGGCAAGCTGTGGCCGATCGGCATCATCAGCATGACCGATGTCATCAATTTCGGGCTCGTGCAGCCCAGCGCCGCCGAGGAGAACCCTGAGCTGGAAGGCCTGGATGACGTCTACGAGCCGACGCCGCCCCGCCCCTCCAGGATGGTGCCGCCGTCGTTCAAGCCGAGTCACATCCTTTCGCCCGACGAAAGCGTTGTGCGCGACATCATGCACCACGGGGTGGTGAGCTGTTGGTCCGAGACCTCGGTGGCGGAGGTGGCGCACCGGATGCTCGCCAACCACATCAGCGCCGTGGTGGTCGTCGATCGCGACGGCTACCTGCAGGGCATTGTCTCGCAGACCGACCTGGTGATCGCCCGGCAGGGACGAACCGCCGAGCAGGTAGCGGCGCTCCGGGCGGCTGACATCCTCACGGCCAACGTCGTCACCTGCGCTCCCGACGCCAAGCTCAGCCACGCCATCACCCTGATGACCCGCAACCACATCCACCGCCTGGTGGTTGCGGAGATGCGCAACTTCCGGCCCTATCCCGTCGGCGTCGTCAGCATGACGGATATCGTGCGCCAGACCGTGGGCGGCATCGAAACGATCGAGGACGAAACCGCCCTGGGCTATTTCGGCGCCGATCCGATCTGACCCCCGCACCCATCCCGTAGGGGTGTGGTCTCCACGCCCCACCCCACCACCCGCACCCGACAAAGGTTCCCGCTATGAGCATCCTTACCGCAGAACATGAAGTCCTTCGCCGGGAAACCAGGCGCTTCGCCGAGAAAACGGTGGCGCCCATCGCCCAGGACCTCTATAACGAGCAGGCCGAGATCCCCATGGACATCATCCGGCAGATGGCCGATCTCGGCTACTTCGCCATGGCCATCCCGGAACAGTACGGCGGCCTGGGCATGGACAACCTGTCCGTGGCCATCGTCACCGAGGAGCTCAGCAAAGCCTGGCTGTCGGTTGGCTCGGTGATGACCCGCATGCTGATTGCGGGCGGCCTGATCCTGAGCGGCGGCACCGAGGAGCAGAAGGAACGCTGGCTGCCGGGCATCGCCGCCGGCGAGATACTGCCCGCCGCCGCCTTCACCGAGCCCAATGTCGGCTCCGACACGGCGGCGATGCAACTGCGGGCCGCCAAGAACGATGCCGGCAACTACGTGCTCAACGGCCAGAAGACGTGGATCACCTTTGCCAACCGCGCCCACCTGATGACGGTGCTGGCCCGCACCGACCCCGATGCCAAGAAACGCCATAAGGGCCTGAGCATGCTCGTGGTCGAGAAGAAGCCGGGCAACGAGTTCGTGCCGCCGCACCTGACCGGCGAGCGCATCCCCACCATCGGCTACCACGGCATGAAGTCCTTCTCCCTCAGCTTCAGCGATTTCGAGGTGCCCGCCGGCAACCTGATTGGCGGCGTCGAAGGCAGAGGCTTCTACCAGTTGATGGGGGTGTACGAAGTGGCCCGCATCCAGACTGCGGCCCGCGCCGTGGGCGTGGCCCAGGCGGCCCTCGAGGCCGCCATCCGCTATTCCAAAGAGCGCGAGCAGTTTGGCCGGAAGATCAGCGAGTTCCAGGTGATCGAGCACAAGCTGGCCTACATGGCCACCAAGCTGGAGGCCGGACGCCAACTGACTTACTACGCTGCCCGCATGAAGGACCAGGGAAAGCGCTGTGACCATGAGGCAGGCATGGCCAAGCTCTACTGCGCCGATATGGTGGAATACGTCACCAGCGAGGCCCTGCAGATCCACGGCGGCTATGGCTATGCCCTCGAATACCCCGTTTCACGCTTCTGGCGCGATGGCCGTGTCTTCCGCGTCTTCGAAGGCACCAGCGAGATCCAGGCAAGCGTGATTGCCAAACGACTACTTGAATCGTAACACGCATTACGTATGACGCAGTACGGAGTACGTGATGTGTCCAGCATCGTGTGCAGTCCGGAGATGCCCTCATGACCCTCACCCTTCCTCCCGACCTCGTGGCCCCCATCCGGCAGCGCATGGTGGCGGCCAACGACCGCTTCGCCGCCGCCTATCCCGGCGACGCTGTGGGCCGCCAGCCCGTCCACACCCTGTACGGCGGCGCCCACCTGTTCAAAGCCGACACGCCCGCCAAGATGGGCAAGCTGGGCCTGCGCAGCCTGGACGACTACGCGCCCAACTTCGCCATCTTCGCCAAGATCCTGGGCATGAGCGGGCACGAGCTGCTGCCTGACCGCGAGGCTGGCATTCGCCGGCTTGAGGATGCGCTGCGCACCGATCCGGAAGCGGTCAAACAGGCCAACGAGCCGGCGTGGATGGCCTACACGATCTACACCCGCGTCCGCCACAAGCTCGAGCACGAACCCATCGAGGACATGCGCATCGACTTCGAGGACGGCTACGGCAACCGCCCCGATGCCGAAGAGGATGCCGACGCCGCCAAGGTAGGGCAAGAGCTGGCCGCGGGCATGGCCCAGGGCAATCTTCCCCCCTTCATCGGCTTCCGCATCAAGTCCTTTTCGCATGAATGCTACGACCGCGCCGAGCGCACGCTCGACCTGGTGCTGAGCTCGCTGGCTGCCCAGACCGGGGGCCGCGTGCCGCCGGAGTTTGTCGTCACCCTGCCCAAAGTCACCATCCCCGAACAGGTCATCGCCCTGGCGGATCTGCTGGACCTGCTGGAAGAGAAGCTGGGCATCCCTCGCCGGGCCGTAGGCATGGACCTCATGATCGAAACGCCGCAGGCCATCATCAACGACAAGGGCGAAAACACCGTCAATGCGCTGGTGCGGGCGGGCGGCGGCCGCGTGCGCTCGTGCGCCTACGGCACCTATGACTACACGGCGCTGTGCAACATCACCGCCCACTACCAGACCCATACCCATCCCGCCGCCGATTTTGCCCGCCACGTCCTCCAGGTCAGTCTGGCCGGAACCGGCGTCAGCATCGCCGACGGCGCCACCACCGTCATGCCCATTGCCCCTCACCGGGCCACAGCCGACAAACCCCTCAGCGCCCAACAGGTCCAGGAGAACCTGGACACCGTGCACTACGGTTGGCGGCTGCACTACGACAACATCGCCCACTCCCTGCGCCATGCCTACTACCAGGGCTGGGACCTGAACCCCGGGCAGCTCCCCATCCGCTACGCCGCCGTCTACCACTTCTTCCTGGAAAGCCTGGCCGACGCCTCCAACCGCCTCAACGCCTTCATCCAGAAGGCGGCGCAGGCCACGCTCGTGGGCAACACCTTCGACGACGCCGCCACGGGTCAGGGCCTGCTCAACTTCTTCCTGCGCGGCATCGCTTGCGGCGCCCTCACCACCGACGAGGCCCTTGCCACCGGCATCACGATGGAAGAGCTGCGCGGGCGCTCGTTCGTCAAGATCGTCGCCAACCGGACGAAAGGATCCTGATTCAGGTTGCGCGTTTCCCCGGCCATACCCGGCCAGCATCCGTTGACCCTCCAAGATAGTTATGCTATCATAAGCATAACTTCTTGCATCTTGAGAGGCAATAGATGAAACGCACAACCATTATGGTCGAAGAAGAATTGCTTTACGACCTCCAGCAAGTAGCACAGCAGCAGGGGACTTCGATGGCCAGCGTGATCCGGGAAGCCCTTGCCACGTACGTGGTCGAACAGCACAAGCTGGCCCAACCTGACAATCCACTTCTGCGATTGGCAGGCCTGGGCGCAAGCGCGGAGATGACCGACATGTCTGACGGTAAGGATGAAGAGGCTCTCCAGACAGCCGTTGATCCTATCTACGGATGGAGTGTCGGCGATGAGCGTGCTGGTTGACACGAGCTTCTTGTTCGCATTGGCCAACCGGAACGACAGATCCCACGCGGCGTGCTACGCAGTTGCTCAGACAACTCGTGAGCGCTTGGTCGTCCCCCAAACAGTGCTACCCGAAGCAGCCTATCTCATTGACAGTCGCCTTGGACACCCAGCCATGCGTGAATTTGCGCGGCAGATGTCGCAGCCAGGATGGACGATCGAGGCACTTGAACAGGCCGACCTGCTGCGCACGACCGAGATACTGGAACAGTACGGAACCATGAGGCTTGACTTCGTTGATGCCACTCTCATGGCTCTGGCTGAACGACTTCGCATTCGCATCATCCTCACTCTTGATTGGCGGCACTTCGCAGCGGTGCGTCCGCGCCACTGCGCGATGCTTGAGCTGCTGCCCTCTCAGTAGCCCGCTGCACTCGATTGTGGTAGTCCGGATGGCATTCGCTCCCGGTTAGAAGCGAACATGACGCTCACACTAGAAGAACGGCTCACAACCTGGGAAAAGACCGACTTGGCCCAGTCGGTGGAACGGGCGCCGGAACGGCCCGAGGCCCTGGCCCACCAGCGGCTCTTCACGCCCCTGGACGCCGGCGCGCAGCCGGCGGACGCGGACGTCCAGGCCTGGTACCTGGAGCAGCTTGGCTTCCCGGGCCAATACCCCTTCACACGCGGGGTGCAGCCCACCATGTACCGCAGCCGGTTCTGGACCATGCGCCAGTACGCCGGCTACGGCACCGCCGCCGAGGCCAACGAACGCTTCCGCTACCTCCTGGGCCAGGGGCAGACCGGTCTGAGCGTCGCCTTCGACCTGGCGACGCAGATCGGCTACGACAGCGACGATCCCCGCGCCGCCGGTGAGGTGGGGCAGGCGGGCGTCGCCATCGATTCCCTGGCCGACATGGAGAGCCTGCTCGACGGCATCCCCCTGGACCGGGTCAGCATCAGCATGACGATCAACGCCCCGGCCTCGGTGCTGCTGGCCATGGTCATCGCCACCGGCGAAAAACGGGGGGTCCCAGCCAGCAAGCTGACGGGCACGATCCAGAACGACATCCTCAAGGAATACGTCGCCCGCGGCACCTACATCTACCCACCCGAGCCCAGCGTGCGCCTTGCCGCCGACACCATCGCCTACTGCGCCCGCAGCGTGCCCAAGTGGAACGCCATCAGCGTCAGCGGCTACCACATCCGCGACGCCGGCAGCACCGCCGCCCAGGAAATGGCCTTCGCCATCGCCAACGCCCTCACCTACATGGACGCCGTCCTGGCGCGGGGCATCGACATCGACGAGTTCGCCCCCCGCATCTCCTGGATCTTCAACACGCAGAACGACTTCTTCGGGGAAGCGGCCAAGTACCGGGCCCTGCGGCGGCTGTGGGCCACGATCCTGAAGGAAGAGTACGGCGCCCGCAGGGCGGCCAGCATGATGCTGCGCACCCACATCCAGACCGGCGGCGCCACGCTCACGGCCCAGCAGCCGCTCAACAACATCGCCCGCGCCGGCTTCCAGGCCCTGGCCAGCGTCCTCGGCGGCATCCAGAGCATGGCCCTGAGCTGCTATGACGAGGCCTTGGCCCTGCCCACCGAGGAGGCCCAGGCCACCGCCCTGCGCACCCAGCAGATCATTGCCCACGAGATCGGCGTCACCGAGGTCATCGACCCCCTCGCCGGCTCCTACTACGTGGAAGCCCTGACCGACCGCCTGGAAGCGGAGGCGCGGACCTTGATCGACCAGGTGAAGGCGATGGGCGGCGCGGTCAAGGCGATCGAGAGCGGCTGGATGCAGCAGCAGATCGCCGACAGCGCCTGGCAGAAGCAGCAGGCGGTGGAGTCGGGGGAGGTGATCATCGTGGGCGTCAACAAGTACCAGGCGCCCGGCGAGCAGCGCCCGGTGGGCATCTTCCGCCCCGACCCGGAAACCTACCGCGTCCAGAACGAACGGCTGGCCCAGGTGCGCGGCCGCCGCGACCCCGCCGCCGTCGACCAGGCCCTGGCGGCGCTGCGGGAAGTCGCCGCCGCGCCCGCCGACCCCGCCCGCAATCTCATGCCCCCCATCCTCGATGCCGTCCGCGCCTACGCTACCCTGGGCGAGATCTGCGGTCTCCTGCGCGAGGTCTGGGGCGAATACCAGCCGCCGACCGTGATCTAGAATGGCGGATTGCGGATTGCGAATTGCGGATTTTTCCATCCGCAATTCGCAATCCGCATTTCGCATTTCTCCATCCGCATTTCTCCGAGGCCCTATGCTTGACCGAAGCTATGTGGGCAAGAAACTGCCCTTGATCCGCTACCAGGTCGATGCCAGCAAGATACGCGAGCTGGCGCTGGCCCTGGGCGACGACAACCCCCTCTTCACCGACAAGGCAGCGGCCCAGGCGGCAGGCTATCCTGACCTGGTGGCGCCCCTCACCTTCCCCAGCCTCTTCCGCTTCTGGGGAGGCAGCGCTGCCGGCGCGGAAACACGAGCGCTGCTGCAGGAGATGGGCGCCAACGTCCTCCGCATCCTGCACGGCGAAGAGCAGTACGAGTACCATGCCCTGCTCCACCCCGGCGACGACATCACCGGCGAGCTGGAAATCCTGAGCATCGAGCGCAAGGAAGGCAGCTCCGGCGCCATGGACATGGTCCGCACCCAGGCCACCTACCGCAACCAGCGCGGGGAAACAGTGGTCATCGCCCGCGCCACGATGGTGGTGAGGGAGTGACAAAAACCATGATTGGCCAAGATTTCAACTCTATCCAGGTCGGTGAGGCGCTGCCGCCGCTGGCAAAGCCGCCGATCACCGAGGTGCAGTTGGTGCGCTACAGCGGCGCCTCCGGCGACTTCAACCCCATCCACACCGTGCACCAGGCGGGCGTGGACGCCGGCAACGGCGGTGTGATTGCCCACGGCATGCTGATCATGGGCTTTGCGGCGGAGATGATCACCCGCTGGGTGCGGCCGGAGCAGGTGCGGTCGTTCGGCGTGCGCTTCACCGGCATCAGCCGTCCCGGCGACGCCATCACCATCACCGGCAAGGTGCTGGAAAAGTTGGTGGTGGACGGCGAGCCGCGCCTGCGCTGCGAGGTGGAGGCAGCCGACCAGACCGGCCACCGCAAGCTGAAGGGCGAGTTCGTGGCGGCCTTTCCGGTCCGGTGAGACGACGGACAGCCGACCGTTGACGACCGAGGCTCCATTTCCTCCGCAGATGACGCAGAGGAACGCAGATGTCTTCCTGCTTTCTATCTGCGCCTATCTGTGACATCTGTGGATTGACCCATGCCACCCTTTCGCCGCCGCCACTACCACCGCCCTGCTGAGCTTGTCGCCGACGTGCGCGCCGTGCTGGCGCACCGCAAGGCGCTCAAGGCGATGGGCGGGGGAAGACGCCTCTCATCCGCCTTCCGCGAGCGGCTGATGCTGGCGGTGACCGCGGTCAACGGCTGCCGCTATTGCTCCTACTTCCACGCTCGCGTGGCGCTGCGCGAGGGGCTCACACCGGCCGAGATCAGGGCATTGGGGGAAGGCGCGTTCCATGACTGCCCCGATGAGGAGCTACCTGCGCTGCTCTACGCTCAGCATTGGGCCAGCGCTGATGCCCGGCCTGATCCGGTCGCGCGTGAGCGCCTGGCGGCGATCTACGGTCCCGCTGCCGTCGAAGCCATCGAGCTGGCGCTGTGCTCGATCCGCATCGGCAACCTGCTCGGCAACACCGCCGACTACGGGCTGTACCGGCTGTCGCTTGGAAGGATGGGTGGCGTCCGATCCTCCTATGAAACTCATACGGAAAGGGCTTGACAAGCATGACGCGATGCGTCATAATGCGGTCAGATAACGCAGCGCGTCATCGCTTTCATTCCTACCATCCGTAGCGCCCCCGCTTACAGCGCCCCGCACATCGGGGCAGGAGAACACCCAAACAATGGACGTCAAGACTCAGGTCATGGATACCGCCAAGACCGTCGAAAAGGCAGCAACTGACAACGTCGTGGTGAAGACCGCCCACAGCGGCGTGCTCGTCGGCCTCGGCGCCGTCGCCGTCAGCAAGGAAAAGACCGAAACCATGATGGATCGCCTGGTCGAAAAGGGCGAGGTGGCGGCGAAGGACCTGCAGAAGATGTGGCACGACCTCTTCAACCAGGGCAAGGAAGATGTCACCAAGGCCGAGGAGAAGCTGGAGGGCATGGTCGATCAGCGCATCACGGCCGTCATGCAGCGCATGAACATCCCCAGCAAGAGCGACCTCGAAGGCCTGAACGACAAGGTCGGCGCCTTGACGGCCAAGGTTGCCGAGCTGGACAAGAAGGTGTCCGTCAAGAAGGCTGCCTGACAACCACGCCCGACTCAAACTGCTCCCCTCCCGAACGCCCCGGCCTTGCAGCCGGGGCGTTTTGTTTGCGCGCCCAGATGCGCTTTGATGCGCCCTTTGGCGCAGGAAGACGCCGGCGGGTTTGTTTCGCTCCGCCTACTTGGCCCTGCACAGGCGCAAGGGTATCATGTGGCCGCGGCTAACCCGCCGATCCCGCGCCTGGGGCAGCCAACGGGCCGGAAAGGCCAAACGGCGCCGCCAACCTATTCCGGCTCCAACCCTGCGAATTGCCATGCACCTCTATAACGCTCTGACCCGAACCATCGAGCCCTTTACGCCCCACGGGGACGCCGTCACCGTCTATGTCTGCGGCATCACGCCCTACGACACGACGCACCTCGGCCACGCCTTCACTTACACCGTGTTCGACGTGCTGATCCGCTACCTGGAACACAAGGGTCTGCGCGTCCGCTACGCCCAGAACGTCACCGACATCGACGACGATATCCTGCGCAAGGGTCGGGAAGTGGGTGAGGACTGGCAGGCGCTGGGCAATCGCTGGACGGTCCACTTCATGCAGGACCTGCAGACGCTGAACGTCCGCCCGCCCGACTACTATCCGCGAGCCACGGACGTGATCCCCGAGATCGTCGCCAGCGTCCAGCAGTTGATCGCCGCCGGCGTCGCCTACGAATCCCAGGGCAGCGTCTTCTTTCACGTGGACGACTGGCCGGCCTTCGGCCAACTGAGCCATCTGCCGCGCGCCGACATGCTCGCCATCGCCAACCAGCGCGGCAACCGGCCCGACGACCCCCGCAAGCGGGACCCTCTTGACTTTGTGCTCTGGCAGGCCCAACAGCCGGGCGAACCGGCCTGGGAAAGCCCCTGGGGACCGGGCCGCCCCGGCTGGCACATCGAGTGCTCCACCATGTCCACCCAGTTCCTGGACACCACCGTGGACATCCACGGCGGCGGCGGCGACCTCATCTTCCCGCATCACGAATGCGAGATCGCCCAGGTGGAGCCCATCACCGGCCAGCCTTTTGTGCGTTTCTGGATGCATGCGGCCATGGTCTTCCACGATGGCGAGAAGATGAGCAAGTCCCTGGGCAACCTGGTCATGGCCCGCGACTTGCTCAAGACCTATACGCCCGACGCGCTGCGCGTCTACCTGGCCATGCACCATTACCGCCAGTCCTGGTTCTACGACGAGGGGAGGCTGCAGGAGGCGGCGGAGCTGGCGGCGCACCTGGGCCGTGCTGTCGCCGCCCCCGGGGGGATGAAACCCCTCACCGGCGAGGCCGGGGAAGCGTTTGCCGCCTACCCCGCTTGCTTTGAAGCCGACATGGAGAACGACCTCGACGCCCCCAAGGCGCTGCTGGCCCTTGAGGACCTGGCCTCCGGCATCCTCGACAGCGCTGCCGCCGGCTACGACGTCAGCGGCGCCCAAGCCACGCTGCGCCGGCTCGGCCGCGTCTTTGGCCTGCGCCTTGATGCCAGCGCGCCGGAGCCCCGGGTGGTCGAGGGCTGGGCCGCCCACCTCCAGCGCTTCCTCTGACTACTGACGACTGTCGACTGATCTCTCCCTCCCGCAATGCTCCTCGGCATCGGCTATCTACCCCGCCGTACGGGTCCGGCCCTTTGGCGCGAGTTCGATCCGGGCGAGGTGCAGGAGGATCTGGCCCATATTGCCGCCCTGGGCTTCCAGGCGGTGCGGGTGCCGCTGTTCTGGGGCGATTTCCAGCCGCGCCCCGACCGCGTCAGCCCGCGCGCGTTTGACCGCTTCGGCGGCTTCCTGGAAGCCGCCCAGGAGGCGGGCCTGCAGGTGACCGCCGGCCTGTGGGCGGGGATGTGGGATGGCGCCCTCTGGTGGCCGGACTGGGGCGTCTTGCCGGCGCCGCTGCCGCCGAACTGGCCGCTGCTGGTCAACGGCGCCTGGGCACGCTGGGGTCGGCTGCGCCACCCCTTCACGGACCCGCGCATGCTGGCGGCGCGGGAGCTGCTCATCCGTGAGCTGGTCGCAGCCTACGCCGACCACCCGGCCCTTCTCGGCTGGGAGCCACTGCCGGGCTTCGGACGGCTTGCCGCCGCCAGCACCCGCGAAACGGTGCTGGGATGGCTGGGAACAACCCTGGAGGGCCTGCGCCCTGCCGGGGGCAAGCTGCCCTGCACCTTTCTCCTGGCCCTTGACGCGCTGGAGACTGGCACGTCGATCTGGCCCGGCGACATCGCCGCGGCCGGCGCCCAACCCAGCCTGAGCGCGGCCACATTTGCCAGCGACCGCCGCCGCCTGCCGCTCAGCGCCCGCTGGATCGCCTTTGCCCTCGACCTGGCGTCCGCCCTGGCCGGGCAGCCGGTGGCTTTGCACCTGGCCGGACTTCCCACGACCGCACCGGGGGAACCCTCGGCCGCTCACGACAGCATCTACTACGCCAGCGAGGAGGACGCCGCCGCCTACCTGGCGGATGTCATCGCCCTGGCCCGCCAGCGTGATTGTCCCCAGCTCTGGCTGTGGCGTTGGGCGGACATCGCCGAGAGCGGCTGGAACAAGCCTCCCTACGATCATTCACCCTGGCGCCGCTTCACTGGGCTGCTCCGCGCCGATGGCGCCGAAAAGGAGCTTGCTGCCAGCCTGCGAAGCAGCGGCGGCAGCGAGCATCCTGTGCTTGCCATCGATGCCGACGCCTACCGCGCCGATCCTGCCAACCAGTTCTACCGTCTCTGGCTCGCCTACCAGAGACTCGACGACCGTACGCTCCGTCCTTGACGCAACACGCATGACCCCTGGAATCATCGCCGCCGGGAGGCAGGACACCGCGGCCGCCGGCGCGGCCATGCTGGAGGCGGGCGGCAATGCCGTCGATGCGGCGGTGGCGGCAGCCTTCGCCAGCTTCGTCGCCGAACCCTCCCTTGTCTCGCTGGGCGGGGGCGGGTACGCCCTGCTCCACCGCGCGGGCAGCGGGCGCCCGCGGGTCTACGATTTCTTCTGCGCCTTTCCGGGATTGGACGGCGCACCGCCGGCGCACCTGGACTTCAAGGCCGTGTACGCCGATTTCGGCACGGCGCGCCAGGAGTTCCACATCGGCCGCGGCAGTGTGGCCGTGCCCGGCAACGCCGCCGGGCTCTGCCGCCTGCACGCCGATGCCGGGCGCCTGCCCCTGGCGACGGTCCTGGAACCGGCCATCGATCTGGCGCAGAGGGGTCTGCCCCTGGGACCGTTCAACGCCCTTGTGGGGGGCATCCTGGCGCCGATTGTCGGCGACACACCGGAGGTGGCGGCGCTCTTCGGCGCTCCCGACCACTTCCTGGACGCCGCGCACGTCCACCGCAACCCGGACCTTGCCGCCACGCTGGCCGCATTGGGGCGCGAAGGTCCCGACCTGCTCTACCGGGGCGACATCGCAAAGCGGATTCTCGCCGACCAGCGCGACCAGGGCGGGCTGCTCACCGCCGCCGACCTGGCATCCTACGAGGTGCTGGTGCGGGAGCCGCTGCACCGCCGCTACCGGGGCTTCGACGTCTTCACCAATTCCTCTCCTTCGCGAGGCGGCGCCCTCATTGCCTTCTCCCTGGCCTTGCTTGAGGCCTACGGCCCCAACGCTCAGCCCCCCGGCAGCGCTCGCCGCCTGCGGCTGCTGGCCGAGGTCATGCGCCAGACCAACCTGGCGCGGCCGGCGCTCGAACAAGAGGGCGACGCGCAGCGCTTCCTGGCGGCGGACTTCGTCGCCGTCCATGCCCGCGAGCTGGCGCAGCGTCTGTCGAAGGATGCCGGCCGCAGCGAATCGGACCCGCCTGCCCCGCGCACGCCCAACCATACCAGCCACATCAGTGTTCTCGACGGCGAAGGCACCGTGGTGTCCCTGACCACGACCGCGGGCGAAGGCGCCGGCTTCGTGGTGCCGGGGACGGGCATCATCCTCAACAACATCCTGGGCGAAGCCGATCTGCACCCGCAGGGCTTCCACCGCGGCGTGCCGGGCGCCCGCATTGGCTCGATGATGGCGCCCACGCTGGTCCTGGCCAACGATCAGCCGGTGTTGGCGCTGGGTTCGGGAGGATCCAACCGCCTCCGCACCGCCATCCTCCAGGTCCTGCTCAACATCCTGGATCACGGCCTGGACCCGCCGACGGCGGTTGCGGCGCCGCGCTGCCACTTCGAAGAGGGGGTGCTGCAGGTGGAGGCAGCGCCCTTGCGCCCACGAGCGGTGGGCTGGCTGCGGCGTTGGGGCTACGAGGTCGTGAGCTGGCCTGACCGCCACATGTACTTCGGCGGCGTGCACACAGTAGGTCACGACCATGAGGGACTGGCGGGCGCCGGAGACCCGCGGCGCAGCGGCGCCCTGGTGCAGGTCCGGGAAAGCCCCGGCTAGTTATTGTTAAACTTACACAAAGCAGTGTAAACGGGTATCGCCCTTACCGCCGCTGCCGGGCACATGGGAGCACAATGGGTTGACAGATCGGAAGCTTGCTTGTGCGGGCGCGATCGAAAGAGCAAAGAAAATGATAGAAGAACTCCAGTCAAAGAACTTGATCGAAGCCTCGGAACGCTTCCGCCGTGCCCACATGCAGGCCCTGCTGCAGGATTGGTGGGCGCGGTTGATGGGACGCAGCGATGATCTTCTCAGCTATGAAGAGGTGCGGTCCATTCTGCAGGGCCGCGATGGCGTCACCTTGCCCACCCCGCAGGACGTGCCCCTCGACAAGATCGTAGGCAGCGTCGGCCGCTATCGCGACTTCACCCAGGCTTTCCTTCCGCGCAACGATGCCCTGCGCGACCGTTGGCGACGTGTGGATGCCGCCATGAACAGTATGACCGGCGTGCCCCCCGTCGAGCTCTACCAGGTGGGCGAGCTCTACTTCGTGCGCGATGGCAATCATCGCGTCTCGGTGGCGCGCACCCGCGGCGACAAGACGATTGAAGCCTACGTCACGCCGATGGACGTACCCTTTCCGGTGGAGGCAGACAGCGCCGCCGAACTGAGCGCCTGGCTGACGGAGGCCAGCCACCGGCTGTTCCTTGAGCGAACCCACCTCGCCGAGTACTACCCTGAGGCTGAGTTCCGCCTGACCGAGCCGGGGCGCTATTTCCAGTTCGATGAACAGATCGAGGTCCATCGCTGGTACATGGGCGAGGCGGAAGGACGGGAGATTCCCAACGAGGAAGCCGTCCGCAGTTGGTACGAAAACGTCTACGTACCGCTGACGACCGAGATCCGCGACTCCGGCCTGCTGCGGGCATTCCCCGGCCGGACGGAGGCCGACCTCTACCTGTGGATTTGCCAGCACCGCGAAGAGCTCCGGGACCTCTACCACCTTGACCTCGACGCCAGGTCGGCCGTATCCACGTTCGCCAGCATCTACAGCGGCCGCCGCCTGTCTCAGGCCATCAAGGATGCCCGATTGGCGCTCATGCGCATGGCGGGCGGCGACAACGTCATCATCGGCCTGCCTGGTGATGTGGCCGCGGCGCCGGAAGCCAGCGGCGAGCTCGTTCCGGCCTGGAGCACAGACCCCTGGCGATGAAAGCCGCCCGGATACGATGAACGGTCTCCAGCGCACCTGGCTCAGGCTGCGGGGCAACGACTGCTACTCGTGCGCCTTTGCGGAGGTCTTCCGCAGCAACGGCGACGGGCAGGTCACCCGTCTCCACTCGTTCTGTCGGAACCCAGCCTCGCCTCACCATGACCGGCCCATCCCCCCGGACCCCTGGTGCGATGCCTGGCAGCGGGGAAGCGGCGCCCCCAAACTCCCACCCGCGGAACGCGACAAGACAGGGCTGACCATGTGAGCGCTGGAAACCAGGCGGAAGTGAGCGGCGAAAGCACTTCGACCGGCCAGCCACAGACAAGGGCTGCTCTCGCCGGCGTCAACGTCCTTGACCTGTCGCGTGTTCTGGCAGGCCCGTACTGCACGATGGTGCTGGCCGACTACGGCGCCCACGTCATCAAGGTTGAGGCCCCGGACCAGGGCGACGAGACGAGGCAATGGGGCCCGCCCTACGCGGGCGGCGAAAGCGCCTATTACCTGTCCATCAACCGCAACAAGCGGTCTCTCACCGTCAATCTGAAGCGACCAGAGGGCATCGGCATCATCCTCCGGCTTGCAGCCAGGGCGGATGTGGTGATCGAGAACTTCCGCACTGGGCAGGCCGATCAGTGGGGCATCGGCTACGAGGCGCTCCGCCGGGTCAATCCTGGACTCGTCTACTGTTCGCTGACCGGCTACGGCCAGACCGGTCCCCTGTCCGAACACCCTGGCTATGACTTCGCCATCCAGGCGCAAAGCGGGCTGATGTCCATCACCGGCCCCGTCGAGGGGCCCCCAAGCAAGGTCGGGGTGGCCCTGGCCGATGTCATGACGGGCCTGCACGCCGCCGTGGCCATTCTGGCCGCCCTGCACCACCGCCACCTTACCGGCGAGGGGCAGGCCATCGATGTCGCTTTGCTCGACAGCCAGCTTGCCGGTCTCGTCAACGTCGCCCAATCCTACCTGGTCACCGGACGAACGCCGCAGCGCTACGGCAACGCCCACCCCACCATCGTCCCCTACCAGATGTTCGACACGGTCGACGGCGCCATCGCCCTTGCCGTCGGCAACGACGGGCAGTGGCAGCGCCTGTGCGCCGCCCTGGAGCGTCCCGATCTGGCCGGTGATGCCCGCTTCGCCACCAACCCGCAGCGCCTGGCGCACAGGCACGAGCTCGTCGGGCTGCTGGCAGGCATCTTCCGCCAACACCAGACCGGCGCCCTTCTGGCAGTCCTGGCAGCAGCCGAAGTCCCTGCCGGGCCGGTCAACGACCTGCCGCAGGCTCTGGCCGATCCCCAGGTGCAGGCGCGCGGCCTGATCCACCGGGTGTTCCATCCCACCATCGGCGAGCTGCCGCTGATCGGTCCCCCGGCGCGCCTGTCAGAAACCCCGCCCACCGTCCGCAGCGCGCCGCCGCTGCTCGGCCAGCATACCGGGGAGATCCTGATCGAGCTCGGCTACACCCGCGCCGAGATCGCGGCCCTCCGCGCCAACGGCATCCTCTGAGCCGTCCTCGGTTCTCCGTTCTCCGCTCTCACTTCGCCCACTGATACGCCAGCAGCGCCTTGAGCTTGGGCACGTCGGTGGTATTGCGGATGCGGATGCGCTTCAGCTCAAAGAGCCGGTCGCTGCGCTGGAGGTCGCCCTGCTGCGTCGTCACCGCGCCCCAGTAGTGGGCGGAACGGAAGACGTCGATGGTGAGCTTGTCATAGGTGCCGCCAGGATAGGCCAGGATGTGGGGATGGCTGCCGGTGTTGGCCTCAATCGTTTCCTTGCTGCCCAGGGCCTGCCACACGAGATAGTCCACATCCTTGCCTGCCAGGTTGGGATGGTCGCGGCTATGGGAGCCGATCTCCATGCCGGACGCCACCATTTCGTCGAGCTGGTCCCAGGTGGCGTAACCCTCCCGCTTCTGGGTGGCAAAATCGGTGATGATGAAGAAGGTCCCGGTCATGCCGCGGGCCTTGAGGGCCGGGAAGGCATTCAGGTAGTTGTCTTCGTAACCGTCGTCAAAGGTGAGGATGATGGGTTTGGCGGGCAGCTCCGGCCGGCCCGTCGCCAGGTAGGAGAGCAGGTCCTTGAGCGGAATCGTGGTGTAGCCCTGGGCCGCCAGGTAGTCAAGCTGGGCGGTAAAAGCCTCCGGCGCCAGCGAGAGGTCCTGGCGGTAGATGTCGGCGCCAGGCGGCGGCGTGGAGATATAGTGGTACATCAGGATGGGAACACGCGCCGTCCGCAAAACGCCGTCAGGGGTGGGCCCGGCAGTGGGTGTGGATGTCGGCGTGATGGTAGGCGTCGGCGTGACGGTGGGAGAGGCTGTGGCCGTAGGCGTCTGGGTGGGGAGGGGCGTCGCCGTGGCAGCCGCAACCTCCGGTAGGGGCGTGGTTCCCACGCCCCGGTTCTGCGCAGGCGTGGTCTCTGCCCGATCCAGTACGGGCGTGGATTCCACGCCCCCGGTCTCCACGCCCCTACCCGGCATGCAGGCGGCAAGCAGGCCGAGCATCACCAGCGCCAGGGGCAGCAGCCAACCCAATCGCTTCATGACGCCTGGCTCTCCCGCGGCCGGCGCACGATGGCGTCGGTCATGGCCGCCACGCGGGCGTTGATCAACACATCGTGCACCCGCACGATGTCGGCGCCGCGGCTGATGCCGATGGCCGTGATGGCGGCCGTGCCTTCGGCGCGCTGGTCCGGCGGCAGGTTGAGCGTGAAGCCGATGAAGGACTTCCGGCTGGCGCCGAGCAGGAGAGGATAGCCCAGGGCCCGGAGCTCGCCCAGACGGTCGATCAACTCCAGGTTCTGCGCCACCGTCTTGCCAAAGCCCACGCCGGGGTCCAGCCAGATGCGCTCATCGGGAATCCCGGCGCGATGGGCGATGTCCAGGCTGATGCCCAGCTCATGGACGATGTCGCCGATCAGCTCATCGTAGTGCACACCCACATAGCGCCCCCCCAACGCCGGGTCGATCTGCGCCGCCTTGGGCGTCAGCCGGTTGTGCATGAGCACGACCGGCGCTCCTGCCGCCGCCGTGACCCGGGCCAGGTCTGGGTCCAGGCGCAGACCCCAGACATCGTTGACGATGTCAGCCCCCGCCTCCAGGGCCGCCGCCGCCACCACCGCCTTGCTGGTATCGATCGAGATGGGCGCGCCGGTGATCTGGCGCAGCGCCGCCACCACGGGCACAACCCGGCGCAGCTCCTCTTCGGCGGTCACAGGCTCTGAGCCCGGACGCGTGCTCTCGCCACCCACGTCGAGGAGGTCGGCGCCCTCGGCCAGCATTCGCTGTCCCTGGGCGACCGCGGCCTGCACCCTGCCCGCTTCGTCGCCCCCCAGCCCGTCGCCGGAGAAGCTGTCGGGCGTCACGTTGATGATGCCCATGATGTAGGTGCGCGACCCCCAGGCGAAGGTCACGTTGCGCAGCCGCAGCTCAGGCGCATGGGTGGGAAAGAGACTCATGGTACGGGCATTGTACGCGCTGAGCGCCCGGCTGTCATCTCCGGGTTGGCATCGCGCTCCGGCCGTGACGATGATAACCCTGTGCAAAGTGCGACAGCCGTACATCCCTTGTAACCTGGACACTCACGCCAAAACGAGCGTTGGGGTAGAATAGAAGTTGGCGTCAACGCTTCACGCCAGGAGAACATCATGACCGTCGCGGAATTGACCAGGGGCGTACAATTCACTGTGGATCAGGAAGGCGAGGTAACCGCCGTCGTCCTAGATCCAGCTCTATGGAGCCGTATCCTGAGTGCTCTGGAGGATACCGAAGATCGGGCACTGGTTGAGACACTGCGCGACCGATTGGCCAAAGGACCGCTCAATGCCCAGGCGCTGCGTTGGCAGGATGTTGCCGGCGACTGGCAATGAGCTACGATCTGTTCCTTGAACCCGAGGTACATGCGGCAAGGAACGACCTACCGGGCAACGTTCGTCAGCGATTGCGCCGTGCCATGGAGGAATTGGCAGCTAATCCTCGACCTGCCGGCAGCAGCGAGCTCGTTCTCGACGCATCGGCAGCGCCTCCTGGTTACGAGATCCGCCGCATCCGACTCGATCGCTGGCGTGCTGTCTATGCGGTCCACGATGAAGCGCACTGGATTTGGATACTGGGCATCTATCGACGACCGCCGTACAACTATGAGGATCTGATCGATTTGGTGGGTAAGCTGAAATAGAGGCCACCTACTCGATGATCTGGGCGTTTCCTTTTCACTGTTCGCTGGGGTAAGCTGCATACAAAGGCATTGACGCCGGGCGGGGGAGATGGTAGGCTCGACTGCCATGGACAACCGCTTTGACATCCTCTTTGAGCCGGTGCGCATCGGCCCGGTCGTCGCCCCCAACCGCTTCTACCAGGTTCCCCACTGCACCGGCATGGGCTACCGCATGCCGGAGGCGCTGGCGGCGCTGCGCGGGGTCAAGGCCGAGGGCGGCTGGGGCGTCGTCTGCACCGAAGAAGTCGAGATCCACCCCAGCAGCGACCTGGCGCCTTACTTCGAGGGCCGGCTCTGGGATGACGCCGACCTGCCGCCGCTGCAGCTCATGGTGGAAGCCGTCCATCGCCACGGCGCCCTGGCTGCTATCGAGCTGACTCACAACGGCGTCGATGCTCCCAACCTGTACAGCCGCATGCCGCCCCTGGGACCGCGGGCCATGGGGGTCGTGGGTGGGACGGGCTACGAGCCGGTGCAGGCGCGGCGCATGGACAAGGAGGACATCCGCAGCGTCCGCCAATGGCACCGGGCCGCGGCCCTCCGCGCCAAGAGCATTGGCTTCGACCTGGTCTACTGCTATGCAGGGCACGGGCTCAGCCTGGCCATGCACTTCCTGTCGCGGCGCTACAACGACCGCACGGATGAGTACGGCGGCAGCCTGGAGAACCGCGTGCGCTTCTTCCGTGAGATCATCGAGGACACCAGGGAGGCGGTGGGCGACGCCTGCGGGATCGTCGTGCGGTTGGCGGTGGACGAGCTGTTGGGGTCAGATGGCATCAGCAGGGACGGCGAAGGCCGCGACATCGTCGCCCTGCTGGCCGAGCTGCCCGACCTCTGGGATGTGAACGTCAGCGGGTGGAGCAACGATTCCGCCTCCTCCCGCTTCGAGAAAGAAGGCTACCAGGAACGCTACACCAGCTTCGTCAAGACGCTGACCACCAGGCCGGTGGTGGGGGTGGGCCGCTACACCTCGCCGGACGCCATGGTCTCGGCCATCCGCCGCGGCGTCCTGGACATGATCGGCTCGGCCCGCCCTTCCATCGCCGATCCCTTCCTGCCGCAAAAGATCCGGGAAGGGCGCATCGACGACATCCGCGAGTGCATTGGCTGCAACATCTGCGCCAGCAGCGACAACAAGGTCGTGCCCATCCGCTGTACGCAGAACCCCACGATGGGTGAAGAATGGCGGCGGGACTGGCACCCGGAGAGGATCGCGCCCCGGCGCAGCGAGGCGCAGGTGCTGGTGGTGGGCGCGGGTCCGGCCGGGCTGGAAGCGGCGCGGGCGCTGGGCCAGCGGGGCTACACGGTGGTCCTGGCCGAGGGCCGCAAGGAGCCAGGCGGCCGGGTGGCGCTGGAGGCAACCCTGCCGGGCCTGGGCGAGTGGCGGCGGGTGATCGACTGGCGCCTGGCCCAGATCCAGAAGCAGCGCCAGGTCTCCCTCTACCCCGGCAGCCCCATGACCGCGTCCGATGTGCTGGAGGCCGGCATGGCGGATGTCATCGTGGCCACGGGCGCCACCTGGCGCCGCGACGGCGTGGGCCGCACCCTCTGGCGGCCGGCGCCTGGCTGCGACCTGCCCCATGTCTACACGCCGGACGACCTTCTCGCCGGACACCTCCCTACGGGGCGCGTGGTCGTCTACGACGACGATCATTATGTCATGAGCGGCCTGCTGGCCGAGCTGCTGGCCCGGCGCGGCTGCCAGGTGAGCCTGCTTACCCCGGCGCCCATGATCTCCTACTGGACACAGTACACGCTGGAGCAGGAGCGCATCGAGCGCCGCCTGCTGGAGCTTGGCGTCACCCTCTATACCCGGCGCATCCTGACAGCCATCGCCCCGGACGAGGTAACGCTGGCATCCAGCCTGACCGGCGCCGCGGCCACCCTCCCCTGTGACGCCGTGGTCCTGGTCAGCGACCGCCTGCCCAACGATGCCCTCTACCAGGATCTGAAGCCCGCCCTGGCCGACGGCAGGCTGCGCTCCCTGCGGGTCATCGGCGACGCCGAGGCGCCCAACCTGATCGCCCAGGCCGTGTTCTCCGGCCACCTGGTGGCGCGGGAGTTCGAGGAATCCCCGGCCCCTACCGTGCCATTTCGCATAGAGCGTGTACGCCCGGGCGAAAACACCGGCCACCCGATATCAAATCGCTAGCTTTCGCTGGCAGGCACGGTCACACGGCCGGTTTCGCAGAGGTCGCGCAGCACACAGGCGCGGCAGCGCGGCTGGCGGGCCTGGCACACCTGGCGGCCGTGCCGGATCAGGTTGAGGTGAAGCGGGTAGAACCAGGCTCCCGGGGCATGCCTTTCGACGATGCCCATCACCTTGTCGGGGCTGGCGGAGTCAGGCGCCAGTCCCAGCCGCCGGGTCACCCGGTGGACGTGCGTATCGACCGGGAATGCGGGCCGGTTGAGGCCGAACAGCAGGAGGATGGAGGCGCTCTTGTTACCGATGCCGTCGAGCTCGGTCAGCCAGGCGCGTGCTTCGTCCACCGGCAGGTCCGCCAGCCAGCGCAGATCGAAGTCTCCGCACTTGACCAGGATCGTGCGCAGCGCCTTCTGGATGCGCGGGGCCTTGCGGTTGGCCAGCCCACAGGAGCGAATGACCGCGGTCAATTCGTCCAAGGGTGCGTCCATGACCGCCAGCCAACTGGGATAGGCAGCCTTCAGGGCGGCAAAAGCCCGGCTCGAGTTCACATCGCTGGTGTTCTGGCCCAGGAAACTACCCACCAGCTCGTCGATGGGCGGCTCCCCCGGCTGCGACCACACCGGCATGCCGTAGCTCTCGCCCAGGCGCTTGTGGACGGCGGCAATGTGAGCAGCGGTGGCAAAGGCAGGGTCGGTCATGCCCGCGATTATAGGCGCGGGCGCAGACCGCGCCAAGCGCCTTGGGGAGAGAGGCCACGGCGCCACCGGCATGGGCCAATGACGACAGGGGTGGTTCGCGTTGATCGCAGACAACCTCTGATCATTTGTGTTTCCTCCTATTTGTGTCCGCCCTCTGATGCACAACGCGAAAACATGAGCCTTACCTCCGCTGCGCGGAAACACGAAACGCGCCCGTGACGGCATAACCAAACAGCGCAAGAAACGGGTGGAAACTGCGGCCCAACCGGCCTACAATGAAGCTGTTATCCACCACCGTGAGGGCCATCCCCAATGAGCACTGATTACGACACCGTCGCCGCCGCCATCCGCTATCTCGAAGCCAACTTCCGGCACCAGCCCAGCCTGGACGAGCTGGCTACCCACCTGCATCTGAGCCCCTTTCACCTGCAGCGCCTGTTCAAGCGTTGGGCCGGCATCAGCCCCAAGCGCTTCCTCCAGTACCTGACCGTCGACTATGCCCGCCAGCTCCTTGCCGAGGAGCAGAGCGTGCTGGCCGCGGCTTACGAAGCCGGGCTCTCCGGTCCCGGCCGCCTGCACGATCTCTTTGTCAGCGTCGACGCCGTTACGCCGGGCGAATTCAAGCAGAAGGGCGCCGGTCTGCAGATCGCCTACGGATTCCACGAAACGCCCTTTGGCGAGTGTCTGCTGGCGGCCACGAGTCGCGGGGTTAGTGACCTGGCCTTCCTGAGCGAAGGAGAGCGCGAGGAGGCGGTGGCGAACCTCCGCCGGCGCTGGCCGGACGCGAATCTGATTGAACAGCCGGAGATGACGCAGCCGCTGGCCGCCGCCATCTTCCCGGCGGAACCGGGCGCCGCCCTCGGCCGCGTTTCGCTCGTCCTGCAGGGGACGAACTTCCAGGTGAAGGTGTGGGAGGCGCTGCTGGCCATCCCCGCCGGCCATGCCGTCTCCTACGAGGATGTCGCCGCCAGCATCGGCCGCCCCACGGCCGTACGGGCGGTGGCCAGCGCCGTGGCCGCCAACCACATCGCCTACCTCATCCCCTGCCATCGCGTGCTGCGCAAGAGCGGCGACAGCGGCGAGTACCGCTGGAGCGCCACCCGCAAGAAGGCCATGCTCGGCTGGGAGGCCGCATATCGCTTTGGCGAGGGCGAGATCCTCTCCGCCTGACAAGATCATCGTCCGGAGGGCACCAGCAGCACCACACCACCGATCTCTGCTCGGTAGTGTTCGCCGTCCGAGGAGGCTTGCGCGGTCTTCACCGACCCTATGGACTGATTCCGAGCGTCAGCGCCTCGTGGCTACGGACAGACCGTACCAAATCGCAGGCTATTGAAGATAAGTCTAGCGGGCGGATCCCAGGAATTGGGCGAAGGCCAGGAGTTCCCTCCGCGTCTGACTCAAGACGGCATTTGCGTCTGTCACGAGTCTCCCCACTTTGGCCGGATCGAACTGAAACGTATAGACATTGCGCACGACATGACGAAACCCCCTGTACTCGTTGAGTCGCTCATAGGTGCCGAGCGAGATTACTGCTGGGCGGACTCCGGCCACCTCCTTGGTCATCTGCAACAACAGAGCTTGATGCCAATTCTCACCTTTTGGCACCGTCCCGTCGATGGCCTCTGCAATTCGCACAAAGATACGCTCAAGCCCCGAGTAGAAGCCATGCAGATTGAGCGCCACGCTGTCGAGGTAGAAATCGTCCCCTAAAGTCTGGGCGCGCTGCCAGCCGGTCTCGATCCGCTCGAGTGCAATCTCAAGCTCCTTGAGTTCAGCCTGGATTCGCTTCTCCAAATGCTGCAAAGACTCACTCACAGCTCCAGGCCATCCTGATCAATGGCAGCCCGAAGCGCAGGGAGGCAGAAGTCCGGATCCACCAGATCCACCTTGAACTCAGCGCTGAGGCCCGTCACGGCAGCCACCGCTGCATAGAATCTCTCTGCAGGGATGCCCCAGGCTGCCAAGTCAATATCCGACCAGGGTGTGAAGCCGCCCCTCGTCGTCAAGGACCCAAACACGACAACGCGACTGGCGCCAAAGGAATCACGCAGCAGTTCCGCTGCACGCCTGGCTGTACTTAGTGCCCGGCGCCGTCGACGCGCTAGCTCAAGTCTTGTCTCACTGCGACGTTGTCGAATCGCCTTCGCCGGATCGTAGCGTTGCCAATCGCCGACGGATAGCTCCAGCGCGGTTCGAGTTGCGGAATCGGCCATAGCTCATTGTAGCAGAAGTCAAAAGGCAACGTAAAAGCGCCTCGAATCATCCACAGGGGCCGTTG
Source organism: Chloroflexota bacterium (assembly GCA_029782215.1). Classification (GTDB taxonomy): domain Bacteria; phylum Chloroflexota; class Anaerolineae; order J102; family J102; genus SSF26. The sequence goes on from JAKOVD010000025.1 coordinate 29,464, forward strand.
CTCTTTGTTCCCGTCTCATGCCATCCCGGCTAACGCGCAGTGCCCGCTTCAGTCTGGCTGCGCAGACGCTCGTCCTGCTCGCGCAGCTCGGGGGTCAATGCCTCCCCGAAGTCCTCCATCTCCAGCACCGGACGAATCTCGAGCACGACGCCCTCCCCGAAGGGAGCGCGCCGCATCCACGCAATGGCTTCTGCCAGAGAGCCGGCCTGGATCAGCCAGAACCCCGCTACCAGGTTCGATCCGGCGAAGGGACCGTTGGCCACCGTGGTCGCGCCCTCCGCAAACCGGATACGGGCGCCCCTGGCGCTGGGATGCAGACCCTCGCCCGCCAGCAGTACGCCGGCCTGTACCATCTCCTCATTGAACTTCCCCATTGCCGTAAGCTCCTGCTCGGTCGGCATGACGCCTGCCTCAGTCTGCTCGTTCGCAGGCACGATCACCATGAAACGCATTGTTATGTCTCCTTATTGTGGGTGGTGGGGATCCTCATCATATGAGTATGTGGCCTGCGAGGCAGTAGGCCAGGCGCAAATCTCACCGCATCAGTGCCCCGTTGCCTTGCCAAGCGGCCGCTCGAAGCGCGGAAGTCCAAGCCCGCGACTTGCCGGGGCCTGACAACGTATAGAGAATGATCGGCCAGGCGCCCTCATCAGGACGCGCCCTCTACTGCTCTTATTCCCTTCGTTGCCAACCGCCCTATGAACATCCTCTCTGCATTCGGCGTGTCAGCCGCGGCCGGGCTCAATGCCTACCTGCCCCTGCTGATCGTGGGGCTCCTCGCCCGCTACACAGACCTGATCACGCTCAATTCACCCTGGAACGCCCTGGAGAACCCCTGGGTGCTGGGTCTGCTCGTGGTGCTGCTGATCATCGAGATGACGGTGGACAAGATCGCCATCGCCGACTCGGTCAACGATGTCCTGCAGACGGTCGTGCGGCCTGCCGCGGGAGCCATCCTGTTTGCGTCGAGCGGCAACCTGATCTCCAACATGAGCCCTGTCCTGGCCATGGGGCTGGGCATTGTCGCCGCCGGCAGCATTCACGCCGTCAAGGCAACGGCCCGACCTGTGGTCACGGCCACGACGGGCGGGCTGGGCAATCCTGTGATCAGCGTGGTCGAGGACGTCATTTCCGTTGCCCTGACCCTGCTGGCCATCCTGGTTCCCATCATCACGGCCATCCTCCTGCTCGTCGCCGTCTGGCTGGTGCTGCGCTGGGTGCGCCGGCGCCGCGCTGCCTCCCAGGCCACCGGCATCACCCCGATGGAAGCAAACTCAGACGTCGTACTGGGGGACGAGCTCGGGTAGACCCAGCGCGCAGATCCCACCCACCAGCGCCACCCAGGCCATGCCCTGCAGCACAGCGGCCAGGCCGGTGGTGTCGCTGATCCAGCCACCGATGGCGGCGCCGACGGCCCCGCTGGCAAACATGAAACCCAGCACCAGGCCCGAGGCAAGGGCTTTGCGCGCCGGCAGCATGGCCTGCGCCATTACCACCGAAACGGCAAAGCCGGCGCCAGTGGTCAAACCGACCAGGAAGAGAAGCAGGTAGAGGGTCAGGCCGGAGGTGTTGAGGTAGAGCCAGAGCGGAGGCACCGCCAGCAGCAGGCTGGCGGCCAGCACCGGTTTGCGGCCCACGCGGTCGGCCAGGTTGCCGCCCATCACGTTGCCCAGGGCGCTGCCGATCATGACCATGGACAGCACCACGCCGTAAGCAGCAGGCGTCCAGCCCAGATCCTGCAGATGCTTGGGCAGAAACGTGGTGGTCATGGCCTGCACCGTGGTGCGGCTGAAGAGGGTCAGCGCGAACAAGACCAACGCTACGCCGCCCACCGGCAGCGGTGCGCGGCCGGCATGGCTTTCGTGCGCCGGTGCGTGCAGCTCCGGCTGGTGCCACCACATCCAGACGGCGGAGACGGCCGTCATGCCTGCCAGGACCAGCAGGCCGGCGCGGCTGGCAGCCTGCACCAGCGCCCCGCCCACCAGCGGGCCCAGGCCGGAGCCCGTCTGTCCGAACAGGAAGAAGATCGCCGTGGCTGTCGTGATCACGCGCAGCGGCACCCGGGCGGCCACCGTCGTGCCGTGCGGGTGGAAGGCGGCCGAGCCGAGAGCGGACAAGGTCAGGAAGACAATCGACCACCAGCCGGGACTGACCGCCGAAATGGCGTAGAACACGGCCGTCCACATCACGCCAGCGGCGCCAAGCCAGCGCAAATTGTAGCGGTCCGTCAGCCAGCCAAACAGGGGCTGTGTGAGTGAGTTGGCAAAGGTGTAGACCGTGGCGATGAGACCGATGGCCGTATTGCTCAGGCCCAGAGGCAGGCTGAGAATGGCCAGGATGATCGGCACGGTGGCGTTGAGGACGTCGACGCTGAAATGGCCGAAGTCATTGGCCAGAAAACGGGTGTCGCGCAGGTAGGTGGGTACGGAGGCGCGCGAGAGGAAACGGGCTTCAGCCATGTTCAGAGGACAGGTGCGGTGGCGGCCTTTGCGGCCAGGATGATGCCTTCGTGCAGGCTGAAGGTCGTAGCGGCGCCGCTGCCCTGTGGGTCCAGGAAGGCGCGCACGGCGGGAGGGCTCGACCACAGCATCTCAGTGAGCCGCACCCGGTCACCGGCGCCTACTGCCATGCGCTCCATCCACTGCTGGAAGTTCATGGGCTTGTACAGTCGTTCCTGGTGAAGGACCTCCAGCCCGGTATCGCGGCAGAAGCCCGCCAGGGTGTCCAATGACTGCAGGGCGCCGTGCGAGGGGTCGCGCAGCTTTTCGAAGGCGTTGACATAGGCAGCCGCTGCCGGGTCGTCGGGACTGATATTGTCCACCAGCACCAGGCGGCCGCCGGGGCGCAGCACGCGCGCCCAATCAGCGATGGCGGCGCCCTGGGCGGGAAAATGGTGAAGGGCGACGCGGCAGGTCACAAGGTCGAATGAGGCCGCCGGAAAGGGCAGCTCCCCGCCGTCACCCTGCACCCAAAGGACGTTCTGCACTCCCAGGCCGGTCGCATAGGCGCGCGCCGCCTGCAGCATGGCCAGGGTCAGGTCCAGGCCAATGACCAGGCGCGCCTGGCCGGCGATGGCCAGCGCCGAATGCCCGCCACCTGGCGCCACGTCCAGCGCCAGCCAATCGGGCTGGGGGGCTGCCAGCTCCAGCATCCGCTTCAGGCTCTGGCCCTGGGCATGGACCACCGAATGTACATAGGCCTGGGCGTTGCTGCCGAACTGGCGCTGCACAAGAGATTGGGACATGACAGAACTCAGGAAAGCCCGAGGGTCGTGTTCAGCCAGGTCGTCGCATCGCTCAGGACCGGACCGCGCAGCTCGGGCAGTTCGTTGTGAGACTCATGGCAGGTCGGATAGGTGCGCAGGGTGACGTTGGGACCGGACCGGGCCGCGGCGTCGAGAATGGCCTGGCGGTTGATCACCGTGTCGTGGTCGCCCAGGATGACCAGCACGGGCAGGGTCAAGGTCGGCAGGAGCGCCTGCGCCTCGACGGCTTTGTCCAGGTTCGTGGCCGCAAAGCGGGTGGTGACCAGATCATGACACAGCGGGTCGGCAGCGTAGGCCGCCTGCACGGCGTCGTCATGGCTCAGCCGCAGGCTGCTCTTGCCGCCCGTGTTGATGGTGAAGCGCGGCGCCACCCGCGCCAACACCCGGCTCATCCGGATCTTGGTGGCGCTCAGGTCAGGGCCGGGACCGTAGCCGGGCGCCGACAACACCGCCGCTGCCATAGGATGCCGCGCCAGGTAGTGCGTGGCATAGGTCCCTCCCAGGCTGTGGCCGTACATGGCCAGCGGCCGGCAGGGATGGGCCTGGCGGGCGTGGCTCACGACCTGGTCCAGGTCACCGATCACGTCTTCGAAGCTCTCATAGTGGCCGCGCTTGCCGCTCGACTCGCCAAAACCACGGTGATCGCTTCCGTAGATGGCGTAGCCTTCATCCTGAAAGGCAGCGACCAGGTGGGGGTAACGTCCCGCATGCTCACCCAAGCCATGGACCAGGACCAGGACGGCCCGCACCTCGCCTGGGGGCGCCCATGTGCGCAGAAAGAGGGAGTGGCCGTCGGCGGCCGTGAGGGTGGTTTCCTGGTAGGACATGTCGTTCACCGTAAAGAGAAGGGGGCGAGGAACGAAACGGCAGCATCAAAACCCATGCATTATAGGAAGCGCATGCCAGTGCCCCAAAAGATCACAGACGGCAATTTTGGCGGGCATGATGGCCTTTTGCTATACTTTTCGCTTGGGCATTGAACGCCCATCAAGCAACACCCTATCTCACACGCTCCTTGATCGGCGGGGACTCGTGGCTGTCCGCGGACAGCCGTCCCCATCACGAAGGAGCGGAGGCCAAAACCAACCCAAGGAGTCTGACAATCATGGCAACCGTATCTCTCAAGGCACTCCTCGAAGCGGGCGTGCACTTCGGACATCGCACCAAGCGCTGGAATCCGAAGATGAAGCCCTACATCTTCACCGAGCGCAACGGCGTCCACATCATCGACCTGCAGCAGACGGTCACCGAGCTCGACCGCGCCTATGACTTCGTGCGGACAGTCGTCAGCCAGCACGGCAACGTCCTCTTCGTGGGCACCAAGCGACAGGCAGCGGAAATCATTGCTGAAGAAGCCAAACGCTCCGCCATGCCCTTTGTGAATCAGCGCTGGCTGGGCGGCACCCTGACCAACTTCCGCACGATCCGCTCGCGCGTCGAATACATGGACGAGCTGGAGCGCCGCCGCGACTATGGCGAATTCGCCCGTCTGCCCAAGAAAGAAGTGCTCAAGCTCAACGAGACCCTCGAGCGCCTGAACCAGCGCGTGGGCGGTCTGCGCGGCCTGGAGCGCCTGCCGGAGGCCCTGTTCATCGTCGACGTGCGCCGTGAGGAGCTGGCGGTGAAAGAGGCGAGCAAGCTGGGCATTCCGATCATCGCCATTGTCGACACCAACTGCGACCCGGATCCCATCAAGTACGTCATTCCCTCAAACGACGATGCCATCCGCGCCATCAAGCTCATGGTCGGCAAGATGTCCGAGGCAGCCCTCGAGGGCATGGCGCTGCGCCAAACCCTGGAAGCCGAAGAGGAAGAAGACGAAGAGGCGCGGGACACGGAAGCCGAGCGGGCCGAGCGTCGCGCCCGCGGCTACGAGCGTGAGCGCACCATCGACGAGCTGCTTGGGCCGTCTACGCTGGCCAAGCTCGAGGAAGGCATCGGCATGGACGAAGAAGGCTACGCCGAAGCAGCCCGACAGAGCGATCAGGCAGGCAGGACAGCTGCGACAACGACCGAAGAGACAGGCGAAGCTCCCGCAGCCGGCGCCCAGTAAAGCCCCCTCAAGACGAACCTTTCTACGTGCCAGGCACGTCTGGTCGCAGCGCTGCTCGTTCTTCACTTGAAGAGGAGCACACTGACAACCAGGTCCGTGCCTGGCGCTTTGCGAAAATCACCAGGAGAAATGAAAGATGGAAATCACCCCGGAAATGGTCAAGGAACTGCGCACCGCCACGGGCGCTGGCGTACTCGACTGCCGCAAGGCGCTCGAAGCCGCTGGCGGCGACTTTGATAAGGCCGTGACTGCCCTGCGCGAAAAAGGCCTGGCTGCCGCCGCGAAGAAGGCCAACCGCGAGGCCAATGAAGGACTTGTCGGCCACTATGTCCATATGGGCTCCAAGGTGGCGTCCCTCGTCGAGGTCAACTGCGAGTCTGACTTCGTGGCCCGCACCGAAGAATACAAGACCCTGGTCCACGACCTGGCCATGCACATCGTGGCGGCCAAGCCCCAGTACCTGACGCCTGAGAGCGTGCCCGCCGAGGTCATCGAAGCGGAGAAGGCGATCTACCGGGCGCAGTTGGCGGACGAGAAGAAGCCGGCGAACGTCATCGACCGCATCATCGAGGGCAAGCTGGCCAAGTTCTACGAGGACACCTGCCTGATGGAGCAGCCCTTCGTCAAGGACCCGAACGTCAAGATCAAGGACCTGATCAACCAGCACATCGCCAAACTGGGCGAGAACATCCGCATCCGCCGCTTCGTCCGCTTCGCCGTCGGCGAATAACCTCCGCGGCGCCTGGAGGGCGACATGGCTGACATCAAGTATCGTCGCATCCTGCTGAAGTTGGGCGGTGAAGCCCTGGCCGGCCCGGGTGGGTTCGGTATCGACCCCACCCAGGCCGAGGTGCTGGCGACCAAAGTGAAGCGCGTCTACGACTTGGGCGTGCAGGTGGCCATCGTCATCGGCGCCGGCAACCTATGGCGCGGCAAGCAGGGCCTGGAACACGGGATGGACCAGGCGACTGCCGACCACATGGGCATGCTGGCCACCGTCATGAACGCCCTGGCCCTGCAGGACGCTCTTGAGCGCGTTGGGGTCACCACCCGCGTGCAGACGGCGATCGAGATGCGCTCGCTCGCCGAACCCTACATTCGCAAGCGCGCCATCCGCCACATGGAAAAAGGCCGGGTCGTGATCCTGGGCGCAGGCACCGGCAACCCCTACTTCACCACCGACACCGCCGGGGCGCTGCGCGCCATGGAAGTAGACGCCGAGGTCTTGATCAAAGCCACCAAGGTCGACGGGGTCTATGACGGCGACCCCAAGCTCGACCCCAACGCCAAGCGCTATGATCGCCTCAGCTTCGTCGAGGCGATCAACAAGCGCCTGGGCGTCATGGACACGACGGCCATCACCCTGTGCCAGGACCATGACATGCCCATCATCGTGCTCAACTTCTGGCAGGAAGAAAGCCTGGAACAGGCAGTCTTGGGCGAGCCGGTGGGCACCATCGTGTACCACTAGAGTCCCGACAAGCCGGGCGCAGCAGTTGCGCCCGGCTTGTTTGTTTGCCAGCCCCTGATCTAAACTTTCGTATCCATCGTGGTTGCATCGCCGCAGCTTCCCTGGCTGGGAGGAAGTCATGATCGATGATGTACAACGTGAGACGCGTGAGCGCATGGACACCGCCATTAAGGCGCTGACGCACGACCTCACCTCGATCCGCACCGGTCGCGCCAACCCTGCTATCCTTGAGCATGTGCAGGTTGAGTATTTCGGCACGCCGACCGCCATCAATCAGCTTGCGGTCATTACCGTGCCCGAACCACGACTGATCGCCATCCGGCCTTTCAGCGCCGGTGACATCGGCCTGATCTCCAAGGCCCTGATGAAGTCGGACCTGGGGCTGACGCCGACCAATGACGGTAAGCTGATTCGCCTGGCCATCCCGCCCCTGACCGAGGAGCGCCGCCGTGACCTGAGCAAACAGGTGGCGCGCCGTGTCGAGGAGGCCCGCGTGGCGGTGCGCAATATCCGCCGCGATGCCATCAACGACCTGCGGGATTTTGAGAAAGAAGGGCTGATCACCGAGGACGACCTGGAAGAGGGGACCGAGAAGGTGCAGAAACTGACCGACGACGCCGTCAAGCGCATCGACGGCATCGGCGAAGTCAAGACGGCCGAGATCATGGAAGTCTGAAGTGGCCAAAGCCGATAAGCAAGCAGAGAAACCGGTGCCCAGCCATGTGGGCATCATCATGGACGGCAACGGCCGTTGGGCGCAGTCGCGGGGCCTGCCACGCGTGGCCGGGCACCGCGCCGGCACCAAGAACATCCGCCGCGTGCTGGAAGCAGCCGTGGACCTGGGCATCAAGGCCTTGACCGTCTATGCCTTCAGCACCGAGAACTGGGGCCGCCCGCGCCCCGAAGTCATGCACCTGATGCGCCTGATCAGCGACGGCATCCGCGACGAGCTGGATGAGCTGGATGCCCGCGGGGTGCAGATCCGCCACAGCGGCCGGATGGCCGGCGTGTCCGATTACCTGCAGAAGCAGATCCGCGGCGCCGTCGAGCGCACGAAGAACAACGACACCATCATCCTCAACGTCGCCTTCAACTACGGCGGCCGGGCCGAGATCGTGGACGCCATCAAGCACATCGTGCAGGAAGGCATACCCGCTGATGAAGTCACCGAAGAGGTGATCAGCCGCTATCTCTACACCGCCGGCATGCCCGATCCCGACCTCATCATCCGCACGGGAGGCGAATACCGGCTATCGAACTTCCTGATCTGGCAGGCGGCGTACGCCGAATACTACGCCACGCCGACCTTCTGGCCGGATTTCGACGCAGCCGAGCTGCAAAGGGCGATCGCCGTCTACCAGGGTCGCGAACGGCGCTTCGGCCTGATCAAGTAGAGGGAATCCATGCTCAAACAACGCGTGCTGAGCGCCATCGTGCTGGTGCCGCTGGTGGCCATCCCGGCCTGGCTGGGAGGATGGTGGTTCACAGCCCTGGTAGCGCTAATGACCGCCCTTGCCGCCTGGGAGCTGTGCCAACTGCTTGGCAAGACCGGCGATGAACCGCTGGTCTACCTGGGCGTTCCCCTGGCCGCGCTCCTGGTGCTGGAAGGCGGCCTGCCCCCCAGTCCTGAGCGCCTGCAGCTTCTGCTGGTGGCAGCCGTCCTCATCGGTCTGACGGTCATGCTGTTCCGCCAGACCACACACCCCGGCAACGACTGGCTGCTGACCCTGGGCGCCGCCGTCTACGTGGGCGTGACCATGCGCTTTGTCGCCTTGCTGCGGGGCCTGCCGTCGGGTCTGGGCTGGGTGGTCGTCGCCGCCCTGGTCACCTGGATCACCGACTCCGGCGCCTACTTCATCGGCCGCAGCTTTGGCCGCCACAAGCTCTGGCCGCGGGTCTCGCCTAAAAAGACCTGGGAAGGACTGTTCGGCGGGCTGGCCGTCGGCACCCTCAGCGCCGCCATCCTGACCCCCTTCCTGATCCCCGGCCTGACCTGGGTGCACGGCATTGTCATCGGCGTCGTCATCGGTGTGGTCGGCCCGCTGGGCGACCTCAGCGAGTCGGTGTTCAAGCGCCAGGTGGGCGCCAAGGACTCCTCCAACCTGATCCCTGGCCACGGCGGCTTCTTTGACCGCATCGACTCTTTCTTCTTCGTGGGGCCGGCAGTCTATATCCTGGCGCTGGTGTTCGCGCTGATTGGATGAGGAAGAAGTTCGACTTCTGTGAGAAGTCGAACTTCTCCGCACCCCTATTTCACGGTGATGTAGGGGCGCAGCTTGGCCAGGGTCGCCTCGCCGATCCCCTTCACCCGCAGCAGGTCGTCGACGCTGCCGTAGGGGCGCCCGGCGACGATGGCCGCGGCGGTCTTGGGGCCGATCTCGGGCAGCGCCTCCAGCTCGGCGGCGGTGGCTGTGTTCAGGTCCACGATCGCCGGGCTGGAGGTGGCTGAGGGCGCGGAGGTTGCAGGCTTGATCCCCTGGCTGCGGCTGGCGCCGGGGGCCGGCGCCGGGGTCTCCCCCGCCACAGGCACGTAGATCTGGTCGCCGTCTGCCAGCGTCTGGGCCAGGTTGATCGCCACCAGGTCGGCGCTGGGATCGGCCCCGCCGGCGGCCTTGACGGCGTCGTCGACCAGGCTGTCCGGGGGCAGGCGGTAGACGCCGGGACTGGCCACGGCCCCGCTCACATATACCCGCAGGGGACCGGGTGTAGGCGCTGCGGGCGCAGGCGCGGCGGCCGCCGCCGGTGCGGTCGTTGGAGGCGGCGGCACGATCTGGATGGGCTGCGGGGCAGGACGCCGCAGTCCAAAGAGCACGATGGCGCCGAGGACGATGATCCAGAAGACCGAGGTACCGGCAATCGCCGGCAGACTACGGCGCAGGCTGCTCCACATGCTGGCGGGAGATGGCGTCAGGCTGCGGCGCTATCATCCGCCGCAGGGGCTTCCGCCGGCAGCGCGGCTTCCGGGGCCGGGACGGCGGCAGGAGAGGCGGGTGCGGCCCGCGGCGTCGCATCGCCGCTGCCAAGAAAGGCCCGGAAGAGGTCCAGCGGCAGCGGAAAGATGATGGTCGAGTTCTGCTCGGTGGCGATCTCGGTCAGCGTCTGCAGATAGCGGAGCTGCATGGCGCCGGGCGATTCGTACATCACCTGGGCCGCCTTGGACAACTGCTGCGAGGCGGCGTAGTCGCCCTCGGCGCTGATGACCTTGGCCCGGCGGTCGCGCTCGGCCTCGGCCTGGCGGGCCATCGCTCGCTGCATCGTCGCCGGCAGCTCGACATCCTTGACCTCGACCATATTCACCTTGATGCCCCAGGGCTCGGTGACCTCGTCGATGATGCGCTGCAGCTCCATGTTGATGCGCTCGCGGCGGGAGAGCAGGTCGTCCAGCTCGTGCTGGCCGAGCGTCGAGCGCAGGGTGGTCTGGGCCACCTGCCAGGTGGCGCGGCGGTAATCCTCCACATGGATGACCGCCTTCTCCGGGTCCAGCACGAAGAAGTAGACCACGGCGTTCACCTTGACGGTGACATTGTCGCGGGTGATGCACTCCTGCGCCGGGATGTCGAGCGCCACCACGCGCAGATCGACCTTGACCATGCGCTCGATGAAGGGAATCAGCAGGATGAGGCCCGGCCCGCGCACGCCGGCAAACCGCCCCAGACGAAACACAACGCCGCGCTCATACTCCTGGACGATCTTGATCGCCGCCAGGATGACGATGAGCACGAAGAACAGAATGACCAGGAAGAACAAGAAACCCGAAAGCACGATGCACCTCCGAAGGGTGGCGGGGCGGGCGTCAGGGAATCCTCTGCCGCCCGGCCTCGTGGAAATGGATGGTCTGTCTCAGTATACGATCATACGCAGATACAAGCTGTCAGCCGCGCTGCCCATTGCCGGAAGCTCCCTGGTCGGCGTCCTGGGGCTCGACGTGGATGAGCACATCGGTCAGGATCGGAATCTGGGAGCGCAGGCGCGTTTCTACCTGCTCAGTCAGCTCATGGGCGTCGGCGATGGGCAGGTCCGGGTCGGCGACGACCTCGAAGCTGGTCGTCAACCGGCCTTCGCTCTGGCGCACGGCCAGGTTGTGGGCGTGGCGCAGACCCTTGGTCTGGGCCATGGCCTTGTGCACGGCCGCCGCCACCTGCCTCTGCAGCGCCTGCGACACCTCGGCGCCGGGCAGGACCTCGGGGCTGTGCAGTTCGATGTGCGTCTGGCAGGCGGAAAGCTGGGGCAGCCGCGCCAGGCATTCCCGCTCGAACTGGTCCACCAGCCTGTGCGCTTCACCCACGCTCAGGCCGGGGTCGACGCCGACGTGGACCTCCAGGATGAGGCGGCCCTGCACCTGGTGGGTCCGCGTCTCGTGAACCTGCAGGTCGAACTCCTGGGCGGCGTGGTGGACGATGGCTACCACCTCCTCCGCCTCGCGGCCGGGCTGGCGCTGCGCCTCCACATGGACGGTGACGTCGGCCACCGATTCGAGCGCCAGCAGGCGGCGGCGCACCTCATCGGCGATAGCATTGCCTTCCTGCATCGTCAGGTCCGGCGCCACCCGCACGTGCAGGTCAAGCTGTCCGGCGTCGGCGGGGCCCCGGCTGCGAATCTGGTGAAAGCTCTCCACGCCGGGCACCTCGCCCACCACCCTGGCCACCAGGGCTTGATCCACCGAAGCCTCATCCACCAGGGCGGGCGTGTTCTCGCGCACGATGTCCACACCGATCTTGGCGATGAAGACCGCCAGCCCCAGGGTGATCAAGGGGTCGGCGCTGGGATAGCCCAGGCGTACGGCGGCCAGCCCCGCCAGGACGGCCACCGAGGCCAAGATGCTGGCGCGGGCGTGCATGGCGTCGGCCACCAGCACCTCGCTGTGCAGCCGCCTTCCCGCCCGCAGCTCATACGCGCTGGTCGCGCCCTGTACGACCATGCTGAAGAGCAACGCCGCCAGGCTCCAGGCGTTGACTACGACCGGCTGGGGATCGCGCAGCCGCTGCACGGCCGACTGGCCCAGCTCCCAGGCGGCGAAGAAGAGCAGCGAGGCGATGACCAGGGCCGCCAGGGTCTCGAACTTGCGGTGGCCGTAGGGATGGTTGTCGTCAGGGGGGCGGCTGCCCACGGCGATGGCGACCAGGCCGATGACATTGGCCAGACCATCGAACAGGCTGTCCAGGCCGTCCGCCACCAAGCTGAGGGCCCCGGTGGAAGCGCCCACAACAAGCTTCACCAGGGCTGCCAGCCAGTTGAGCAGCATGGTGAGGATGAGGACGCGACGGATGGCAGGATAGTTGCGGGGCATGGCCGGAAAACACATCTTCGTGATCGCCCTGTCCATGGTAGCACCGCCGCAGCCTGGGAACAAACGTTGCCGGCGCTCGTCGCTGTGCGATGGCGCCTCTCAAACCACGCTGGGCTTGGCGCCGGCACCGGAGGCCTGCTAAAGTGAAACCATTCAGGGGGTTGCCATGACCCAGCCGCTACAAGAACACATTACCCCCCAGGGCGTGCGCTACGAGCCTTCCGAGACCGCGCTGGCCACAGCGACGTTGCGCGCCCTCGCCGCCCATGACCCGCGGCCGGAGGTGCAGGGGCCGGACAATCTGGCGGAGCTGTTCCTGACCGAAGAACAGAAGGCGCCGCTGCACGACGCCCGCCTGCATACGTGGGTGCTGCAGAACAAGGTCGCGCCCGGCGCCTACGAGTTCATGATCGCCCGCACAGCCTTCTTCGACGAGGCTGTTAGGAAGGCGCTCGCCGGTGGTCTGCCCCAGCTTGTACTGCTCGGCGCCGGCTACGACTCCCGGGCCTACCGCTTCCGGCATCTGCTCGGAACAACCAGGGTCTTTGAGCTCGACGCCCTGCCCACGCAGCGGCGCAAGCAGGAGATGCTGGATCGCGGCGGCATTCAGGCGCCGGATCAGGTCAGCTTCGTCCCCATCGATTTCGGTCTTGACGACCTCGGCCGCGTTTTGCTTGATGCTGGCTTTGACAGTAGTGCGACAGCGCTGTTCGTCTGGGAAGGCGTTACCTACTACCTGGCGGCGGACGCCGTGGACAGGACGCTCGCCGCCGTCAGGAGCGTCTCCGCGCCGGGGTCCTCCCTCTGCTTCGATTACGCCTCCCTGTCGCTCGCCGCCCTGGGCGAGGAGGGCGCCCGCAAGCTGCGTGAGCAGATGCGCGCACGGCATCCCGGCGAGCCGGCCCGCTTCGGGATACCGCAGGGCCAGATCGGCGAGTTCCTCGCCGGAAGAGGTTTTGGAGTCGTGGAAGTGCTGGATGCGGCGGCGATGGAGGCGAGGTACCTCACGCCTGCCAATGGCTCCACGCTCGGCAAGGTCCCTGCCCTCTTCTCGTTCGTGGTTGCGACAGTCGTGTAGTCACCCAGGTGCGACGCTGGCGAACGACGGTCTGTGGACCGCGGTTCGCTCGAAGTGCGTCGCACCTGACCGCGGCAACATGAAGATGAATGGAGGTCGAGAGATGAACAAGGCGGTGATACTGAGAACATTGCCTGATATCCAGCGGCTGCTGCTTGCCTTTATCGGCATCTTGACCGCAGCCATCGGCACCCTCGGCTGCGCGCCGCCCATACCGCAAGAATCCACGCCTTACGTGGTGGAGGCGGATCCGCTGGCAGCGCTCACTCCCTGCCCGCCCTCTTTCTGCTGGCGTGGGAGACCTCTGGCCGATCTCGATCTCGGAACCGTCACCGGGCTGGTCCGGAACATCAAGGGCTATCAGGACGTCGATGTGAGCGACGAAGGAACTGAGGCCAACTATCGCTCATACGCCTGGTTCCGCCCACCCGGCCGGCAGAAGGAACAGAAGGAACCACAGTATGTAGAGTATGTAAGCGAGAACGGCGAGTTTCTCGTCATTGGGCAATCTTTTCCTTCGGTCGGTATCGGCGATGTGATAGCGAGATTCGGAGAGCCTTCACATGTGAGTATCTATCTGTCAAGTGGTCCGAGCAGCGGGGAAGTTGGATTTACTCTCTTCTATGAAGACAAAAGTCTTGTTTTTCACGGTAATCCCTTCAGGAACCACGAGCCAACCATGGCCAGGGCAGGCATTCCACCGGATGCTTCGATATCTGCCTATGACGTCACAAAGCCAGGAACGTTGTCAGAATTGATCCATGCCAACTTGCTGACAACGCGTACGCCACTGGCCAAAGTCGATGCCGCGACAGAGCGGTGGTTACAAGCTGCGCAGAACTGGCGAGGGTACACAACATACGACGTAGGCGGCTACTGAGGCCCATGATCTGTGCAAACAACGCTCATGCGTTGGCAAGCCAGCTCCGGTGTCCGATATCATTAGCCCTGTGCGTACCATGGCTTCTGGCCCGAGAGTAACGCCGTAGGGATAGGGTAGTTCACAATGAACAATGTAGATGTAAGTCTGAATGATCTCTGTGGAGTTGTCGTAATCTTCGGCATGAGCTCGTGGCTTATCGTCAGAGGGATTAGGAACTTGCGGAATCCGGCCGGTAAGCGCGTGCTCAACTCCTATATCTACATGTGGTTGGCGGGACGTCACCAGAGGCAAGTTGATGCTGTGATTTCGGAGGCAAGAACCAGACGAATGGTTCTCATCGACGCTTGGATTTCTCTGGCTTCAGGCATTGCCATGCTGGCGATATTTATTGCAAGTTATGTCTATTTCGGAAAGAGTGGCTGAGTTCAAACCTCGTCACTACACGCCGTCCGTCAGACAAGGACCAGCAGTTTCGGCTACGACTGTAACGGCAACATGGGTGGCCGTACGGTCGCCAACACTCCCTAACACCCTGTTCTACAACGCCAAGAACCGGCTGGAGGAAGTCGATGGCGGCGGCGGCAGGCCGGTGCTGATGGCCATCAGCAATCCGCCCCGCGGCCCATATCATCAGATCTTGACTTGAAGAACTTGAAGTTCTGCTGCTGATCAGACGGTCTATGACGTCTTCCGTTGAAATGAACATCCCGCTGCTGCTTGCGGCTATGGGTCCGCTTGTCGTCGGGATCGTGACCTTGGCCCGGCCCCTTTGGGTTCACCGTCTTCTGCACAGATGGGGCTCATTCTGGGGAAGACCGTTCGTATCCGATGATCGTCGCCAGGACATGGAGATGCTGTCTGACAGACCTGAAGACTGGCGGGTCAAGCACCAGTGGGCAGTGAGATGGACGCGCTTGACGCTCGGGTTCGGCTCAATACTCTTCGGCGTGCTCGCGCTCTTGCTATGGCTGCTAACGTTGGGTGCGCCGTAGGGGACAGCGTCAGGAGAAGTCCGACTTCTTGAAGAAGTCGGACTTCTTTGAGCATTGGACCGCATCACGATCCTCCATCTCACCCTGGGTTGGCGGCGCCAACGGTTCTCCATGCCAGCCACCCACCACGTCGCTGAAAAACGAGGCCGGCCAGGCAGCCTCGACATCGCGGCGCACTGACTCCGTCAGATAGCCCGAAACGCTCAGGCCTCAGGCCTCAGCTCGCTGCCTCAGGCGCGCTGCCAAATCCTCGGATACATAGCAATGGAGTTGGGGCATCATCTACCTCACAGTGCCCAGGTGCGACGCACTTCGAGCGAACGGAGTTCGCCAGCGTCGCACCCGGAGCCTCACTCCTAACCGGCGACGATGTTCACCATTCGCCCCGGCACGACGATGACCTTGCGCACGGTCTGGCCGCCGAGCCACTTCTGCACGCCAGGGCTGGCCAGGGCCGCGGCCTGCACCGCCGCCTCGTCCGCGTCCGCCGCCACCAGCAGGCGATCGCGCACCTTGCCGTTGATCTGGACGGCGATCTCGACCTCTTCCGCTTTGGCCAGGGCCGGGTCCGCCTGGGGCCAGGGCTGGGTGTGGATGCTGTAGGGCTGGCCCAACCGCTCCCACAGTTCCTCGGTGACATGCGGCATGGCGGGGGCCATCACCAGCAGCAGGGAGCGGATGGCCTCGTCCCAGGCTGCGGTGCGATAAACGGCGGTCTCCTTGGCCTCGCTCAGGGCATTGCTGAAGCCCATCAGCGTCGCCACCAGGGTATTGAACTTGAAGTGCTCGTAGGCCTCGGCGGCCTTTAGCAGCATCTGGTGCGTCAGGCGGCGCAGGTCGCGGATTTCCTGGGGCGACGCCGCCTGGCCGGGGTGCCGGGCGGGCGTGTCCACGACCAGCGACCATACGCGGTGCAGGAAGCGGTGCACGCCCTCGATGGCGCGGGGGTTCCAGGGTCCGCCCTGGTCCCAGGGGCCGATGAACATCAGGAAGGCGCGCACGGTGTCGGCGCCGTACTTGCCCACGTAATCGTCGGGATTGACAACGTTGCCGCGGGATTTGGACATCTTCTCGCCGTCCGCGCCCAGAATCATCCCCTGGTTGAACAGGCGCAGCATGGGCTCGTCGAAGGACACCAGCCCGGCGTCGCGCATGGCCTTGGTGAAGAAGCGCGTGTAGAGCAGGTGCATGGTGGCGTGCTCGATGCCGCCGGTGTATTGGTCCACGGGCAGCCAGCGCTCGCCCTCGGCCGGGTTCCAGGGCGTGTCGTCGGGGCTGAGGGCCTCGCCCGCCTTCCAGTAGGGCGTCACGTAGGCGTACTGGTACCAGGACGAGCACAGGAAGGTGTCCATGGTGTCGGTCTCGCGCTCGGCGTCACCGCCGCACTGCGGGCAGGCGACATGGCGGAAGGCCTCATGGAACTTGAGCGGGCTCTCGCCCGTGGGCTTGAACTGGGCGTCCTCCGGCAGCAGGACGGGCAGGTCCGTGTAGGGCACGGGCACGATGCCGCAGGTGGGGCAGTAGATGATGGGGATGGGCGCGCCCCAGTAGCGCTGGCGGCTGATCAGCCAGTCACGCAGGCGGTAGTTGACCTTGCGCTCGCCGGCGGCATTCGCCGTCAGCCAGGCGGCTGTGGCAGCGAAGCTCTGCGGCCAGGGCGTGCCGTCGAAGGCGCCGCTGTTGACCATGACGCCGCCCTCTTTCTGGTCGAAGGCGGCAGCCAGAGCGGCGCCGGCAGCCTCATCCCACACCGTAGCCGGGCCGGCCTCATAAACGGCGCGGTCGACGATGACGATGGGGGTGGACAGGCCGTACTTGCGGGCAAAGGCGAAGTCGCGCTCATCGTGGGCAGGCACGCCCATGATGGCGCCGGTGCCATAGCCCATCAGCACGTAGTCGGCGATCCAGACCGGCACGGGCTGTCCGTTGACCGGGTTGACGGCATAGGCGCCGGTGAAGACGCCGGTCTTCTCGCCCGCCTCGGTCTGGCGCACCAGCTCGCTCTTGCGGCCGGCCGCTTCCACGTAGGCATCGACGCTGTCTGCCCGGTCTGACGTCGTGATAGCCGCCACCAGCGGGTGCTCGGGCGCCAGCACGGCGAAGGACATGCCGAAGGTCGTGTCGGGCCGGGTGGTGAAGACGCGGAAGCTCAGGTCGGGACGCCCCTGGATCGACATGGCGAACTCCACGCCCTCGCTGCGGCCGATCCAGTTCCGCTGCATGGTCTTGACCCGCTCCGGCCAGTCGATCTGGTCGAGGCCGGCCAGCAGCTCGTCGGCGTAGGCGGTGATGCGGAACTTCCACTGCGCCAGGTTCTTGATGATGACGGGCGTGCCGCAGCGCTCGCAGTGGCGGTCGTCCCCCCAGACCTGCTCGCGGGCAAGCGTGGTGTTGCAGTTGGGGCACCAGTCGACGGGCGCCTCCTCACGGTAGGCCAGGCCCATGTCGTAGAACTTGCGGAAGAACCACTCCGTCCACTGGTAGTAGCCGGGCAGGCAGGAGACCGCCTCGTGCTCCCAGTCGAACATGGCGCCCATCTGCCTGAGCTGCCCGCGCATGTTGGCGATGTTCGACATCGTCCAGGAGTGGGGGTGGGCGCCGTGCTTGATGGCGGCGTTCTCCGCCGGCAGGCCGAAGGCGTCAAAGCCGATGGGGAACCACACGCTGTAGCCCTGCATGCGCTTGAAGCGCGCCGCCGCATCCGATGGCGACATGGCATACCAGTGGCCGGTGTGAAGATCGCCGCTGGGATAGGGCAGCATGGTCAGGAAATAATACTTGGGCTTGTCCGCGGCGTCATCGCGGCGGTACAACCCGGTCTCGGTCCAGGTCTTCTGCCATTTCGATTCGATGGAGGCGGGATGATAGCGTTCGGGCATGAATGAGCTCCGAGTAAAGAGTGGATGCGACCACTGAGGTTTGCTCAGCAGACACACCCGCTAGAGATTCTCCATAAACTCCTGCGGTGTGACTTTGGCCTGCTGCAGGATGCCGCGAAGGGTGCCGACGGCTAACTCACGATGCAACGGCACAGTGCAACCTATGTCTCCCTCCGGCGTCCACCTCCGCAAGACAACATGACTGCCGCGCTGGCGAACCTGCGTGAAACCTAAACGTTCCAGCGCCCGGACGGCTTCTGCGCCGGATACGCGCTGGAGCTTAGGCATGAACCGGCGTTTCTACATCGAAGGTGGTCAGCAACGGCCTCACAATATCTGGCAGGGGGAACTCCTCGAGGTAGAGCTCGGTCGCTTCACGCAGGTTGGAGACTGCTTCTTCGATGGTATAGCCTTGACTGACGGTTCCCACCTCAGGGCATTCGGCCACAAAGAGATCGTCTTCGCGGTGCAAAATGGCCGTGAATGTACGTAGTGCCATAGTCTTTCCTCCGAAGGACAGTGTTGCGTGTCAGACACCAGCCGCGCCACCAGGCAAGCACGACCTGCAACCTGCAACTTGCGACCTGCAACTTCTTACGCCACCGGCCACTCGCCCGGCGCGTACACCGGGTCCAGCCAGCCGTGCGGGTCCATCTCGCCGGCGGTGATGGCGAAGAAACGCTCCTGGATGGCCTTGGTGATGGCGCCGCGGCTGCCCGAGCCCACCGGCATGCGGTCTACCGACCGGATGGGGGTGATCTCGGCGGCAGTCCCAGTAAAGAACAACTCGTCGGCGACGTAAAGCATCTCGCGGGTCAGGTAGCCGAACTGCACCTCGTAGCCCAGGTCCTTGGCCAGGGTGATGGCGCAGTCGCGGGTGATGCCGCTCAGGATGGAGGCCGACAGCGGTGGCGTGACGATGACGCCGTCCCGGATCAGGAACAGGTTCTCGCCGGAGCCCTCGGAGACATAGCCGTTGATGTCGAGGCTGATGCCCTCGTTGTAGCCGAGATCGTGCGCTTCCATCGCCACGTGCTGGCTGTTGACGTACTGGCCGCCGATCTTGCCCAGAGGCGTCAGCGAGCCGGGGGCGATGCGCCGCCACGAGCTGACGATGACATCCACACCCTGCTCGATCGCCTCCGGTCCCAGGTAGCGGCCCCAGGGCACGGTGCCGATGACCACTTCGATGGGCGACTTCCGGCCGTCGACGCCCAACGCCTCATAACCGCGGAAGACGATGGGACGGATGTAGCAGGAATCCTGTTTGTTTGCGCGGATCGAGGCCTTGGTGGCGGCGATCAGGTCATCAATGCTGTAGGTGAGCGGGATGCGCATGATCTTACAGGAATCATGCAAGCGGCGCATGTGCTCGCGGCCCCGGAAGATGGCCGGGCCGGCAGGGGTGCCGTAGGCGCGAATGCCTTCGAAGGCGCTCGAACCGTAGTGAATGGCATGGGTGAAGACGTGGACGGTCGCCTGGTCCCAGGGGATCAGGGAGCCGTTCATCCAGATCCAATCAGCGCGCATGGGCATGAGGACACCTCTCTCGAATAGTCAGGAATACGGGCAGATGTTACGGCAAAGGTAAGCGGTAATGCCGCAGGGGTCCAAATCCGGCGAATAAAAAAATCCCCTCGCCACTCAGGGACGAAGGGATCTCCGCGGTACCACCCTGGTTGTCGGAAAATTGAGACCGGTCGCTTGTTGCGACCGGTCTCGTTGAGGTGGAGCAGAAGGGACTTGAACCCATGACCCCCACAATGCCATTGTGGTGCTCTCCCAGCTGAGCTACTGCCCCATGCAGGTGATTCCGACCACTTGACCGCGTTAACGGGCGGACCCGTCGCCGGCTACGCATTGGCAGTCCTGGAACTGCCGCTTTCGCCGGCGCCGCTCCCAGGCGAGTTCGACCTTGGGCGGGCTCCCGACCGCTGTGCCAGGCTTTCACTTGCCCTGGCTCGCTGGGGAGCTGGTCTACTACTCCTGTTCGCTGCGATTTGGTTCTGAAGTTGCGTGCCGGGGAAGACAGGCTAGTGGAGCTGAGGGGATTCGAACCCCTGACTTCTACAGTGCGATTGTAGCGCTCTCCCAGCTGAGCTACAGCCCCGAGAACAAGGCTTAGTCTATGCAGCCAGGGGCTGTTTGTCAAATCCGGCGGCGGCAAGCAGCCAGCGCTCCGTTCCGGCGCTGCCGGTCATCATCGTTGACACCCCTTGCGGGGCGTGCTAGACTTCTCTAGCCTTCTGACGGGAGCAGCCCGATTGGATTTCCTGACCCATAGCGTCGACTCCCAGGCGTGCCAATTCATGCAGTCTTTCCAGACACGGAGAGCCGTCTCCGTGTCTCTTTTTGTGCCGAGGTTCGCACCATGACCAAGTACATCTTCGTGACCGGCGGCGTCGTCAGCGGGTTGGGCAAGGGCGTCACTGCCGCCGCCATCGGGCGCCTGCTGCGCAGCCGCGGCATCACGGTGGCCGGACAGAAGCTCGACCCCTATCTCAATGTCGACCCCGGCACGATGAGCCCCTACCAGCACGGCGAGGTCTTCGTCACCGACGACGGCGCCGAAACCGACCTCGATCTCGGACACTATGAGCGCTTCACCGGCGTCAACATCACCCGCTCCGGCAATGTGACCAGCGGCCAGGTCTACGCCGAGGTCATCGCCCGTGAGCGCAAGGGCGACTACCTGGGCGGCACCATCCAGGTCATCCCGCACGTCACCAATGAGATCAAGCGCCGCATCGGGCTGGTGGCCCGCGAAACGGACGCCGAAGTGATCATGGTCGAAGTGGGCGGCACCGTCGGCGATATCGAAGGCTTACCCTTCCTGGAGGCCATCCGCCAGATGCGCAAAGACGTGGGCCGGGAAAACGCCCTCTACATCCATGTCACCCTGCTGCCGCACATTGGCGCCACCGGCGAACTCAAGACCAAGCCCACCCAGCACAGCGTGGCGGCGCTGCGCGGCATCGGCATCCAGCCCGACGTCATCTGCTGCCGCGCGGACGTGCCCATCGACGCCGATGTGCGCGAAAAGATCGCCCTCTTCTGCGACGTGGACACACGCGCCGTGATCCCCCTGGTCACGGCCAGCAGCATCTATGAGGTGCCGCTGACCCTAGAGGAATCCGGACTCGGCGACTACCTGGTCGAACGCCTGGGCCTATCCGCCCAGGCCCCTGACCTGACGACGTGGCGGCGCATGGTGGAGCGCATTGCCGCCGACAAGCCGGTGGTTCGCATTGCCCTGGTCGGCAAATACGTGGCCCTTCAGGACGCCTACATGAGCGTGCGGGAGGCGCTGTTCCACGCCGGCATCGCCCTCGACCATACGGTCGACATCGATTGGATCGATTCCGAGGACCTGGAGCGCGGCCGGGGCATGGAGCGTTTGCAGGCAGCCGATGGCATCGTGGTGCCCGGCGGGTTCGGATACCGCGGCATCGAGGGCAAGATCGTAGCCGCGCGCTTTGCCCGCGAACAAAGGGTTCCCTACCTGGGCCTCTGCCTGGGCATGCAGGTCATGTGCATCGAGCTGGCGCGGCACGTCTATCACAGTGATGAGCCCAACAGCACCGAGTTCAACCAGACCACGCGCCATCCTGTCATCGCCCTGATGGCAGACCAGCGCAACATCGCCGACATGGGCGGCACCATGCGGTTGGGCCTGTATCCCTGCCGTCTGGAGCCCGGCAGCAAGGCCCAGGCTGCCTACCAGGCCGATCTGATCCGGGAGCGACACCGGCACCGCTGGGAGTTCAACAATGCCTATCGCGGCGTCCTCGCTGCCGCCGGCATGCGGTTCAGTGGTCTCAGCCCGGATGGGCACCTGGTGGAGATCGCCGAGATCGCCGACCATCCCTTCATGGTGGGCAGCCAGTTCCACCCTGAATTCAAGTCGCGGCCCGACCAACCCCACGCCCTCTTCGTCGCGCTTGTGCAGGCTGCCATCGCACATCGCCAGGAGACGGCAGACGGCGGAAAGTGAAACGTCGCGCCGTGAAGGGCAGTGTCTTGCCTGCCTGACCACCTGCCCATTATAATTCGCACACTTAAAGACACATATCCAAATCAAAGATGGAGTGGCACCTGTATGTCCGGTCATAGCAAATGGGCCAATATCAAACACCGCAAATCCGCTGTTGACGCAAAGCGCGGCAAGGTCTTCACCAAGATCGCCCGCGAGCTGCAGATCGCAGCTCGCCAGGGCGGCCCCGATCCTGATATGAACATGCGGCTGCGCCTGGTGCTTGATAAGGCCCGCGCCGCCAACATGGCCAAAGACAGCATCGAACGTGCCATCGCCCGCGGCGCCGGCACGGAGAAAGGCGAAGACCTGGAAGAGATCATGTACGAGGCGTATGCCCCGCACGGCATTGCGGTGCTCATCGAGGTCCTGTCCGACAACCGCAATCGCACCGTTTCCGAACTGCGACACGTCGTCACCAAGGCGGGCGGGAACATGGCCAGCGCCGGCGCCGTCGCCTGGCAGTTTGACCGCAAGGGCCAGATCGTCGCCAATATGGGCAAGATGAGCGCCGATGATCTCTTCCTCACCGCCGTCGATGCCGGGGCCGAGGATGTCACCATCAACGACGACCATACCGCCACGATCATGACACCCGACGTCGAGCTGGGCGCCGTGCGCGACGCGCTCAGCAAGACCGGCATTGTCCTCGAAAGCGCCGAGCTGACCATGGTCCCGCAGGCCGAAATCGACCTTGCCGTCAACGATGCGCTGCAGGTGATTGGCCTGCTCGACCGTTTGGATGAGTTGGACGACGTCCAGAAGGTGCACAGCAACCTGGCATTCAGCGAGGAGTTGTTGGGCCAGCTCGAGGCTGCGTGAGCCGGACGCCCTCGATCATCCTCGGCATCGATCCCGGCACTGCCATCACCGGCTTTGGCTTCCTGACAGATGAACGCGGTGACATGCGGCCCCTCGACTATGGCGTGATACGGACACCCTCCACAGATCCCCTGTATCTCCGCCTGGTCAAGCTCTATGACACCCTGCAGGACCTGATCAAACGCTATCGTCCTGACGCCGTGGCAGTTGAGGAATTGTTCTTTGCTCGCAACGCCGCCTCGGCGCTGAGCGTCGGACATGCCCGTGGGGTTGTGCTGTTGGCCATCGCCCAGTCGGGCGCCGAACTCTTTCAGTACAAACCCGCCGAAGTCAAACAGGCCGTTACCGGTTACGGCAACGCCGACAAACGTCAGATTCAGGAAATGGTCAGGCTGCTGCTGGGACTGGATACGGTCCCCCAGCCCGATGATGCGGCTGACGCCCTCGCCATTGCCATCTGTCACTTTCATTCCGCCCGACTGCGAGCGTACTCCTAAGCACAGCACCCAGGACTGTATCGAAGGAGAGCAAATCTATGCCTACCGCTCCGATGAAAGGACGCATCCTCATTGCTGAGGATGAGGCATCGCTCCGCAACCTGATCGAGATGGGGTTGGCAGCCAACCAATATGAGGTGATCGCTACTGCCAACGGTCGGGAGGCGCTGGACATCTTCATGGCCGATCAGGACAACATCGACGTGGTCATCCTGGACATCATGATGCCGGTATTGGATGGCTTCAGCGCCCTGGAGGAGATTCGTCGCGTTTCCGGGGTGCCCGTGGTCATGCTGACGGCGTTGGGCACCAGCGACGATGTGGTGAAAGGCTTCCAGATGGGCGCCGATGATTATGTGGTGAAGCCGTTCACCTTTCGCGAGGTCATCGCCCGGCTCGACGCCATTCGCCGCCGCACGCAGTGGGTGAAACAGCCGGCATCACAGCCCCATCAGTACCGCAGTGGCGGCGTCGTTCTCGACATCGAAAACCACCAGGTGCTCGTCAACAATGAGGACTGCCACGTCACCCCCATTGAGTTCAATCTGCTGCGGTACTTCATGACGCATCCCGGCCAGGTCATCGGCAAGAAAGAGCTCTTCCGGGAAGTCTGGGGCTACGAGTTCGAGGGTTCGACGAACCTGATCGAGGTGGGCGTCCGCCGGTTGCGCGAGAAGGTCGAGACCGATCCCTCCCAACCTGAGCTCATCCTCACCGTACGCGGGGTCGGCTACAAGTTCCAGCCCATTCCGGCCCTCGAGGCAGGATGATCGCGCGCATCCGCGGCCGCATCGAGCTTATTGCGGATGACCACATCATCGTCGACGTGGGGGCCTTGGGCATCACGGTCTATGCCCCTGCCGCCCAGTTGGCCACCTACCATGTGGGCCAGGCGGTCGCCCTGTTCACGCACCTGCACATACGCGAGCAGGACATCTCGCTGTTCGGGTTCGCCACCGCCGAAGAGCTGCAGTTGTTCGATCTCCTGCTGCAGGTTGACGGCATTGGCCCCCGCCTGGCACTCAACACGTTGTCCACGCTGACGCCCGAGAGCCTGCAGCTTGCGGTCGCCAATGACGAGCCGGCCCTGTTGACGCGGGTTCCCGGCATCGGCATCAAGACGGCGCGCAAGATTCTGTTCCAGTTGAAGGACAAGATGGCGCCCTCTGACCTGAGCGGTCTGGGCCTGCGCCCCGTCAGCGACAGCGATGCCGAGGTCATTGACGCCCTGACAGGCCTGGGTTACAGCATCGTCGAGGCGCAGCGGGCAGTGCAGTCTCTGCCCAAGACCCTTGAGGGCGTCGAGGAACGGCTGCGCGCCGCCCTGACGCAGATGGCCCCCTAAAAGCCGATATCCACCCTGCTTCACGGCAAACGGCCCCGGCGCTTTGCCTGAGGCTGCGTTCGCTGCTATAATCTGCCCGTTAGCGCCACCCTAGCTCAGTCGGTAGAGCAACGCACTCGTAATGCGTCGGTCATCGGTTCGACTCCGATGGGTGGCTCCTCTTGCTCACCCCGGCCCTGGTTGGCTGGGGTTTTTTGTAGGTAGACCCGACCCATGCCAAGCTGGACACCGGCGCCGCACGCGCCTGACACCCCCCTGGCACGCCTCTGGCGCGGCTTGACTCATCCTGTGTGGGTGCTGGTGCTGCTCAGTCTGGCGCTGCTCATCACGGTGCTCCATCTCTGGCTGCCCCAACTTCCTGCCGGGCGGGGTGGAGCTCCCGTTGCCGCCAACGCCTGGATGAGTGCGACCGCCGCTTCGTTCCCGGCCGGGTCACTGTGGGCGGCGTTGGGGCTCTTCGACCTGGCGCACAATGCAGCCGTGGGCCTGCTGGTGGTTCTCCTGGCGGTGTCGCTGACTCTACGCCTCATCGACCGCCTACACCTGGCATGGGCCAGCCGGCGCCTGGCGCTGCCTGAATGGGACTTGCCCACCACCACGACGGCCGACCGCCGGGTTGAGGGCATGACCGCTTTCCCCGACGGCAGGCTGGAGGCCTACGCCCAGCGCACGGAGCAAAGCCAGGACAATTCACCTGGCGCCTGGGTCGGCGATCGCAACCAACGCTTCACCTGGTCTGGCGTGCTGATCGAAGGCGGGCTGCTGATCGCACTGGCGGCGCTGCTTCTCAACCTGCGCTTCGGCTGGCAGGTGGGCCCGATCAGCCTGGAACCCGGCCAGAGCGCCAGCCTGGAACCCTTCAGCAGCGCCAGCCTCCAGTTGGATGCAGGGGGACACCACATCCACCTCTGCTGCCAGCCTGACCGGACCGCCACCGTAGGTGGCGGCAGCTTTGGCTCGCCCGGGCTGCGGGTGGTCGAACAGGAGATCGGGCCTGCCCTGGTCATCACGGCCACCGCCAACGGCCAAGCGGTGGTGGTGCAGGCGGTCGATCAGACCGACACACCCTCCACGACTTCTGTGCTGCGATTCCCTCAGGCGCGCACCGAACGCGCCGTTGCCATCCCCGATCGCAATCTCTTTCTGCGCGTGGTCCAGACCGGCGCCAATGCCTTCAGTGTGCAAGCCCTGGATGCCGGCAACAACGTTCTCCTCTCGCAGGAGATCGGCGGCGCCGAACAGGTAGCCCTGGGCGACCTGACCGTCTATCTCCTGCCGGCGCGCTTCGTCACGCTCCAGGTCCGCAGCCGGCCCTGGCTGTGGTTGCTGGTTCCGGCGCTGGTGTTCCTTCTGATCGGCGGACTTCTCCGCTGGCGTTTTCCCTACAGCCGCCTGGGCGCGCGCGCCGGCGCCGGCGCCCTGGCGCTGCGCTGGCAGGGTCAGGGCCGCGCCTATCCCAAGATCGACGACATCGCCACTGGGTAACGCGAGACGGGCGGCGGGTTGCAGTGAACTCGGGGCACCCACAACCCGCAACCCGTTACCCGCTTCCCGCCACCTCGCACCCGATTCCTATGTCCACAAAACCTGTTGTCGTCGGTGTTGCCGGGGGCAGCGGCTCAGGCAAGACCACCGTCATCCAGCGCATCCTGGAGCGGGTCGGTTGGGACCGCATCGCCTACCTGCCGCACGATGCCTATTACAAGGACACAGCGCACCTGCCTCCCGGCGAGCGCATCCATCTGAACTGGGACCATCCCAACGCGCTCGACAACGCCCTGCTCATCACCCACATCCAACGCCTCGTCGCCGGACGTCCGGTGGATGTTCCCGTCTACGACTTCGCCAACTATGTGCGCAGCGGGCAGGTGCGGCGCGTACTGCCCAGCCCGGTCGTCCTCGTGGAAGGTATCCTGGTGTTTGCCGACGAGGCGCTGCGCGCCCTCATGGACATCAAGATCTACGTCGAAACAGACGCGGACATCCGCTTCATCCGCCGTCTGCAGCGTGATATGAACGAGCGGGGTCGCAGCGTCCAGTCCGTGATCGAACAGTACGTGTCCACCGTGCGCCCCATGCACCTTCAGTTTGTCGAGCCCTCCAAACGCTACGCCGACATCATCATTCCCGAAGGGGGCTACAACGAAGTAGCGCTCGCCATGGTCATCGGTCGGCTGGAGACCCTGCTGGACAGCGGCAACCTCGCCGACTGAGCGCAGACAGCAAGACCGGTGCTACGACAGCACCCGGCTTGGCGCGGTGAGGGCGAAATCAGGGCCCCGATCGATCTCCCAGGGGTAGATGATCCAGTTGTCCGTCACCGCCCCATAGTAGTCGGGGCGGCGCTCGCGGAAGCGCGAATGGCTTGGCTTGTAGTGGAGGACGCAAATGCGGGCCAGGCCGCCTGCCGCCTCAACACGCCCCCGCACCGCATTGACGGTGCGCCCGCTGTCCCAGACATCATCGACGATGAGCACGCTGCGGTCACGGAGGAGGTTGTCGGTAGGGAACTGCAGGAAGTTGGGCCAGACGAAGCGGTCGATCTCGGGATCCTTGGGGAACTCCACCACTGCCGTGAGCACATCACGGATGTCCAGGGCCTCTGCCAACATGCCACCGGGGATGATGCCGCCGCGCGTGACCATGACAATGGTATCGTACTTGCCCGCAACCTGGGGCAGAATATGATCGATCAAGGCTTCGATATCGTTCCAGGTGAGTTCTTCGCGGTGCATGGTAGGAGCCAGTTGAGAGAGCTTTGCCGGTAGGAAGGGAGCTAGGAGCGTTTGCCACCCATCGCCAAACGACCGCCGATCACACCGGCGGTGATGGCCAACAACAACAGATAGATGTGTGAGATCAGGTCACCGGGCAGAACAAAGTAGCCGATGATGCCGGCGATGGCGCCTATCAGAATGCCGTGCAGGGTGGTGCGGAAGGTGACGTCGCGGAGGACCACATAGGCGCCCCAGGCACAGCCCAAGGCAATGACGACGTTGGTCACAAAGGTGAAGCGCGGGATCGCCGCAACCTCGCTCAGACTCTTGACCGGACTGAAGACGAGAACGATGCCGGCCAGCAGACCGAGGACCAGGATGCCGACGACATAGCTCACCAGCACACCCAGAACGATGCGCAGCCAGCGCATACCGCTCATCTCCGGCCTGCTTTCCGGCTGACGGCAAGCTGGAGCTTGAGGTCCTTCAGACTTTCATCCTGCGGATAGCGGGCCATGACCTCGGTGAAGTCCTCGAGGTGCTGTTTCAGTTCCTCTTCGCCGCGGTCGTGCTGGCGAGCCGTCTTGTACAGCTCCTCTGCTGCCTCGTGGTCGCCCTCCAGCCACGTCGCCAGCGCCAGGTTGTAGCGGGCGCGATGGAAGCTCTCATCCTTCTGCATACAGGCTTCGAGATCGGCCTTCGCTGCGGGCAGATCGCCGAGCAGAATGTTGAGATAGCCGCGGTTATTGTCGACCTCACCGCGCTCGGGATTGAGCTCGATGGCGCTGCCGAAGGCATCGCGGGCCTCTTCAAGACGCCCGGCGAAGTAGTAGAGGTAGCCGAGCGAGGCGAACACATCGTCGTCTTCGCTCCCGACCGCCACGGCTGCCTCAAAGGCAGCGATGGCCTCGGGCTGGCGGTTGGCCTTGTAGAAGTTGAAGCCCAGCGCCGCCTGGTATTCGGCGTTCTCTGGTTCTGCCGCTGCCGCGACGCGCAGATTCGCCTCGCCTTGCGGCAGGAGACCGGCGTCCGTCTGGTAGGCGCCCAATTGGTAGCGGGCAAGAGCATCCTCGGGATCGAGCTCGACGGCGCGCTTGAAGGCGCGGGCGGCGTCACGCGGCTGTTCGAGGGTGAGATAGGCAAGACCCAGCGCCGTCTGGGCAGGCGCCGTATCGGGCACCGTGGGCGCCACCTGGCGCATGGCCTTACGGGCGCCCTTCAGGTCCGACTTGGCCTGAGCGATGACCTCATCAAGATCGTTATAGGAAGGAACCATGGGAAGTTTGATTTGTGAATGACTCAGAGAACCGGGTTCTCAGGTAGGGGTGGGTTCAAGGGACGCCGATCATAGAGACCGCGCCAGTCGTTCAAACGAATGCGGAGCACATCCATGACCATGTGCCAGGTGTCGCGCACGGGCTCCACGCGGCTGTCGGCATTGAAATACCAGTGGATCGGCACCTCGGCAACGCGGGCGCCGTCCTTGAGGGCCAGGTATAGCGCTTCCACATCGAAGGTCCAGCCTGTCACCCGTTGGCGCGAAAAAACACTGTCTGCCACATCGCGCTGGAAGAGCTTGAAGCCGCACTGGGTGTCCTGGAAGCCGCGGATCGCCAGCACCCGCACGATCAGGTTGAAGACGCGCCCCATGAGGTGACGATAGCGCGGCTCATTGTAGCGCACGGCGCCAGGGGCCTCGCGGCTGCCAATCGCCACGTCGTAGCCAACCAGTTGCGGGGGCAGGAACTTTTCCACCTCGGCGATGGGCATGGAGAGGTCCGAGTCGCAGATGAACAGGTATTCCCCGCGCCCGTGCAACATCCCTTCGCGCACTGCCACTCCTTTGCCCTTGGCGCTGTGCAGAACCCGCACGCCGCCATGCTGGCGCGCATAGGATTCCGCCACCTCGGTCGTCCGATCGGAGCTGCCGTTCTCCACGATCATGATCTCGACCTCATAGGGCACGGTTTCCTGCCACGTCAGGATTTGGTCAAGGGACTTGGGCAGCCGGTTCTCTTCGTTATAGGCAGGGATGATGATGCTCAGGAGGGGGCGGGCAGTCTCAACCGTTGCAGAATCGCGGATCGCCATCGATGAAAACGACATCTAGGAAATAGAAATGAATGATAACGAAGGATAACAGGGGCGGGCAGGCGTGGCAATTTCGGGAAGCCGATGACGCATTCCCCGGTGAACCCGCCGCGCCCGACGGAAGCTGCAGGCCCCCCTGGCAGCACTCGCCGCCGCGTCAGACGCCAAAATGCACCAGGCTGCGCGCCACATAGAGACCTGCCAGCTGCAGCGCCAGACCGTTGCCAAAGAGGAGATAGGTCGCCAGGCGCTCGTATTCATAAAGAACATACCCGATGGCGACGTTGAGGAACCACATCAGCAGCGTGATCGCAGGCAGCAGAAAAAGCGCACGCCGGGGACTGATGCGGTCAACCACGCCCGCGGCATCGAAATGCAGCGGCATCATGGCCGACAGATCCGGATAGCTCCAGATGCAGTAGCCCAGGAGCATCAGCCCCAACAGCAGTCCTGCCGCCAGGAGAAACCTGGCGATGCGGTCGCTCCAGAGCCAATGCTCGCGCCAAGACGCCGGTATGACATCCTCGTACACCTGGCGTTGGGCGCCCATCGCCTGCCGGGAGGCAAAGGCGGCCAGGAAGGCGTCGGGATTCGCCGGCGAGACAAGATACGTCGCCCCGCCCGTCGTGACCGCCAGGCACTCCGATGCCGGTCGTGTGGCATAGGCAAACAGACGCGGCGACATCCAGGACACCCCCGGGGTGCGCGGATGCACCCAGCGCACTGGCCACGCCCACCAGGGATTCTGGATGCTCAGCCGCGGGGAAGCCGCCTCGATGCGTTTGATGCTGCTCATGGGAATGTACAGTTCATCCCCCGACCACAGGATGTGCATGGCATCCCGGTCGAGCCAATAGTCCAGGCTGCGCATTTGCCACAGCCGGTAGAGCAGTATTCCCAGCACCAGAACGCCCAGGCCCCAAATCACCCCCAACAGCACCGTGGGCGGGCCCAAAGGAGTGCGGATCAGCAGCGCCAGCACCAGGAGGATCAAACCAGCCAATCCTGCCGCCGCCGCCAATGCCAGGCGGCGTTCATGTGGGGTAAGGGGTCGAAAGGCCACGGACGGGATGGAAAGTACGGTAGCAGGCGCTCAGGCAAGCCAGCGGCGAATACTGTCAAGCAGGCGGTGTTGGGTCATGTCCATGTGCAGCGGTGTGATCGAGACATAACCATGGCTCACCGCATCGAGATCGGTGCCTTCTTCCTGGATGCCGGTCGGCGGTTCGCCCCCAATCCAGTAATAGGGCGCCCCGCGCGGATCGGTGCGCTCGATCAGGACGTCGCGATAGACGCGCTGCCCGAGACGCGTGACACGATAGCCGCGCACCTGCTCAGAAGTCACGTCAGGGACGTTGACGTTGAGCAGAGAGCCGGCGTTAAGACCGTGCTCCAGGACCAGCCGGGTAACGGTGACTGCCGCCCCGGCGGCCGTCGCCCAGTTTCTTTCACCCTCACCGCTGTCGAGCGAGACGGCAATGCCGGGCCAACCGCTGATCGCTGCCTCCATCGCGGCCGCCACGGTCCCTGAATACGTTACGTCGAAGCCGAGGTTGGGCGTGGTGTTGATGCCCGACACGACGACATCGATGGGCTGCGGCACCAAGCCCAGGGCCGCCAGCGCCACGCAATCCGAGGGAGCGCCGTCCGTCGTCAGCGCGGGGCTGCCGTCCTCGAGGGCGACGCTCCACACCCTCAGGGGCTTGTGCATCGTCTTGCTGTGGCCAGCCACCGACCAGTTGTGGTTAGGGGCAAAAACGGTCACCTGGCCAAGGCTGCGCAGCCCCTGCGCCAGGGCCAGCAGGCCCGGCGCTTCCACACCATCATCGTTTGTAACCAGGATGTGGGGCATAGGTGGGATAGGGATTACGCATTACGAAATACGTACTCCGTACACCGTACTTCGTAATGCGTAATACGTGAGAGTGTCAGGAGTCGTGGCCCGGGAGGAGGGCGACCGGCTGCGGATCGAGCGCCGCCTGCCGGGGCTTGGGTCCCTTGCCCTCGCGATGCTGGACGAAGATGCGGATTGGATCGCTGTCGGTCTTGTTGCCGGCGCTGTCGAAGGCGGTGGCCTTGATGACGTGGGTTTCGGTGTAGCCCTTGCTGTCGTGGATGATGCCGAACCCGCTGTCCTCGGTCACCGTCAGGCGGGTGGGATCATTGGGGTCCACGGTGCCCACGCCCGCGCTCAGCGGACGGTCCATCATCTTGATCGTCCACTTGCCGGCATAGGGCGCCACCGTGGTGGTGATGACAGGGTTGCCATCCACGTAGAAGATCACCCGGTCCATCGAGAGATCGTCGGTGGCCAGGGCATTGATATTGACCCACTCGTCGTCTTCCATGCTGAAGGCCCGGCCATTGCTGGGGTTGGTCACGACAATGGTCGGGGGTTTGTTGTCGATGGTGACCGGGGTGGTCACCTGGCGCACATTGCCACTGTTTTCGACCACGCTCAGGCGCAGGGTATAGGCCCCGCTCAGGGCGGTTGTGTCCCAGGTCTCGAGCAGGCCCTTGTCCACCTGGTTGTAGTGGTCGGGTCCGATCTGCTGCCACTCGCTGGGCTCCAGGCCCTGGCCGAAGTGAAGTTGGTAGAGCCGGAAATCGCCGCCGCGGGCATTGCCCAGGATGTCGGTCATGCCGCCCACGTATCCGTAGAGGGTGGGCCGGGCAATCGCCACCTCGTCATCGGTGAACACGGTCTCGGTCACGGTCGCCGAAGCCTCTGGCAGCGGTGGCTGCTCAAAGTTGCCCGCCTCCGACTGCTCGCGCGTCCAGTCGGCCGCCACGGAAGGCAGCACGCGGTAGACCTTGTGGTCGATCTGGTCGGGCGGCGTGTTGGGACCCGCCAACTGACCGGTGCGCCGGTCGATCTCGTAGGTCTGGTAGACATTGTCGTACGTGGTCGGCTCGGTGCCCTTGATGAAGAGCTCGGTGTGGCGGCGCTCGCAAAGGTCCGTCGGCAGCAGGCCGCTCTCGTTGCATACCGCCACGCGCACCATATCGGCCGGCTCCGTCCAGTCCTTGACGGGCAGGTTGCGGTGGGCATAGGTCATGATGTCATGGAAGATGGGCGCCGCCCCCACCGAGCCGGAGATCTTGTCCATGGGCTTGTTGTCGGCGTTGCCCACCCATACACCCACCGTGACCTGGGGGCTGCCGCCCATCGTCCAACTGTCGCGATAATCGTTGGTGGTGCCGGTCTTGGCAATGATGCGCCGATCGGGCAGCGTCAGCAGATCGGAGAAGATGCCGAAAGCCGCCGGGCGGGGTTTGGGATCGCTCAGCACGTCATCCATCAGGTAGCCCAACTGCGGGCTGAGCACCCGCTGCGTCTGCGGGCCGTCGTAGCCGTAGAGGCGCTTGCCATCCTTGTCCGTCACCTCCAGGATCGACACCGGATCGACGGTGCGATAGCCCGGCCTCAGGTCCTCTGCCGGCACCGACTGTCCCGCCATCACCCCGCCGTTGGCCAGCGTAGCGAAGACATACGCCAGATCGATCAGCTTGACATCGCCTCCGCCCAGGGTGAGGCTGAGGCCGTAGTAGTCCTTGTTCAGGGTCGTGATGCCCAGGCGATGGGCCATTTCCACCGCCTTCTTGACGCCTACCTGGTTCAGCACCCACACGGCCGGGATGTTGTAGGACCGCTGCAGCGCCGTCCGTAGGTCCACCGGGCCATGGTACTTGCGGTCATAGTTCTCAGGGGCGTACGGCTCGACCGCGTCCGGGAAGACCTGGCGCACGTCCATGACCACCGTCGCCAGGGTCAGGCCCTGGCTGAAGCCGGTGGCGTAGGTGATGGGCTTGAAGGCCGAGCCGGGCTGGTTCTCGGCCAGGGCGTTGTTGACCTCGCCGTCGATGTCTTTGTTGTTATAGTCCAGCGAGCCCAACATGGAGAGGATCTCTCCGGTGTCGGTCCGCAGCACGACGACCGCGGCGTTGGACACGGGCGGATCGCCTTCCTGGCGCACCTTCAGGCCCTCGGCGGGCTTGAGCTTGGTGCACCCGGGCAGATCGGGCTGCTGGCCGTTGATGTGGGCGATGCGCTGGCGGGCGCTGCACGTGACCTCGCGCTGCATGTCCACGTCCAGCGTCGTTCGCACCGTCAGGCCGTGCCGCCAGATGAAGAAGGGATCGTCGGGCGTGTTGAACTGCTTCTTGACCTGGTCCAGCACGTAGAGGGCGAAGTGCGGCGCCAGGTCGTTCTCGAAGCGCTCGAGCGCCGACTTGCGCACCTTCAGCTCCTCGGCATAGGCGGCGTCCGCCTGCGCCTGAGTGATGTACCCCGCCTCCGCCATGGAATTCAGGACCTTGAGCTGGCGCCGCTTGGCATCCTCGGGCGACTGGATAGGGTTCAGGCCCGGGTACTGGGGCAGCGCCGCCAGCATGGCGGCCTCGGCCAGGTCCAAATCACGCGCCGACTTGTCGAAATAGACCTGAGCCGCCGACTCGATGCCGTAGCTGAAGTTCCCGTAGAAGTTGTTGTTCAGGTACCACTCGAGGATTTGCTTCTTGTCGTAGTGGCGGGTGATCTCCATCGCCGTCAGCGCTTCTTTGATCTTGCGCGTGTAGGAACGCTCATAGCGCTGTTCTGGGGAGATGAGAACGTTCTTGACCAGCTGCTGCGTGATGCTCGACGCCCCCTGCACGCCGCCCCCCTGCAGGTTGTTCATGAAGGCGCGGGCGATGCCGCGCACGTTGACGCCGGGGTTGTCCCAGAAAGAGCGATCCTCCAGCGCCACCGTGGCATTGATCAGGTAGGGGCTGATCTCCTCCAGCGGCACGTAGGTGCGGTCACCGCGGAAGGGCCGGGGATCGATGGATTCGTAGAGCAGGACCTTGCCCGTGCGATCGTAGATCTTGACCGTCTCGAAGCTCTCCTGCTCGGTGACGATAGCCGTCGGGTCGGGCAGGTCACGGGTGAAGTAGTAGTAGATGCCGCCGGCCACGGCGGCGGCGCTGGCGGTAACGCCCAGCAGGGCGGAAAAGGCGATGACGAACGCCACGCCCAGGATGCCGGCCGAGATCTTCCAGCCGGGGGTGCGGCTGAGTCCGGCGCGATGGCGCTGGCGGCGGGTGACAAGGATGCGGGTGGAACGATTCATGAGAGAACGAAGAACACGATTGTGAGGTTGCGGGTCCGTCTGGCGGACAAACGACAGGGGCGGCTTCCACCGCCCCTCATCCGCATTCGGACTGGATAGTTTAGCATGCGGGCGCGGCGAGACCCAAAGCAGATCGGCAAAATGGACCGAACGCCAATCCAAGACGACCCGGCCACCCGCCGGGTTCCCCTTGTGGCCCGGCATGTTTCACTTGATTTCGCCCCTGGAGTATCCTATGCTGGACGACTGTGACGGACGAATGCCAGGAGGCAAGGACCCATGCAAACAAGTGAGCTGATCGACTATCTTGATCATCTTTTGAATATCTCCGCCATCCCCGACTACGGGCCCCAAGGCCTGCAGGTCGAGGGCCGGGCGGAGGTCCGCAAGCTGGCCGTGGGCGTGGACGCCGCCCACGCCACCATCGACGGCGCCCTCGCCGCCGGCGCTGACATGCTCTTGGTCCATCACGGCCTTTTCTGGGGCGAGACCAAGCGCCTGGTGGGCGCCTTTGGCCGCAAAGTGCGCCGCTTCTTCGCGGCCGACCTCAACCTCTACGCCGCCCACCTAGCCCTGGATGCCCACCCCGTCCTGGGCAACAACGCCGAGCTCTGCCGCCTGCTGGAGCTGCAGGCCACCGGCCGCTACCTGAACCACAAGGGCGTCGATATCGGCATCCTGGCCGAGCCCGCCGCCCCCACCACCTTCGCCGCTCTGGTCGAAACCTTCACCGCCGTCCTGCAGCCGCCCGTGGCCGTGACCGCCTTCGGGCCCACCGCGGTGCGCCGCCTGGCCGTCTGCTCGGGCGACGCCGCCCGCAGCCTGGAAGAGGCCCATGCCTTGGGCTGCGACACCCTGGTCACCGGCGAGACCGACTACACCGCTGTGCACCTCAGCGAAGAGCTGGGTATGAACGTCCTCTACGGCGGCCACTACGCCACCGAGACCCTGGGCGTCCAGGCCCTCGCCCGCCACCTCCAGGACCAGTTCGCCCTGCCCTGGGTCTTCGTCGACGTCCCCATCAACCAATAGACTCTCCCCCTACGCTGCATTCGTCGCCCCACATCATCCAACCCAACCTTCAACGTTCAACGTTTAACGTGCAACCATGCATCGAATTCTCTGCTTCGGCGACTCCAACACTTGGGGCTACGACCCCGCCACCCAGGACCGCTTTGACCGCGACGTCCGCTGGCCGGGCGTGCTGCGCAGCACCCTCGGTTCCGGCTACGAGGTCATCGAAGAAGGTCTCAACGGCCGCACCACCGTCTGGAACGACCCCATCGAAGGCTACAAGAACGGCCACGACTACCTCATCCCCTGCCTGGAAAGCCACCGGCCGCTGGACCTGGTGGTCATCATGCTGGGCACAAACGATCTGAAGAAGCGCTTCAGCCTCTCGGCCTACGACATCGCCAGCGGCGCAGGCGTGCTGGTCAAGGTTGTGCAGCAAAGCGCGGCCGGCCCTGGCGGCGCCGCACCCCAGGTCCTGCTCATGGCGCCGCCCCCGGTCGTCCGCCTGACCGAGTACGCCGACATGTTCGAGCACGCCGAAGCCCGCTCCCTCAAGTTCGCCGAGCAGTACCGCCGCGTGGCCGCCGAGATGAACTGTGCCTTCCTCGATGCCGGCAGCGTCATCGTGTCCAGCGAGCTGGACGGCATCCACTTCGAGAGCAGCGAGCACGCCAAGCTCGGCCGGGCGGTGGCAGGCCGCGTGCAGGAGATGCTGGCCTGATGCCGGGAACGCCGAGCCCCAGCTCGGCCATTCACTCCATGCCCACTATCACCACACCGCGCCTTGACCTGATCCCTCTCACGCCTGCCTTTCTGGAAGCCTCCCTGGCCGGTGACAGGGCCGCTGCCGAACGGCTCCTGGGGCTGTCCGTCCCCACCGACTGGTTTGGAGAGCAGGCGCTGATGAACTACCGGCTGCCGGAGCTGCGCCGCGACCCGGACCTGCAGCCCTGGCTGCTGCGCGCCATCGGCCTGCGCGACGAGGGGGTGATGGCGGGCCACATCGGCTTTCACACAGCGCCGGACCCGGAGTACCTGCAGGATCTGGCCCCGTGCGGGGTTGAATTCGGCTACACCGTCTATCCGGCCTACCGGCGGCAGGGCATTGCCACCGAGGCGGCCGCCGCGCTCATGGCGTGGGCGCACGCCGAGCACCGGGTGTCCCGCTTCGTGCTCTCCATTCAGCCCGGCAACGCGCCCTCGCTGCGCCTCGCCGCCCATTTCGGCTTCCGCCGCATCGGCTCCCACGTCGACGAAGAAGACGGCCCAGAGGACATCTTCGAGCTTGTCTGGCCGGAATCCTAACCGGACGTATTCGGAGTAGGACACCTGGCGAGGCGACCTCGCCCCTACCCATCGCCACCTGCCACCTGCCACCTGCTACCCCGTCCACACCCCAGCCACCAACTCGATCTCCACACCCAGCGCCTGCGCCAGCACGTCGGCGTTGCGGCCCGCCTCCCACAGCTCCATGGCGGCGCTGCCCGTGGCCAGGGCCTCGATCTGCAGCCAGCGGTGGGTCAGGTCAAGATGGCAGCGGACGTCGCGGATGACCTGGCTGCGGCCCCGCTCCAGATACTCGGACATGCGCAGGATGCCGCAGAGCGGAGCCAGGGCCTCCTCATCCCCGGGGGCCAGCAGAGGCACCAGCTCGCCTGCTTTCGGCCAGCCCTTGCTGCGGTGGTAGCGGCACAGCAGGGCGACCAGCGCCAGCTCGCGCGGTGAATAGCCCGGCAGGCTGTGATTGAGCACGATGTAGGCGGAGTGCAGGTGATGGTACTGGTAGTCCACCAGGGTGCCGATGTCATGCACCAGGCTCGCCGCCCACAGCAGCTCACGATAGGAACGGTCGAGCTTGTGGGCGGGCTGCAGCTCGTCGAACATGCGCAGCGAGAGCTCGGCGACGTGGTGGCTGTGGGCATTGTCGCTTTCGAAGGTGCGGGCCAGGTTGTAGACGCTGAACTTGCGCAGGCCGGCAATGATGGGCTGCGGCTGGCCCGCCAGGAAACGCTCGTAGAACACACCCTCACGCAGGCCCTGCTGGGTGACGGTGACGGCGCCGAAGCCGCCCTGCCGGAGCAGGACGTCGTAGACCAGGGCGCCGGCATGGATGATGTCGGCGCGGTCGTAGTGAAGCCCGGGCAGGGCGCTGCGCCGCTTCAGCGACATCCGCCAGAGCTGCTCCGCCAACTCGTGCAGCACCTCGGCCGTCAGGGCGTAGCCCTGCAGGGTTTCCAGGGGGAACCCGCGCCGCACCTGGTCCACCTGGGCCAGGTTGCGAATGGTGCCGCCGATGGCCACCAGGACGTCCCCCGGCTGGGCACGAAACCAATCCAGCGGCGCCAACTGCCCGCGTACGAACGCCAGCATGGCCTCCACACGGCTGCCGGTGACCTTGTCCGCACCCAGGTAGAGCTCGGTCAGGCGCAGGGCGCCCAGGGGAAGGCTGGCAATGCGACCGGGGAGCCCGCCGCGCACCTCCACGATCTGGGCGCTGCCGCCGCCGAGGTCGATCACAAAACCTTCCTGCAAGCCGGTGGAGTTGATGCCGCCCAGGGCGCCGTAGTAACCCTCCTCTTCGCCCGACAGCAGCCGCAGCGTCCATCCCGTTTCCGCCTGCGCCCGCGCCAGGAAGGAGCCGCTGTTGCCGGCGTCACGCGTGGCGCTGGTGGCGACCACGGTGACGTCTGACACGCCCATGGCGTCCGAGAGCGCCCGGAACATGCGGAGGGCGTTCAGGCTGCGGTCGATGGCGGCCGCGCGCAGGATGTTGGTCTCCCCCATGCCCTCGCGCAGCCGCACGACCTCCCGCACCTCATCGGCCAGGCGAAAACGCCGGCCCGGCTCGTACTCATAGATCACGAGCCGGGTCGTGTTGGAACCCAGGTCAACGATGCCGGCGCGCTGGCTCATCCGTAGTTCACGCCGCTGTACCGCATCAGCTTGTCTAGGCGGTGCGTGGCCGTGATCATCCGCAGCGTGCCCGATCGCGAGCGCATGATCATGCTGTGCGTGGTGGCGCCGCCGCCGAAGTAGCGCACGCCCCTGAGCAGCTCGCCGCTGGTGATGCCGGTGGCGGCAAAAAACACGTTGTCGCTCTGTACCAGGTCGTTGGTGGCCAGCACCTTGTTCAGGTCAATGCCCAGGTCGATCGCCTTCTGGCGCTCGCCCTCGTCACGGGGCCAGGGCTTGCACTGGATCTCGCCGCCCAGGCACTTCAGCGCCGCCGCCGTGATCACGGCTTCCGGCGAGCCGCCAACACCCATGAGCACGTCGATGCCCGAATCAGGCATGGCCGTGGAGATGGCCCCGGCCACGTCGCCATCCGTGATCAGGCGGATGCGGGCGCCGGCCTCCCGCACGGCGGCGATGAGGGCGGCGTGACGCGGGCGGTTCAGGATCATGACGGTCAGGTCATTGACGTCGCGCTTGAGGGCGCGGGCGATGTTCTTGAGGTTCTCGGCCGGCGGGGCGTCGATGTCGATCGCGTAGCAGCAGGCCGGTCCGGCAACGATCTTGTCCATGTAGACCAGGTGCTGCGGGTTATACATGGTCCCCCGTTCGGCGATGGCCACCACGGAAAGGGCGCCATTGCCGCCCTCCGCCGTCAGGCGCGTGCCGTCGATCGGGTCCACGGCGATGTCGACCTTGGGCTGGACAGCCCTGCCCAGCCGCTCGCCGTTGTAGAGCATCGGCGCCTCATCCTTTTCGCCTTCACCGATCACCACGACACCGTCCATGGCCACCTCGCCCAACACCAGGCGCATGGCGTCGACGGCGGCCTGGTCGGCAGCATTCTTGTCCCCGCGGCCCATCCAGCGCGCTGAGGCCAGTGCAGCCGCCTCGGTCACCCGCACCAGCTCCAGCGCCAGGTTGCGATCGGGTAGTTCGCTCATCAGTCCATCCTTGAAGAGTGTTCTTGCGAAGCCGGTCAGATCACGCCCAGCTCACGGCCGACGCGGGCAAAGACCTCCAGCCCGAAATCCAGGTCAGCCCGCGTGTGGGCAGCCGTGTTCATCACCCGGACCCGCGCCAGGCCGCGCGGCACCGTCGGGAAGCCGATGCTCATGGCAAAGACGCCCTCTTCGAAGAGGCGGCGGCTGAACTGTTTGGCCAGGCCCACATCGCCGAGCATGATGGGCAGTATGGGAGTCTGGCTCTTGCCTGTATCAAAGCCGAGGTTCTGCGTCTCCGCCCGGAGATACGCCGTATTCTCCCACAGCCGGCGGACCAGCGCTTCGCTCTCTTCCAACAGGTCCACCGCCGCCAGGCAGGCGCCTGTGTCAGCCGGCGTCGTGGCGCTGGAGAATAGGAACGGGCGGGCCTTCTGCCGGATGAAGTCGACGATCAGTTTCTTGCCGGCGATGACGCCGCCGACTACGCCGAATGCCTTGGAGAGCGTGCCGATCTCGACGTCGAAGCGGCCGTGCAGGCCGAAGTGATCGACGATGCCGCGCCCGCCGCGTCCCAACACGCCCTCGCCGTGGGCATCGTCCACCATGGTCAGAACGCCATGACGCGCCGCCACCTCGTACAGCCCATCCAGGGGCGCGATGTCGCCGTCCATGCTGAAGACGCCGTCGGTGATCAACAGACCACGGCGGAAGTTGGGCAGATGCTCCCTGATCTTCGCCTCGGCGTCGGCCGGGTCGCAGTGCTCATACACCACGACCTTGGCCCCGGCCAACCGGCAGCCGTCGATGATTGAGGCATGGTTCAGGCGGTCGGAGAAGATCACGTCCTCTCTGCCGACCAGCGGGGGGATGGCCGCCTGGTTGGCATTGAACCCGCTCTGGACATAGAGCGCGTCCTCGACGCCCTTGAAGGCCGCCAGCCGCCGCTCCAGCTCCACGTGCAGACCGGTGGTGCCGGCAATCGACCGCACCGCGGCCGGCCCCACCCCCCAGCGTGCGATGGCCGCCTGCGCCGCCTCTCTCAGCCGCGGGTGATTGGCCAGCCCCAGGTAGTTGTTGGTGCAGAAGTTCAGGACTCGCATCCCGTCCACCACCATCCAGCCATCCACCGCCGATTCGATGGTGCGGATGTTGATGAACAGGTTCTCCTCCTTCAGCCGACCGATTTCCTCCTCGATAAAACGCAGCCTTTCTTCAGCCATTTCTACCTCTTTGTCATCGAAATCTCTCACAAAAAATGCGTAATGCTTATTGCGTAATACGTAATAAGCGCCATTTCTCACGCATTACGCAGTATGCAGTATGCAGTATGCAGTACGCAGTACGCATCATCTATCCATTCCTTCCGGAAACATCACCACCTTGCCGCTCTGCCCGCCCTGCATCACCCGCAGGGCAGCGTCGTAGTCCTCAAGAGCAAAGCGATGCGTGATGATCTTGTTCAGGTCGACGAGGCCGCTGGCGAGCAGGTTGCGCATGCGGAACCAGGTCGCCCACAGCTCGCGGCCGACAATGCCGTACACCGTCGCCCCCTTCAGCACCACGGCATTGTTGATGTCAAAGGGAATGCCCGACGGCGCCAGACCCAGCAGCGCCGCCTCACCGCCAAAGCGCAGCAGCTTGAAGCCCATGTCGATGGCTTGCGGCGCCCCCGACATCTCCAGAAGCACGTCCACGCCCTCGTTCTGCGTATCGGCCAGGATCGTCTGCGCGGCGTTGCCCTCTGACACGTTCAGCGCCATATCCGCGCCCACCTGCCGGGCCATGCGCAGGCGATAATTCGAGATGTCGGTGGCGTAGACAGTGCGGGCGCCGGCAGCCCTGGCCACCATGATCGCCATCAGCCCCACAGGACCGCAGCCCGTCACCAGGACCCGCCGCGCCGTCAGCTCCGTGGCAAAGGCCGTGTGAACGGCATTGCCGAAGTTCTCCTGCAGGCTTGCGATCTCGAGGGGCATGTCCGGCGGGTTTGGCCACAGGTTTTCCACCGGCATGACGATGTAGTCGGCCCAACAGCCATCGCGATCCACGCCGATGATCTGCGTGTTCTGACAGAGATGCGCCCGGCCCGTGCGGCAGGGAGCGCAGGCATGGCAGACGATGTGGCTCTCCGCTGAGACGTAGTCACCCACCTTGACCTCCGTCACCACCTCCCCGATTTCGACCACGTGGCCGCAGAACTCATGTCCTGCCACCACCGGCGGGCGAACGCGGCTCTGCGCCCAGGGATCCCACTTGAAGATGTGGAGGTCCGTCCCGCAGATGGAGGTGGCCGCGACCTTGATCAGGGCCTCCCGCGGACCCGGCTTGGGGATCGGAACCTGGATCAACTTCAAACCCGGTGACCGATCGGGTTTGACAATGGCACGCATCATGTTCTCACTACCGCTCATGGGCACGCTCCCTTGGGTGACCGGACCAAACTGCTGAGCAAACGTATGGATTCGAGTATACCACGCTGCCCAGGGGAACCCAATCGCGCCGGATCTCGCCGCCCGAACGCCGCCGGCAGAACCCCTGACCGTTGGTTCGTTTGTACCCGCCCCCGTTCGATCAGCCGGTGGGTGCTCCCGTCGTGACCTTCGGCGCTGCCGCCTTGGCAGCCTCACTCGTGGCGAACAGGTAGCCCACAAAGATGAGAATCACGCCGATCAACTCGCTGAAGTAAAGGATGCCAGGAATCCCCGCGCGCTGGAAGGCGCCGCCGAAGGCAGGAAACAAGCCGCCGGCAGCAATGAGGATGTTGCCGAGCACGCGGTTGAGAAGGACGCGCTTGCGCCAGAACAGCCAGGCAGAGTAGATGGCGCCGCCCACCAGGAGCAGGGTGCCGTAGATGTTGAAGAAAGGCGTGAGCACGCGTACACCAGGGCTGGTGATGATCTTGCCTGACATCTCGCTGCCCGTGAGCAGACTGGGATCCAGGGTGGCAGTGAAGACCTTGAAGATGGCATACACGGTGCCCACGGCCAGGATGGCGAACAGCGCCCATGCCCAGCTCCGGCGCAGGAGGAGGAATGCCGTCCCCTGGCCCAGGTAGGCCGCCGTGAAGAAGGCTCCCGTCAGGTACCACAGCCGGAAGACCAGGGCATTCCAGCCCACGAGGCTGAAATAGGCCTCCATGGCCGCGCCCACGCCGTACAGCGCCAGGCCAATCCCCCAGAAAAGCAGGTAGGTGCGCCGGCGCTGCGACCACCGCTTGAGCACCAGAAAAGTGGCGGCAAAGGCGACGATGGCAGTGGTGAGCGAAATGAGACCAAAAAACGTGAGAGAGGTCATGGCGGATCTCCGGACGGAAGGCAATCAGGTCAGCGGTCGCAGCAGCACCACCAGCACGACCGCCAGGAGCACCAGAACGGCCACCACCAGCACCACCAGGGCAATGGGAATGAAACGCTCATAGGTGTCTGGGGCACGGCGCGGACCACGATCACTGCTGCTCATAAAGACGACCTTGTCGAATTACAGAATAATGAGTTAACTTTCGTGATTCTAGGCCACTCACTGCCGGCTTGTCAAAGACCGGAGTTTCGCGACCCCCAGCGACCGCGTGCAGCCTGGCGCCGCCGTTCGTCCAACCATCACCCCTCACCTCTCATCCGCGCGGGGTTCCGCGTTCTGGCGTTGCCGCCGCCGGTAGCGCTCCATCTCCGCCCGCCCCTTGGCAAGCGGAAAGCGCGCGTTGGCCTTGGGCTGGTTGGCCGCCAGGGCCTGCTCCATGTCAATGCCAAACTGGTAGGCCAGTTTGAACAGGAACGTCATGCAGTCGGCCAGCTCCCCCGCCAGCGCCGCCCGCCTGGCCTCCACATCGCCCGTCTCCCGGTACCCTTCCAGGTAGAGCACCTCGCGGGCGATCTCCCCCAGCTCCTCCAGGGCGTGTACGAGCGTCTGGCTCGGCTGCACCTCGTCAAAGCCACGATCCCGATCATAAGCCTCCAGCCAGCGTTGGTACTCGGCGA
The DNA here is from genome assembly GCA_029782215.1 of Chloroflexota bacterium. GTDB lineage: Bacteria > Chloroflexota > Anaerolineae > J102 > J102 > SSF26. Next base: position 72,872 of record JAKOVD010000025.1, read on the forward strand.
TGTGCATGTGTCCACCTCCGTGGGGATTGTACGTCAGGCGTCGAGGAGACCCAAGCCGAGCCCCTGTCGTTCATCTCTTCATCTTTCCATCTCTAGACCCATTGACGCCCTGCTGCACAAGGGGCTAGAATGACCTCAGCCGCCGCCCGTCTCGCCGCCATAGGGACTCCGCAACATGAGCGCTTTGCACAAGACCTATATCTCTCCCGAAGATTACCTGGCGCAAGAACGCCTGGCGTCCACCAAGAGCGACTACTTCAACGGTGAGGTGTTCGCCATGGCGGGAGCCAGCGAGCGCCACATCTCAATCGTTGCCAACATCACGGCCTCCTTTGTTGGTCAACTGAAAGGGCGGCCCTGCAAGGTCTATCCTTCTGACATGCGGGTGCGGGTGGCAGTCACCGGACTCTACACCTATCCCGACATTGTTGTCCTCTGCGGCGTACCACGCTTCGACGACAAGAACAAGGACACCCTTCTCAACCCTACCGTGATCTTTGAGATTCTGTCCAAATCAACCGAGTCCTACGACCGCGGCGCCAAATTCGAGAACTATCGCACCCTGGAATCACTCACCGACTACGTTTTGGTCAGTCAGGACAAGCCCCTTGTGGAGCACTTTGCCCGGCAACCGGAAGACAAGTGGCTGCTTTCGACTTATAGGGGACTCGACGTAGTAGCCACCCTGGCATCCATCGCCTGCGACCTGCCGTTGGCGGAGATCTACGACAAGGTGGAATGGCCCGAAACCGGCGACGAGATGGGACCCTTCTTGCTCCTCAAGGAGGAAGACCCCGACTGGATTCCCCCCAGGCCGGGCATGCCTCGTTGAGCAGCCTGCAAGAGAGTAGGCTTCCGGCGCTGCGGCGCCCTCACGAGATATGCTGCAGCGCCCGGATGAAGTCGGGCGAACGCAGCCGGCGCTCCACCACCGTGCGTACGGTGCGCGCCAACACCCGCTCCACATCACGCAGCCGCGCTTCCGTCAGGTTCAGCCGCATGCTGTCTTCATACGGCTGCGACTGGACATAACGCATGACTTTGAGCGTACCGACATCCAGCGGTTCGGCGCCGTGCTGCCCTTCGCCATGCCGGGGACACAGAACCCCACCGCGCTCGGGATCGTAGTAATTGGTGACCGGTTCCAGGGAAGCGCCGCATTGAACACACTGGAAGAGCTGCGGCTGGTAGCCCGTCAGCCGCAGGAGCGCCAGCTCAAACCAGCGCACGGTGAGCCCGGGCTGCTCCGTCTGCTCCAGATGGCTCAGCCCCATGAGCAAGAGATCGTACAGCTCGGGATGGCTGTCCTCCTCCTCTGTAAAGGCATCGATCAGCTCGAGGAGATAGTAGGCGTACGCCGTCCTGTCTAGATCCTCGCGCAGCCGGCGAAAGCCGTAGATCGTTTCTGCCTGCGTGACCAGGTCCCAGGTGCGGCCTTTGGCGACCAGCAGGTTGACATGGGCAAAGGGCTCCAGGTGCCCGGCCTTGTGGCTTGCCGGCCGCCGCACCCCACGCGCCAGCAGCACCCGCTTGCCCAGACCGGGAGTGTAGACCGTCAACACGCGATCCGTCTCCCCCTGGTCGCGGCGTTTGAGCACGATCGCCCGCGTACTGTAGACCCGCTCGCGACCGCTCACGACCCTACTCGCTGCCGGCGCCGTAGCCCAGATGCTCCGGGCCAAACGAATCCGGCAGCAGCTCAGCCACGCTGGTGGAGCGCACGAGCCCGACCTCGTCGGCAATGAACACCGGCATATCCGGCGCAAACTCCCGCATGACCTGGCGGCAGATACCGCAGGGGCTGCCGCCGTTGCGTGTGGCCACGGCAATGCCCAGGAATGCGCTCTTGCCCATCGCCACCGCCCTGAAGATCGCCACGCGTTCGGCGCAGCAGCCCGCGGGGAAGGAAGCGTTTTCAATGTTGCAGCCGGTGACGATCTCGCCATCGGCGCAGGCCAGGGCCGCTCCAACCTGGTATCCCGAATAGGGGGCGTACGCCAGCCCGCGTGCTTGTTGTGCTGCCGCCACCAACAGGGCGATATCGATGTTTGCGTCCATCAGGTGCGCTCAACCTCCTCAGTCTCCGTGGCTTCAGGCGCATCGTGCCGTACGCGCAGGCGCACCTGCTCGATACGGTTGTCGTTTACTGTCAGCACTTCCAGTTGCGCCGTCCCCAGGTCCAGGGTGTCGCCTTCGTCCGGTACCCGCTGCAGGTGCGAGTACAGCACCCCGGCCAGGGTGTAACTTTCATCCTCGTCCGTGAGCTCCAGGTTCAGCTCACGGTTGAGATCGTCGATGTTCACGCGACCGCTGACCAGGTACACGCCGGGTTCCTCCACCTCGATCAACGGTGATTCGGCGTCGTACTCATCTTGGATGTCGCCCACGATCTCTTCCAGGAGGTCCTCGATGGTGACGATGCCTGCCGTACCGCCGTATTCGTCCACGACGATGGCCAGGTGCGTCTTGCGGCGCTGCAGGTCGGGGAGCAGATCGCTCACCATGGCAGACTCAGGAACGAAGTAGGGCATGCGCATCAGGTTGCGGATGTCGAACTCCGTTCTGCCCTCGCGGAAGTAGGTCAGCAGGTCCTTGGCATAGAGAACGCCGATGATCCTGTCGATGGTATCCTCGTAGATGGGGATACGGGAGTGCCCGCATCCTACCACCATGTCCAGCACCTGCTGCAGGGTGGCAGAGCGGTCCAGACCCACGACATCGACCCTGGGCACCATGACCTGCACCACTGCGGTCTCGCCAAAACGGAAGATGCTGTCGATCATCTCGCGCTCATCGGCCTCGATGAACTGCTCCTCTTCACCCACGTTCAGCAGCAGGCGCAGGCCATCCTCGGTCAGGAAGATGTTGCGCGCCGTGCCCGTGGTATCGGGGCTCAGGCGCTGGGCCGCGCGCAGCAGCAGCCAGGTCACGGGAGCCGCCAGCGCCAGCAGCCAGCGCAAAGGCCAGATGACCCGCAGCGCCACGCCCGTCGGATGCTGGACGGCAACGGCCCGGCCTGCCACCTGGATCAGGAGCAGGATGACGCCGATCACCAACAGAGCCGCCACCAGCCAGCCCAGGCTGAGGTTGCTGCGCAGCGCCAGCCAGGTCACGGCGCCGGCGGCCCCGCCAATGGCCAGGGTCCGGAAGACCCACACCCCCGCCAGGAAGCGCTCGGCATCCTTAAGCAAGGCCTCGATGCGCAGCGCCGAAGAAACCCCGTGCTCTCTCAGGTCACGCACGCGGGCGCGGCTGACCGTCACCAATGACACCTCGGCCAGGGCGACAAAGAACATCAGCGCCAGCGAAAGCACCAGCACGACCCAGGCAAGGCCTTGCGAGATACTCATGGCAAGGATTCCCGGTTGAGCAATAAGCACCTCAGGAACGACCGTTTTGCTGCAATGGACTCAAAGCAGCGGCTATGCCGCACGCGGTGAAGCAAAGATACCACACCACGCACAAACGGTACAATCGGGCGCTGTTCGTCGCCGGTTGCGCGTCCTCAGGCCCTGACCATGACCGCGCCCGCCGGAAGCACCTGGTCTGTCAGCACCACGCCGGCGCCAATACGCGAGTGTGCGCCCACCGCGACGTTGTCGAGCACCGCGTGAGCACCGAGGACACAGCCTTCCCCGATCGCCGTCTCCCCCCACAGGCACACCCCCGGCCCCAGCACGCTGTCGCGACCTATGGTAACGCCGGGGTGGACATAGGTATGTTCCGGGTCCACCATCGTAACGCCTTCGAGCATCCAACGCTGGTTGATCCGGCGGCGAAGAATGGCCTCGGCTTCCGCCAGGTGCACCCGCGTATTGATGCCCATCACTTCCTCTTCATCCGTGGTGGTGATGGCTACAACCCGGCGCCCATCGGCCACGGCCAACCCAATGGTATCGGTCAGATAGTACTCGCCTTTGGCGGCGCTGGGCTGGATCCGCTGCAGCGCCCGCCACAGCCAGGCAGCGTCGAAGCAGTAGACGCCGGCATTCAGCTCACGGATTGCCTGCTGCTCTGCCGTGGCCTCGGCCTCCTCGACGATGCCCAGGACGTCGCCGGCGTCGTCGCGAACAAGGCGCCCGAACCCGCGCGGATCGTCCGCGACCACCGTCAGCATGGTCACCGGGCCGTCATGGTCGCCGTGAGCAGTCACCAGCCGGCGCATGGTGTCCACCGTCAGCAGGGGCATATCAGCGGCACACACCAGCACCGTATCGACCCCTTCCGCCAGCGCCGGCTCCGCCTGCATGACCGCATGAGCAGTGCCGAGCTGCTCGACCTGCTCCACGAAGCGGCAGCGGTCTGCTAACGCCTCCCGCACGGCTTCGGCGCCATGCCCCACCACCAGGACGGCGGGCTCGGGGCTGAGCTGCCGCGCCAGGTCGACGCTGTAGAACACCAGCGGTCGTCCGCCCAGCGGATGGAGAACCTTGGGCAGTGCAGAGCGCATGCGGGTGCCCCTGCCCGCGGCCAGAACGATAACAGCAAGATCCATCAGATCGATCCTATGAAAAGTGCGCCGCTCCGGAAGGGCGACGCACTCGTCTAGAGACCAAAACAAAAAGCTCCCCTGGCGATGACCTACTCTTGCAGGGGGCTACCCCCCAACTACCATCGGCGCTAAAGAGCTTAACTGCCGGGTTCGGAATGGGACCGGGTGTGACCTCTTCGCTTCAATCACCAAGAGAGCTTTTTTGCGAATGGGGAAGGTGCAGTGACCTGACACCTTAATAACTGAACAGGATACGTAATTCCATCATCGTTTCTCGAGTAGGTTAAGCCCTCGTGCATTAGTACGGCTTCGCTGAACACATTACTGCGCTTACACGTGCCGCCTATCAAGCCGGTAGTCTCCCGGCGCACTTACCCAGTTAACCTGGTGGGGAATCTAATCTTGAGGCAGGTTTCCCACTTAGATGCTTTCAGCGGTTATCCTTGCCCGACTTAGCTACCCAGCTATGCCGCTGGCGCGACAACTGGCACACCAGAGGTCGGTCCACCCCGGTCCTCTCGTACTAGGGGCAGCTCCTCTCAAATTCCCTACGCCCACAGTGGATAGAGACCGACCTGTCTCACGACGGTCTGAACCCAGCTCGCGTACCGCTTTAATGGGCGAACAGCCCAACCCTTGGGACCTAATTCAGCCCCAGGATGCGACGAGCCGACATCGAGGTGCCAAACCTCCCCGTCGATGTGAACTCTTGGGGGAGATCAGCCTGTTATCCCCGGGGTAGCTTTTATCCGTTAAGCCACGGCCCTTCCACACGGGACCGTAGGATCACTAAGGCCGTCTTTCGACTCTGCTCGACTTGTAGGTCTCGCAGTCAAGCACCCTTATGCCTTTACACTCTTCGGCTGGTTTCCATTCAGCCTGAGGGTACCTTTGCGCGCCTCCGTTACACTTTGGGAGGCGACCGCCCCAGTCAAACTGCCTACCTGGCACTTTCCCCACACCGGATTACGGTTGCAGGTTAGGGCCAAGACTCAACCAGGCTGGTATTCCACCGACGACTCCACCGAGGCTAGCGCCCCAGCTTCAAAGTCTCCCAGCTATCCTCTACAGGCTAAGCCCTAACGCAATGCCAAGCTACAGTAAAGCTCCACGGGGTCTTTTTGTCCTACTGCGGGTAAAACGCATCTTCACGCTTACTTCAATTTCACCGGGTCCCTCGTTGAGACAGTGCTCCGCTCGTTACGCCATTCGTGCGGGTCGGAACTTACCCGACAAGGAATTTCGCTACCTTAGGACCGTTATAGTTACGGCCGCCGTTCACCGGGGCTTCGGTTCAAAGCTTTGGCTTGCGCCTAACCTCTCCCCTTAACCTTCCGGCACTGGGCAGGCGTCAGCCCCTATACGTCACCTTACGGTTTCGCAGAGACCTGTGATTTTGATAAACAGTCGGCAGAGCCATTTCACTGCGGCCGCCTCGGGCTCGAACAAGCGTGTTGTCTCACCCTACTGCGGCGATCCTTCTCCCGAAGTTACGGATCTATTTTGCCTAGTTCCTTAACGAGGGTTTCCCCGATCCCCTTGGTATTTTCTACCTGTCCACCGGTGTCGGTTTGCGGTACGGTCACGTGAGTCTCGCTAGGGGCTTTTCTTGGCAGCATGGGCTCATCCACTTGTGGCGCTAGGCGCACCGCCATAACCTCTCAGCTCAGCTGGTCTTTTAACCCCAGCCTCAACACCTAAAGGCTTGGCACCTGAATCCAATAACAGGCTGGACTACCCTCCTGCGTCCCCCCCTCACTCAAACGACTCGACGTGGTTCCGGAATATTAACCGGATGTCCATCGGCTACGCCTTTCAGCCTCACCTTAGGACCGACTAACCCGACGCGGATTAACCTTCCGTCGGAAACCTTAGACATACGGGGAATACGTTTCTCACGTATTTTACGCTACTCATGCGAGCATTCTCACTCCTGTCCGCTCCAGCCGTCCTTACGATCGACCTTCGCAGCTGAACAGGACGCTCCCCTACTGCTCCAAGCGATGCGAACATCGCTCGAAACCCACAGCTTCGGTGGTAAGCTTGAGCCCCGTTGAATTTTCGGCGCAGAATCACTAGACCAGTGAGCTATTACGCACTCTTTAAAGGATGGCTGCTTCTAAGCCAACCTCCTGGCTGTCACAGTAACTCCACATCCTTTCCCACTTAGCTTACACTTAGGGACCTTAGCTGGTGATCTGGGCTGTTTCCCTCTCGACGATGAAACTCATCTCCCACCGTCCGACTCCCAAGTTCTGGAGTACCGGCATTCGGAGTTTGGTTGGGTTTGGTAAGCGGAAAGCCCCCTATCCCATCCAGTGCTCTACCTCCGGCACTAAACACTTGAGGCTAGCCCTAAAGCTATTTCGGGGAGAACCAGCTATATCCGAGTTCGATTGGCATATCACCCCTATCCACAGCTCATCCCCTAATTTTGCAACATTAGTGAGTTCGGCCCTTCACGTGATACTACTCACGCTTCAGCCTGGCCATGGATAGCTCACCCGGTTTCGGGTCTACTCCCAGCGACTATGGGCCATGCGGCCCGCGCCCTATTAAGACTCGCTTTCGCTACGGCTCCGACTGTATCTGTCTTAACCTCGCCACTGAGAAGTAACTCGCTCGCTCATTCTCCAAAAGGCACGCCGTCACACGTTCCGGGACCGAGGTCCCAGCATAGTGCTCCGACTGGTTGTAGGCTTACGGTTTCAGGTTCTATTTCACTCCCCGCACTGGGGTGCTTTTCACCTTTCCCTCACGGTACTTGTTCACTATCGGTCGTCAAACGTATTTAGCCTTGGGAAGTGGACTTCCCAGATTCCCACAGGATTAGCGTGCCCCGTGGTACTCAGGAACATGAGAAGGAGTCTGGATCGATTTCGTCTACGGGGGTATCACCCTCTTCGCCTGGCCTTTCCAGTACCATTAAACTATCGACCAGATTTGTCACTCCTTGGGACCTTCGCAGTTGTCCCTACTCCGTCCTACAACCCCCATACAGCAACGCCTGCGAGCTATCACGCTGTACGAGTTTGGGCCTTTCCCTTTTCGCTCGCCACTACTCAGGGAATGATTTCTTTTCCTCGAGGTACTTAGATGTTTCAGTTCCCTCGGTTCCCTCCAGCCTGCCTATGTGTTCAGCAGGCGGTACCTGGGCATTCCCCCAGGTGGGTTTCCCCATTCGGGCATCCCCGGATCAGCGCCTATCGCGGCTCCCCGAGGCTTATCGCAGCTAACCACGCCCTTCATCGGCATTTGACGCCAAGGCATCCACCGTAAGCCCTTAGTAGCTTAACCTACACAAGAAACGATGATTGAAGTTTACGTATCCTATTCAGTTGTTAAGGTGTCAGGGGCAGGGAGCTTGCGCTTCCTGTCGAGGTATCGCACCTCCTTCCGGGTGTGACCTGGGTCCGACCCAGAAGGAAGAGCGCTACCGCTATGAGAGACAAAAACAGCCCGACAAGCGCCGGGCTGTTAAGGCCAGTTGCACTGTCGTCTTTCGCTATCTCGCTTACACGAAGCCAAAAAGCATGTTGTCGGAGGCTGTTCTGAATCTGTGGATGTGAAATGGGGCTGCTACTGTAACACTGCTGCTGACGCTTTGTCAACTAAGTGGGCCTGACTGGATTCGAACCAGTGACCCCTGCGTTATCAGCACAGTGCTCTAACCGTCTGAGCTACAGGCCCGTGGGTAAGTCTTTAGCAACTGAAGAGTGATAGGGAATCAGAATGAGAGCCAGAGGGTCACCACCGGCCTTGACCGGGGTGTCGACCTGGGAGTGGCCACCCGCCTACCCTCGTGAGGGCGGCGGCAGGCGTGTCTCCCTAAAAAGGAGGTGATCCAGCCGCAGCTTCCGCTACAGCTACCTTGTTACGACTTCGTCCCAGTCACCAGTCCCACCCTAGGCAGTCGCGTCCTTTCGGTTCGCCAACCGACTTCAGGTGTTACCGGCTCCCATGACGTGACGGGCGGTGTGTACAAGGCCCGGGAACGTATTCACCGCACTGTGCTGACGCGCGGTTACTAGCAACTCCGACTTCATGCAGGCGAGTTGCAGCCTACAATCCGAACTGAGACCGGCTTTGATAGGATTAGCTCCGCCTCGCGGCTTGGCTGCCCATTGTACCGGCCATTGTAGCGTGTGTGTAGCCCTGGATATAAAGGCCATGCTGACTTGACGTCATCCCCGCCTTCCTCCGGCGTTAAACCGGCAGTCTCGCTAGACACATGTAACTAGCAACAGGGGTTGCGCTCGTTGCGGGACTTAACCCAACATCTCACGACACGAGCTGACGACAGCCATGCAGCACCTGTGCACGCTCCCGAGGGTCGGTCCCCTTTCGGTTCCCTACTACGTGCATGTCAAACCCAGGTAAGGTTCTTCGCGTTGCATCGAATTAAACCACACGCTCCGCTGCTTGTGCGGGCCCCCGTCAATTCCTTTGAGTTTTAGCCTTGCGGCCGTACTCCCCAGGCGGTGAACTTAACGCGTTTGCTTCGGCACTAGTGGGGTCGAAGCCACTAACACCTAGTTCACATAGTTTACAGCGTGGACTACCAGGGTATCTAATCCTGTTCGCTCCCCACGCTTTCGCGCTTCAGCGTCAGGTGTAGGCCAGAAAGTCGCTTTCGCCACTGGAGTTCCTCCCGATATCTACGCATTCCACCACTACACCGGGAATTCCACTTTCCTCTCCTAACCTCGAGCTCCGCAGTATCCAACGACCTCTCCCAGTTAAGCCAGGAGCTTTCACGTCGGACTTACAGAGCCGCCTACGCGCGCTTTACGCCCAGTAATTCCGGATAACGTTTGCCTCCTACGTGTTACCGCGGCTGCTGGCACGTAGTTAGCCGAGACTTATTCCTGAGGTACCGTCCTGTCTCGTCCCTCAGAAAAGAGGTTTACAACCCGAAGGCCTTCGTCCCTCACGCGGCGTTGCTGCATCAGGCTTTCGCCCATTGTGCAATATTCCTCACTGCTGCCTCCCGTAGGAGTCTGGGCCGTGTCGCAGTCCCAGTGTGGGGGGTCGCGCTCTCACGCCCCCTATCGATCATCGCCTTGGTAGGCCATTACCCTACCAACTAGCTAATCGACCGCAGGCCCCTCCCGAAGCGCCGGAACTTTACTCGACAAAATGAATCGTCGAGCACATGCGGTATTAGCAACCGTTTCCAGTTGTTATCCCCCACTTCGGGGTAGGTCACCCACGTGTTACTCACCCGTTTGCCACTAACCCTCATCCGAAGAATTGGGTTCGTTCGACTTGCATGTGTTAGGCACGCCGCCAACGTTCATCCTGAGCCAGGATCAAACTCTCCAAATAAAAGGAATTTCTTTTTGACCTGTCGTACAGGTCTTGGCCTGGCATTCTCTTACTGTCTTCCCTACCACTCTTCAATTGTTAAAGTGCTCGCCCACGGCGCAGCTGGCTTTGTTGCCAGCTCACTCAGGCACACGGACTACCAGAGAGGGAAGCACTACCGCCGCTAGAAACTACTGCCGACGGCTTCGCTGCGCCTGCTTAACGACGCCTCGTCCACTCTCGATTAAGCCCTGTGTCTTGTTAAGGTCAGTAACTGCAAGACCTTTTGCCTGACCAAACTAGTCTATCATCAGCCTAGCTTGTTGTCAAGTACCGAAGCACTTCTTGTTAAGATTTCTTCTTCGATACTGCGGCCCGGTGGCCTTTCTTCATTGTCCGCAGCGCTGACTGCGAAGCAACGAAGAAGAATATATCACGACGGCACCCCCGTGTCAATACCCCAATTTGCCATTTATCTTAAAAGAATTGATCGCCTCTAGATGTCACGCCGGCCCTCCAGGGCGCGGCTCAATGTCACCTCGTCGGCGTATTCCAGGTCGCCGCCCATGGGCAGGCCGCGCGCCAACCGCGTGACGCGAATCCCCAGCGGATGCAGAAGCCGCGCCAGGTACATGCCCGTGGCCTCGCCCTCCATCGTCGGATTGGTGGCAATGAGAATCTCAGCCGGGGCCTCGACCCTCGCCCGGTCGAGCAGGGCGCCAATGCGCAGATCGTCGGGGCCAATGCCCTCTACCGGGTTAATCACGCCGTGCAAGACGTGATAGAGCCCGCGGAACGCCCCGGTGCGCTCGATGGCCACCACGTCCAGCGGCTCCTCCACCACACAGATGAGCCGTACGTCACGATTCCTATCACTGCAGATAGCACAAGGATCGGTCGTCGTCAGATTCTGGCAGCGCCGGCAGTAAACGATGTTGGCCTTGAGCTCGCCGATGGCGCTCGCCAGTTCCTGCACCTGGTCGGCGGGAGCGCGCAGGAGATGGAAAGCCAGACGCGAGGCGCTCTTTGGACCGATCCCCGGCAACTGCACCAGGGCATCGATCACGCGCTGAATGGGCTCGGCTACGATGTACATAAACAGGCCACGAACAAGGTGATCACAGAAAAGCGATGACAATCTCCGGCAGACGATCCGCCGGTAGCCGGCACGCTACAGGAGCCCGGGCGGCAGATTCAAACCCTGGGTCAACCCACCCATGCGCTGGCTGGCCAGCTGCTGGGACTGCTGCAGCGCCTCATTGACCGCCGACAGCACCAGGTCCTGCAGCATCTCGACATCGTCGGGGTCGACGACCTCCGGCTTGATCGTGATGGCACGAATCTCCTGCTGGCCGTTGGCCACCACCGTAACCACACCGCCACCCACGCTGACCTCGACCGTCTCTTCGGCCAACGAGGCCTGGGCAGCCTCCATCTCCTGCTGAAGCTGCTGAATTTGGGCAAGCATGTTGCCGCCGCCCTTGCCCCCGCCGGCGGCCGGCGTTGCAGGACGAGTGCCAGGTGAACGATAGCCCTTGGGCGGGCTCTTCTTCTTTGTCATGAGTACACAACCGATAGGGGAGATTACGAATTCGTCGCCGGTTTGATGCGGGCGACGGTGGCGCCAAGTTCTCTTGCCGTCTTGACCAGGGGATCTTCCTCGGGCTCCGCCGTTCCCGGCCTGGAAGCCGGTTGTGTGGAGGGCGCGGCCGGGGCCGCTGCTGCCAGGTGGTACTTGCTGTCCACGAGCTTCACGGTCATCGGCCGGCCCATGACCGTCGAAACCACGGCGTTCACCTGGTCGACGGCGCCCTGCACCTGGTCGCGATGGAAATCATAGGCAAAACCGATGACATACTGATCATCCTCGATCCCCAGCGGCTGCCCCGAGCGCAGGATCGCCTGGATGCGCGGGCTGTACTGTCGCATGCCCCCTACGATCTGCTTCCAGGACTGATCCAATTCCGCCCCAGACGCAGCCGCCGGAGCACCGGCGCTCACCGGCGATGCAGGCGGTGGTGGCGTTGGCGTCGCCGTTGGTGACACGGTCGCCGGCCGTGCGGGCGGGGCGGTCTGCGCAACGGCCATAGGCGCAGGCGCAACAGGCGCCGCGCCCCTGTCCAGCATGTCAAGCAAGGCAAGCTCGACTGCCAGGTAGCCCGCAAACGGCGTCTTCAGGGCCAGACCCGCCTCGTTCAAGGCACGAATGTCGTGGAGCAGTTGCGGCGCCTCAAAACGCTGTGCCTGCGCTTGCATGGTCACCAACATGGCGTCAGGCAGATCCACCAGGGTCGGGTCCCGGCCCACGTTGAGCAGCAGCACGCTGCGGAAGTGGTCGATCAACTGGTTCACGAGCTGTCCCAGCTCCACACCCTGGCCGATCAGCTCATGCAGCTTGTGCAGAACCGCAGCCGGGTCGCCGCCGGCGATGGCATCGGTCAACTCGGCAATCGCCGCTCCCGACACCATGCCCAGGATATCCCGCACCAGCTCGGCATCCACCTGTTCATGGCCATAGGCAGTGATCTGGTCCAGCAGGCTGATGGCATCGCGCATTGAGCCGGTGGCGGCGCGGGCGATGACGGCGAGCGCCTCGGGGGTGACGGTGATGCCCTCACGCTCGGCCAGGGCGCCCAAATGGGCCGCCACCTGGCGCGTGCTGATGCGATGGAAGTCAAAGCGCTGGCAGCGCGAGATCACCGTGGCCGGTATCTTGTGCGGCTCGGTCGTCGCCAGAATAAAGATGACATGCGGCGGAGGCTCCTCCAAGGTCTTCAACAAGGCGTTGAAAGCCGAGGTGGACAGCATGTGCACCTCGTCGATGACATAGACCTTGTAGGTCGCCTCCGAGGGAACGAAGGCCACGCGATCGCGTAGCTCGCGAATATCGTCGACGCTGGTGTTGGAGGCAGCATCGATCTCGATGAGGTCGAGCAGCCGGCCCTCGTTGATGGCCTGGCAAATGGCGCAGGTATTGTCCGGCCGCGCCTCCACCTCTGCCGCCTGGCAGTTGACGGCCTTGGCCAGGATGCGGGCCGTGCTGGTCTTGCCGGTGCCCCGAGGTCCCGTCAGCAGGTAGGCGTGGCCGATCCGCCCCTGGCGCAGCGCATTGCGCAGCGTCGTGGCCACGTGGTCTTGGCCGACCAGGTCATCGAAACTCTGGGGCCGGTAGCGACGGTAGAGAGCTTGGGACATCAGGAAATGACAGCTAGCGAACGGCGATCGGGTAGGGCGGAAGGATGGTAGCACCCGGCGCCAGGTGCGTCAAGGAGGCAGTCGCCTCACAAGGAAAAGCGGTGGTCGCCGGCGAGCACTAGCCTCGCAGGGTCGCCCACGGCGCCTCGCCGGACATATCCACCAGGGCAGGGCCTTCGAACACGGCGGGAGAGAGAATGGCGAGAAATACCAGCTCGGTGTCGCCGGCGTTGTATGTGCCGTGAACGACATTCGTGGGGATGTGCGCCGCTTCGCCCGGCCCCAACAGCCGGTATTCCCGGTCGACCCACTGCTCGGCCGTGCCCGAGACCACATAGATGATCTCTTCCATCGCCGGGTGGCGGTGGAATTTGTGGGCCTTGCCCACCGGCATGGTGACCCGCACCAGTTGCAGCTTTTCGGCCGCCGTCAGGCCCACCCGGCTAATCCACTCGTGAGGTCCCCAGGGTGAACTGTCGACCTGGACGTCGGCATTGCCGACAAAACGGAGAGACTCTGGACTCATTGCTTCAGCTCCTCATGCGGGACGAAGGATAAACTGTCAAAGGGCGTAGCATTCAGGACGGCGGTCGGTCAGGACCGGGATGCGGCGGCGGGCGTCGTCGGCCTGCGCCAGATCGACGGTTCCGGTCAGCAGAATGGCGCTATCGCCACCCTCCACGATCGTCTCCCCCCAGGGTCCGATCAGTGCCGAGTGGCCGCCAAAGCTGTTGGCCCGATCGCTGCCCACCCGGTTGGCAGCGGCGACAAAACACTGGTTCTCGATGGCTCGCGCCCTCACCAGGGTGCGCCAGTGGGCCAAACGCGGCTGGGGCCACTCGCTGGGCAGGAGGATGAGACGGGCGCCCGCCAACGCGTAGGTCCTGAACAACTCCGGGAAGCGCAAGTCATAGCAGATGGCCATTCCCGTGGTCCCCCAGGGCAGCTCGCGCAGGCCGGGCCCGGCGCCGGCAGCCAGCCACTGGTCTTCCCCCATGAGCCGGAAACGGTGGATCTTGCAGTAAGGTTCGAGCACCTGGCCTTCCGGACCGAAGAGCGGCGCCGCGTTGTAGACGCCGTCCCCGTCCTTCAACAGAAAAGACCCGGTGATCCACAGGCGATAGGCCCTGGCCCAGCCGCCGAGCACGTGGGCTGTGTAGCCGTCAAGGGGCTCTGCCAGGTCGGCCGCGCGCTCAAGGTCATAGCCAGTGGTCCAGAGCTCGGGAAAGACGATGAGATCGCTGCCGCGCGTCGCGGCCTCCTGCACCAGGCCATTGGCCTGCTCCAGGTTTGCATCCCGGTCGCCCAGGGCAACGTCGATTTGGGCAAGTGAGATCGTGATGGACATGGCTCTCATTCCTGCAGTCGCTGGTCAGAGATCGTCTACCCGAAGACCGGCGTCTCGACCTCGCCCACCACTTCCGCCACGACCTCCGCCGCGGTGCGGCCGCGCAGGCGGGTCTGCGGGCTGATGTGGATGCGATGGGTCAGGACGTGCGGCGCCATCTTCTTGATGTCGTCGGGCAGCACATAGTCGCGGCTGGACAGGGCGGCGTATGCCTGGCACGCCCGGTAGAGCGCCAGCGTGCCGCGCGGGCTGGCTCCCAGGTCCACCGCCGGGTGCTCCCGCGTGGCCCGCGCCACCCGTACCAGGTAACCCCGTACCGAAGGCTCGACCCGGACGTCACGCACGGCTGCCTGCATGGCCAGGATGTCGGCGGCTGCCGCCACCGGCCCCAACTCCGCCAGCGGGTCCGCGTGCGTATGGCGTACCAGGATATCGTTCTCCTCTGCCTCGGTCGGATAGCCAAGCGAGGTGCGGATGAAGAAGCGATCGATCTGCGCCTCCGGCAGGGGAAAGGTGCCTTCCAACTCAATGGGATTTTGCGTTGCCAGCACCAGGAAAGGCTGGGGCAAAGGGTAGGTCTCGCGATCTACCGTCACCTGCCGCTCCTGCATGGCCTCCAGCAGGGCCGACTGCGTGCGCGGCGTCGCCCGGTTGATCTCGTCGGCAAGGACCACCTGCGCCATCAAGGGTCCCGCGCGGTAGTCAAAGTCCTGAGTCTTCTGGTTGTACCAGACAATGCCCGTGACGTCCGAGGGCAGAAGGTCGGGCGTAAACTGGATGCGGGCGAAGGTGCAGCCAAGGGAACGAGCCAGCGCTTTGGCCAGGGTCGTCTTGCCGATGCCTGGCACATCCTCGAACAGCACGTGTCCCTCGCAGAGCAGGGCAACGAGGGCCAGCTCGACAACGTCATCTTTGCCGACAACGACCTGGCTCACATTGCTGCGGACGCGTTGGCCAAACTCGTGGATCATGAGCTCTCACTTGGCAAAAGGCAGATATTGTCATCCCATACCTGCTGGATGGACATCTTGCACGGCGACGCCCCCATTCTATCATGCCCCCTTCTCTTACGGCGCCCATCGTAGCGACTTCAGTCGTTCCCTCTTCCCAGAAGCGACTGAGGTCGCCACTACGGTGCTCCCCCTACCCGAGCGCCGGGCTGCCCTGCTCCGGCAGCCGACGCACGACCACCAGCGTGAAATCGTCGAAAGCAGCCGCGCCTCCTTCCCAGGCCACGACGGCTTGATAGATGCCATCCACCATCTCCTGGCTGCTGGCGCCCTGCAGTGACCGGATGGTTTCGATCAGGCGCGCTTCCCCGAAATCCTCGACCTCGCTGTTGATGGCGTCCGTGACGCCGTCGGTATACAGGATGAGATAATCGCCCGGCGCCAGGCTGGCGGCGCCCTCGTCGATGCGAATAGCCGGCAGAATGCCCAGGGCGCTGCCCCGGCCGCGCAGAAACCGGACCTCGTCCGCGCTTGCGCACAGGGCCAGTCCATGCCCCGCCGAGGCGTAGGCGACACGGTGAATGGCCGGGTCAAGCACCGCGTAATAGATGGTGACGAACATGTCAGAATAGGTGGTGTCCAGGATCGCCGTATTGACGCGCTGCAGGACCGTCGCCGGCGAAGGGTAGCGCCCCGCCACCATGCGCATGGCCGTCCGCGACAGCGCCATATAGAGCGCTGCCGGAACTCCCTTGTCGGCAACATCGGCGATCACCAACCCCCATCTATCGTTGGGCAGCGCCACAAAATCATAGAAATCGCCGCCGATCTCCCGCGCCGGCTCCCACAGTGCCGCCACCTCATACCCGGCAATGCGCGGCAGACTATCCGGCAAAAAGCCACGCTGGATATCGTGCGCTACGCCCAGCTCCGTGATCAGCCGCTGCTGCTCGATCTCGGCCTGCTGCAGGCGGCCGCGCTCAATGGCGACGGCGGCCTGGCTGGCGATCCCGTTCAGAATGTCAAGCAGGCGCCGGCTGTAACTTCGTTGCGCCTCGACCTCGTCGACGAACATGGCGCCCACAACCGCATCGCTTGCCACCAGGGGTAGGGCAATCAACGCCTTCGTCGCCAAACGGTCCGCAAGCTCGGACGGTACGAGCTCGGATTGGGTGAGGTCGGGCAGGGCAACGGCCCTGCGTTCGGCTACAAGAAGACGGAGCAGCGGCACCCCATCCGGATGCAGCCTCTCATCCCAGCCATAGGCATCCAGGCTGCGCCTCTGCGAATGGCTGATCGTCGCCACAAAACCCTCTTCCTGCCCGTGACGCAGCAGGATCGTGCAGCGGTCCAGCCCTGACAGCGCCGTGGTCAGGCGAGCGACGACATCCAGCGTTTCCGGCAGGTCCCGGGCTCGGCCCATCGCCTGCGCCACCTGCAGCAGCGCCGTGCTCACCCATGCCTCCTCGCGTTGGGCGGCGATGAGCTGGGCGTTGTGGATGGCTGCCACCGCCTGATCGGCAATACCCTTGAGCAGCGGCAGACGCCTTTCACTCATGGGTCCGGTCACTTCCTCAACGCCCACCACCATGACGCCCATGAGACCACCGCGCACCAGCAGAGGCAGGAACACAAGGGCATCGGCTAGCAGCGACTGCGCCAGGATCGGCGACAGCAGTTCGTCCACGTGGTCTTTGCGCACCACGCGCGGCGCTTGCTCCACTTCCAGGAGCGACACGATCGGATCGTCCCCCGCGGCCAGGTCATGCTTCCCGAAAAGACCTGTCATTTCCTCGTGCAGGCCCCAATGCGCCGCCGGCCGATACGGGCCAGAATCCTCGTGCTGCAGCCAGATCGCCGCCGACATCACGCCCGTCAACAGCGGCGTCATCCGTACGATCGTCTCCACGACGTCCGCTAGCTCCGTCAGCCGGTTGGTGGCTTCTGCCACCTCAAGCAGGGCGACCGTGATCCAGGCATCCTCCTGGACACGGCTGTAGAGCTGGGCATTGGCCACAGCCAGAGCAACGGCATCGGCCAGGGCGTTCAGGATCAGCAGGTCATCGGGTCCGAACGCATTCAGGTGATCGCTCTGCACGTCAAGAACGCCCAGCACCTCGCTTTCAACCTTCAGCGCAACGGCGATCTCACTGCGCGTATCGGGCAACAGCCGTTGCTCGGCAGGGATGTACAGGGGATCGACAGAAACGTCGGGAGCCACCAGGGTTTCGCCATGTTTGGCGACCCAGCCGATCATCCCTGCGCCGCCGATGCTGATGTGCTTGCCCGTTCGCAGCCAAAGAGCGCGGGTCACATCCGCGCTTGAGGCCCGGAACACCGCCCGATCTGTCCCTTTCTCTATCACATAGACCTGGACGTGGTAGTAGCCGAACGCAGCCTGGATCACATCCACGACATGGCTCAGCAGGTCGTCCAGGTTCAGGATCGACGCCACCGAGCGCGTCACCCCGGCCAGGGTCTGCAGTTGCTTGCTCCGGCCCTGCTCGCTGCGCAGCAGCCGGCCAGCATGGATGGCGGCCGCAGCCTGGTTGGCCAGGATCTTGAGCTGCCAGAGGTGATCAGGGGTGTAGACGTCCGGGTCGTTGCCCTGCACCGATAGCGCTCCCAGGGCGTCATCGCCAATGACCAGGGGGACAAAGATGGCTGTGCGCGGCGGCTCAGGATTGTCATAGCTCGGACGAGCAGGCAGGAGCTCCCAGTCGCGATCAAAGTCCCCAACCAGGAGCGACTCCTTCGTCTCGCGCAGCCAGCCCATGATCCCTTGGGCGGCAGGGGTCTCAAAGTAGCTGGGAGGCAGGGCTTCGCCGTTTCGGTTCCAGGCGTAGAGCTTCGACTGCCCTTCCAGGAACAGCAGAATGTGGATGCGGCTGGGTGGCAGCAGCGGGCGCAGCAAACGCTGCAATTCATCGAGAATGTCCTCCTCCGAGCTTTCCCGCACTCGCGCCAGGGCCTGACTGGCAGCCTGGAGCATCATCAACGGCGCCGTCGCTGGTGAAAGGTCGGCAAAGGCAGGAGCGGTCATGACACTACATGGCGTTTGACCATCACCAAGACGTTTCCGTCCTGTTCGAACGAAAAGCGCACGTCGTCCATCAGTTTGCGCATCATGAATAACCCCAAGCCTCCCACCTTCCGCTCCGAGAGCGAGCCCGACAGCGTCGGCTCGGGCACGTCCTCCGGCGCAAACGGCTTACCCCAGTCCCTCACCTCCACCACGAAATCGCCTCCTTCCACGCGACACGTTACCTGGAGCTTGCCTCCGGCCTTGTCATAGGCGTGCTCGACCACGTTGGCAATGGCCTCGTCAACGGCAAGACCGATGGCGAAGACGTTGTCCTCGTCGACGCCACACTGCCGGCAGCACCCCGCGGTGAAATCCAGGATCGCCGGCAGATTCGAAAGCTCGGCGGTCGTCTGCAGTTCCCAGGCGCGTGTCATCGTGAATGCGGTCTAGTAACTGCCCACCGCCTGCGTCTCCGTCTCGAAGATCTTGAAGAGCTCTGTCAACCCGGCCAGGTCAAGGACCTGGGCGACGCGCTCGTTGAGCGCCACCAGGCGCACATCACCCCGGTTGGAACGACGGCATTCCTTCGAGGTGTTGATGAGGACGCGCAGCGCCGCCGAGCTTGTGTAGTCGACGCCGGCCATGTTCAAGACCAGGTGGTAGCGCCCTGCATCGGTGGCTTTGCGAAGTTCCTTCTCGAACGTCTGCGCCGCTTCGCTGTCGATGCGCCCGCTGACACGAAACACGTCGCAGCGCTTCAGTTGTTCATGCTCTACCGAGATCGTCATAGGTTCCTCCCAGGATGAAAGTGATGAGATCGCTCAGACCTGCTCTCGCGCCAGGCGCACTGTGGCCATCCCCAGGCCAACGAACACCCACAGCAGGGCCGTCATGTGGGGATAGGTAAGGTTGAAGAGGTAATGATCGAGCACGCCCGCGGCCAGCAGCCCAATCATGCTTCCCAGGATGCCGGTCAGGATGGGCGTGTAGAGCGGATCGCTGGCCCGCCGTTCATTCTGCAATAAGACCAGCAAGAAAAGGGCCATGACTGCCAGGAAGATGACCAGGCCGACCAACCCCATTTCCTCGGCCATGAGCAGATAGAGGCTGGAGACGCCGATGTAGAGCCCTATCTCAGGCACTCCCGTGAAGCCCACGCCGAAGAAGGGGTAGCGGCTGATCAGGGTGAAGGCATCGCGGTATTCGCCAACCCGCATCTGCGTGGCGCGATCCTGCACCGCCAATCCCTCCAGGAGATGCTGGATGTACGCCTGGGTGAAGGGGAGCAGGAAGAGCAGAATGCCGGCCACAAGGGCAATCAGGAGGAGCTTGCGAAAGCGCAGGGCCCCGATCACGCAGGCGCCCAGGGCAAAGCCCAACAGCGAGCCGCGCGAGATGGTCAGATACAGGCAGGCGACATCCAGGGCGAGGATCAACGCCACCCAACGCCGCGGCAAGATCGGTTCGGGCGTAAACAGGTGCGGCAGCGTAAACAGCCCCACCAGGATCATGAGCCCCCCAAGCACGTTGGGGTCGATGCTTGTACCGATGGCCCGCATCAGACCGGTAGGATCATCGTTGACAAAGCGCAGGGCGCCATACCCGCCCGGGTAGCCAAACCGGCTCAACGCGTCCAGCACCCGCACCGTCATGGCCTGCGGCAACACGTAGAAGGCCACCCCGAAGAACGCGGCGATGGCCCCGCCGATGATAAGCGCTTGCGCCAGCAGCCGGAGTGTGCGGCGGTCACGGGCGACATTAACCACCACAAAGAACAGGGTGATGCTAATGACCATCTCCATGAACTGGCGCAGATTGTTCATGGATGGCGCAGAGTTCTGCAAGCCGATCACAAACGTCACGACAGCGATGGCCAGGAAAAGCGCCACCACACCGCCGATGATCGAGGCGTCAAAACGTGTTTCCTCCCCCGTCACATACCGCCCCGCCCAGACCACGAAGACGGCAAAGATGGCGAGGTCCAGGAAGGTCGGCGTAAAGCCAATGCTGAACGGCAGCGTGGCAAAAGGCAACACGGTGCTGATTGCCACCACGCCAATGATCCCCCATAAGGGGCTGCGCACCACGAGCCAGCCACACAGTGCGCCCAGGAACAGGGCAATCGCCACATAGGGTCCACCAACGCCGACAAGCAGACCTACACCCAGGCCGCACAGAATCAGCAGGACGAGGATGGCACGGCGCTGATGCCGCCAATCCGGATGGACGAGCTGTGACTGAAAACGAAGATATGCAGAGTGGAGCATGGGTGCCAATTCGACGGCCGCGAGCCGCCGCTGCAAGCCATTTTACGGCCTAACAGTGCCGCTCTTCAAATGTGTGCCCGTAGTGACGACTTCGGTCGTCTGCTCTCTCCGGAACGGCAGCGACCTCTGGCGAGCGCCGGGCACTCAGCGCAAACACCCTAACCCGGACGAGCCGGAACCAAACAGGGGAATGTTGAATGTCGACGCCCCTTGAGCTACAGTAGGCACCACAACCGTCTTACGGTGAGGTGACTTCATGACGACACGACTGCTGACCGAGAGGTATGCTGAAGACCTGGACGGTACGCTGGGCTGCTATGATCGGATTGTGATCACCGGCAGCCTGGCTGAGTTGT
>JAKOVD010000033.1 GCA_029782215.1 Chloroflexota bacterium
CGATTTCGTGAAAAATAGGAAAACGAGATAAGGCGATCGTAGCAGATGTTTTCGTAGGGCGCAACCCCACAATTGGGGATATCGATAGTCCCTTCAATCACCCTCGCGCGGTTGTGGCGGCGGGGGCCCAGGATCGTCGTCCGGCGGGTCGCCCTTGTCTTCAAGGTTGTTTTCTTTCTGGTATCGTTGAATCTCGGCCACGTGGCGGGCCAGTTTCAGCATCCGTTCGCGGGGGATGTCCTTGAAGCCCCGATCCTCTGGCTCCCGATCGTTTTGTTGTGGATTCTTTTCTTTCGACATGATTCACCTCAAGGCGTTATAGTAAGCGGCAACCTGGTCGATGCACCGCGGGGTCGTGGTCCCGGCCAGTTGCTCAAAGAGTCTCCCATCGGCATCGTAGCGGTCTTCCTCAAAGCGGGCCGCGCCGAAGGCCTCCCGCCTGATGATCCCCTGTCCCACATCCACCAGGCCCACCCGCGGCGGGCAGTGGGGGGCCAGGTACAGGACGCCGTCGGGCCGCACCTGGCGGAACAGGAACCAGTCGGCCTGCGGGTGCTGGTCCAGGGCCTGTTGGAAGGTCTTTTCCAGGGCCGGGTGGATGAGGTTATCATCATCCAGGAAGTAAATCCAGCCGCCGGGGATCTGGTCCAGGGCAAAGTTCCGCTGGGGATAGCCTACCGCGCCCGGGCGGGACGGTCCAGGTCCCCAAAAGACGATCCCCCGCCAGTCCCCAGGCAGGGGCACGAGGGGGACACGGGGATCGAAGATGCACCACCAGGCGTAGAGGGTCCTGGGCAGCCCCTGTCGGATGCTCTGGTAGATGCGGGGCAGGTTCTGTGGGCGACTGACGGGGGTCACAATCTGGAGGATCATCAGGCCGCGAATCCGAACAGGCTGGATTCTTCGCTCTTGGGTGCGGGGGCCTTTTCCAGCCCCAGTTTTTCCGCCACAACGTCCCAGGCCTCTTCGATGAGTTCCCGTTTGCGGCGGGGGCTGTCGGCGATCCGCTCGGCGTAGGCGTTGAGGATGTCGGAGATTTCTCCCCGCCGGTCGGCCTCGATGTCGAAGAGCATCTGGGCCTCGGCGAGTTTCTGTTTCCGGCGTTCGTTTTCTTCCTGGGCGATGATATTCCCGGCCTCTTTGAGGATTTCGGCCTTCTTCTCCTGGGTCACGGTGCTGAAGGCCCGCAGTTGTTCGGCCAGACGGCGGCGGATTCCGGCCTTGATGGCGGCCTTTTCCCAGACCAGGGAACGTTTGGTTTCCTCTTCTCCGAAGAGGGTCATTTGTTTTTCCGTGCGGGCCAGGTGTCTCATTTCGCGGGCGACTTCCTCCAGTTCCTCGACGCTGAAGCGGCCCCGCTTCTGCATCTGCTGGAAAAGCTGCTCCTGGAGGTCCGGTTCATCCCAGAGGTGGGTCCCGATGGCTAGGGCGTGGGCCTCGGAGAGACGACCGAACTGGAGTTCGGCGAACAGGTGGGGCGTCAAATGCCGCAGGGTGGCGGCCTGTCGGGCGACGTGGCCTTTGAGACTGATGCCCTGTTTGGAGAGGTCTTCCGGCCCCAGTCCGGAATCCCGCATGAACTTGGCGGCGTCCAGGGCCGTGCCGCGGCCTTCGGCGATGTTGGCTAGGGCCCCGATGGCGCGGGCCTCGCGGTCGTTCTTGGCGTCGATGAAGTACACCGCGATCGGCCCCTTATACTTGCTGCGGCGGGCCAGTTCAAAGCGGTGGTGGCCGTTGACGACATAGTTGGTCCCGGTGGCGGGATCCCGCCAGACCAGGAGTTGCCCGCCGAATTCCGGGCGGTACTGTTTGACTTCTTTGAGTTCGGCGGTGGTCCCCGTTTTGGGATCGACCCCCTCGGTCTTGTACTGGAAACGGTCGGGGTCGGCCTCCAGTTCGTCAATCGTGACGAGGGCATGCCCGGTGACCCGTCCATCGCGGAGTTTGCGGACGGTGGGCGGGAGGGGATGGCGCTCTTCCTCTTCGCTGATTGCCAGACGGAGCTGGCGGGGCCTGGCCTCCTGGGGTCGTTTGGCCCCGGCAAAGAGGAATTGCTGCCCGGCCAGGGATTCGGACCGTTTGAGTTTGCGGGGGGCGTTGTCGGGCCGCCCCAGCTCCGTGACCTTTTTGCCGCGGAGGGCCGCTGGCCCGGCCTCGATTCGCCCCTCCTCGTCGATCTTCACGGGGGTGCCCCCGGCGTGTTTCTTGTCGCCTTCGGCCCGTCCCCCAATGGTGATCCACTGGGCGTAGGTCTCCCGGCGGAAATCGGCATGATCGCGGCGGCCATAGCGGTGAATGAGGTAGGCGATATAGACGGCTTTAAGGTTGACATCCATCGTGACCACATTCCTGAAGGATCCGGGTGCTCACATCGTCCAGTTGCGGGATGAGGATGGCCCGCGGGGGCTGGGGGACGTGCTTTTCGACCTCTTCGTACCAGGCATTGCCGGGGCGGTGCATCCCCCACTGCCCGTGATAATGCCCGGTGTGCCAGCGGAAGACGTAGCTGGGCTTGGGACAGAGGGTCAGGGGGTCAAGGGGTTCCCCGCACTCGGCCCGCAGGCTGGCCATGAACTTCTGATCGAAGTCCGGCCCCGCCGTTTCGTCCCAGCGGCTCTGGATGTCGCCGGTGAAGGCGATGGAGCCGTGGAACCGCCCGGCGGCGTTTTCCGGGCGGATGTCCCCGTGGTAGTCCGTGAGGATTGTTGACGGCTTGGACCAGGCCCTGTTCCTCCCCCGGAGGGCCTCGGCGTGGACGCCCAGGTGCCAGGGCAGGTACACGTCGTCATCGTCAAAGAGGACCACCACATCGGGGTGATCGTCGCGGACAATCTCATCCATGGCCGCATTATACTTGGCCGCTAATGTGGAAAACCGCCGCGGGCGTTTCCAGAGGGTCACGGTGCGGGGCGGTCCGGAGCCGAAGCCCAAATCACCAAAAGTGTCCCCGTCATCGATCACAAACAGCTTGGCTTGGCAATCGGCGGGGAGGATTTGGAGGAGAAAGCACGCTGCGGCGTTGCAGGCCGTTTTCACCCGGCGATAGACAGGCATGATGACGGCGATTTTCATGATTGACCTCCCTTAGTGTGGCCATTTGCCAAGCGGGCACTCCTGGTCGGCCCATTCCGCCTTTCCGCCGAACCCGCCGACTCCGCCCACCAGCATGCAACCGCAGACACTGCACCGGTCGTTGCCGTTCTGATCGACCGTTCGCTTATCACACAGCGCGCAGATATTCAGACGTTGTTCAAGGATTTCCCTTGAGACCTTTTGTGCCCCGCTTGCCACGTGTTCCCGTACCGCCCGTGCGAAGTTTTTCACCATTTGCCAGGCGCTGGGGAGTTGCGGGCGGTCGGCGGGATCGGCCGAAAGCACAGTAAGGCCCGCGCCGGTGCTGATATGGCGTATCGTAAGCCAGCCCGGGTGTTGCTTGACGAACCGCCGGATTGCCGGGCGCAGGCCCGGCCGCTGATCGCTGGCGAACTCTCCGCACTGTTCTGTTCCGTGAATCACCGCCCGGCGTCGAGGCTTGTATCGTTCCAGGATTGCGAAAGCGGCATCGGCGTCGCACACGCCTGCGATCACCAGGGTGTCCACGTCGGGGACGCCGATTGTTGCGGGGTCGGCTTTCAAATAGACCATTTCGGTGTTTCCCCGCACAGCCGTGGCTTGCGGCCACCACCAGTCCGGGGCTTCGCGGTTGATTGCGACGATCTTGGCCGGTTCCCCTGCCAGGCAGGCCGCCGTGATCGCGCCCGTGGCATTGGCGACAACAACCGTCCCGACTCCGCGGACCGCGTCGGTGATGGCGCCGAAGTGATCGTCGCCGAAGTCTTTGCGCTCATACGCCACCCAGTCCTGGAGGGACGGAAAGTGAACCCGCGGTTTGCCACACCCGCAGCCATTGGTCCGTGGGTATGTCGTCGTCCCTTCTGGCGTATCCGGCCACCAGGGTGCCCGCGTGCTTGTCGTGGTCGCCTCGCCTCTGTCAAGGTAGGCGTCCCATTCATTTCGGCATTCCGCGGAAAGCCTATCAAAATCCTCGGCGCTGAGCACCGGATGATCGGTCACAAAGTGTTGCCGGACGGGCGTCAAGTCCAGTCCCAACTCCAGAAACTCCAAGATATAGTTCCGTACCCGGTCGCGCCACAGATTGGGATAGGCCGTGGGACGTGATTGGTTGTGAAAACGGTGAATCCATCGCAGCGCTGGCAGGCACCACGCCTTGCCCCCGCGGCGCCGCATCTTTTCGTGAATGTAGCATTCTTCACCACCGAAGCCACGCGCTAGGGGATTGAAGCCCGGCCAGTGCCTTTTGCGGCAGGCGAAGAGTCCCAGGCCCATGGCCGGGATTTCGAACGGGGGCAAATCTGGTTTGATGCCCCGGGGGTCACTACCCCAAATGCCCCACATGCCGGCGCGCCACACTGGGTCGAAGTGTGTCCAGACGCTCTGGCGGTCGTAGGATACGAGGGGGCCAGAGACGATAGCCGGTTCGGGATGATCCTGGAAGAAGTCGAGTATCGCCGGAATCGCGCCTCGCGTGAGCATAACGTGGCAGTCCATGACCAGGACGATCTCGCCTTCAGCCTCTCGAAACACGAGATCACGCGGGGCCGAGGTCCCCACGGGTTCGCGGAGGGGAACCAGGCGGGCGGGGACTTCCCGGATGGAACCGACGTAGTGCTTGATGTCGGGGGCCTGGGGGCCGTCGGGGTGGTTGTCGATGACCACGATTTCGGCCTGATAGCGGGCCAGGTCGTGATAGCTCCGCAGGGCCTCCAGGGTGAAAAACAGTCCGTCGTAATCGTCATAGACCGCCGTGCCAAGTGTCAGTTTCATAGTCTCTATCCTAACGATTTGTCATGACTTGGGAAGGGTCAGAAACTTGGAACACACGTAAACACTCTCTCATCGCCATAATACTGCCCTGGTCCCTGCGGTACAGGGCAATTGCACTCCATCTACCCTTCGCAATAGGGATAGACCCGTTCTCCAGAATATGATCCGCTCCACCATGGTCGCGGGCATCGACACCACGGACACGGAATCGATCCGAACTCATCGATGCAGCCGTGGATCAGTTGCCATCCATCCTTCTCCCACACCCACTGGCAGCTGCATGCATCACAGGGCCACGGGGTGGTTATCGTCGTCGATGACGTGGTGCTGGATGTCGTGCTGGGCGGCGCCCCGGTGGTACTAGACGTGCTGGACGTTGTGCTGGATGTCGTGCTGGGCGGCGCCCCGGTGGTACTAGACGTGCTGGACGTTGTGCTGGATGTCGTGCTGGGCGGCGCCCCGGTGGTACTAGACGTGCTGGACGTTGTGCTGGACGGTGCCGCTGTCGTTGTCGTTGTGCTTGTTGTGCTTGTGCTGGTAGTCGTACTCGTGCTCGACGTGGTGGACGACGTGGTGCTGGATGTGGTGGTGCTGGTCGTTGTGCTCGTTGTTGTGGAGCTGGTTGTCGTACTCGTGCTCGACGTGGTGGGGCCTTTCTCACACATCCCCGAAAGGATCACCCGCAACCGTGGATCGCAGGGTTTTCCGATCATATCTGAGGTGCAGATACAGCCCTCCCCAGAGCAACTCGATGAGCCGATCCCCCAGATTCCGCGGGAGCAGTCACTGTTTGTGCACAGACACCGAATCTCGCACGTCCCGTAGCACTTGCTGGGGTCGCGGGTCGTGGTCGGGGCGGGGATGCAGCCCGTGTTGGCCAGATCGCCGTCCCCGCAGCCCCCCTGGGGCGGCGAGCACCCCTGGCAGGACTCCTTGCAGGTGCTGCCCAGGAGGCTCCAGACCCCACCCACACACATCCAGGAGCACTGGCCCCTGCAGGGGGCCGGGGTGGTCGTCGTTGTGCTGCTGGTGGTCGTGCTGCTGGTGCTGGATGTCGAGGTGCTGCTTGTGCTGGACGTGCTCGATGTCGGGGCCGGGCCGCAGGGGCTTTTCACCATTTCACACGCGGCGTCATGCGCCGGCGGATTCGCGGGCGGCGAACAGGGGCACTCGGCGGGGCAGTAGCTCGCCCGCAAAATCCAAGTCATTTCGTGGGAATTGTAATTCCAAAGGCAGTACGCGCCACAATGGGGCGTTTCTGGCGTGGTCGGCGGTGGCAGGTCCTCGATGATCTGGCAGTCCGTGAAACGGATTTCGCACGGCTGGCCGGGGTCCGTGGGTTCCAGGCAGGCGCATGTTTTTCCTAATCCGGGTGACGCTATGCAATAGTACTGAACGTCGTTGATCCTGTTCCAACCGAAGCGCGGATACCCAAGCGGTATGCTTGGGTCGTTCCAAATGAACTGGCAAGACCCAAGGCAGCTCTCCGGCGGCGGGCGGGTTGGCGTGGGTCGCGGCGGGGGTAGGCAGGGCGTCGTCACCGTGTCACATTCCGACTGGCCGGAGCCTTGCGGCCGCTGGCAGGCACACGGGTTAAGGCAGGGGTTTTCCTGGAGTCGCCACGCCCCCAGAAACCATCGCCAGGTGCACGCTCCAGTGCATGGCGCATAGGTCGTCGATGTTGTGGTTGACGTTGTGCTGGATGTCGTGCTGGGCTTGGGCTGACCGCAATCCGGCTCGGGAAGGACGGGGGCAAGACTGCACGGGGTGTAGGCACAATCAGACCAGCTTTCTGCGCAAAAGTCTGGCGGCGAACAGTTACAGCCGTGCGCGTCGCTGCACCCTTTCGTATCCAGGACCCAGCGCTTGTTGAGCTTATCCCATACCCAGCGACAGGCACCTTCACAGGGCGGCGGGGTAGTCGTTGTGCAAATGGGCCAGGCGGCATCGGTGTTGCGAACGCATTTACGCGTGACAATCGCACCGTCTGGATAATCGCAGGTCAGGCCGGAAGGGTCGCAAACGCAATCGGCCGGCGCACAGCCAGAGTCGATGATCTCCCATCTGCCAGTTTTCGCGTTGAAACGATAGGTGCAACTGCCCGCACAGGGCGGCGGTTCCTGGGTGGTTGTCGTGGTTGTGCACGGGTCAATGGCTTCCGGGCCGCACTGGGTCACCGTGTCATCAGACCCCTCCGGGGGACACTCTTGGGGACCAACACAGTAACAGCCTTCGCTGCACTCATTACTCATCAGAACCCACGAGTTATCGCCGGGCGTCCAGTGCCAGGCGCATGTGCCGGAGCAGGGCGGCGGTGTGCTGCTTGTCGTGCACGGGTCAATCGCTTCCGGCCCGCACTGGGTGACCGTCTCATCGGAACCCTCCGGGGGACACTGTTGGGGACCAACACAGTAACAGCCTTCGCTGCACTCATTACTCATCAGAACCCACGAGTTATCGCCGGGCGTCCAGCGCCAGGCGCAGGTGCCGGAACAGGGCGGCGGTGTGCTGCTTGTCGTGCTCGACGTCGTGCTCCACGTTGTGGTGACCTCTTCGGGCAGGCCCGCGTGAAGCCACTCGACGGGCAGGTTGTACGCGGAGAATGGACGCTGTATTACATCGATGGCGTTCGCCGCAAAGCGTACCAACAGCCAATCGAAGATCGGGGTGTCCGACTCTGGCCGGCCCGGAATAAGTTGGCCCGCCCAGCCATGCGGGATCATTTGCACCAGGTTGAGAAGCCATCCTGCGAGACGCTCTAAGTCGGTTCGATTTCGGGGCGGGTTCCCTTCAGCCCACATCGCCTCGATTGCGGGAAGGAACGGTCCCCGCGCGGTGTCGGCATGGACTTCCAGGCTGAACCAGTCGTCTTGTGGCGTCGGCACCGATTTCAGCCCAACCGGAAAAGCGATCCGCAAGCCGCCGATCCGGGAGGGGCGCGTAACATCCTCGAAAATATTGCTTGCCCGGCCCCAAAGGATTTGGTAGGCCACCGTGTCCCACGGGGCGCCAGTAATGGTCTTGCCGTCAAGACTGACCGGCAGGATGCCGTGATTGATGGCCAGCGATTCGATGGCCAGCGCGGCGGGCCACAGACCACGGGTGGCATCTTCGGATAGGGGCACGTTCCAGCGGGGCGTGATCGTCAGCGGGACCCCGGCCGCGGCCAGCTTGGCGGAGGTTTCCTGCCAATTTCGGAAAGGACCCTGCACCCATCGCGATTGCAGATCGCGGCTTGCGCCGGCAAGCGCGACAACCGCCAATCGGCCTTGCTTAACCAGCCGCGTCACGTAACACCGGATGACCAAGGACCACTCCGGGATCAGGCCCTGATCCTTCGTAACGGCGGCATAGAACGTGACCAGCCCAGCGTCCGGTAATTGCGACTCAGTCAGCGCACTGGCGGGGATCAGAAAAAGCCCTTGGGGATAACGGGCCGTCCCCGCGGGCAGCCACCAGGAGTTGAGTTTTACCAGGTGGGCGGGATAGTGCCAGTCCGGCCATTGGCACACAGAGCGTGCGATGTTCGGACCCAACTGGCCGAAGCGACTTCGCAAAATCGCGGGCAGCTCATCCGTGGCAAACTGACCCGCGTCATGGAGCGCCGCCGGATCGACCGCCATGCCGGAGCGGGGGCGGTTGAAAAGCGTGTCCTTCCATGGCGGCGCGGCGGTGTCGTGAACGAGCGCGGCCAAGACGTGGTCGGGGAAGAGCCTGGCCGCGTCCCGCTCGTCACGCCGGGCCAGCAAAATGGGAATCTGCGTTCCATTTGGTGTCTCAAGCCACAGTCGGAGCAACATGTTATTCTTCGAGATTGTACAAAATTTCCGCACTAAAGCGCACGACCGCGTAGGCCAGAATGAGGTTTGACCCCTCCGCCCAGCGGAGGGCGTCGAT
>JAKOVD010000029.1 GCA_029782215.1 Chloroflexota bacterium
CCTTTCTCCTCTCCCTCCTCGACCCACCCCTCGCTCCTTTCAAGTCCTGGCTCCTCCGCTTCTGGGCCCATCGCACAGGAAAGCGGTGCCAGGATACCCTGACACCGCTTTACAGACTCCGTTCTGCTCTCTCAAAGCTCTGGCGGTACTATCCGCCGCCTTTGCCTGCCATCCCTGCATCAACTCCGGGATGACTCATGTTGTTACCCGCCCCCCCCCTCACACCCCCAGCGCCCCGTGCCCCCCACGGGGCGCTCGCTTTTCCACCCCCATTTCACCCCAGCGGTAGGGGCGCAACGTGCTGTGCCGCCCTGCCCCCTACCAGATCTCCACCTGGTAGCCCGCCAGCGTGCAATCCAGCCGCCAGGAGTCCAGGCCGGCCACCGCCTTCTCCAGCACGCTGTGCGCATGGCCGGCGTCCGTGGACACCGTGACGATGGCGATGATGGCGCGGCGCCATTCGTCCAGGGCGTCGACCTCGGCCGCCGCCACGTTGTAGTCGCGGCGCAGCCGCGCCAACACGGACTTGACCACGCGCCGCTTATCCTTCAGCGAGTCGTTGTCGGGAATCTCCAGCTCAATCAGGGCCGAGCCAATCACCATGTTCGGAGCTTCTCACAGGCGATCGACCCAGGCCGGGTTGCCGTAGGTGTCCGCCTCGAGCTGCTGCGCCAGCGCCAGCTCCTCGGCCGTCAGCTCGCCTTCGTAGAAGTCCACGTCCAGCGCCGAGTTCAGGCCGTCGAGCAGGAGCGTGGCCGCCTCCCAGAACGTCACCTGGCGCCCCAGGGCGGCGCTGACCGTGGTCGCCCGACTGGCCAGCGTGGCCGCCAGGCGGGCGCGCTCGTCCTCGTCCACCACAGCCAGGACATCCACCAGCCGCGTGATGTCCCCGCGCAGTGGCAGGGACCCGTGCTGCAGGACATAGCCGGAGCGGCGGCTCTGCGCCGAGCCCATGATCTTGGCCGGGCCCACGCAGAGCTCGTAGGCGCTCGGCACCTCGAAGCAGGCGGCGCTGACGTCGGGACCGGTCCGGGTGGTGCCCGGCGCCTTGACGGCGTCGAGCCCCAGCCGCCGCAGCCCCAGCACCAAGCCCTCGCTCAGGCGATTGTACGTGTCCAGCACCGCGCCCGCCAGCAGCTCATCGCCGGCGCTGCCGGCGATGCTGTAAGTCAGCTCGTCGATGTGCAGGATCGCCCTGCCTCCGGTTGGACGCCGCACCAGCCCGTAGCCCCGGTCCTGAATAGCCTTGCGGTCGACATCGGCGGAGGGCTGGTGCCGCCCCAGGGAGACGGCGCCCGGCTGCCACTGGTAGAAGCGCAGGGTCGTGCGGCCGCCGCCGTTGGCCGCCTGCAGGGCAATGGCTTCGTCGACGGCCATGTTCCAGGCGCCGGAAGCGGGTGGGGTGACAAGCAAACGCCAGGTCGGCATAGAATCGCCTCGCAATCTCAGGCAAAGGGCAGCGCCGCCACGGTGGCCGCCACTTCCGTCCCCTCGGCCGCGGCGGTGAGCGCGGAGCCGGGCTCGCCATACGGGCGTCTGACATAGCCCAGCCCGATGGGCCCGAACCGCGGCGAAACGACAATCGAGGTGAGCTCGCCGGCCGGTTTGCCGTCCTGCAGCAGCCGCGCGCCGGCCGGCGCCGTCTGCGCCAGGCGCAGACCCACCAGACGCCGCGTCACCTTGTCATAGGTCACCTGCCGGGCAATCACTTCCTGGCCGGTGTAGCAACCTTTGTTGTGGGAGATGGCGTGCTCAAGGCCTGCCTCCAGGGGATTGTACTCCTCGGTCAGCTCTCCCTGCGGGCCAGGCTGGCCGGCCTCCACCCGCCTGACCTCGTAGGCCTCCGCCGTGAGGGGCTGGGCGCCCGCCTGCGCCAGCGCTTCCGCCAGGGCATCCGCAGCCACAGCGGGCGCCACGAGCCGGAAGCGGCCCACGCCCGCGCTCCATCCGCCGGCCACCGTCACGGCGCCTTCCCCCCAGTCGCCGTGCGCCACCTCGCCGGGCTGCGGCGCCGCCCATCCCAACGCCTGCAGGATGCGGTCCGCCTCCCCACCGCCCAGGTCGAACTGGCACGTTTCGGCG
Source organism: Chloroflexota bacterium (assembly GCA_029782215.1). GTDB lineage: Bacteria > Chloroflexota > Anaerolineae > J102 > J102 > SSF26. The sequence goes on from JAKOVD010000029.1 coordinate 2,083, forward strand.
CTCAGGTCAGTCACCGTCACCCGGTCCATGAAGAAGATCTTGCCCCGCAGGGCGCGGTAGGTGCGGGAACCACGGCCGGGCAAGGTCATGGCCCCGATGCCCTCGGCTCGCTCCACCAGCCACAGCACATCCTCGATGCGGGCGGTCGGTGAGGTCAGAACCGTCATCACCGCCTGGTTGGGGGCGAGCCTCCGCACATCATTGGAGGTCTGGCGGTTCAGGAAATCGACGCGGTCCTCGCCGGCAATGAGCAGCATGCCGGCATCGGGATGCCGGTAGAATGTCGCCGGAAGGGCGGCGGAGGGGCTGGGAGTGGCGGATGGCACGGGGGCTCCTGATCAGGACAAACAGAGTCGTGTTCGCCAGTATAGCGAGGGCGCCGTCCCCGGTCAATCCCCGGTTCCCTTCCGCCCCGCCGCCCCCTCCCCCAGGCCCGCGGGTTACGCGACCGGCTCCAGCTCCTCCATCTCCTCCTGATCGCCCGCCGCCCGTCGCACGGCCCGCCGGATGCGGCTGTAGGCGGCGCAGCGGCAGTAATTGGGACTCATGGCGTCGATGATCTCGTCATCGCTCGGATGGGGATGGGCCTGGAGCAGGGCGGCTGCCGCCATCATCTGCCCCACCGCACACCAGCCGCACTGCAGCACCTGCTCGGCGGCAAAGCAGTCACGTAGGGCTTGCAGGTGCGGCTGCGCCTGCAGGGCCTCGTAGGTCAGGATTTCCTTCCCTTCCACCTCACCCACCGAGGTCAGGCAGGCCCTCGTCGCCACGCCGTCGACCAGGACCGTACACTTGCCGCACTGTCCGGCCATGCAGCCTTCCTCATCGCAGGGCAGGCCGAGCTCGTCCCTGAGCACCCACAGCAGAATGCGCTGCCTGCCTTCACGGATTTCATGAGTGTGGTGGTTGACTGTCAACTTCATCGCCATCTTTCTCGTGAGACCGCCGTAGTGACGACTTCAGTCGTTCCCGCGCCCCGGAGCGACTCAAGTCGTCACCATGATGCTCTGCCGGCCTGTGTCCGCCGCGCAACGCACGGCAATGGCACGGCCCCACGCTGTCATTGCGAGGCCCGATAGGGCCGAAGCAATCCCCAATCCACCCTATGCCTTTTCCGCAGGTTGGGGATTGCTTCAGGGCTATCGCCCTTCGCAATGACATGGGGAGTGGTCTGCCCGGACACTTGCTGCCCAAGGCAGGGGGAACTTGCAGTGACATGGGATGCTTGGCCAAATACAGGCTTACAGCAAGCGTAGCGCGTTGATCACAAATGAGTATGACACAGACTCGGCTGTTTGTCAATATATTTGCGATATTTTCGCAAGTTATTTTCCAGATTCCTGCCACCATGGGGCGGCAGGGCGGCGGCCCGCCGCCGCTCGCCTCCCCAAGACGCGATGGCCACAGGGATTGCCAACCCTCCCCGGCTCCGTTACAATGGAACTCCAGCCCGCGTCCTGCGGCGCCCGACGAACCAACCTCGGCTCCCGTTTCTTCCATGCTCCTGGCCATCGACATCGGCAATACCAACATCGTCTGCGGGCTGTGGGAGGGCGCCGGCTGGGCGCGCGAGTGGCGCCTGAGCACCGACGCCCGCCGCAGCGCCGACGAGTACCAGGCCATCCTGCAGACGCTGGCAGGGGCGGCGCAGATGGACCTGCCGGCGCGGGTGGATGGCGTCGTCATCGGCTCCGTCGTCCCTGCCGTCACGGAGACCTTCGGCCGCCTGTGCCAAACCTGGTTGGGCAGGGAGCCGTTGATCGTCCACGTCGGCCTTGATCTCGGCATGGAGGTGCGGGTCAGGGAGCCGCGCCGCGTCGGCGTGGACCGCCTGCTCAACGCCCTGGCCGCACGCGCCCACTTCGGCGCCCCCGTCATCAGCCTCGATTTCGGCACCGCCACCAAGTTCGACGTCGTGACCGCGGACGGCGCCTTCGCCGGTGGAGCCATCGCCCCCGGCTTGATGACGGCGGCCGACGCCCTCGTGCGGAACACAGCCCAGCTTCCGCGCATCGACTTTGTCATCCCACCCCGGGCCATCGGCGACGACACCACCAGCGCCATGCAGTCCGGCATCATCCTGGGCTACCTGAGCCTGGTGGAGGGTCTGCTGGCCCGCATCCAGGCTGAGCTGGCCGGAGGCCCGGCGCCGGTGGTGGCGACGGGCGGCCTGGCCACGCTGATGACGCCCCTGACCCAAGCCATCGACCACTGCGACCCCCTGCTCACCCTGGCCGGGCTGCAGCTCGTCTACGAACGCCAGCGCCAACGCTCCCATCCCTTTGCGGACGGCACCCTATGATGAACATCCTTGCGGAGAAGAACATCCTGGTGGGGGTCACCGGCGGCATCGCCGCCTACAAGTCGGTCGACCTCTGCTCCAAGCTGGTGCAGACCGGGGCCAATGTCCAGGTGCTGATGAGCCAGACGGCCCAAAGATTCGTGTCCGCCCTCACCTTCGGCGCCATTACCGGCCGCGAGCCCATCACCGACCTCTTCCAGCTCTACCAGGGCGACAAGATCGGGCACGTGACCCTGGCCCATCAGGCGCACCTGTTCATCATTGCGCCCTTGACCGCCCATACCCTGGCCCTGCTTGCCCAGGGCATGGCCGACACGCCCATCACCGCCACCGCCCTCAGCACCACGGCGCCGCTGCTGGTGGCGCCGGCGATGGAGACCCACATGTGGGAGCATCCCGCCACCCAGGCCAACATCAGGACCCTGGCCGAGCGCGGCGCCCTGGTGGTCGGACCGGAGGCAGGACGGCTGGCTTCCGGCGGGCTGGGCATGGGCCGCCTGTCCGAACCTGCGATGATCATCGAACAGGCGCGCATCCTGCTGGCGCGCCAGGGCCCGCTGTCGGGCTACCGCATCACCATCACCTCCGGGGGCACGCGCGAGTGGCTGGACCCCGTGCGCTACATGGGCAACCGCTCCAGCGGCAAGATGGGCGTGGCCCTCGCCCGCGTCGCCCGCGACTTGGGCGCCCATGTCAACCTGGTCTATGGCTCCATGACGGTGGACCCGCCCGTGGGGGTGAACCAGGTCAAGGCCATGCGCGCCCAGGACATGCTGGAGGCCACCCTGGCCTTGCTGCCTGAGACCGATATCCTCATCAGCGCGGCGGCGATTGCCGACTTTCGGCCGGTGGTCACTTATGACACCAAGTTGAAAAAGGACAGCGGCGCCGAGATCCGCCTGGAGCGGACCCCGGATGTGCTGAAGGCGGTGGGCGAGCTGCGCGACCGCATCGGCATGCCCACGCTTGTGGTCGGATTCGCCGCCGAAACCAGCGATCTGCTGGCCAACGCCCGCAGCAAGATGGAGCGCAAGCGGCTGGAGATGATCGTATTGAACGATGTCACCGCCACTGATGCCGGCTTTGGCGTCGACACCAACCGCGTCACCATTCTCACCAGCGATGGGGGCGTCGAGTCGCTGCCGCTCATGGACAAAGAAGATGTCGCCTACCACATCCTGCACCGGGCCCGCGGTCTGCTGGGCGCCCAGAGCATCGGCTGGTCTCCCGGCATCGGCAGCGCCCTGCCGTAGCCCTTCGCCTCTGCGCCTGCCCACTCAGGGCGGCGTCCCCGCATGATGCCCACCTCACCGTTCAACGTTCTCTACCTCAGCGCCGAAATGGTGCCCTATGCCCGCACCGGCGGGCTTGCCCTGGTGGCGGCTGCCCTGCCCCGGGCCCTGCGCCAGTTGGGCGACGACGTGCGCGTCATCCTGCCGCGCTACGGTCTGATCGACCCGGAGCAGCACCGTCTGGAGCGCATCATCGAGAGCTTCCCCGTACCCTTTGAGAACGGCATGGAGATGGCAGGGCTGTGGCAGGCGCGGGATGCCGAGGTGCCCACTTATTTCATCGAGCACGGCCGCTTCTTCGGCGACCGTCAGGGCATCTACTCCTTCCCCGACGACGCCGAGCGCTTCATTTTCTATTCACGCGCCAGCCTGGAAGCCTGCCGCCGCCTGGGTTGGCAGCCCCACGTCATCCACTGCAATGAGTGGCACACGGCGCTCATCCCGAACTGGATTCGCACCATCTACGCCGCGGACGCGTTCTTTGCCGATACCGCCGTCATCTACAACATCCACAACCTCGCCTACCAGGGCATCTTCGGCCACCGGGTGCTGGAGATCGCCGGCATCGCCAGCTATGGGTTCATGGTGCATCCCCAGGTTTCATCAGGGCTCAACGAGGCGGTCAGCATGATGGCGCGCGGCATCATCTTTGCCGACATCATCGTCACCGTCAGCCCGACCTATGCGCGCGAGATCCTGACCCCCGAATTCGGGGAGGGATTGGAGCCCGTGCTGCGCGACCGCCAGAACCGCCTCATCGGCATCCTCAACGGCATCGACCTCGACCGCTACGATCCCGCCGCCGACCCCAACCTGCCTGCGCCCGTCCTGGCTGATGATCCCAAGGGCAGGACGGCCTGTAAGGTGGCCCTGCAGGCCGAGGCGCATCTCCCCATACGCCCGCAGGTCCCCCTGATCAGCGTCACCTCGCGCCTGACCGACCAGAAGGGCTACGACATCCTGACCACCGTCCTGGAGCCCCTCCTGCGCCACGTCGACGCCCAATGGCTGATCATGGGCACCGGCGAGCAGCGCTACCACGACCTGCTCAGCGACCTGCAGCGCCGCTATCCCGACCGGCTGGCTCTGTTCCTGACCTGGGAGGAGCGCCTTGCCCGCCGCATTTTTGCCGGCGCTGACGTCTTCCTCATGCCCTCACGCCACGAACCGTGCGGCCTGGATCAGATGGTCGCCATGCACTACGGCGCCGTCCCGGTCGTGCGTGCGACCGGCGGGCTGGCCGACACGGTCATCGACCATCACCCGCCCGTGGTGGGGACGGGCTTCACGTTCCGGAACTACGATGGCATGGCCCTCTACGCCGCCATCGTGCGCGCCCTGGAGGTCTATCGCCACCCGTCCGTCTGGAGCGCCATCCAGCGCCAGGGCATGGGGCGCGACTTCTCCTGGACGCAGCCCTCATACGCCTATCAGGACCTCTACCGCCGCGCCCGTTCCCTCAAGCTGACCGGCGCTCCCGTCTGAAAGGCTACTGCAGCGACGCCCACAGCACTTCGTCGAACGGCGCCCGCCGGTTGGGACAGGGGTCACGGTGGCACACCTGGCAGGTCCGGAAGTCCTGTTCGGTGGCATACAGGATGCCGGACACCGTCTTGTTGGGCACCATCAGGTAGGAGGGCGTCAGCTCCACGCCGATGCGCCCCTCCACATCCTCCAACAGGGCGAACAGCTCCCGCTGCTGCTCGATCGGCCAGACGAAGGCATCGCCGGAGCCTGGATTCATGGTGGCCGTCTGCGGCAGGCGATACCGGCGCTGCAGCTCGTCGAACAGGTATTCGTAGGCGTTCGTGAGCAGGGCCTCCTTGATGGCATCGCGCCAGTAGTCCTTGAGGAGGTCGCCCTGGGCCGGCAGGACACGGTCGATCTCGCGGCCGCAGGTGACCACATAGGCGAACACGCGCTCGACCGCGTCGAGGTTCCGGCGCAGCAACCGGCTGGTGAAGGTGATGCCCTCCATCGTCACCGTGTCATCGCCCTTGTCGTCGATGAAGCTCACCCGGTACACGGCCTTGGGACGCGCACCCTCCTGGGCCGCCTCCGCCATCGCCGCGAACTCCCCGGCGTCCTCGCTGCCCAGACGGATGCGCAGCCTGGTCATCAGCGCCTGCACATCCAACTGGAAGGGGAAATCCATCAGGGTTTCAACAGTCGTGTCGTTCATTTCTTCTTCCTGTCTGCGGCCGCGTGCGACGCCTGCATGGTAAGCCAACTCACTTATCATAGTGCACAAGGCCGCGGCCGCCCAAGTTCCCGGCCGGGCAGCCAGCGCCCGCACCGGTCACCCGCCGGCGTCACAACGCTTGGCGCGGCAAAAGCCAACTGTGCTATCATGTGCCGTTCGCAGGTGCCTGCGGCCCATGTCGCGCGGCCTGATTCCGATTCTCCATGATGTCTGCACTCCTTCCCACCCGCAAGCTCTACTGGGCCGATCCCTTCCGGACGCAGTTCACGGCCCGGGTTGTGGCCTGCGAGCCAGGCGACCGGCCCGCCGTCATCCTCAACCGGACGTTGTTCTACCCCCTGGGAGGCGGCCAGCCCCACGACACCGGACGGCTTGGCGGCGCTGCCGTCGTGGACGTCCAGGCGCGTGACGAACAGATCGTCCATTATGTAGAGCACCTGCCAGACATGGAGCGCGAAATCACGGGCGAGATCGATTGGCCCCGCCGGTGGGACCACATGCAGCAGCACAGCGGCCAGCACCTTCTCTCGGCAAGCTTCCTGGCACGGCTGGAGCGCCCCACCATTGGCTTTCACCTGAGCGCCGAGACGGTGACCATCGATCTTCCCGGCCTGCCCCCCGATCGTGCCCAGGTCGACGACGTTCTCGGCTGTGCCGCCGCCATCATTGCCGAGAATCGCCCGATCACCAGCTACCTCGTTCCCCAGGATGCCATCGCCTCCGTTCCCCTGCGCAAGGCCCCAACCGTCACGGGGCCGGTGCGGGTGGTCGAGATCCAGAACTTCGACTGGTCTGCCTGCGGCGGCACGCATGTCAGCTCCACTGCGGCCATCGGCGCCATCACGATCACACGCCTGGAAAAGCGGGGAGACAGCACCCGCGTCTACTTCGTCTGCGGCGATCGCGCCGCCGCCGATCACCGCCGCCGCCTGCGGGTGACGCAGACCTTGACCGAGCAGCTCACGACCGGACTGGATGAGCTCCCCGCCGCCTTCGAGCGGATGCGGGAAGAGAACGACCGCTCCCAGAAGTCGCTGCGCCAGCTCGAAGCCCAGCTCACCGCCGCCGAGGCCGTGCGGCTGTGGAACGAAGCGTCCCCGATCGGCGAATACCGTCTGGTCTGTGACCTACTGCCCACCGGCGACCCTGCCGCCCTGCGCCGGCTCCATGCCTCTCTGCTGGCGCTTGAGGGCTGCATCGCCATCCTGGGCGCTCCGGGAAATCCCTCACGGTGGGCTGCCGGCCGCTCTGCTGGCATCGACCTGGATCTCCGCCGCCTGGTGCCCATCGCCCGCGGCCTGCACGGCGTGCAGGGCGGGGGCAGCGCCGACCTGATCCAGGGCAGCATCGCCGATGCCGCTCACCTTCCTCTCCTTCTCGAAACCCTTCGCACCGCACTTGGCGAGTCCCTCGATGCACGAACTGGCTCCTAGCGTTTACGCTGAGACTTCATTTCATCACAGCAACCCTGGCTTCATCGTCACGCCTGATGGCGTGATCTGCATTGACAGCCCCCTGATCCCGGCCGAGGCGCGCGCCTGGCGCAAGGTCATCGACGAGACAAGCGGCGGCCTGCCCATCCTGTATGTCGTCGTCACCGACCACCATCGCGGCCACTGCCTGGGCAGTCAATGGCTCAGCCACAACGTCATCGCCCAGGAACAGGCGTGGCGCCACATGCGCAACTACGGCGACAACTTCAAGCAGCGCGTACGCGACAGCTTCAAGCGCAAGCCTGAGATTCGCTCGCAGTTCGACGATCTTGAGATCGTCGTTCCGGCCATCACCTTCCAGGATCGTATGACCCTGGTGCGCGGAGACAAGGTCATCCGCGTCATCCACGTTGGCGGCCATACGCCTGCCACCAGCATGGTCTGGCTGCCGGGCGACCGCGTGCTCTTCGCCGGGGACATCGTCTGGATCGACCAGCATCCCTTTATGACCCAGGCCAACTCCCTGGAATGGCTGCGGGCGCTCGAGTTCGTCCGCCACCTGCAGCCGGCCTACATCATCCCCGGTCACGGTCCCATCTGCGACATCTCGGCGCTCGACCGGCTCATCGACTACCTGGCCTTTCTGCGCCAGCGCGCCCTTGATCTCTACCTGGCAGGTCGCACCAAGCAGGAGACGGCCAGCCTGCTCATTCCTGAGCTCAAGCCCTGGTTCCCCATCCCACCTGAGCGTTCGCCCAAAATCGAATCCCAGATTCGCTCCGGCATCGGCCGCGTCTACGACGAGCACCGCCGGGCGCGTCCCACCGTCGAAACCGCCCGCGCTGCGTAAGAGACGTTGCAGGTTGAAGGTTCAACGTTACAGGTTGAACCTTCGACTTTCAACCTTCAACCTTCAACTCCTATTGCCATGGTCAGCCCCGAACTCTTGACACCCTACCCCGTGATCCTTGCTGGCATCCCGCGCCAGCTTCACCGCGTCGAGATCGCTCCCGGCGTGGTCATTGCCATCCTCAACATCCTGGGTGACACCGAGCTCACGGAAGCCGTGGCCCAGGCGCTGGTCGACCGTCTTCCTGACGGCGCCGAGTTCCTGGCCGTGCCCGAGGCCAAGGCCATTCCGCTCTGCTATGCCATGTCGGTCAAGAGCCGTCTGCCCTACTGCGTGCTGCGCAAGAGCTACAAGGCCTACATGACCGGTTCGTTGAGCGAGCCGGTCGTCAGCATCACGACTGGCGAACCCCAGACCCTGTGGCTCGACGGCAAGGACCTGCCGCGTGTGCGCGACCGCAACGTCGTCCTTGTCGACGATGTCATCTCGACCGGCGGCACCCTGCGCAGCGGCGCCGCGCTCCTGGAGCGGGCAGGAGCCAATGTGTTGGCGAGCTGCGCCATCATGACCGAGGGTGATCCGGGCGCCTGGAGCCACGTGATCGCCCTTGGCAATCTGCCGGTGTGGGTTGAGCCGCAGCCCAATTCCTGAACTCAGCCTTCCATGTACGACAAACTCGACCAGATCGAAGCCCGCTACGGCGAGCTCGAAGCCCAGATGGCGGACCCGGCCATCGCCGCCGACTACCAGGCGGCGGCCCGCCTGGCGCGCGAACAGAATGAGCTGCGCGACGTGGTGGAAACGTATCGTGCGCTGAAGCGCGTCCAGCGCGAGCTGGCCGACGCCCAGCAGATCATCGCCGAGGAAACGGACCCCGATCTGCGTGAGCTGGCCGCGGCGGAAGTCGAAGGCCTCAGCGCCGAGGCGGAGCAGCTCGAAGTCCAACTGCGGCAGCTTCTGCTGCCGACCGATTCCCGCGACCGCAAGGATGTCATCGTCGAAATCCGGGCCGGCGCCGGCGGCGACGAGGCCGGGCTGTTTGCCGCCAATCTCTTCCGCATGATCACGCGCTACGCCGAAAAGCGCAACTGGAAGATGGCCGTTCTCTCCAGCAACGAGAGCGGCATCGGTGGCTTCAAGGAAGTGATCTTCGAGGTGCGCGGCGATGGCGCCTACAGCCGCCTGAAGTACGAGTCCGGTGTGCACCGCGTCCAGCGGGTGCCGGAAACGGAGTCCCAGGGCCGCATCCACACCTCCACCGCCACCGTCGCCGTTCTGCCCGAAGCCGACGAGGTGGAGATCGAGGTTCGCGCCGAAGACCTGCGCATCGACATCTTCCGCTCCGGTGGCCCCGGCGGCCAGAGCGTCAATACCACCGACAGCGCCGTCCGCATCACCCACCTGCCTACGGGCCTGGTGGTACAGTGCCAGGACGAAAAGAGCCAGCTTCAGAACAAGCAGCGAGCTATGGCCATCCTGCGCGCCCGGCTCCTCGATGCCGAGATGCAGCGCCAGCACGACGAGCTGAGCGCCGAACGGCGCTCGCAGGTGGGCAGCGGCGAGCGCAGCGAGAAGATTCGCACCTACAACTACCCGCAGAACCGCGTCACCGATCACCGCATCGGCCTGAGCGTCTACAACCTTCCGGCCGTGCTCGACGGCGAGCTGGACGCCTTCATCGACGAGCTGGCGGCGGCCGACCAGGCTGCCAGGCTGCAGGCGGCTGCCGTCGAAGCGGCGTGAGCGCCTCGGCCCTCGGCGACAGCCTGCAGGCGGCCGCCGCTGTGCTCCAGGCCGCGGGCGTCGATTCACCTCGTCTCGACGCCGAGCTGCTGCTGGCCTACTGTCTGGGCGTCCCGCGCGACTACGTGCTGGCCCATCGCCCTGATCCCCTGGCCGAGCCCCAGCAGGAGCGGTACCGGGCGCTGGTGGCAAGACGGGCAGCCCGCGAGCCCCTGGCCTACATCACAGGCGAACGCTGGTTCTACGGGCTGCGCCTGGAAGTGACCCCGGCCGTGCTCATTCCGCGGCCTGAGACCGAGATGGTCGTCGAAGCGGCCCTGGCGTGGCTGCGCGCCCGCCCCTCCCGGCCCAGGCGCCTCGCCGACATTGGCGTCGGGAGCGGGGCCATCGCCGTGGCCGTGGCCGTGCGGACGGCCGGCGCCGCGCTCACCATCTACGCCACTGATGCCAGCCCCGAGGCCCTGGCGGTTGCCCGCCGCAATGCCGGCCGCCACCAGGTAGCCGGCCGCATCACCTTCCTGCAGGGCGACCTGCTGGCCCCTCTGCCGGAGCCCGTTGACCTCATCCTGGCCAACCTCCCCTACGTGGCAGAGACGGACCGCCCCGCCCTGATGCCGGAAGTGCGCGACTTCGAGCCGGCGGCGGCGCTGTTCGCCGGGCCAGACGGCATGGACGCCATCGAGCGCCTTCTGGCGCAGGCGCCCGCCCATCTTGTCCCCGGCGCCGCCCTTTTCCTGGAAATCGGCTGGAACCAGGGGCAGGCGGCGCTGGCCGCCGCCCACCGCAGCTTCCCTGCAGCGACCATCGCCGTCCTCCCTGACCTGGCCGGCAACGACCGTCTCCTCACCGTACAGCTCCCCTGATGCACCGTGGGCGAGGAGACCTCGCCCCTACACACCCGCCGCCGGTCCCAACCCGGGCGGCCACGGGGGACCGCCCCTACGGGCGCCTTACCCCTCTGCCCCCTCCCTCACGGTCGGGGCTCAGACAAGACGCCGCTACCTGCCACCCACCACCTCTATGTCCATCCGCCTGATTGCCTGCGACCTTGACGGCACGATTGCCAACCATGAAGGTTACATCAGTGACGAGTCCGTCGCGGCCCTGGCGCGCGCGCGCAGCCAGGGCATCCTCGTCGTCGTCGCCACGGGCCGCCTGCCCTTCGCCATTCCCCACTTCCTGGACCGCATCGGCGTCACGGACGAGCCGATGATCACCGGCCAGGGCGCCTTGATCGCCTTCCGCGACGGCCGCGTGCTCAGGCGGCTGACCCTCGACCCACAGGTGGCGCTGCAGGCGACCACCGTTGCCCTGGCGATGGGCGCCAGCATGGCCTACTTCACGGAGCGGGAGATCCTGGTGGACAGCTTCGTCCATCCCCGCGCCCACTACGAATCCTGGTTCGGCAATCACCTCGTCTACGACCCTCTGGCCACCGGCAAGCTCGACGGCCACCTGATCAAGTTCATCGCCGTGCACCCTGACCCCGACGTCGTCCCCCACCTGGCGGCGGCGCTGAGCGCGGCGCTGGACGGCGCCGCCGACGTCACCCAGTCCTGGGTCTACTTTGTCGAGGGCACCACGCCCGGCGCCGACAAGGGCGCAGCCCTGGCCTGGCTGTGCGAGCAGCTTGGCATCGACCGGTCAGAGGTCCTGGCGATCGGCGATGCCGGCAATGACGTCACCATGCTGCGGTGGGCGGGCTGCAGCGCCGCCCCGGCTGACGGTCACGCCAGCGCTCGCGACGCCGCCGGCTGGGTGGCGCCGCCCCTCGCCGAACACCCGGTGGCGGCGGCGCTGGCGCACTACCTGGGCTGGTAGGCCCCGTCCCGGTAGGCCTGGTAGAGGCGCCTGGCCTGCGTCTGCGGCGCCGCGTAATAGTCGTCGGGGGAGATGTCGAGCGTAACGGCGCGCTGCGCCGGCCGCATGACCGGCTGCGCGGCCGCAAAGCGGCGCAGAACCTCGGCGTGGGGCTTGAGCGAGCCGTCGGGCCGCACCAGGCCGAAGAAGCGCTCGTGCCGCGCCTCGTCACAGGGTGGGCGGTCCCACAGCTCAGGCGCGTAGTCGGCAAAACACCACAGCAGGGCGCCCGGACTGCCCGCCTCCACGAGCCGGGGCAGGACAGCCTCCAGGTAGCCCGCCAGCGCCTCTTCGGCCGCCATGAACTGCCGCCGGTCCTCGCCGTAGGCCCTCCAGGCCCACACCGAGGAAGGCTCGCCTGGCGCGGCCGTGCAGCCGCCAAACTCCTCGGCGAGGGTGGGCTTGCCGCAGAGCGCCGTGGTCAGCGCGCACAGGAACGGGACGAAGTCGGGGTCAAGGGGGCCGGTGGCCCAACCCTCGGCGTACATCGGATACCCGTGCATCACGGCCCAGTCCACCTCGGCGAACACATCGTGCACGCGGAGGCCGTTGTCTTCGATCAGGCTGGCGGTGTGCAGGCCGCACGTCACGGGATGCACGGGGTCCAGGCTGCGCACAAGCTGCGCCATCCGCCGGACCCAGGCGCGTCCCGCCCGCGCATCAGGAGGCCAGGCGAAGAGGTCGGGTTCGTTCCCCAGGTTCCACACGCCGACCGCTGGATGGTCCCTGAACTCTGTCACCACCGTGCGCAGCAGCAGTTCCTCAGCCGCCAGGGCCGTCCCATCGACGTAAGGGTTGGCATAGCCGCAGTCGACCACCCGGCCCCCGCTGACGAGCTGCCGCACCCGCTGGGGCAGCGGCTCACCGCGCCGCAGCAGCCAACCCGGCGCCCAGTTGGGTCCGCTCATGTGCCCGGTGAACAAGGTGACGTCGAGCTGGAGGCCGCAGTCCGCGGCGGCGTCGCACACCTGCTCCAGGTGGCCCAGGGCCCCACCGCTGACCCTGTCCGGCGCCGGCTGCCAGTCATCCCAGAGCAGAAACACACGGACCATGGACAAGCCCAAGCCGCCGATCAGGGCGAACTCATCACGCACTTCCGCCGGATCGAAGTCCGACCACCAGGACATGGCCTTGCGTCGCGGCCAGTAGTTCACCCCCAGGACGAAAGGCTGTCCTGCAGCTCCAAGAGGGTCTGGCATAGGCGGTCTCCCCCGGCCTGGCCGGGTCTGAGTCTACCCGGAAATCACGGCAACGGTCAGGCGGCTGACGCACACCGGCTTGCCCGCCTCGTCGGTGATGCTGATCTCCCAGACGTGTATCCGCCGCCCCAACCGCAGCGGTCGCGCCACCCCCCGCACCAGCCCGGAGCGCACGGAGCGGAGATGGCTGGCGTTGATCTCCAGGCCGACGGCATGCTCGCGGGGAAAGTCGATGCAGCAGGTGGAGGCGACGCTGCCCAGGGTCTCGGCCAGCAGGAGTGAGGCGCCGCCGTGCAGCATTCCCAGGGGCTGCTGGGTGCGGAAGTCCACAGGCATGGTGGCGGCAAGGTAGTCCTCGCCGACCTCGACGAACTCAATGCCCAGGTGCGCGGCGGCCGTGCCCTCGCCGAGCCTGTTCAGAGCATCCAGGGTGGGGGGTGTTTTCCAGATCATGCCGCCATCTTAGCGGCACAATCCCGTAGGATCAAGTGGGTCGAACCTCCGGGAGACGGCTGCATGTGTCAGCAGATGGCGGGGTCTTCGCGCCGCCTCCCGGAGGTCTCCCGCATGCGCCTGCGGGATCAATTTGGGTGCAATATGACGAATATCATGTCTGCGGAACGGCGGGTGTGCTATGCTTGCTGTGAAAATTTTTGCATCCCACGAACAAACGACGCACGGCGCTGCCCGTGCTCGTTTTTCGTCACCCCCTTTTCTCACCGAGTCATTGTGCTCAGGAGACATTATCGATGGTTGCAACGAAGCCGAGAACCACGGCCAAAGCGCCGCCGGAACATCCTAGTGGTGATCCGCGCTTTGCACTGATCGATCGCACCCTTAAACGCCTGCGCTTCCAGCAAGACGCCCTCATCGAGGTGCTGCACACAGCCCAGGAGGCTTTTGGCTTCCTCGATGAAGATCTGCTGATCTATGTCGCCCGGCAACTCAAGCTTCCGCTGAGCTGGGTGTACGGCGTCGCCACCTTTTATCACTTCTTCTCGCTCAAGCCGCAGGGCGAGCACAACTGCATCGTCTGCATGGGCACGGCGTGTTACGTCAAGCGCGCGGCCGAGATCGTGTCGGCCCTGCAGGCCCACTACGGCATTGAACCCGGCAAGACGACGCCCGATGGCAAGCTGAGCCTGCTGTCGGCCCGCTGCCTGGGGAGCTGCGGCCTTGCCCCTGTCATCGTCCTCGATGGGCAGGTCCTGGGCCAGGAAACGCCTGAGTCGACCCTGAACGCCGTCCAGGCCCGCCTCAGCGGTGGCAACGGCGCCAGCGCCGCGGCCGCGGCGCCCAAATCGCTGGTCAGCATGGAGGAGGTGGACGAATGAACCGCGCCGACCTGCAGGCACTGGCGGACAAGGAACTCGAACGCCAGAGCAAGTATCGCTGCCGGCTGCTTTGCTGCGCCAGCACACCCTGTCTTTCGTCCGGCGCCACGGCCGTGATCGAAGCCCTCGAACAGTCGATCAAAGAGCAAAAACTGGACGCCGAGGTGGCCGTGGTCGCCACCGGCTGCATGGGACCCTGCAGCCGCGGCCCCGTTGTGACCGTCCAGGTCCAGGGTGAAGCCGATGTCGTGTACGAGCACGTGACCGCCGAAACGGCGCAGCAGATCGTCGCCGACCACGTCGGCGCCAACAAGCCAGTCGCAAACAAGATGCTCCCCGCCGAGCTTCCCTTCTTCACCAAGCAGACCAAGATCGTGCTGGCGAACAGCGGCCAGATCGACCCCGAACGACTGGAGGACTACGTCGCCCGCGGCGGCTATGCCGCCCTGGCCTACGTCCTGCGTGAGATGACCCCGGAGCAGGTCACCGCCGAGGTGACCCGCAGCGGCCTGCGCGGCCGCGGCGGCGCCGGCTACCCCACCGGCCTGAAATGGGACCTGGTGCGCAAGGCCCCGGGCGAGAAGAAATACGTGATCGCCAACGGCGACGAAGGCGATCCCGGCGCCTACATGGATCGCACCCTGATGGAGTCGGACCCGCACCGCGTCCTCGAGGGCATGGCCATCGCCGGCTATGCTGTTGGCGCCGACCAGGGCTTCATCTACGTGCGCGGCGAATACCCGATCGCGGCCAAGCGCCTCGAGAAGGCCATTCGCGCCGCTGAACGCCGCGGCTTGCTGGGCAACCGCATCCTGGACAGCACCTTCCAGTTCCGCATTGATATCCGCATCGGCGCCGGCGCCTTTGTTTGCGGCGAGGAAACGGCCCTGATGGCCTCGATCATGGGCCGCCGCGGCCAGCCTGTGCCGCGGCCTCCCTACCCGGCGCAGAGCGGCCTGTGGGGCTGTCCCACCCTGATCAACAACGTGGAGACCTTCGGCAGCATCGTGCCCATCATCGAGAACGGCGCCGAGTGGTACGCCGGCATCGGCACGGCCAAGAGCAGGGGCACCAAGATCTTCGCCCTGGCCGGCAACGTCGAGAACACCGGCCTCATCGAGGTACCGATGGGCATCTCCCTGCGCGAGATCGTCTACGAGATCGGCGGCGGCATACCGGGCGGCCGCGCCTTCAAGGCTGCCCAAACCGGCGGCCCCAGCGGCGGCTGCATTCCCGCCGAACACCTGGATACGCCGATGGACTATGAAAGCCTGAAGGCCCTGGGCTCGATCATGGGATCGGGCGGTCTGATCGTCATGGACGATCAGAGCTGCATGCCCGATGTCGCCAAGTTCTTTATGGAGTTCTGCATGGACGAGAGCTGCGGCAAGTGCGCCCCCTGCCGCGTGGGCACCGTGCAGATGCATCGCATTCTTGAGCGCGTCACCAACGGCAGCGCCACCATGGCCGACATTGACACCCTGCAGGAGCTTTGTGTCATGGTCCGTGAAACCAGCCTCTGCGGGCTGGGCCAGTCGGCGCCCAATCCGGTGCTGAGCACGCTGCGCTACTTCCGCCAGGAGTACGAAGAGCATATCCAGGACCGCAAGTGCGCCGCCGGCGTCTGTGACATGAAGGAAGTGCCAGTGATGGAATTGCTCGAGGTGCTGCCCCAACGCATCCAGGCTGAGTATCCGGAGGTGATCTCATGACAGTCATCACGATGACGATCAACGATGAGGTGGTGAGCGGCCGCCAGGACCAAACCCTGCTCGAGCTGATCCGGGAACAAGGGATCGACATCCCGACACTTTGCCATCTGGATGGCTTGACGGAGCGCGGCGGCTGCCGTCTGTGCCTGGTCGAGGTCAAGGACACCAACCGCCTGATGCCGGCCTGCACCACTGCCGTTCAGGAAGGACTCTCGATCTACACGCACAGCGAGCGACTGATCAAGTACCGCCGCATGATCCTGGAGCTCCTCTTCAGCGAGCGCAACCATGTCTGCGCCGTGTGCGTGATGAACGGCCGTTGCGAGCTGCAGAGCGAGGCCGCCGCCATCGGCATGACCAGCGTGCGCTACGACTACCTCTGCCCCGACCTCAGCCTCGACGCCAGCCACGACCGCTACATCATCGACCATAACCGCTGCATCCTCTGCACGCGCTGCGTGCGGGTCTGCGACGAGGTGGAAGGCGCCCACACCTGGGACGTCATGGGCCGCGGCATCAACAGCCGCGTCATCACCGACCTGAGCCAGCCCTGGGGCACCAGCCAGAGCTGCACGAGCTGCGGTAAGTGCGTCCAGGTCTGCCCCACGGGCGCCCTGCACACCAAGGGCTCCACCGTGGCGGAGATGCGCAAACGCCACGACTTCCTGCAGTGGATTCTCGACGGACGCGAAAAGAAAGAGTGGTCCTACAGCAATGGCGGCAAGCCGGAGACAAAGCGATGACAACGTTACCCGCGCCCAAACAAGAAGCCAAGAGCGACAAGCCCGACACCGCCCCCGCACCGGCCAAGATTCGCCTGGCCACGGCCTGGTTTGGCGGCTGCTCCGGCTGCCACATGAGCTTCCTCGACATTGACGAGCGCCTTTTCGACCTGGCGGCGGCTGTGGACCTGGTCTACAGCCCCATCGCCGATGCCAAGAACTTCCCCGAGAATGTCGATGTGGCGTTGGTCGAGGGAGCCGTGGCCAATGTCGACCACCTGGAGCTCGCCGAGAAGATCCGCGCCCACAGCAAGATCGTGGTCAGCTTCGGCGACTGCGCCGTCACCGGCAACGTCACCAGCCTGCGCAACCGCCTGCGGGTCAACGACCTGCTGACGGAAGTCTATCGCGAGGGGCCGGGCAGCATCCCCCGGGGCGGCGAAGCCGACAAGGTGGTGCCGGCCCTGCTGCCGCGCGTCTACCCCCTGCACCAGGTCATCGCCGTCGACGCCTTTGTACCCGGCTGCCCGCCCGATCCTGACCGCATCTGGGCCGCCGTCTCGGCCCTGCTGCACGGCGAGCCGGTCGTTCTGGACGCTTCGATGCGCAAGTTCGGTTGAATGGAGAACCGCCAATGACACGCACCGTTACCATTGACCCCGTTACCCGCATCGAGGGGCACGCCAAGATCACGATTCATCTCGACGACGCCGGCAAAGTGGCCGATGCCCGCTTCCATGTCGTCGAGTTCCGCGGGTTTGAGAAGTTCTGCGTTGGCCGCACGTTCTGGGAAATGCCCGGCATCACCGCACGCATCTGCGGCATCTGCCCGGTCAGCCACCTGATGGCCTCGGCCAAGGCCGGCGATGACATTCTCGGCGTCCGCATCCCGCCCACGGCCGAAAAGCTGCGCCGGTTGATGAATTGGGGACAGATCGTCCAGAGCCACGCCCTCAGCTTCTTCCACCTCAGCGCCCCCGATCTGCTGCTCGGCATGGAGAGCGATCCCGCAGAGCGCAACATCATGGGGTTGATCCAGAAGCATCCCAACATCGCCCGCAGCGGCATCCGCCTGCGCTCGTTCGGCCAGGAGATCATCCGGCTGCTGGGCGGACGCAGCGTCCATCCCGCCTGGACCGTGCCCGGCGGCGTGCGCGAGCCCCTGTCGGTCGCCAAGCGCGACCAGATCCGGCGCGCCCTGCCGGAGGCCTTCGAGATCTCCGAGCTGGCGCTCGACCTGCTGAAGGACAGCTACGACAAGTTCGACCGCGAGCAGGTGACCTACGGCGAGTTCCCCAGCCTGTTCCTGGGGCTGGTGACGCCGCAGGGTGGGCTCGAACACTACGACGGCCTGCTGCGCCTGGTCGATGCCGAAGGCCGCGTGCTCGAGGAGAAGCAGCCGTCGCAGTTCCGCTCGTTCATCGGCGAAGCCGTCGAACCCTGGAGCTACCTCAAGTTCCCCTACTATCGCCCCTTCGGCTACGAAAATGGCGGCGGCATGTACCGCGTCGGCCCGCTGGCCCGGTTGAACGTGTGCGACTATGCCGGCACTCCGCGCGCCGAGCGCGAGCTGCGCCAGTTCCGCCGCCTCTCCGACCGCAGCAAGCCGGTGCCAGGCAGCTTCCATTACCACTACGCCCGCCTGATCGAGATCCTGTTCTGTCTTGAGAAGATCGAGGAAGTGCTGGACGACACCGAGATCACCAGCGATCACATCCGTTCGCACTCGGGCGTGAACCAGCGGCGGGGCGTCGGCGTCAGCGAAGCGCCGCGCGGCACGCTCTTCCACGACTATGAAGTGGATGACGACGGCGTCCTCAAGAGCGTCAACCTCATCATCGCCACGGGCCAGAACAACCTGGCCATGAACCGCACCGTCAAGCAGATCGCCCAGGCCTATGTCAACGGCGACGGTCTGACCGAGGGCATCATGAACCGGATCGAGCACGGCATCCGCCTGTTCGACCCCTGCCTGAGCTGTTCCACCCACGCCGTCGGGCAGATGCCGATGCATGTCCAACTGCTTGCAGCCGACGGCGCCGTCCTGGACGAACAGCTTCGGGGCTGAGCATTCTACTGCGTACTGCGTAATGCGTAATGTCTGCCGTCCAGGCGTCTTACGCACTACGCAGTACGCATTACGCAGTACGTCGTACGCACCGCGATGTTCCTCCTCCTGGCCTGCGGCAACGATCTGCGGCGTGATGATGGGGCGGGGCTGGCGCTGGCCGCACGCCTGGAGCCCATGCTGGCCGGCGCCGGGGAGGTGGAGCGCATCGCCGTGCAGCAGTGGACGCCGGAGCTGGCCCTGGCCATCGCCCGTCCCGACGTGCAGGCCATCGTGTTTATCGACACGCGGGTAGCAGACAGCCACGATGCCGGGGAAAGCCACCCGCGAGGCGGCGCGGCAGGGGCAGACGAGGTCAGGGTGGAGGCGCTGGCCGGTGAGCAAGAGGCCGCCGCCACCCTGGGGCACCATGTCGATGCCGTCACCCTGCTTGCCTATGCGCGCCTCTGGCTGGAGGATCGCGAGGCGCCGCCGGCCTGGTTGGTGACAGCGCCGGGCTTCGACTTCGCTCATGGTGAGGGGTTGAGCGACGAGGTGATCGTCCGTCTGGACCGGGCCTTCCAGGCGGAGGGTGCGCTCTCCCATTTCGTAACGGTCCTCAGCGCCCTGCCGTAAGTGCGGCCCCACCAGAGCCGGGGCCTGGCACAGCCCTGTGAGCGCCTGCCGGCCGGCGAAAACTCTGGCGGTTGTGTGGCGGCGCGAATGATTGCCGCGCCCCCGGCATGGCGTGTAAAATACTCTTCGCCATTTTGTCAGACTTCCCGACACCTCGTTCCGGAGAGCAGCGCTTGGACGCCATCACCGTCATTGTCAACCCCTACGCCAACCGTGGAGACAGCCACCACCGGATCGATGCGGGCCTCCAGGCCCTTGCCACGAGCGGCCTGCAATTCAGCATCGAGCTGACAGAGTACCGCGGCCATGCCATCAAGCTGGCGGAGGCGGCCGCCCGTGCCGGCCACACGATGGTGGTGGCCGCAGGCGGCGACGGCACCGTACACGAAGTCGCCAACGGCATCCTGAGGGCAGCGGAAGGACAAGAGGGTCCAGCGCCCACCACGCTTGGCGTCCTTCCCGTGGGCAGCGGCAATGACTTCTCCTGGGGTCTGGGGCTGCACGGCGACCTGGACGAGGCCCTGGAACGCCTGCGCAAGGGCCGCACGCGTGTCATCGACGTTGGCTATCTCGAATCAGACGTTGAGCCTCCCCGCTACTTCCTGAACATCCTGGGCGGCGGTTTCGACTCGCGCGTCAATATCGAAGCGCACAAGATGAAGCGTCTGCGCGGGTTCAGCATCTACGCCGTGGCGCTCTTCAAGACCCTGGCCATCTACTACCGCTCACCCGTCACCACGCTGCGCTACGACGGCAAAGAATACACCTTCCCCATGCTGATGACCCTCATCGCCAACGGCCCCCGCCTGGGGGGAGGGTTCATCGCCGCACCTGATGCCATGCACGATGACGGCCTCTTCGACCTCTGCATCGTGCACAAGACTGGCCGTTTGGACATGTTGGGCATGGTGCCCAAATTCATGGCTGGCAAGCATACGAGCCACCCCAAGGTGACGATGGTGCGCACGGCTGCCCTGGAGATCGAGAGCCCCGAGGGCTTCCCTTCCCAGGCGGACGGTGAAGAGATCGGCAGCGAGGTCCGGAGGCTCAAGGCGACCATCGTGCCCCAGCGGCTGCGCGTGGTCGTATGACCGCCCTGACCGTCTGGAACATCGTCCTGGCGATCGTTGCAGGCTATCTCATAGGGTCCTTCCCGACGGGTGTGATCGCCGCACGGGCGGTGAACGCCCCCGACCCGCGCACATCGGGCAGCGGCCACACGGGCGGCAGCAACGTCCTGCGCCTGGCCGGCTGGCCCGCGGCCATCATCACTGCGGTGGTCGACGCCGGCAAGGGCGTCCTGGCCGTCTGGCTGGTGCTGCAGGTGGTGGGCAACCCCTGGATCGTGCCCCTCACCGGCACGGCCGCCGTCGCCGGCCACTGCTGGCCGGTGTATACACGCTATCGAGGGGGCATGGGTGTCAGCACGGCGGCTGGCCTGGCGCTGTGGTTCTTCCCCCTGGCGATACCCATCGTCGGCGTCTTCTACTACCTCCTGCTGCGCATGCTGCGTCATCAGGCGCGGGCGGCCATGATCGCCGCCGCCCTCATCCCCCTGGTGCTGATCGTTCTGCGCGCCGGCCTCCCCGAGCTGGCGCTGGGCGTCGGGATGTCGCTGGTCCTGGTGGCGCGCTACGCCGGCGACTTCAACCGCGAGTACGAAGACTGACTACTGCGGGTCATTCGGCGGCTCGTTCGTTCACGCCCTCTAGTGGCCGCATCAGCACCGCCGCCAGGTCGTCCATGCCGATGGGCTTGGTCACATAATCGTCCATGCCCGCTGCCAGGCACAGCTCTCGATCCCCATCCAGGGCATTGGCGGTCATGGCAATGATGCGGGGACGCTCGCCCGCCGGCCACTGCGCACAGATACGCCGGGTGGCCTCCAGCCCATCCATTTCCGGCATCCGCACATCCATCAGGATCACATCGTACGGCCGCGCTTCCTCGGCTCGTGCCTCCACGGCCTTGACCGCATCGGCGCCATTGGCCACGGTGTCGGCGGTATGCCCCATCTTCCTCAGCATCGCCAGCGCCACGTGTTGGTTCACGGGGCTGTCCTCGGCTAGCAGGATGCGCAGCGATGAGGTCCCTGCCGCGTCTGCAGGCGCCGGGCGGGCCGTGCCGGCGGCGGGCGACGGCACGGCGAAAACGCTCAGGACTGCCTCCAGCAGCGCCGCGGTCCGGACGGGCTTCACCAACCGTGCTCTGAACAGACCCTCCTGAAGTTCCGTGGACATGGCGTTGAGAGGGGAAAGCAGGATCAACGGTTGAGACACGGTCGCACGTATCGCCTTGGCCAGATCGACTCCGTTCATCTCCGGCAGCGTTAGGTCGAGGATGGCGAGGTCGAAAGCGCCGCCCCCCTGCACCCAGGCCAATGCTTCCCGCGGGGAGCCGGTCGCGCGCGGCGCCATCCCCCAATCCTTGACAAGGCGCGTGAGGACACGCAGGCTTTCGGCATTGTCATCAACAAGCAGAACTCGCCGTCCTCGCAGCCTGGGCTGCTTGCCGGCGGGCTGATCGACGGCGGCTGGACCAGGGGCAACAGCAGCCTGCACCGCGAAGTGGAAGGTCGAGCCCTGGCCGCGCACACCCTCGCTTTCGAGCCATATCCTCCCGCCCATCAACTCGGACAATCGCTTGCTGACGACAAGCCCCAACCCGGTGCCATCGTGCCTGCGGGTCATCGACGTGTCCACCTGGCTGAAAGCCTCGAGCACAAGGTCCTGTTTGTCGCGCGGAATACCGATGCCGGTGTTGCGAACAGAGAAGAGCAGGGTGCGGGTGTCTCCTTGTGCCGGCGTTTCCGCTTCTGGCGGCGCCGCCGCCACGCTGACCGCAACTTCTCCAGTCTCGGTAAACTTCACGGCGTTGGCGAGCAGATTGACCAGAATCTGCCGGAGCCGCGTGACGTCGCCGACGATGACCGCGGGCACATCGCTGGCGATGTCACAGATCAGCTCCGATCCCTGTTCGGAGGCCTTGAGCTTGACGAAATCAACCGCCGATTCGACGCAGTCCACCAGGCCGAATGGCTGCCGCCCCAGCTCCATCTTGCCCGCTTCGATCTTCGAGAAGTCCAGGATGTCATTGATGATAGTTAGCAGCGCTGCAGCGCTGCTGCGGATCGTTTCGGTGAAATCCTGTTGGTCGGCAGTCAACGGCGTATCGATGAGGAGATCGCTCATCCCCATGATGGCGTTCATGGGGGTGCGGATCTCGTGGCTCATCGTCGCCAGGAATCCGCTCTTGGCCTGGGTGGCTGCCTCAGCGGCGGCGCGGGCCGCATGCGCCTCCTCCAACAGGCTCACGTTCTCCATGTCGATGGCGGTCTGTCGCGCCAACCCACTCAGGAAGTCAAGGTCCGCCTGGCCAAATTGGCCATCGCGGATCCACCTGTAGAGTGTCAACACCCCTACGGCCTGGCCGCGCGCCAGCAGAGGGACCGCCATCATCCCCTCGGGCTGCTCCTCCTGTTCCGGGGTGCCCTCGACGTGCACCATGCGCCAATCCTGCTGCACATCGGCGATGATCTCCGGCTCGCCGCTCGCCAGGAAGGCCCCGACAATGCCTTCGCCCAGCCTCACCGTGCGTGCGCTCAGCGCCTCCGCGTAGTCTCCCAAAGCCACCTGCACCCGGCACCTCTGCCCATCGGGATCGAGCCGGTAGAGCGCGGTCGTAAACGCCCGGCAGACTTCGTGCGCGTGCTGGGTGGTATGCGCCATGATCGCAACCAGGTCGTGCGTCGCCGCAATCTCCTGACCGGTGAGGGCCAGCGTCGCCATCTGCTCTGCCCGGCGTTCCGCTTCCGTATAGAGGCGGGCGTTCTCAAGTGAGACGCTCAGACTGGCGGCCAGGGTTTGCAGCAAACGCAGCTCACTGTGGCCGTAGGCGTCCGGTTGGTAGCGCTGGACCGATATCACCCCGGTGACCTCGCCGCTCACCAGCAACGGCACCAGGAGCAGCGATTGCGTCAGTTGCGCTCCCGCTTGTTCAGGGTACTGCAGCAGCCTCTCCCCTCAACCAGTGCGGCCGCTTCTGCATGGGAGCGGATGAGAAGCGGTCGTCGCGTCTCGATGACCGTGGAGGACAGACCGGGACCGATCGGCGCCTCCCAATAGTCGATTCTTCTACCGTTGTCCACCTCATAGACGAAGCGCAGAACCTGCCGCACCCGGTCATGAAGGCAAATAAGAACGGCATTCGCGGCAAAGATGGCGGTGACTTTGTCCCCCACCAGGTCAACAATGGCCCCGAACTCAAGCTGCGATGCCAGCGCCTGCTGGATATCGTTGATAATGGCAAGCTCGTTGTTGCGCTCAGCCAGGCTGCGGTTGGCGGCCTGCAGCTCGCCCGTGGACTGCTCAAGCTCGGCCGTGCGCAGAGCCACCCTCTGCTCGAGCGTGGCGGACCAATCGGCGTTGTCCAGGGCGACTGCCGACTGGTTGGCCAACACCCCCAGCAGTTCGAGGTCCTCGACTTCAAAGCGGCCAAAGCAGCCGCTGACATCGCAGTAGACGATTCCCACCAGCCGGCCCAGGCTGATCAGCGGCGCCGCCATGACGCTGCGCTGTTCCAGCAAAGGACCCTCGGCGTTGAGAGGGCGCACGATGCCCTGCCTGTGCATGGCCGCTTCGTCCAGCCAGGGCCGGATCTCATCCAGGAATGCGGCCTCGTCCGCAGGCGGTTCAACCGCGCCGCTCAAGGCCGGAACGGGCGCCGACGGCAGCAGCACGCGCGCTGGCCGCCTGTTCCCGTCAGGATCGATCAGGATGAGGGCGATCCGCTCTGCTCCGGTCAATTCGGCGACCTCGTCGACGATCTGATGGGGCAGACGTTTGGGATCGCGTTGGGAACTCAGCCGCACCCCCACCTCCAGCAATCGCCGCACGACATCGCCCAGGCGACCGGGGCGCTGCACCAGGCCGGCATAAGCCGCCAGGTCTTCTGGTTTCGCCCATTCCGGCGCCCAGCGCAGCCACTCACGCACCAGCGAGCGGCGAACCTGCACCCGGTGCAGGTAGCCCCGCCGCAGTCCGGCATCTCCCAGGCCGTCGACCTGGACGAGCAGCGCCTGAAAGCCCAAGTCCAGGACACGCCACCGCTCATCTGTAAGGGTGGCGCTCGGTTCGGGCGCAATGGGCGCCATGGCCCGGTAGCAGATCCAACACAATTCGTCGAGCGGATACTCCGAGCCACCCTGGTCGCCTGGGGGAATCAGCCCCAGCGCCCTCACCACGAGATCTCTGGCGGCGTCGCCTTCCCCGTTCATCCGCCGTGCCGCCGCGTTGTGCGCCAGCCAGTTGGTCTTGAGAGGTTGGCTTCCGAGAGTCGTCGGGTCAGCAACGCCAAGAAGGTCCAGGGCCTGCTGCACCTTCCCGCTGTAGAGCAGCACCTGCGCCTTGCTGATCAGCAGTTGGGGTCGCATGAAGTGGTTGCCGCTCTCCTCTGCCACGACAAGGGCCTGCTCCAGGCAGGAAAGCGCCGCCGGGAGGTCGCCGGTCTCGATGAAAACCTGCGCCAGGTACTGCAAGGAAAAGAGCCTTTGCGTCTCCATGTGCGTCGATGCGGTGGTGTCCAACGACCGCCGGACGCCCTCGACCGCCCGCTCATACAGTCCAAACATGACGAGCCAGCCGCTGAGGTTGGCAAGCACCACCATTTGCTCGGTGCGATTGCCAGACTCAGTAGCCGCGGCCAGCGCCTGCTCCATCAGTAGTCCCCGCCGGGCCAGGTCGGGTGCAGCCAACGCCTGCAGCTCCAGTCCCAGGATCTCCCACTCACGCCAGCCCTGCGCCCGCGCCAACCCGTAGCCGAGCTCGGCGTCACGTGCGGCCTGCTTGACCTCACCCGCGCGCAGCGCCAGGTAGCCTCGAAGGATCGCGGTCGCGGCCCGGCCAAGTGCATCGGCCTCTGTCCACAGCCCCTCCAGCGCGATGATGGCTTCCCGTGCCGCTTTCAGATCCCCCATCTCCACCTGGATGAAGCCCAGGGCGCACAGCGCCTGCACTTCCAGATCGCTTCGGCGCGCATGCTGGGCGGCCTGAACCGCCTGGTGGCCCAACACCAGGCCGCGCTCGAGTTCGCCGGAGGAGCGCAGCCGTAGGGTCAGCTCGGCCAACGCCGCCGCCCTCACTGCCTCATCGCCGGCATCCGCCGCGGCCTCGGCTAGCCGGGTCAGCTCGCCGTCCAGTCCCGCATAGTCGCCCAGCATGGCGCGGCTGTAGGAACGTGCCAGCGCCATCGCACAGGACTGCTCCCAGGGCACGTCAGGCTGGGCGAGGGCCTCGGTATAGAGCTCGATAGCCTGCTCGTGCAAGGCGCTTACCCGCGCCCGGCCCGCGGCCTCCTGCAGTTCCGGCCAGGTGGAAACAAATGTGGTCACGGATCGGCTCTCGCTCCAACGCACCTTGACGCCAGCCAGGATGTGGCGCCACGGGTGGGCCCTGGCTAGCGCTCGGTATCAGGTGCGCCGGTCGCCTTTTACGAAACCTCCATGAGGCGGGAAAGGGCCGGCAGAGCCGCCTCCATGCAGGCGCACTCCTCGCGATCGAGCTGGGCCAGCTTCCGTCCGAGCGAGGCCTGGCGTTCCTGATTGTACAAATGGATGACCTGCCGCCCGCGCTCGGTTGGGCTCACCCACACCAACCGCCAATCGCCCTCATCGCGGGTGCGCTCCACGTAGCCCTGCGCCAACAGACGCTTGACCATCATGGTCACGGTCCCCGGTTTCACAGCCAACTGTGTGGCAAGGTCCTGCATGTTTGCGCGTCCCTGGTTGACAAGGATGCTCATCAACGCCACCTGTCCTGAGGCGCTGCGCAGCTCAGCCAGACTTTGCCATTCGGTGTCGTCACAGGGCGTTTCCGGGACAAAGGAGAGATCGGCGCGCAGGCGCCTCAGGAGTCGAGGCAAAACATCGAGCAGTCCCGAGGCAACGTCTGCGGTCGAAAGTTCTGGATACTGTGTCATGGTAGTCTCCAATTCAGGTTCTCCGGCGTGGGGTTTGATCAACGTGGCAGACGATGCGTCAACAGTGTCAGGAGTGGCTACCGAATCGGCCAGCACCTCGGTTGCCAGCCACGGCTGAGGTCAGTGTGCGACAGATTCAATTCGGGTGTATCACGGCTTGCGAGAGATGCATCCAGCCAGCCACGTTCTGACGCCATCCAAGTGTGGCTTCAGTTCGCGTCAAACAGGCTCTACTAAACCAATCGCAGAGTGAAACCTGCAGAACGACCATGATAAACTGTCGGCGAAACCACGACGCCACGAGGTTGCTCGATGAACGATATGGTCGCGCTGCTGGAACGCTGGCAGTTGGATATCAAGGCCGTGCGGGAGCGGATGTACAGCGCCCCGACGCCGCGGGAGCGGGAACGCTGGCATGCGATGTGGCTGTTAAGCCGGGGCTGGACAGCCAACCAGGTAGCCGAAGCGCTGGAGCGGGATGCCCACACCATCGGCGCCTGGGTGGAGGACCTGCGGGAGAAAGGACCGAGTGGACTGACCTTCGAGCAGACGGGTGGGTCCCCCCCGTCCTCGATGCGGCGCAAAAAGCGGCGCTGAAGGCGGCGGTGCAAGGGTCGCCGCGTGCGGTGGGCATTGATGTGGCGAAGTGGACGTGGAAGGTGGTGCGGCAGTTCGTGGCTGAGCGTTTTGGTCGGGAACTGAGCAGTCGGAGTTGCCTGAATTACCTGCACCGTCTGGGGTTCGTGCGCAAGCGACCAAAGAAGCGGCTGCTGAAAGCCAATAACGAGAAGCGGAAGGCGTTTGTAGGCGTTTATGCCGGTTTGCGAGCCGAAGCTGAGGCGAAAGGGGCCAGAATCCTCTTCGTCGACGAAGCGCACTTCCGGGCCGATGTCGACCTGCGGGCACAGTGGGTGCTGCGTGGCCAGCCGGCGTTGGTGGAGACGACCAGCCCCCGGCGAGGCGAAAAGGCCAGCTACTACTCTGCTGTCTGTCTCGAGACCGGTGAGGTCGATGCCATGACGGTGCTGGGCAACACGAAGGCCGAAACCTCGGTGGCTTTCCTCAAACAGCTGCGTGCCAAGTACACCGAGCCGTTGATCATCATCTAGGACAACGGCCCGGCTCACCATGGACCTGAGATTCGAGCCTACCTTTCCACGCCCGGCCTCAATATCCGGTTGGTGGCCTTGCCTGGTCACAGCCCCGACTTCAATTCCGACGAGGCGATCTGGCAGTGGGTCCGTGAGGAGGCCACCGCTAACACCTGCTTCGGCACCGCCGAGAGGGTACGTGAGCGAGTCGATGCCTTCTTCGTCACGTTGGTCGAACGTACGACCGAAGTCAAGCAGCGCTGCCGCAGGGCTCTGCAAGCCCGGGCAGATGCCCTTGCTACCGCAACAAATCAGGTGTGCGTCGAAATGAACCATGTAGATCTCACCTTGCGATCAGTTTAGGATTCGGAAGTGCAACCATCATCAACGAAACCGCAGACATCGCCGCCGGACCACACAAGTTCGGAAGTAGACTGGATGGGAGCGTTGGGTGGTCTGCGCGCTGATTCGCCCTTGCGTCATTTCTATCAGCGCCTTGTCGGTCGCGGCAAAGCCAAACCTCTCGCCCTGGTCGCCGCTGCACGCAAGATACTGGTCTCGGCCTGGGCTGTCTTCACTACTGGCATTCCTTTCGACCCAGCTCGCTGTCAATTCACTCCGCCAAGCGCAGTTTGACACGAATGAGAGAATCTACGGACCGGAACGACTGCAGGCATTGGTTCAAGGAACCATAAGGAAGGGCATTCGCAGAGCAACGACTAAAGTCGTTACTGCGAGGCGGATGCAGGCGTTGGTTCATAGCGGCCTGGTGGCTTGGTCCGAGAGAAGGTTGGACCCGTTGACGCCGGTGGCGACTGTGCAGGGCGACCAAACCGTTGCTGATTTGGTTGCGGTGGACCGAGGGTAAAAAGAAGTCCGGCTTCTGCGAGAAGCCGGACTTCTGGGTGGGATGCCGGAAAAGAAAACCGGACGCCCATGGGCGTCCGGTTTCTTAGTGTGGGGAGAACTGAGGAGGCTAGCTCGGCCGGTGCATGTTGGCGAGGTTCGGCACGTTCACCTTCTGGCTCATGTCAGTCAGGTTATCGTACAGGACCTGCAGCGTGTACATGGGATTGTGAGCGAAGTTGCCGGGCTCCTTCACCACGTAGTTCAGGTTGAAGGTGTTCCGCTGCAGACGAGGCGTCCACTTGTTGTAGCCGGTCGTCTCGTCGGGGTCCTTGACGCCGTTGCAGTTGGCATCGACGTAGAAGTACGGGTAGGCATCCGGAGCGTAGACGATGCAGGTTCCGACCACATCCTTGGCATACAGCTTGATGGCGTCATACAGAGCATCGTTCATGCCCTTGATCTCGTAGTACACGCCTTCGGTGATGTTGCCGTTGCCGTTCCAGTCGGTCGTGTCGGTGGCAAAGCGGATGTTCAGCAGGTCTTCCGCCGATGTCATCGGGCCGTGGCAGGTCTGGCAGGTGGGCGGGGTGGTCGAATCCCAGCGGACGGCCAGCCGATGCGCGCTGTGGCACTCGGTGCAGGTGTCCTGCGTCGGGACGTGGGACAACTTGCCTCGGTAGGTGTTGCCAGTGTACTGGTACATGCCCTTGGCGTCATTGCCCCACAGCGTCGCGCCAGCGGCGAGGTAGTGGATGTTCTTGAACCGCAGCGCCGCATCGACCGTGTCATCCGGCTTGCCGGCTTCCACGAAGTTGACGCTGGTCGTGGACTCGCGGCCCTGGTGGCAGGTCATGCAGATGTTGTCATCCACAGCATCGGCGGCGAAGGTGAGGACGGCGCCGCTGGGGAACTGGACCTTGGGCACGGAGTTCCGCGCCCAGTCACCGCCCAGCTCCTTGTGGCAGGTCGTGCACATGAGGGCGCTGGTGACCGGCTCCTTGATGCTCAGGGCATAGGAGTTGCCGCCCGAAACGGTCACAGGAGGCAGACCGTTGCTGCCCGTGTTGTTGACGATCAGGGGCAGCCCGTCGGCGCTGTGGCAGCGGCCGCAGGCCTGCTCCACCTCGCCGTCCAGCGGCGCTTCCGGCGCCGCGGCATCCCAGTCGCGCCAAGGCATCTGTGCGCTGGCGAAGTGGCCGGGGTCTTCGCGGTGAGCATTGGTCATGTCGATCTGCGGCGTGATCTTGGGGTTGATGTCCATGATCCCGTCGTACATCAGCTCGATGATGTACTTGCCACCGTGAGCATACGCGCCCGGATCCTTGGACCAGAGCTGGTAGTTGTAGGCCGCCTTGAGGGAGCGATTGGTGAAGGACTTGTACTGGTTGCCGAAAGTATTCTCGCCGGTGTCGACCTGGCCGTTGCCGTTGGTGTCGTTGAACCAGTAGGGGTAGACGGCGCCGTCATAGACGATGGGCTTGCCGGCGACCTGGGCACTGTAGGCCTGGATGGCGGCATAGAGCTTGTTGGCAAGGCCTTCGAGCTCGAAGTACATGCCATCGCGGCGGTTGCCGTTGCCATCATAGTCCACGCCCGAGCCTTCCATGCGGATCTCGTGAAGCTGGTCCACGCTGGGGTTGGCCGGATCGACGTCCTCGTGGCACTTGGCGCACTCGTCGTAGCGGAAGGTCAGGGAGTGCTGGTTGTGGCAGCTCTGGCAGGTGTCGTAGTTCTGCACATGCTGGAACCGCACGTCGTACTCCATGCCGGGGTACTGGTAACCGCCGCCGCCTTCCTTGCCGAACATGGAAATGGCAGCCGTGAAGTAGTGCGGGGCCACGGCGGTCCAAACCAGTTTGTCGCTCGGGGTATCGTCGTTGGCGAGAGCGGCCGTGTCAATGGCCGTCTGCACCTGCGGCCCGGAGCTGATGCCCTGGTGGCATTCCATGCAGTTCGACTCCTGGCCGAGGTTGTTGACGATCAGGCCCGAGTTGAACTTGATGCTCGTCTTGGCATTGGCCAGGTTGTTGTGGCAGGCCATGCACTCGACGGTCTGGCCGATCGGCTGCGGGGTGACCGATCCGGTTGCAAGAAACTGCTGGTAACCGGAAGTGGTGTGGCACTTGGCGCAGGGTACGGCGACTTGGGGCGGATTGGTGGTGTCCCAGTGGGTGAACGCCGGCGACGTTTTGTCGGCGTGTCCCGACGATGCCCACGCCAGGGCGAAGGGCACTTCAGGCACGACACCCGTCGAGGTGCAGGGCGATGCCAGCCGTGGGAAGAACAGCTTGGGGCTGGCGGCGGGCTGCTCCTCTGGTCCCCCCTGGAAGACCCGGTCCGTACAGACAGGCGCCGGGGCAGGAGCGGAAGCGAGGGCTGTGCCCGCAAAGACGAGCATTGCCAACGCCACCAGAAGCAGGCCCAGTAGCAACGTTTTTCTCTTCATTGAGATTGCCTCCTCGGTCGAACGATGCGGTGGGTAAGACGGTGAGAGAGAGATGAGAGTCTGCCGCGCACCCGGCGTGACCCTCCTCAGTGCCACACCGCGTGCGCAAACAAAGCTCCCTTCAGAGCGATTGCAGTATGATACCACGGTAAGTCAAAATACCATATGATCTAGATCAGGTTAACGCAAGATTAAATGAAGCGGTTCACAAGCCGGGCCGGGGGCGCAGCCGGGAGCCAAGCCGGGAGAATTGAGGATTGGCAGCTTATCGGTGTGAAGTCATGTTGGCGCGGCCAGCCCGGCCAGAAATGAATTCCCGGGCTGATACGCCGGAACCTGCTCCAGCACGTCCCTTTCCGGTCGCGACTCGCTTCAGCCGGTTTCCCCCATCAGCCGCCAAATTCAATCGGCAGCAGCCCCAAAGACAAGACCCTGAGCCCGCTAGGCGAGTACGGGGCATTCAGGCATGAAACGCCTTAGGCGCCGCGCGATAATCGCGTCTACATGATCGGGCCAGTCGTGGAGAACGGTCGGATCAATGTCCGCCCCTGTCGGCCAGACAAGGGTACCTAGGTCATGGTCAAGCCGAACCTGCCCGAAGAGCTGCGGATCACGAAGAGGTGCGAAGAGCGGGCCAAAGAGAATAGGCTCGAAATCGATCTCCCGCTCTAGACCATCATCAAACCGTACTCGGAGGACAAAATTGCCGATGAACTCGAAACCCGTGACGTCATGCAGGACGCTCTCAGCCGTCGATGAGCTCATAGTCCTACTCCCTACACGAGGCCAGCGATCGTGTGCAGAGGTGCTTCTTGCTCCAGTCGTTGCCAGTTGTCCAAGAGCTCATCCTGATGCAGTTCAGCCCACGCCAAAATGAGGTGTAGCTGCCGGCGAGGACTCTGGCGCTGGTGACGCCGTGCGGACCAGCCAAAGGCCCTGCAGTTGGTGACCTCATTATAGGCCCGCGCCTTGCCCCACCCAAATGCACATTTGGCCAGGTCATTGACGATGAAGAACCTGTCGAAATGTCCCATCCGTTTGTAGTCGCGACTTCGGTCGTTGCCTGCCCACCCCAACGACTGAAGTCGCTACTACGAGTCTGCGAGCCGGCGGCGCTTGGCAATGCGCGTGCCAGGTTGTAGACTGCACCAGACGTTCTTACCTCTCGTGCTAAGGATGCTGCCATGAAGGTCACGAAAGCCGTCATCACCGCCGCCGGCAGGACCCAGCGAGCGCTCCCGCTCCAAACCGTTGTTGACCGCGACGGCACGCCCAAATCGGTCCTGCGCGTCCTGGTCGAAGAGGCGTTGAAGGCCGGGGTCGAAGACATCTGCGTGGTGGTATGCCCTGGCGATGAAACCGCCTATGCCGAAGCCGTCGGCGACCGCGCCGGCCACCTGGCATTTGTGCCCCAGGTCGAGCCCCTGGGCTACGGGCACGCCATCTACTGCGCCCGCGACTTCGTGGGCGTGCGCCCCTTTCTTCATCTGGTCGGCGACCACCTCTGGGTGGGCCAGGACGGGGGCGGCAAGGGCTGCGCCCAGCAGCTCGTCGAGGTGGCGGAGGCGGAAGCGTGCGCGGTATCGGCAGTGCAGGCCTCGCGCGAGACGCTCCTTCGCTACCACGGCACGATCGGCGGCAGGCGCGTGGCGGGCCGCCAGGACCTGTACCTGATCGAAGATGTCATCGAAAAGCCGACGCCCACCGAAGCAGAGCAGCGGCTGTTGGTGCCGGGCCTGCGGGCGGGACACTACCTTTGCTTCTTCGGCATGCACGTACTGACGCCGGTGGTCATGGACCTGCTCGGCCAACTGCTGGCGCAGGACGCAGCCGCCGGAGCCAGTGCACAGGGCGGCGATGTCTTCTCGCGAGCCCTGGCGGCGCTGGCTTCCCGCGAGCGCTACCTGGCGTTGGAACGTCCCTGGTGGCGCTATGATGTGGGCGTCAAATACGGACTCCTGGTGGCGCAGTTGGCCCTGGCCCTCAGCGGCAGCGAGCGTGACCAGGTGCTGACGCAGTTGCTGGAGTTGTTGGCGAACAGAGAGTTGAGTCGCTAAACGTTCAAACGTTTGAACGTTGACTCCCCTGAAAAAAGGTAGCTTCAACTCGCGTTAGTTTGCGAACTGAGTACAATCAGGAGAAGGGTTGATGTCGGCCCTGCGGACGACGTTTGAGTGACAGGAAAGAAGTTGTGAAGCATGTATCGGTCAAATAAGCGACAGCTACAACCAGCGTTAATCAGCAGCGTAAACGAGATGCCGGAGAAACGACGG
>JAKOVD010000043.1 GCA_029782215.1 Chloroflexota bacterium
CACCGCCGCCGCCCTGCTCTGCCCGCGTGTCGTACCACTTCGGCCCGGTCGCCAGTAGCTCAACACCGCCGCCACCGATGGACACATTCAGCCGCACCGTGGCCTTGTCCTTCACTGGCACAAAGTCAGGATCACGCTTCCAGTACAGGCCCAGCCGATCTAGCGTTTCCTGCACCGTCATTGCCCGCAACGAATCCAGCAGCACGGGCGGAAAGGATCGACCGGCGCGACTCATAACAGCCACCCGATGAACTGGACGAGGGGGCCGCCCTGCGGGCGGCTCTCCGCGCCGTTCCGGCGCTGCGCGGCCCGTGGATAACTTGCAAGCAAGTTACCCACCGTCCTTGCCGGGCTACTCGCATTTTTTAAATGCTGGGGGCTACTCAAAGGCAGGCGCTTCGCGCCGGGCGTAGGCTTCGCCATTAGTAATAGGGGAGGGACTTGTCTCACGCTTTGCGCTCCACCTTGGCGGCTGTAATAGGGGAGGAACCTGTCTCACAAGCTGGCATCGGCTTACCTGCTCGATACCAGCTTGCCCGGCTCATGCCCAAGGATTCCCACGGCTTCTGACGGCTCGCGGAATTGGCCTCATAGGTCGCACGATCGACAGCCCCAGCGGCACGCCTGCGGGCTTCGTCGCGCTTTCTGTCGCGGTCGCGGCGGCGCTCGGTCGCCATGTCCCGACTGATGAGCGTGCGCAGCTTGCGCTGCTCGTCGTCGGTGATGTGAAACAGGCTGATAAGCGTGTCGTTCTTGGGCGTGTAGAGCGGCGCAAACTGCTTGCCGCCGAACTCCACCTTTTCCCCGGCTTCGTGGGCCTTGGCCTTGGCGTACAGCGTCATAAGCTCGGCGCTGCGGTAGTTCCACCGCGGATCAAGCTCACGGGCCAGCGCGGCGGCCTCGTGGTACATCTGGCCCGTGTGCGTCGCGCCCGACAGCAGCAGGAAGTTCAGCCGCCAAAACAGGTGCTGCATCCGCTCGCCCTCGGCCACGCCGCCGCGCAGCGCGGCCAGCGTGCGCAAGTCCTCCAGACGATCCCACGCCAGTTGCCGCCCGTTGAGCGTGCGCAGGTTGCCGGTTTGGCCGCCCGGCAGCAGCTTGAACTGGCGACGGTCGGCGCGGGCCTTGCGGTCGGCCTCGATGTCCCAGCGGGCCATCGGCAGCAGCGCCTCGGCCAGATACTCGAAGTTGTAGCGGATCGGCTCGCCGTCCGGGCCTTGCTCAACGTGGATGACGCGGCAAACCTCGCCGCTCTTGCTGTTTACCGTATTGACCAGCCGCAGCACGCGGCTTGCATCCTTGGCCGCTGGATCAGCGCCCAGCCCGGCCAGACGGTCGATCAGGTAACGCTGGCAGGCATTCCAGCGTGGCAGCGCCTGACGCGGCAACGTGCCATCCAGCAGCCACTTTGCTTGCACGCCACGGCCAGAGAAAACGAGGATCGACGGCGGCGGCACGCCTTCGTCGTAGCAGCGGAGCATGACAGCGGCGGCCAGTTGCTCGGGGCTGCGCCCCTGCGCCCACGGCTCGCGGTAGGTGTCCAGATCGGCGAACAGCAAGCCGATGCGGGCCAAGTTGACCACGCGGCGATTGGGCTTGATGAACTCGGCCTGAGACAGCCAGGTATCCCGGCTGTGGTCGAGCATGGAGAGCACCACGGGCATCTGTGACAGCCGGTAACTGTCCTGCTTCTTGCCGCCGCCCTCGCCCGTCGCCATGAGCAACGAGAAAAAGCCCTGCCGGGCTGTGTCGTGATAGCAACCCGCCTCATCGGCTGGGCTGAAAAGTCGTAGCTGTGCCTGTCCCATAACCCTCTTTCCGCTTGTGCGGCAAGAGGTAGGGCGCTACAATGCAGACCATAGTGTGTGTGTCTGATCTGCCTGCATCGGTCACGCCTTCGGGTTCCAAACAGTGCCACCTGCTAGGTTCCCACCTCTTGCCAAGCCCCGCTGCCACGCGGGGCTTTGCTTTTTCATCCATCTGAACTCCGCTCCTTTGCTTCCAAAGTTCGCGGAATCCAGCCTTTTGCATTCGCCGTCCAGTGCAGCACGCCATGCTGCCGCAGCACTGCCGCCGCGCCATCGAAAGAGCGAAAAAACCGGATGCCTCCCCGGTACTGGCCGAGAATGCGCCGCTCGTTGCCAACGTGCAGCACGATCACCAGCCCGCGCTCTGTGTTCTCGATGACAGCGCCCTTGATCTCATGCGGTGCGTTCTTCGCAAACGCCTTGAAATGAGAGGGCGGCAGTACCTCCAGACTCAACGGTTCCATTACAACCATCGCTTTATACCCCACGCGCCGTATTTCATCAACATTATTAAATTTCGCCAAGTCAAAAATGTATGGACTAGAGTCCATGCTTTTGACCCGTCCAGCCGGTTAAGTGATTACTCAATCACTCTTTTCATCAAGTGAGCGCACCAGTTCGCGCAGAATGTCCGTGATGCTGCGCCCGGTCTTGGCGGCGTAAATCTTCAGCTTCGTGTGCTCGGCCCGGTCGAGGTCGAAATTCACCCGGACGGTGGCGGCCTTGTCGGCAAGGTCGGACAGGGTAGGGCCAGCCTTCGCGGCGCTCGGGCGGCCTGCTTTCATGCCAAGTTTCCCGCTACTCATTTTCACCTACTCCTTAATTACTCAAATGGTGCCATTGAGGAAACGGCGCACTTCCTCAGCCAGCGCCCGGATTTCCTCGGCGGCCTCGCTCGTCGGCTCTTGGTCAATGGCCGTGGTGCCGCTGGCCGCGCTGCTCGGGTAGATGACTCGCTGCGTGATGCGCGTTTGCAGGATCGGCAGGCCGTACCCGGCCAGCGCCTCGGAGACTTCCGCGCCAATCTTGGTGCCCTTGATCGCACGGGACACCACGAAAGCCGCTTTCAGCTTGCCGTCGGTAAGCTCGATGCGCTGCTTGACCAAATCCACGAGGTCAGAGGTTGCCCAAATGTCGTAGGGCGACGGCTGCACCGGGATCAGCACGCAATCGGCGGCCTTCATTGCCGACACGGCCAGATCGTGAGCCTGCGGCGCTCCGTCGATCACAACAAAGTCTTTCCGGGCCACGCTCTTTAGATCGCGCTCGATGGTGGGCCGGTCGATGCCAACCACGGGCACGGGTTGATCCTCGCGGACGGCGGCCCAATCGCGGGCGCTGCCCTGCGGGTCGGAATCAACCAGCAACACGTCTGCGCCGTCGAGTTGCAGGGCGCGGGCAAGGTGGGTGGCGATGGTGGTTTTACCCGCCCCGCCCTTCTGGTTCAGTACGGCGATGACTTGCATATGCACTCCTTGAGCTATTGAGCTATTGAGCGTTTGAGGAAAAAAGGAATTACTCAAACGCAGTATAGCATATTGAGGATTTGAGTAAATGCACCTTTTGAGGATTTGAAGCCATAGAAAACCCCGCACGCGGCGGGGTTCGGTGGCGGGGCAGGGGAGGGCTTAGGGCTTAGGGCTTAGGGCTTAGGGCTTAGGGCTTAGGGCTTAGGGCTTAGGGCTTGGCGGCAATGATGGCCGTGGCGGTCTGATTGCTATCCATCCAAGCGGCTGTGACCGTGCAGCGGTACGTGACCAGCATCAATACCGTCTGATAGTCATCTGCTAACGCTCGTGCAAAGATCGGCTCGTGGTGCGCTATGCGGTTCCGCAGCAGGCGCACGCGCTCCAAATCGCCATAGATCGCTTGCCGCAGAGTGGCAACGGGCTTGGCCGGGTCAAGGTTCGGCAGGACACGCCGCAGGTGCTGATCCCAAATTCGGGTGTCGTAACGGCCTGTGAACATCTTCTGCCAGAAAACGAACTTCAATTCCGGGATTACCTTGCCCGTGGTCTGCGCTGCCCGTCTGGCACTTTGCAGGTCACGGCGCGGGCTGTAGCCTTGCATGGGATCGGGCAAGCTGCGCTCGAATGTTGCCGACCACGGCCAGCGCGGCCCATAGAGGGCTTCCAGCGCATCAGAAACAGCGTTTCGGATGACAACTTCACACACATGCAGCGGGGCCAGAAACGCGCCCGATACCTCGGCATTCCATGCGTAGAGCAGCAGGGCGGCAGGGTCATCATCCGACTGCACCCCGGCTGCGGCCTCGAAGGTTCCCATGCGAGCCGCTGACAACGCGGCCCGTACTGCATTAATGGTCGTTTTCTGGTTGTTTGACATACCCGCCCGGAAGCCTTATATTTAAGTCACTAGCCACGGGACTAGCGGGCGCAAGCCTCCCCCCGAGGACATACGATAGTACGAAGAAACCCGCCCACGTTGGCGGGTTTTTTCTTTTCTGGTCATCGACGCGCCCCCCTTGGAGCGACGGCCCCGACATGCTTGTATAGGGTGGTTCGGGACACGCCATAGCGCCGCGCCACGTCCGCCACCTGAATGTCGGGATCGCGCAAAAGCGCCTTGATCTCGCGCACCTGCTTTTCATCCAACTTGGGTTTGCGGCCACCGGCCCGGCCTCGGGCACGGGCTGCTGCCAGCCCGACCTGCGTCCGCTCACGGATTAAACCGCGCTCGAACTCGGCCAGCGCCGCGAACACATGGAATTGCAGCTTGCCCGATGCGCTGCCCGTCTCGATCTTCTCGGTCAGGCTCTCGAAATGCACGCCGCGCTGTTCAAGCTCGGCCACGATCTGCACCAAGTCATGCAGGCTGCGCCCGAGTCGATCAAGCCGCCACACCACGAGGGTATCCCCGGCCCGTAACGCCTTGCGGCACTGCTCAAGCTCCGGGCGTGCCGCGCTCTTGCCGCTGGCCGCTTCCTCATAGATCACGCTGCACCCGGCCTGCTGGAGCGCGTCGCGCTGCAGGTCTAGGTGCTGGTCGTCCGTCGAAACGCGGGCGTATCCAATGCGTTGATTCATTGACAGTGCCTGAACATAGAAAAATTGACGGTTATCTTAACGGTTTTGGGTATGCCCGGCCATGAAAAAGCGAAACCCTGCAGACCTGTCCAGAAAACCACCGTTTTATGAACACGATGAAACACCAACAAATGCCACCAGCAGGCGCTCCAGCCGATCCCGCAGGCGCGGAGCGTTGATGATCCAGCCGCGCCGGACGACCTCTGCGGACGGCACTTGCTGCTCTGGATGGTCGGCAAAGTAGGCCGCAGCCGCATCAGACAGCCGCGCACCTGCTGCGGGGCATCGGATGCGGACAATCATCCCGGCCAACCGGCAGACGTTGGCCTCGGCCTGATCTCGTGGCATATCGCCCGGTGTGGTGGCAATCTGGAGGCATCGCTCCAGCATCGTCCGCTCGATGTCGCGTGCGGGACTCATGGCCCCACGCCCAGCCGCTGCGCAAACTCGCGCTCATGGGGCGGGCAGACCGACTGATTATTGAGCGCTGCCTGCGGTGTTTCTGGAAAGCCAATGATACATACCGGCGAAAACCAACTTGTTTCGCAGCCGTCACGAGCTTAGCTGCATGAGCATTTTGCTAGCTTGGTCTTTGTGCACAGGTGGGCTAAACAAATACCCCTGAAATAACACACAACCATGGTCGAGAAGCCACTCCAGCTGCTCAGCAGTTTCAACGCCTTCGGCCACCACATCGATATCCAGGCTTCTTGCCAGCGCAATGATTGTTCGTACAATAGCTGCATCACTAGGGTCTGCAAAAATGTCGTCAACAAAGGATTTGTCGATCTTCAGCACATCAAGTGGCAGTCGCTTCAGATAACTGAGGGACGAATAGCCAGTGCCAAAATCGTCTAGAGAAAACCTAACCCCTAACAGACGCAAAGCGTCCATCTTAACGATTGTGCTGCCCACATTGTCCTGCAGCATGCTCTCCGTTAGTTCGAGCCTGATCCGATCTGCACGAGCACCGGTTTGGGAAATCACTCTTTTTATCGTGTCGACGAAGTCACCCTGATTCAATTGCCGGGCACTCACATTAATAGCAACGGTCAACGCTTCGTGCTGTGAATCGTCACCCCACTCGGCCAGTTGTGCGCAGGCGGTTTTCAATACCCACTCACCGATCGGCAGAATCAAACCGGTTTGTTCTGCCAGAGGAATGAACGTGCTAGGTGAAATCGGCCCATGCTTGGGATGAATCCAGCGAATTAAAGCTTCAAAACCCAAGATGTTTTTTTGCCCATCAACTATGGGTTGATAGTGCAAAACCAGTTCGTTGTTGTCGAGTGCCAGGCGTAAATCCCGCATAAGAAGCGCTCGATTAATGACCTCTTCTTGTAATGAGGGATTGAAGAAGCATTGCTGGTTTCTACCAGCGTCTTTCGCTTCATACAGGGCAATGTCAGCCATCTTGATCAACTCTTCCGGGGTATCGTGAACAGAGTTAAAAAGAGCAATACCTATGCTGGGAGTGACCTCCCAATGTTGACGTCCAAGCTGATAGGGTTCGGCCAGTGTGCTACGGATTTTCTCGGCGATACGACCTGCATTTAAAACGGCGCTCTCCAAATCAGCACCGATGTCATCCAGTATGGTCACAAACTCATCGCCGCCTAACCTTGCGACCGTATCCTCCTCCCGAACACAACCGGCCAAACGCAACGCGGTTTGTTTGAGGAGGTCATCCCCCGCTGCATGCCCAAGTGTGTCGTTTACTTCTTTGAAATGATCCAGGTCCGTCAGCAACACCGCCCCAAAACCGGGGTGCCGCGCCTTGTATGCGATCGCCTGGGTCAGTCGATCCGTCATAAGCCGTCTGTTGGGCAAACTGGTTAACGCATCGTGAAGCGCCATTCGCTGGGCTTCAGCTTCAGCTTCCTTTCTTGCGGTTATATCTGCCCGGATAGCTATGTACTGCTCAGGCTTACCAGCCTCATCCAAAAAAGGAACAATGGTGGACTGTACCCAGTATAGTGACCCATCTTTGGCGCGATTACAGATCTCGCCACTCCAAACTTCACCTCGGGCTATAGTCCGCCAAAGATCCTGGAAAAATTCGCGAGGGTGGTGGCCGGAATTGATGACTCTGTGAGTGTGTCCGATGAGTTCTTCACGTGAATATTGTGATATTGCACAAAACTTGTCGTTAACCGCTGTAATGACGCCTCTCGCATCTGTTGATGCGACAATTGCGTGTGCGTTCAGCGCCATTTTGAGTCGGCTATTTTCCTTGAGCACGGCTTTCAGTGTCAGTTCACTCTGTTCGCCTTCTGTAGCGCTGACAAGGGATGCTAGCGGCCCTTCTTCACCTTCGTCCATAGTCTCCCTCACCTCGTAACATGCCGCCCCCTTCTGGTCGGTAGTCCTTCGGTCAAAGGGCAGGCTGGCTTGCCGGCCTTGTGTTGACTGCTGGACATACTCGCGCATGAAATCCAGAATCAATACCGAGGCGGGCCGGTCGTTTGCCTTGGCCGCTCTCAGAAAGGCTTGTTTCAGGTCAGCATCGACGCGGCAGGTGAAGTTTGTTTGCTGTTCCATCCTGCATCCTCTTAATAACGCCGTCTGTACTATGCACTAACATTGTAATGCAATCAATCGCCATAGGCTTACGCTGAAATTGTCTTGACCTGTCGCGGGTTTTAGGACTTATGCGACAATCGGAGGCGCAAAATTGGATACACATGCGTGTATCCAAATGCTAAGCTGCTCCCCATGAAAGACGCCGCCATCCGAATCCGCGTAGAGCGAGAACTTCGCACTTCCTTCTTAGAGGCTTGCCGAACCACAGAACGGCAGGCTTCTGACGTCCTGCGCGAGTTCATGCATAATCGCGGCTAGGATGGAGCGATCCGTAAAAAGGCAGCTGGGACAGCGGCGGCCACCGCTGTCCCAGCCTAACCACAACCCTACTGCGAAGGAGTAGAGCCATGGCTATCGAGCATCATATAACGCTGGAGGAGCGCACCGACACCCTTGCTTACGCAAGCGCCACGACGCCACCAGCACCGACCATGCCTAACGTAAAAGCTAGCGCCAAGAAAACTAAAACATTTTCCGTCATATCCCTTTTCTCTGGATGCGGAGGCATGGACCTGGCTTCAAGGGTGGATTTGATTTTCTCGGAAAACGGTATGCAAAGCAGCCTTTTAAGCTCATTTGGGCTAACGAGATTAATGAAGCAGCCTGCAAAACATATCAGCGGAATCTCGGATCACATATTCATCAAGGCGATATTTGGGAAATGATGGACAGCCTTCCTAAGGAGGCTGACGTCGTAATTGGCGGCT
Organism: Chloroflexota bacterium; assembly: GCA_029782215.1. GTDB lineage: Bacteria > Chloroflexota > Anaerolineae > J102 > J102 > SSF26. The sequence goes on from JAKOVD010000043.1 coordinate 8,146, forward strand.
TCCCCTGCCAAGACATATCAGTGAATGGAAAAGGCGCAGGCATTAATGGAAAACGTAGCGGCTGGGGTGCGGCACGGTTCGATGAGACATCTGGCTGTGGTAGGTTGAGCCGCAACCGGAGAGATCATCATGACGGACGACAAGCAGCATAAGGACCCGAACGCGGTGGAGCCCTCGGCCTCCCCGCAGCGCGGGCGGAGGGGTCCAATGACCGGATTTCTGAGCAACAGGCCGATCGGTCTGCGCATCGCGGTGGCCCTGCTGCTGCCGGTGCTCGGCCTCGTCTTCTTCGCCGGCGCCATGGTGCTGGAGCGCCGCGCCGTGATGGCCGAGATGGCCGCCCTGGAGCGCCTGGCCGCCGTGGCGCCCGACATCTCCGCCGTGGTCCATGAGCTGCAGAAGGAGCGCGGCGCCTCGACTGGCTTCATCGGCGCCAAGGGCGGCGCCTTCGCCAGCCCCCTGGACGCCCAGCGCCGTGAGACCGACGCCGCCATCGGCCGGCTGCGCGACCCCCTGGCCGCCTTCGACGCCAAGGCCTACGGCGCCGATTTCGTGCGCCGCCTGGAGGCGCAGCGCTCCCGCCTGGGCGAGCTGGCCGGCGTGCGCACCAAGGTCAGCGACTTCTCCATGCCCATGGGCGAGATGGCGGGCTGGTACACCACCACCATCGGCGGGCTGCTGGACGTGATCGGCACCATGGGCACCCTGTCCCAGGACGCCGACATCACGCGCTCCATCACCGCCTACATCGCCTTCCTCCAGGCCAAGGAGCGGGCGGGCATCGAGCGCGCCATGGGCTCCAACGGCTTCTCGGCCGGCGCCTTCGCCCCGGCGGTGTACCAGCGCTACGTCGGCCTGATCGCCGAACAGACCGCCTTCCAGTCGCTGTTCCGCGCCTTCGCCGCGCCGGAGCTGATCTCGGCCCTGGACGGCGTGCTGGCCGCCCCGGCCGCCAAGGAGGTCGACCGCATGCGCGCCATCGCCCTGGAAAGCCCGCAGACCGGCTCGACCGGCGGGGTGGCCGGGGCCGACTGGTTCAAGACCATCACCGCCAAGATCGACGGCCTGAAGGGCGTGGAGGACCTGACCGCGGCGGCCCTGCTGAAGCAGGCCAAGGCGGCCGAGGCCAATGCCTTCCAGGCGTTCCTGACCACCCTTGCCGTGGTCGTCCTGCTGCTGGCCGCCACCGCCGGCCTGGTCACCATCGTGGTGCGCGGCATCACCCGCCCCATCGCCATGCTGACCCGGGACATGGGCCTGCTGGCCCAGGGCGACCGCACGGTGTCCATCGACGGTGTCGAGCGCGGCGACGAGATCGGCGCCATGTCGCGCGCCGTGCAGGTGTTCAAGGACGCCATGATCGCCAACGACCGCCTGCAGGAGGAACTCAACCACCACGCCACGCACGACCCGCTGACCGAGGCGCTCAACCGCCGCGCCTTCGCCCTGCTGGCCGAAAAGCAGGTGGCGCAGGCGGCGCGGACCGGGCGGCCGCTGGCCGTGCTGATGATGGACCTCGACCACTTCAAGCGCATCAACGATACCCTGGGCCATTCGGGGGGCGACGCCACCCTGTGCCGCTTCGTGGCCGTGGCCGCCGCCGAACGCCTGCGCCTGGCCTTCGCCGCCACCGGCGCCACGGTCAGCATCGGCGTCGCCAGCCTGCGCCCGGGAGAGGACCTGGAGGACCTGCTGCGTCGCGCCGACGCCGCCCTGTACGATGCCAAGCGGGCCGGCCGCGACCGCACCCACCTGTCCGAGGAGGTGGCCGCGGCGCCGGCGGCGGCCGCTCCGGCCTGATCAGCAGTCGCGGCAGAAATCGAGCTCGATGTGCTTCACGCCGTTGCTCTCCCAGCGGCGCTTCTCGGTCACCGTGATGCGGGTGGCGTTGGTGGTGAAGCTGTGGGTGGCCTCGCCCGACACCACGGTCCCGAATTCGGGCGTGTCGACGGCATCCAGGCGGATGTCGGCCAGGAAGTTGTAGGTCCAGCACCGGCTCTGGTGCGGCTCCAGCCAGTCCTGAATGCGGTTGATCCACAGGGCGTGGATGTCGTCCAGTTGTGGCGGTTCCTGCTGGAACGCCTCCATAATGTTGATAGCCATATCGGCCTCCTACTCAGGTTGATGATGGTTAGCCTGTCGGTCGGTTCATCACACCGACTGACAGGCGCTCTTATCTGCCGAAGCTGGGGCCATCATACCTCCGGCTCTTGCGTGAAAGCTCGCGGTTTCGTGCTCTTTCGGCCTCGATCTCGGCCTGTCGCTTGCGCTCGATCTCTGCCACCTGCCGGGCGTTCATGTCGGCCAAGTCCTTGCCGTGCTCGGGCTTCGGCGTCCATTGGCGCACCTCGCGCCCGGTGATTTTGGCCACCCGCTGCGCCTGCTTCTGGTGCCCGGCGTCGGCCTTTGCCTGCGCCTCGGGGTTCTTCTCGTTTTCCCCGGCCACGGTGACGCGCTCGGCCCGCTTCAGGATCGCTTGCACGTCGGCCCGCTCCAAGAAGCTGCGCACGTTCGCCCCGCCTGACACGATGACGGTGGGCGGCTGCTGGCCGCTGCGCTTGGCGATGTCGTGCAGGGCCAGCGCATCCGGGCCACCTTCCACGATCCAGACCTTTGCCGGGTCGCCCGGCAGGATCGGCGGATAGCTCTTGTCGCTGCCGCGTAGGTCGCGCTTCTGCACCGGGTCAGCGGGGGCAATGGCGCGGCGTGTGGCGTTCTGCGCGGTGCCTGCACGGTCGTAGCCGACGAACAGCACTCCACCGTCTGCATAGCGCACCATGCCCGCCTTCTCGGCGTGCTCGATGGTGTCCTGGCTGATGCCCCGGCCCTTGAGGTAGTCGCGGCCATGCTCGCGGGCTGCCAGCCCTTGCGCCGGTAGCTGCGGCGGTTGGCGCTTCGGCTCGCTCGGGCGCGGTTGCTGCCGGACTGTCGGCGCACCTGAAAGCCGATAGACGGCCTCGGCGTAGCCGGTGCCGGGTTCGATCTCGCGCACCAGGTCGATATTGTCCCCGCCGTCGTTGCCGTAGCGGTCGCACCAGAGCCAGCGCCCGTCCTGCTGCCGGGTCACGCGGTACGCCTCATCACCGCCCGCCCTGACGGACAGGTGCCGCCCTTCTCGCTTCACGGTGTAGCCGCTGGCCTCAAGGTAGGCGGTCGGGTCTAGTTCGCGGGCCGATTGGCGATCTGTTTCAGCAACTCGCGCTCCGTGGGCGTGGCCTTGTTCCAAATCGCGTTGGCCCAGTCTGCCGTCTGCTGCACGTCGCTTGGCGGCACTAGCCTGTTTAAAGCGACTTGCCCAGTCGCTACCAGCATCGCGCCCACGGCCCCGGCCAGAATCAGCCCCAGCGCCTGCCGCCAAAGGCGCGGGCGCGTCTCGTTCGCTGCCTCGGTCAGTTGGTCGGCGGCTTTCGTCATGCCCTGCTGTGCGCTCGCCAGCTTGCCCGGCAAGGTCGCCACCTGCTGCGCGGTCTGCTCCATGCTGCTGAGGCTCGTTTTCAGCCCTGACAGGCTGCGCGACAGGTCGGAGATGGTCGCGTCCAGCTTCCCGGCCTTCTGCTCGAAGGCCTGCGCCGCGCTCGCGCTCATCTGCTGCGTCAGCTCGTCCAGCGTCTTGCGCTGAATGGCCGTCACCTTGTCGTAGGCTTCCAGAACCTGCGTCACGTCCTGCCGGAGTCGGGCCAGCGGTTCCAAGGTCTGCGCCGTCTCGGTCGAGACTGCGCCCGGTAGGCGCTTCAAGTCCTCGTGCATCAGGCTCACGGACTGCTGCAACGTCCTGACGCTCTCCACGATCTGCAACTGTGGGCCTGAATCGTTCAAGGCCCGCACGGTCTCTAGCTTCGTCATAAGTCACCCCTGCTTTCTGTAGCCCCGCCCATGTGTAGCCCTTGCCCAAGTCGCTGCCTTTGAACGGCACTCCGGCCACCTCGAAGGAAAAGCCGTTCATGCGCCCGGTGCTGGCGAGGTTTGCCCGGACGCCTACGCCTGCGGCCTGTAGCCGCTCGGCCAGTTCTAGCGCGGTCGGCTTGTCCTTCACCGCCTCATCCAGCAGCCGTTGCAGACGCTGGCGCGGCGGTTCATCGCCCGTTCTCACGGCCATGTTGATCTCCTTGTCGGTCAGCTTCCGGCGCTCGGCCCGCGCATCGCCCAGCCCCGGCGTCAGGGTCAGGCCGTGGGTATGCTCAAGCTCTTGGGTCGCCTCGATGGCGCGGCGGGCTTCCCACTGGCCCAGCCACACTTTCCCGTCCAGCCCTACCCGGCTGGCCACGATGTGGATGTGATCCTTGTCCGTGTCCTGGTGGCGCACGGCCACCCACGGCGTATTGGTCTGGTCAAAGCCCATGCGCTGCATGAAGTCAGCCGCGACGGCTTCCCACTTCTCGGCGCTCAGGCGCTCGCCGGGAGGCAGTGACAGCGAGCAATGCCAGACGGGCTTGCCGATGTCCGGGCGCAACTGGCGCACGGCTGAGAACTCCCGCGACAGTTCGCGGGGGTCATTCCCGGCCATGTTGCCGCCGACTCGCTCCGCGTTTTTCGTGTGCGTGGCTTCCTTGCCAACGTCAAAAACGTAGTTCAGCGCACCGCGAAAACCGCCACCACGGCTAACCTTCGCTTTCATCTTCCACGTCCTCGGCGTCGTGCTTGACGCCTATCAGGTCACGCCTGAAGGCGTCGAGCGTTGCCCGCACCTCGGCCAGCGGGAGCGCGTCGCCAGCGTTCAGCCGGTGCGCGATCTGGTTCAGGTTGGCCGCCGTCCGGGCCAACGCGGCCCACGCTTCCCGGTTCACTTCCGGGATAGTGGGCGGCAGGCGATGCAGGGCGGCGGCGCGTAGGTACTCACCGCGCTGCATCTGCACCGCGTCACGCTGCGAATCCAGCCGCGCAAGCTCGGCATCGTTGAGGCGCACCGAGACGGTATGCCCGCGCTTGTCCGTGGCGTCGAGCGGCGCAGGCCCACGGCGGCGGCGCTTGGATTCGTCAGTGCTCATTGGCGAAGCCCTCCAGCAAATGAAGCGAAGCGAAACGCGCAGCAACCCCCCGACCGAAGGGAGCGGGGGCGTAGGCCGAAGGCCGGAGGGTGAGAACCAAGCGAAGCGCAGGTTACACCTTGCTACATGCCAAACCACCGCGCAAACACCATAATAGCACATCTCCATGCAAGCACCGAACAGCCACCCACCCGGCCCGCTCGCTGCGCTCCCGGCCCGACCGCCCAAGGGCGGTAATGGGCCAGCGGGGAGAGGGGTGGGCAAAGCGCCGGGGCGAACTGATACCATGCCGCTATGGTAGCGTAAGCACGGCAGACTGTCAAGCATTACTTAATCCGACAGTGCAAACTTATTTAAGTGCGACAGTCGTATTGAAACAGAAGCCGACAATAAACATTTGACAGCGTGCGACTGTCAGACTAAAATACAATCACACAGTCAAACGGAGAAACCGCCATGCAGTTTAAGCGCCAAGGTCGCCGGGTTCAGGTGCTCGCCTACCGGGGGTATGACAAGGAAAAGCGCCGCGCCATCGTCAAGATGATGGGGTCTATTGACGCATATTCTTACGAGCCGTCAGACGGCCTAATTGAGAATCTGACAGGCGAAGAAAAAACAGAACTACAGTCATACATTGAAACAGAACGACAGGCGGCAGAAAAGCGAGGTCGCCTGTATTCCTCTAAGTCTGCCGCCAGTCGGATTAAAGAGGTTGCCGACACGATCAAGGCCGGGGACTTTGAGCCGTCCGAGGCATGGGCGGCGGATACCTGGGCGGCAATCGAGGCGCTGACCAAGGCCATGCGCAAGGCGGGCTATCCGAAGCCCCGCAAAGCGCCCCAGAAGGCCGCTGACGCGCCGATGCCGGGTCAGGCAGGGCTGCCCTTGGGGGATGCGCCAGAAACGCCGGGAAACGCTTCCTGAGGGGTTTAGGCCGGGAAACCGGCCCCACCCCTCTCCCCGCTGGCCCTTTACCCCCGGAGGGGGTCGCCGAAGGCGGGGGGAGAGGTGTTCGCCTTCCGGCCTTGGCCGGGCATTTTGGGCAATGCCAGACCGCGCCGAAGGGGCGCGGGCTGTGCTGCGCCTAGTGGAGATTCTTGGGGTCGTCTCAGAAAACGGAAAATAAAGCACGCTAAGCCGCCCCCGGCTTTTCGATCGGCACGGCCCACCATTCCTGCGCGTGCTGCGCCGTGTTCGGTCGGTTCGAGGTGTCCACCTGGAACCCCCGCAGCAGCAGCCCGCGCGGTGTGATCCGCAGCACCTGGACGTCGAACAACGGCGGCAGCAGGCCGCGCCTGGCCGAGGTGCCCCAGCGCTCCCAGAGCTGCGCCGCGTGCAGCGGCCGCTTCTCGGCGGTTCCGATCGGAATGTCGCCGATGCTCAGGGTGCCGATCGTGCCGGGGTCGGCCAGGCACTCCTCGCGCGGGCGGCGAACCCCGGCCACCATCAGCTCGACGACTCTAACGTGCATGGCTGGACTGTAAAAAAATACAGTCTTATTTTCACCCAATGCGGCCGGCTTGGGGGGGGCGATCTATGCCGAGGCTTAGCGTACGATTTTTCCCGTTTCGTCAGCTGGCGCGATCGGCAGTTGATCCGAGGTGGCGGCTGGTGACACGACTGCTCGTTCTGCCCCGATCTGGAGGAAAACGGCAATGTGCGGACGCTATGCGCTTTACGGTCCGGTCTCGCGCCTGCGCGAGGCCTTCGACGCGGTGCCCGAAGGGTTCGAGTTCGAGCCGCGCTGGAATGCGGCGCCGCTGCAGTGGCTGCCGGTGGTGCGCCAGCGGTCGAACGGCGAGCGGGTGATCCACCGCCTGCGCTGGGGCCTCGTGCCGTCGTGGTCGAAGGATGAGGCGATCGCGACCAGGTTCGCCAAGATCGGCGCAGGTAAGTTCAGACCGCTGCGACCAATGCCATCGGCTTAACGTGCTTTATTTTCCGTTTTCTGAGACGACCCCTGCTCGGCGCGGGCCTCTGCGCGGCTCACGCGGTCGGCGCACGCCTCCAGCTTGGCGGCCAACACGGCGGCCTGTTGTTCGGCGGCGGTGCGGCCCTGCTGGGCCTCGGCAGGGCCGCCGGAGGCATCTTGCAAACACGATCAAGGCGACAGCCGTTTGACCGCATCTACGAATGGCAACCTGAACAGGTGCATGGTCAGGTCGATGGCACCGCCGCCGCCCTGCTCTGCCCGCGTGTCGTACCACTTCGGCCCGGTCGCCAGTAGCTCAACACCGCCGCCACCGATGGACACATTCAGCCGCACCGTGGCCTTGTCCTTCACTGGCACAAAGTCAGGATCACGCTTCCAGTACAGGCCCAGCCGATCTAGCGTTTCCTGCACCGTCATTGCCCGCAACGAATCCAGCA
>JAKOVD010000053.1 GCA_029782215.1 Chloroflexota bacterium
CTCCAGTTCCGCAATCAATACCGGGTTGTCGGGTATGCGAATATCCCCACGCTCGAATGCCAGTTGCAGCGCCACCATGAGCTGCTGCTTCGACTCGCTGGTCGTCATGAAGCCGCGCACCGGCAGCCCCTCCGCTTGCAGCGCCTCGATGTTCGGCCCGCCGATGCTGTTGGCCTCGGCCCAGATCTCCACGACGTGCCAATAATCCGCCATCGCCCGCAGCCGGCCGCGCTGCACGTCCCACGCGATCTGATTGAAGCGGTCAATCGCGACCACGCGCCGCAGGTCGTCTATCACCGTGAGCACCGTCCAGTCGTTCGCCTGTGCCCAGTCCACGCCCATGCGATAGCGCCGGCCGGGCTCGGGCTTTGTCGGCGGCACCCACGTCGCCTGTCGCACCTTGCGGAACACGAGCCCGGCATCCTCGATGAACTCGGCAAGGTACTCTTGCTGGAAGATGGTTTCGGGCAGCATCCTCCGCGCCGCCTCGATCTCTGCCGGGTCGATAAACGGGTTGCTCGCCGTCGGCAGCTTCCACGAGTGCCACTCCGGATCGCCGCTCACGCCGCGCTGGTAGGCACGCCAGAACCAGTTACGCCCCTTCGGCGTGCTGATGATCATCGCCCGCCCCTGCCGGTCGGACAGGGCAGGGCGGAGGGCTTCCGTCCACGCCTCTTCGCGGACGAACGCCGCCTCATCGATGATGAGGAAGTCCAGGCCCTCGCCGCGCAGGCTGTCAGGGTTGTCAGCCGACCGCACCTGTATCGAGCCGCCGCTAGGCAGGGTGATCAGCCGGTCAACCTCCCGCGCCGTGATGCCCGGTATTTGTTTGGCAAGGTGCTTGATACCGCGCCAGCCCACCGTCGCCATCGGGTAGCTCGGCGCCACCCACCACGCCCGCCCGCCGTTGAGCGCCGCGTCGAGGCACAGCAGCGTGCCCAGCCGGGTCTTTCCCCACCGCCGTCCCGCCGCGAGTACCTTGAACCGCGCCGGGTGGTCAGCGACCTCCCGCTGGCCAGCGTGTAGAGTTGGTAAGGTAACGCTAAGCGTCAGCATCGGCGTCCTGCTCAGGCCAGCGCACCACGATGTTCAGCGCCCCACCATCCGCGCCGGTATGCTCCTGCCGCTCGACGTAGCCGCGGTGTTTACCCTGCGTTTTTAGGTAGAAGATGATGGCCGTTATGTTGCCGCGGTTAATCTCGCCCAGCAGCTTGCCCTCGACAAAATCGAGCAGGTCTTCACGCTCGTTCTCCAGTGCCTCGGCAACGGTCACATAGCGGTCGATGTAGTTGTAGACAGTCTTCCGGCTACAACCGAGCTTGCGGGCAGCATGGGACACAATGCCCTTGCTACCCCGTATCGCCTCGATTACCTGTGCCGCCGTGTATTTTTCAGCCATCCCTTTTTAGGTGTGTAAACTGTGTAACCCACTCCACCCGCCTCGGCGACAGACCCGCGAGGCGCTAGTCTGTCGCCGCGAGTTCGACCGGTCGCTCCGGTACGGCGTAAATCAACGGCAGGCTCACCAGCGTCGTCACGCCCTTGATGAGCACATTCGACAGCGCGATCGACCACACGACCGCACCGGGCAGCACGCCACCGAACGCTCCCCACGCGAACACGAGGCTGTCGAGTGGTACGCTGATCGCATTTGATGACAGTACTCGTACCCACTGGTAGCGGCGGCTAACACGCTCAACCCACAGCTGATAAACCTCAGTATCGATCAGCTCGGCCACCACCTCGGCAGCGATGCTGGCGAATACGATACGCCACACCGGGGATAAGACCGTCGCAAACTCAGACTGTGGTCCTACCGTCGGGTCAGCTGGCAACCGTGCCGCTAACCAGAACAGCGCCGCCATGACCATGTTGATGACGGCGGCGGTCACGATAAGCACCCTTGCCTCCCTCGCTCCGACCGTCTTATGTACCAGGTCGCGCAGCGTGAAGGTGAACGGGTAGACGAACGTGCCCGCATCAATCGACAACCCAAAGAGCATAACGATCCGCAGGCTGGCGACATCCGCCATCATTTGCGCGGCGACATAGGCTGCCGCGACCACGATTGCCCGAACCATTGTTAACGTGCCCCCTTGTTTTTTTGAGCGGGTGACTGCGACCGCTCCGATTTTGTTAAGCCGGGGTCGTCGGAACCGGCTGATACAACTCGTTAATTTTTGCACCTATTGCGCCAAACGACAGGGCGAGCGCCGCATAGCGCGCATTTGTCAAATAGCCAAAACCGCTGTCCGCGAGTTGCCGTGTTTCTCCGTCGGGCAGAATGTAGTTCCCAAACTCTCTCGCAATTCTTTGTATGTAGTTGTTGTCCACACTCACCACGTCATCGCCCAGCGCTGCCATGTAGCTCAGTTGATCTCGCCAGCTTCCGCCGAGCAGATGAACACGTCGCCCTCGAAACAGCTCGAGCGGCAACGGCGTTCCGCCGTGTGATGTAGGCACGCTATACCCCAGGATGTACTTCTCTGGTATCTGGTCGATGCAGTCATACTTGGGGATGACAATGACGTTTTCGGCGTACTCGTCTAGTTCTGCTGCCCACTCCAAAATTTGCTCTAGGCTGTAATACTGAATGCCGGCCTCGCGGCACTGCGCCTCTGTCATCACGTCCCGCACCGTGGCATACTTCGGCCTGAGCTCCCTAACGGCACGCAGGTGTACCTCGTGGTCATAGTTAAAATAATCGTTGTCAACAAACACAACCTTATGACGCCCGCTCAACTGCTCTGTATATGGACACAGGCGGTATTGCCCGCTCTGAATCCCGTATTTCAACCCGGCCTGCACCGCTAAGCAGCATGTGCAATCTGCCATCTGCAGGGTGTAAATGACATCTATCGGCAAGTTGCGCGGGTTCGGCTGCGCGGCTGGCACCTCCTCGAATGGCTCCCACAAGTCGCTGAGGATGTCGGCCAGCTCGTCGGTGCTGAACATGCTGCTGAGGTCAATACCCGCCTCCATGTCGGCCAGAAGCTGCTCGGCATCCCACTCGAGGCCGACCTGCGAAGCGCGGTTATCGTAGTACGCCAGAAGCCGTGCCCGCTCGTCACCGCTCGACAGGTCAAGGTCGTTGCGCTTGACGACCACAAGCTGATTGCCGTCGGTCTCGACCTCGATCGCCTCGATGATGCCGCTGTCAAGCGCCGCCTGCTGCGTCTTGTTGCCCGCGATGATAATGCCGTTCCGGTCAACGACGATGGACCGCCCCGCACCGGTCTTTTGCAGGCTTTCCTCAAGCATAAAAAGGCCGCGCTCAGTGCCCCGGTTGGCATTGGCGGGGTCGGGCGTGTAATCGGTGACTTTTCGCCGTTGTGCTGACATGGCATAGCCATCCGCTACTGACTGAATGGCTTCCCGTCGTGCGGCTGTGGTTACGAGCCCCATGCTACACTGATTGCTCGCAGGAAGCGGCACGACACAAGCCGTCTACTGCTATAATAAACAGCTTGTGTCAACGATCTGCATGACAATCTGCGTACAAAAACACCCCGCCGGAGCGGGGTGCTGCGCGTGGGCTATTCGGTTGTATGGTGGGTTAGTCGAGGTCGAGGGTGTGCACCTTGCGCGCGCTACGTGCATAGACGCGATACCCATAGACGTCCCAGTGCCGCAGCTCGCCCGTCTCCGGGTCCGGCTGGGCCAGCGTCCACACTTCGCCGGTGCTGGCCCCGACAGCGCGCAGCGCGGCCCGGGCCAGTTTCGGCGTGAGGCGGTCGGCCATCGTGAAGCCGTTTAGAGTCACAATCGCCGTTCCGCGATTGCTACGCGGGCCGTACTCAACGCGGACCTGTAGCGGCGTGCGCTCAAGCCGCGATGCCTCCGCCTTGCGGCGAGCCTGCCGCCAGTAGTCGATCAGGTCGGCGCGTGTGACCGGCAGTTCGCCGTCGGCGTTCTCAAGAATGGTGTCAGCGAACGCCTCACCGCTGTCCCAGGTCGCCGCGGTGTCCATCGGGTCGAGGTGCTCGGCGATATACTGCTGAGTGTTCATCGTTAGCTCCTTTGTGCTACGCTATCCAAAAATCCAGTCATAGCCGTCGCTCATCACTCCAGCTCCGCCCGCGCCCGGCGGACCGGGCAGTCGTCAGTGTGCTCGTGCCTGTCCAAGTCGCGATAACAATGCAGGCAAATGTCATCA
>JAKOVD010000034.1 GCA_029782215.1 Chloroflexota bacterium
GGCGGCAAGCCAAACGGGGAGGCCAACTCATGAGCGTAAGCCGGGAAGAACTCTATCGCCTGATTGATGCCCTGCCGGTGGCGGAACTGCCTGCCGCGCGGCGGTTCCTGGAGTACCTGCGTGACGTAGGCAACGAGGAGGAGCTGTCGCCCGAGGACATCGAGGCAGTACGCCGTGGCCTGGAGGACATCAAGGCCGGACGGACGCGGACCTGGGCTGACGTGCGGCGGGAGCTTGGGGAATGAGCTGGCACCTGGAGGTATGTGGCGGCTGCGCGTGGGTGATTGGCGGGTTCTCTACACGGTGGACGAAGAGGCCCGGGCCGTCTACGTGGTGGCAGTGCGCCCCCGTGGACAAGCCTACCGGGGGCTGTAACGTGCAATCTCCAAGGAGGGAGAGAACATGCGGCACCTGCAAACGGCCCCAAGGGATTGCGGCCGGTGCAGCCTGCGCGGCTATTGCTACAGCGATCCGGTGCTGTGGGAGTTTCGCAGCCAGCAGGAGGCGACCGAAGTGTTTGCGGCGATGGAACGGTGCCAGCAGGACACACTGACGGCCGGCCGAGGCAAGGCAAAGCGAAAGGAGCAGCGGACATGAGCGGCACACAGACACCCTCGCCGCGCCTATCCCTGTGGGCCGACAGTGCCCAAACCTCCCCTGAAGCTGCCTGCGCCCAAGCGGAAACGCCGCGCCAAGCAACCTGCCAAGGTGCAGCTTTTAGACGGCAGCGCAATCAGGCGAGCCCGCACCGAACGAGGCTGGACGCAGCAAGACCTTGCCCGCCACCTGGGGATTGCCCGCAACTATCTCGCCCAGATAGAAGGCGGCAAGCGGTTGCCAAGCAAGGAGTTGGCTGGCAAGTTGCAGGCATGGCTGGAGGGAGCATAGCTTTGTATATCGCGACCTCCGGCCCTTGGAATGTCGCGAGTTACGACCTCCGGAACCCGGGACCAAACAAGGGCCGTGCCAGAGTAGCAGCGGCCCTTGTCCTTGCCGACCAGATGGGCATTTTTGCGCCTGGCAGTGTTTTCCATGTCGCGAGATAAAACCTCCGGTACGTGGCAGCAAAACCTCCGGTACGTGGCAGCAAAACCTCCGGTACGTGGCAGCATTTTTTGCGTAAGGCCAGCTAGAAGCCTGTGTCGCGCGTCTAGATACTATAGATACTATAGACGGCGCGCCGGCCTGCCTGACGGCGGCCGGGCGCTTGCTATGATACCCCCGGAAGCGGACCAACCGCGACCGGGGGTGGTATTGTTGCAAGCCTTCAACCTGACGGCCGACTTCACGGACCAGGCGGCAGAGCAAAGCGTAATCGCTGCGGTTGCCCGCAAGCCAGAGCTGTACTGGGAGCTTGCCGACTTGCTGCCCCCTGACGCGTTCGCACATGAAGGCGAAGCGTGGCAGCAGGTGGCAGTGGCCGTGGAGAGTGAACGGCCGCCGGCGGTGCCCGCCTGGGAACCGGCAGCGG
>JAKOVD010000091.1 GCA_029782215.1 Chloroflexota bacterium
GCTGCGCCACAACCTGGCGCGCCTGCGCGCCGCCGCCCCAGGCGCGCGCCTGTGGGCCGTCGTCAAGGCCAACGCCTACGGCCACGGCATCGAGCGCACGTATGAAGGCCTGCGCGGCGCCGACGGCTTTGCCCTGATCGACCTGGCCGAGGCCGAGCGCGTGCGCGCGCTGGGCTGGCGCGGGCCCATCCTGCTGCTGGAGGGCGTGTTCGAGCCGCGCGATCTCGAGCTGTGTTCACGCCTGAACCTGTGGCACACCGTGCACTGCGACGCGCAGATCGACTGGCTGGCCATGCACAAGACGCACGCGCCGCATCGGGTGTTCCTCAAGCTCAACTCGGGCATGAACCGCCTGGGCTTCACGCCCGAGCGCTTTCGCGCCGCCCACGCCCGCCTGTCGGCGCTGCCCCAGGTCGACGAGATCGCGCTGATGACGCACTTTGCCGACGCCGACGACGCCAGGGACATCACCGCGCAGTGGGCCGTGTTCGAGCGCGTCACCGACGGCCTGCCCGGCGAGCGCAGCGTGTGCAACAGCGCCGCCACCCTGCGCCACGGCCACGAGGCCGCCGTGCGCGCCGACTGGGTGCGCCCCGGCATCGCGGCCTACGGCGGCTCGCCCGACCACCCCGTGCACAGTGCCGAGCACTGGGGCCTGCAGCCGGCCATGAGCCTGAACGCCCGCCTGCTGGCGGTGCAGCAACTGGCCGCCGGCGACACCGTGGGCTACGGCTCCAGCTTCACCGCCCCCGCGCCCATGCGCGTCGGCACCGTGGCCTGCGGCTACGCCGACGGCTACCCGCGCCACGCCGGCACCGGCACCCCCGTTCTGGTCAACGGCGTGCGCACCCGCACCCTGGGCCGCGTCAGCATGGACATGCTGGCGGTGGACCTGAGCCCCGTGCCGCAGGCCGGGCCGGGCAGCGAGGTCACGCTGTGGGGCCGTTCAAGCCACGGCGCCGTGTTGCCCATCGACGAGGTGGCGCAGTCCGCCGGCACCATCGGCTACGAGCTGATGTGCGCGCTGGCGCTGCGGGTGCCGGTGACGGTGACGGTGGACTGATGACGGCAATCAGCGCAAAAACGCGTCGTACCCCGTTTTCAGGATCAACACCCCCACCACCACGATGAACACCCCGCGCACGAAGCCCGCGCCGTGCTTGAGCGCCAGGCGCGTGCCGATCAGGCTGCCGGCCACGTTGGCCACGGCCAGAACGGCGCCCACCTGCCACCAGATGTGGCCCTTGGACGCAAACAGGGCGATGGCGGCGATGTTGGTGGCCACGTTCAGCAGCTTGGCCGAGGCCGAGGCGTTGATGAAGTCATAGCCCAGCAGGCGCACGAACAGGAAGATGAAGAAGCTGCCGGTGCCAGGGCCGAAAAAGCCGTCGTACCAGCCCAGGACCAGGCCGATGCCGCAGGCCAGCAGGGTTTCGCGGCGCACGTCGTGGCGCGGCGCATGCACGCGGCCCAGGTCCTTCTTGGCCAGGGTGTAGAGCAGCACGGCCAGCAGGATCACCGGCAGCAGCTTGCGCAGGAAAGCCGGGTCGATCACCGTCACCACCCAGGCACCCACGAACGAGCCGACAAAGGCCGCCCCCGCCGCCGGCCCCATCACCCGCCAGCGCATCTGCACGCGGCGCGCGTACTGCACGGTGGCGATGCTGGTGCCCCAGACCGAGGCGCTCTTGTTGGTGCCGAACAGCGTGGCGGGCGCGGCCCCGGGGTAGGTGGCGAACAGGGCCGGGATCAGGATCAGGCCGCCGCCGCCGACGATCGAGTCCACCAGCCCGGCCAGCAGCGATGCGGCCGCGACGATCAGCAAGTCCATGGGAAAAGGGGAGTCAGAAAAGAGATCGGGCCCGCGCTGGAAAACGGTGCGCCACCGGCGCAGGCCAAGGCCCCGATTGTCCGCGATTGGCCATGGGCCGGCAGCCGTCGGCCCAAAACAAAGGGCACCCTGGGGCGCCCTGGAAAAAAATGCAGACCGGTTTGAACTGTCGCTCGGCCTGTCGGCTGATCTTGTTGCTGTTGTTGGAGGTCGGTTTGTCTCCTCGGCCCCTCGTGGTGCCAGGCCCGGGGGGCGGCAGCACCGATAATCTGTGACTTTATCGATGCCGCCAAGCCTTGACCATCGGGACTTGCCCGAATTCAAGGCCTCGGTTCATTTCTGATGGCGAGATGGCCAAGTCATAAATGAAACGTTAAGCATTCAAATCAACGTTTTTCGTGGCCGATCTGCGGCAGCATGGAGCCGGCGCCCAGCTCCAGCAGGCCGCTTTGGGCGTACACCGCCAGCTTGCCGCGGGTGTCGGTGATGTCCAGGTTGCGCATGGTGAGCTGGCCGATGCGGTCGAGCGGGCTGAACGGCGCGTCCTCCACCTTTTCCATCGACAGGCGCTCGGGCGCGTAGGTCAGATTGGGCGATTCGGTGTTGAGCAGGCTGTAGTCGTTGCCGCGGCGCAGTTCCAGCGTGACCTCGCCGGTGACGGCGCGCGCCACCCAGCGCTGGGCCGATTCGCGCAGCATGATGGCCTGCGGGTCGAACCAGCGGCCCTGGTACAGCAGGCGGCCCAGCTTGAGGCCGTTGATGCGGTACTGCTCGATGGTGTCCTCGTTGTGGATGCCGCTGATCAGCCGCTCGTAGGCGATGTGCAGCAGGGCCATGCCGGGCGCTTCGTAGATGCCGCGGCTCTTGGCCTCGATGATGCGGTTCTCGATCTGGTCGCTCATGCCCAGGCCGTGGCGCCCGCCAATGCGGTTGGCCTCCAGCATCAGCTCGACCGGGTCGGCGAATTCGCGGCCGTTCAGGGCTACGGGCTGGCCCTCGGCAAAGCGCACGCGCACTTCCTCGGCCTTGACCTCGACCTCGGGCTTCCAGAAGGCCACGCCCATGATGGGCTTGACGATGCGGATGCCGCTGTTCAGGAACTCCAGGTCCTTGGCCTCGTGGGTGGCGCCCAGCATGTTGGAATCGGTCGAATAGGCCTTTTCTGCCGACATCTTGTAGTCAAAACCCGACTTCTGCATGAATTCGGACATTTCCTTGCGGCCGCCCAGCTCATCGATGAAGCGCTGGTCCAGCCAGGGCTTGTAGATCTTCAGCGCCGGGTTGGCCAGCAGGCCGTAGCGGTAGAAGCGCTCGATGTCATTGCCCTTGAACGTGCTGCCATCACCCCAGATATTGACGTCATCGTCCTTCATCGCGTTGACCAGCATGGTGCCGGTCACGGCGCGGCCCAGCGGCGTGGTGTTGAAGTAGGTGGCGCCGGCGGTCTGCACGTGAAAGGCCCCGCACTGCAGGGCGGCGATGCCTTCATGCGCCAGCTGGGCACGGCAATCAACCAGGCGGGCCTGCTCGGCGCCATAGGCCATGGCCTTGCGCGGGATGGCGTCGTAGTCGTCCTCGTCGGGCTGGCCCAGGTTGGCGGTGTAGGCGTAGGGCACGGCGCCCTTCTGGCGCATCCACAGCAGGGCGGCGCTGGTGTCCAGGCCGCCCGAGAAGGCGATGCCGACCTTCTGGCCGGCGGGGAGCGTTTGGAGGATGGTGTTGGACATGGGCAGTAGACGAAGCAGGTGCCGCCAGCGCGGCGCAGACGAAAACCTGGATTGTCGCTGGCTTTTGGCTCAAGCCCAGGGGCTGATAACGGGAACGGTGCGCCGGCCATGCCGGCGGTAGATTTGAAAATCCCGATCGAGGGTGAACACCTTGCTCGGCTCGTGCAGCTCACTCATGCGAAGCAGGCAGGCATCGGCCAGCGAGGCGGGTACGTTGTCGTAGCGCTCGAACAGCGCCCGCACCGAGGCCATCTGCTCCTGCACGTCGAAGCCGATGCGAACCACTCCCCGCTCCAGCATCTTGAGCGCGGCGGCCGGGTCAAAGCCGTGGCGGGCCAGCAAAAAGCAGGTTTCGGCCACCACCGCCTCGCAG
>JAKOVD010000035.1 GCA_029782215.1 Chloroflexota bacterium
TTCAAGAAGTCGGACTTCTCCAATGGGCTTTCAGGCCGGTTTGCCTTCCCGTCAGGCCGGTCTGAAAGCCCCCGAGCGAGCTTTCTCTTTCATCATCCTCGTTTCCCCTGCTCCGTCCGGAGGAACCATGTCTGCATCGGTCACAGCCGTCAAACCACCACAAGATGGAAGTGCTGCGGCGGTTCCCGCCCGGGCAGGCGCCGTGCTCGCTACCCTCATCATGGTGGCGGCAGTGGCCAATCTGCCCCTGGCAATGGCCAACGTCGCCTTGCCCTCCATCGGGGCCTATTTCGACGCCTCTCAGACCCAGCTCAACCTGGTGGCCGTGGCCTACTCGCTGGGCCTGGCGTGCTCGGTGCTGTGGTTGGGCGCCTTGGGTGACCGCTACGGCCGCAAGCTGATGCTCCTCCTGGGCGTCATCCTGGCGATGCCTGCGGCCCTGATCAGTGCTTTTGCGCCATCCATCAATGTTCTCATCTTCGGCCGCCTTTTTGGCGGTTTCGCCGCGGGCATGGCCTATCCCACGACCCTCGCCTTGATCACGGCGCTGTGGGGTCCGGGACCCGAGCGGACGCGCTCGATTGCACTCTGGGCCGCCATCGGCGGCGCCATCAGCGCCTGTGGGCCGCTGCTCTCCGGTCTTCTGCTAACGCGCTTTCCCTGGAATTCTGTCTTTTTCGTCGTCTTGCCGGTGGCCGTGGTTGCCCTCATCATGGCCCTGCGGTTCGTTCCTGCGCATGTCAACGAGGCCACGGAGCCTGTGGACAACCTCGGCGGCATCCTCTCGCTGGTGCTGGTCGGCACCTTCATCCTGGCGATCAATTTCGCGCCGGTGCCCAGCGCCCGGACGGCGGTGATCGGTCTTGCCGTCATTGCCCTAATTGCACTCGTCCTCTTTGTGCTGCGCCAGCGCCGGACTGAGAAACCTCTCTATGACCTCAAGGTTGCGGCCCGTCCCACCTTCTGGGTGGCCGCGGTTGCCGGCATCATCGTCTTCGGTTCTCTGATGGGCGCGATGTTCATCGGCCAGCAGTTCCTGCAGGATGTCCTGGGCTATGCCACCGTGGATGCCGGTTTCGCCATCCTGCCGGCGGCAGTCTTCATGATCCTGGTGGCTCCGCGCTCGGCCAAGCTGGTCGAAGCCCGCGGCGCCCGTTTTACGCTGCTCTTCGGCTATGTCTTCGTCATGCTTGGGTTCCTCACCATGCTCCTGCTGTGGAAGGAGAACATTCCCTACTGGATGGTGGCGCTGGGCTACTCGTTTGTCGGCATCGGCGTCGGCCTGGCGGGCACGCCCGCCTCGCGCTCCCTGACGGCCTCGGTGCCGGTCACGCGGGCGGGCATGGCTTCGGGGACCGCGGACCTGCAGCGCGACCTGGGCGGCGCCATGATGCAGTCCATCTTTGGCGCTCTGCTGGCGGCAGGGTATGCGGCGGCTATGCTGGCCATGCCCAACGCCTCCGAGGTGCCCGCCAGCATCGCCAGCAGCATGACCATGTCGTATGCCGGGGCGCAGGCGGTGGCCGCTCAGTACCCCCAGTACGCCGACCAGATCTCGGCGGCGGCCAAGACGAGCTTCCTGGCCGGTGACCAATATGCCTACATTGCCGGCATTATCGCCGTCCTGATCGGGGCGGCTCTGGTTTTCTTCTTCTACCCCAGGCTGGATGAGGAGCGCAAGCTTCTCCTTTCCTATCATGCCGAGGATGAGGGCGCCCCTGGCGCGGCCAGGTAGCCTACATCTCCTCCACCGCTCCATCAGCGATCTACGTTCTTCATTCCACCATTGCCGCCGCACCGACACACAAAGGAGGAAACGATGACAGCCGCGACGACGCAAGAGAAGGCAGGGCGCGCCCTACCCATTTTGGGCGGGGTTCTGCCCATCAACGGGGCCCAGATACCCACGGAGATCATCGCCGGCATCACCCTGGCGGCCCTGGCCATTCCCGAGGTCATGGGCTACACCAAGATCGCCGGCATGCCGGTGGTCACCGGCCTCTACACCATCCTGATTCCCATGGCGCTGTTCGCCATCTTCGGTTCGTCGCGGCACCTGGTGGTGGGCGCCGATTCGGCCACGGCGGCGATCATGGCCGCCGGGCTGGTCGGGCTGGCCGCTACCGCCTCGCCGGAGTACGTTGCCCTGGCGGGCGTGTTGGCGCTCCTGACTGCTTTCTTTGTTATCCTTGCCCGCGTCTTCAAGTTGGGCTTCCTGGCCGACTTCCTTTCGCGCACCGTCCTGATCGGCTTCCTCACGGGCGTCGGCATCCAGGTGGCGATCGGCCAGATTTCCGGAATGCTGGGGATTCCCGGCGGCGGCGCCGGCCCGGTGCAGAAGCTGATTACGGACTTCCAGCAGCTTGGGCAGACCAATCCGGCCACGCTGGCGGTGTCGTTGGGGGTGATCGTCGTCATCGTCGGCGCCCGGCGCATCAACAAGAAGATCCCCGGCGCCCTGATCGCCGTTGTCGGGGCCATTCTGCTCAGCTACGCCCTGAACCTGTCCGCCTATGGCGTCGCCCTGTTGGGCACCGTTCCTGGCGGTCTGCCTTCGATCGCTCTGCCAAAGGCAAGCCTGACGCCCTCGACCCTACAGACGCTGATTCCGGTTGCCTTCTCAATGTTCATCGTCATCCTGGCGCAGAGCGCCGCCACCTCGCGTGCCTATGCCACCCGCTACGGCGAGCGCTTCAGCGAGAACGTGGACCTGGTGGGTTTGAGCCTGGCGAACATCGGGGCCGGGTTGTCGGGGACGTTCGTGGTGAACGGTAGCCCCACAAAGACACAGATGGTGGACAGCGCCGGCGGTCGTTCCCAGCTCTCGATGCTGACGACCTCACTCATCGTGGTCGTGGTGCTGCTCTTCCTGACCGTCCCCTTGTCCTACATGCCCGAGGCGGTGCTGTCGTCGGTGGTCTTCCTGATTGGCGTCGAGCTCGTGGACATCAAGGGCATGCGCCGGATTCTGGCCGAACGCCCGGCGGAGTTCTGGGTCGCCTTGATCACGGCCGTCATCGTGGTCTTTGTCGGCGTCGAGCAGGGCATCCTGCTTGCCATCGTCC
This sequence comes from Chloroflexota bacterium, assembly GCA_029782215.1. GTDB lineage: Bacteria > Chloroflexota > Anaerolineae > J102 > J102 > SSF26. The sequence continues at coordinate 3,066 of JAKOVD010000035.1, forward strand.
TCTCACTGCTGTCGCACACCCGCCACGGTTACAAGCCCGTGAACAGCGTGATGAAGGAGGACGGCGGTCATCTGCAGGCGGTGCCCGTGGCCTCCGCGGCTGAGACCATGCCAGGGCTGGTGCTCTACCGCTTCAATCACAGCATGTACTATGCCAACTCCGAGCAGTTGTCGGCAGAGATCCTGAAGCTTGCCAGCCTGGGGCCTGAGCCAGTGAAGTGGTTGTGCTGTGACATGGTGGCGGTGGATGATGTCGACTTCTCGGCGGCCGCCACGCTGCGCGAGCTCTTCGGCGAGCTGAAAGAGCGCGGGATCCGGCTGGTGTTCGCCTCCGCGCCCGAGCATGTGCGCAGCCAGCTCGACGTTTCGGGCGTCACCAAGCTGGTGGGCCCCGACGCCTATTATCCCGATCAGACGGCCGTTTTGGACGCGTACCGCAGCAACAAGTAGTTCTCGTAAGGTGCCCAGGCCATGACGCCCCCCCTGGCAGTCACGCATCTGACGGTCCCCGAACGTATGGAACGGGGCAAGACGGCGCGCAAGCGCTGCCCCCGGTCGGCGCACGCCGCCTGGGAGGCGCCGGCCAACCGGCCGGACCCGATCGCCCTGCTGGAAGCGCAAGCGGAAACGCGCGTGCCGGAGCTGGTGCCGATCCGCTATGGGCGCATGCTGGCGTCGCCCTTCGCCTTCTACCGGGGCGCCGCCACCATCATGGCATCGGACCTGGCCACCCTGCCCAACACGGCGTTGAACGTGCAGCTTTGCGGCGACGCGCACCTATCGAACTTCGGCGGGTTCGCGTCGCCGGAGCGGGACCTGGTGTTGGACCTCAACGACTTCGATGAAACGCTGCCCGGACCCTGGGAATGGGACCTCAAGCGGTTGGCGGCCAGCATTGAGATCGCCTGTCGCGAGCGCGGTCTTGCCTCTAAGGAGCGCCGCCGCCTCGTCCTTGAGGCGGCCGGGGAATACCAGCAGGCGATGGCGGAATTCGCGGCCATGGGCCACCTGGCTGTCTGGAGTCTCCATCTGGACCTGGCAGCGATGCGGCAGCGCTGGGGCATGGGGGCGGCTGCCCGAACCATGAAGACGCTTGACGCCGATTTCGCCCAGGCGCGCCATCGTGATAACCAGCGAGCCTTTGAGAAGCTGACCGTCCTCATGGACGGCCAACCCCGCATTGCCGCCCGTCCCCCGTTGGTGGTGCCGATCGAGGACATTGCGCCCAACCTGGAGCCGGAGAAGATCGAACATGACATTCGCGCCCTGATTCGCGGCTATCGACGCAGCCTGCAGGCTGACCGGCGCCATCTCCTGGAAACCTACGACTATTTGCACCTGGCACGCAAGGTGGTCGGCGTGGGCAGCGTGGGGACGCGTACGTGGATCGCGCTGCTGCGGGGTCGTGACGACAACGACCCCCTCTTCCTCCAGGTGAAAGAAGCTCAGGCGTCGGTGCTTGAGCCCTACCTGGGCAAGAGCGCCTATGCCGATCACGGTGAGCGGGTGGTCGAGGGTCAGCGGCTGATGCAGGCCGCGAGCGACATCTTTCTGGGGTGGGAGCGCGTGGCGGAAGGGCTGGACGGCAAGCCCCGCGATTTCTATGTCAGGCAGTTGTGGGATTGGAAGATCTCGGTCGACGTCGAAGTGATGGCTCCGGACGAGATCAGCATCTACAGCCGGATGTGCGGCTGGACGCTTGCCCGCGCCCACGCCCGCTCTGGGGACCCCATCGCCATCAGCTCCTATATGGGCGAGAAGTCTTCGTTTCCTGAAGCGTTGGCAGAGTTCGCTGCTGCCTACGCGGATCAGAACCAACGCGATTACCAGGCGCTCGCCGACGCTGTCAAAGAAGGGCGCATCAAGGCAGAGACAGGCGTTTGAAGGCGAAGCCCGACATCTTCTCCAGACTCGAGAATCCTGAGGCCTCATGACCACCGAATCTCCAAAACAGCGTTCGGGCCTCGTGCCTAACATCATTTCCGGTTTGGCCACGGGCCTGTTCAGCATCCCGGAAGGGATGGCGTACGCCCAGTTGGCCAACGTCAACCCCATCTACGGCCTCTACTCCGGCATCGTCGCCGTCATCGTTTCCTCGCTCAGCACGGGCACGATCCTGATGATGAGCACGCTGACGAGCGCCATCGCCCTGGCCACCGGCAGTGTGCTGACCAAGGCAAACATCCAAAGCAGCCAGATGCCGCAGGCCCTGTTCACGATCACTTTCCTGGTGGGCGCTATCATGTTCGTGCTGGGCCTGGCCAGACTGGGCATGATCGTCAACTTCGTCTCTAATGCCGTGATGACCGGCTTTGTGGCGGGGGCCTCGCTGCTGATCATCCTGGGCCAGGAGCACCATCTGACCGGCTACAAACCGGTGGGCGCAAACCAATTTCAGGAGACGATCAACTGGCTGCAAAACATCAACCAGTGGGACAAAACCACGGTGGCGGTCTCGGTTGTCACCATCATCCTGATGGTGCTCCTGAAGCGGGTGCGTCCCCTGGAGAAGTTTGCCGCCATCATCGTCCTGGCGCTGGTCACGGTCGTGGTCAGTGTGTTCCAGATTCCCACGGCTTTGGTCTCCAGCATCGCCACGATTCCCAACGGCTTGCCGAGCTTCATGCTGCCGAACTTCAGTCTGATCCCGCAGTTGGCGTTGGGTTCGGTGTCTGTTGCCATCGTCGCCCTGGCCCAGGGGGCCGGCATCAGCACTGCCGTCCCTAACCCTGACGGCAGCAAGGCCGGCCAGTCCCGCGATTTCATCGGCGAAGGCCTGGGCAACCTGGCGGGCAGTTTCTTCCAGTCCATGGGCACGGGCGGCTCCCTCTCGCGCACCGGGATCAGCGTCGGGGCTGGCGCCAACAGCCGCCTGGGCGGCGTCTTTGCCGGGCTATGGCTGGGTCTGATCGTGCTGCTGTTTGGCAGCCAGGCAGAGAAGGTGCCCCTGGCGGTGATCGGCGGCATGCTGACCGTGATCGGCATCGAGTTGATCATGGCCCGGGTGCCGAGCGCCAGGCTGGTGCTCAGCACCCGCGCCTGGGCCTCCATTGCGGCCATGGCGATCACGTTCTTCTCGGCATTGTTCATCCCTCTGCAGGACACCATCTTCCTGGGCGCCGGGCTTTCGTTGGTGCTCTACGTGGTGGCTTCGTCCAAGAAGTTCCGGCTGCAGCAGGCCGTGCGGTTGGAGGACGGCGGCTGGGAGATGCGTGAGGCGCCGAAGAGCTTGAGCTCCGGCCAGGCGACCGTGTTGGTCGTGCAGGGGCTGGATTTCTTTGCCGAGGTGCCGTCAGTCGAAGACCAGATGCCGGCCAGCCGAGGCGTAGCCAACGCGGCCGTCATCCTCGTGGTGCGCGATATGCGGACCATCAGCAGCACGGGCATCCGATGGCTTGAGCGCTATGCGAAGGACCTCAAGGCCAACGGCAGTGCGCTTTTCCTGGCGGACGTCGACGCAGCGGTGCGGGAGTCGCTCATGCGCAGCGGCGCCGCCGCAGCGATCGGCGAAGCGAACATCTTCCTCGCCACGCCGCGCGTGCTCGAGGCCGAAGATGTGGCCTGGACTGCGGCCCAGCAGTGGCTGGCGCAGCGTCCGGCCCTGGCGACGCCCTCCTGACCTTTGGCCTGGTGAACATCGTATGAGCCTTTCCGATTTCCTCACATTGCTTGCCCAGATCTCGGGTCTGCTCTTCATCGTCAGCAGCATGCTGGCGATGGGCATGAGCCTGACGATGGGCCAGATCATCCAGCCGCTGAAGAACGTGCGGCTGGTGGTGCTGGCGCTGCTGGCCAACTTCGTGCTGGTGCCCCTGCTTGCCTACGCTATCACCCTTGCCATCCCGCTGGAACAGTCCCTGCGGGTCGGCCTCATCGTCTTGGCGACGGCAGCGGGCGCTCCTTTCCTGCCCAAGCTGGTGCAGGGAGCCAAGGGCAATGTCGCTCTTGGTGTGGGCCTGATGGTGCTGCTGATGGTGGCCACCATCGTCTACATGCCCTTCGTCCTGCCCCTGCTGCTCAAGGGGGTGTCCGTCAACCCGTGGGACATCGCCAAGTCACTGATCGTGCTGATGCTGATCCCGCTGGCGATCGGGCTGCTGTTCAAGTCACATTCGCCGCAGGATGCGGCGCGTTGGCAGCCGTTCCTGAACAGGGTCTCCAGCCTCGCCATCCTGGTCCTGCTGGTGGTCGGGCTGGGGTTGAACGTGAACAACATTCTGGACTTCATCGGCTCCGGCGGCATCCTGGCGCTGCTCGTCTTCATCTTGGGCTGTTTCGCCATTGGCTTCCTGCTGGGCGGTCGTGAAGCCGGGGTGCGCAGCGTGATGGGGTTGGGCACTGCCCAACGCAACGTCTCGGCGGCCATTCTTGTCAGCGCCCAGAACTTCTCCGGCACCAACACGCTCTCCTTTGTGTTAGTGGCGGCCATCCTGCTGCTGTTGATCCTGCTGCCGACTGCCAATCGTCTTGGCGCCCGCAGCCAGGCTGCGGTAGCAAATCCGCAGGCGGCCGCGCCTACCGATTAGGCGCAAACCCTTGTCCCTATTTCACCTTGAAAAGGAATTGAACCAATGAGAAGTCTCATCTCCAAAACAGTCCTATGGGCGTCCCTCATGGCGGTTGTGCTGCTGGTGGCCGCCTGCGCGCCGCCGGCGACGCCTACACCGACCAACACCATTCAAGGCATCGTCTGGCAGTGGATGAGCGTGACCGACCAAACCACCAAGGTCACCACCACGGTGCCCAACCCTGAGAACTACACGATCGTCTTCAACGCCGATGGCACGCTCAACGGCAAGGCCGACTGCAACACTTTCACCGGCACCTACTCGCAGGAGAACGGCCTCATTATCAAGCTGGGCGCCAGCAGCATGGCCTACTGCGGGGACGCGTCGCTGGACCAGGTCTACACGCAGTTGCTGGGCAACATCGTCGCTGGCGGTCCTGATGGCGCCGGCAACCTTGCGCTGGAAACGGCGGGCGGCGCCCAACGCATGCTGTTCAAGAACGGCGGCGCTGCCCCGAAGCAATAAAGGAGCTCGCAGTGATGAAAACAACGATTCGGAACCTTGCGGTTGTTCTGGGAATGGCTGTGGTCATGACCGCAGCCGTGCTCTTGCTGGCGTTCAACGCCCGCGGGTCGGCCCTCTCCACCGTTGGACTTGGTGCGGCGGCAGCCACGCCTACCCCACCTGCCGGTGATGCCATCCCGCTCAAGTCGATCGCCGACTTGCCCTCGTTCAGTGCGACCGTCAAGCTTGACGTCAACGGTCTCATCGATGGCCAGCGGGCGCAGGGCGATCTGACGGGCTTGCTGACGAACAATCAGGGCAAGAGCCAGATCACGGTCTCTGGCAGTCTGTTGGGCGATCTCGCCACCAAGGTTGGCGGCTCCCTGGTAGGGTTGTTCACGCCGTCCAAGGTTGACCTCTACAAAGTGCCTGAGGGCGCCTACGTCGTCATCAATGGCTTTGTGCCGGTTTGCGTCAAGCCCAAGGCCCTCAATGCGACGGCGGCGCTGGATGACATGAGTCCGCAGAGCCTGTGGGCGATGTTCACCAGCAGCGACGTGGCGCGTGGCAAGCTGGTTGGCGAAGAAACGCTGAACGGCACGACCGTCAAGCACTACGTCATCGATGGGGACGCCTTCCTTGCCGCCGCGCAGCACAGCAAGAACGAGAAGCTCAGGACTTTCGGCGAGTCGCTGTGGTCGGCAGAAGACGCCGATCTCTATGTCGACGCCAAGACCGGCTATCCCGTGGCTTTTCGCGGCCGGTACAGCGGCTCGTTCGAACCCCTCAAGTTTGAAGGGGATTTTGGCATCCAGCTCGATCTGACCAGCACCAACGCCAACAAGACGGTCGCGCTGCCCAGCGCCTGCAACAACCCCATCTCCAAATGAGAGGGCGGGTAGCCTCCGCTCCCCTGGCGCAGCCTGGCCCGGGTCTGTCCTCGATCATCCATGTCTAAAGGAGGGTTCTTACCATGATTCCGACCGCGTTTCCGCTCTTCATCATCATCGTGGGCGCTGCCGTCCTCTTGCTCGGTAAGCGGTTGGCGGTGCTGGGTGCGGCCGTCGGCGCTCTGCTCGGCGTCGGCTTGCTGGCCCTGTTTCCCGGCACCTCAGGACCCTGGGTGACGCTTGGCTTGCCCGTCGCCCTGGCCATCGCAGGCTTCTTTCTCGCCGGGTTTGCCAAAGGGCTCATCGACGTCATCGTCCTGGTGATCGGTGCGCTTGGCGGCGCCGCCATCGTGTTGGGGTTCCTGGACCTCTTCAGTCTCGATCTTGGCTTGATGCGCTGGCTGCTGGCGGTGGTGGGCGGCGTTGTGGGCCTGATCCTGATCAGGCGCGCCCGCAAGGGTTCGCAGGACTGGGGGATCATCATCCTGGCCGGCCTGATCGGCGCCCTGCTGGTGACACGCGGGCTTGTCGCCTTCCTGCCATCCCTCCAGGGCATCATCAGCACCCTGATCGTCATCGTCCTGGCCGGCGCCAGCATCGCCTACCAGGGGGGATTCCTGGCCGGAAAGAAGTCCGCGGCGGCGCCTCCGCCTCCGGCCAGCGGTGGTTCGCAGGCTACAGGAACCAAGCCAACGCCGCCGCCTGAATCGAAATAGCCCCTACTGCGTCCAGTACCGCGTGCGCGCCCCTGGTCGCGTGCAACAGCATGCTGGCGCCATCGACAGAAATTCTATTCCCTCGGAGGACACTCATGACTAACCAACCCGATCGGCACGCGCGCGCAGTCCTGCCCATTCCGCAGCATTCCTACGCGGGACTGATCAAGTACGACGCCAAGGATCCAGAGTCCACCTTTCCGCCCATCGAGCCGCTGCGCCCGCCCGCAGGGGCGCCAAACGTGCTGATAATCCTGATCGACGATGCCGGCTTCGGCTCTGCGAGCGCGTTTGGCGGACCCTGCCACACGCCCAACGCCGAGAAACTCGCCGCAGGTGGGCTCAGGTACAACCGCTTCCACAACACCGCCCTCTGTTCGCCGACGCGGGCGGCCCTGTTGACCGGACGGAACCACCACACGGTCGGCATGGGCGGCATCACCGAGCTCGCCACTTCGGCGCCGGGGTACAACTCGATGCGTCCCGACAACTGCGCTCCGCTCGCCGAGACGCTCAAGCTCAACGGTTACAGCACGGCCCAGTTCGGCAAGTGCCACGAGGTGCCGGTGTGGGAGACCAGCCCGCTGGGTCCCTTCGACCGCTGGCCGGCGGGCGGCAACGGCTTCGAGTACTTCTATGGTTTCATCGGCGGCGAATCGAACCAGTACTATCCGTCGCTCTACGAGGGCAATACGCCCGTTGAACCGCCCAAGACCCCCGAAGAGGGTTATCACCTGACCGAAGACCTGGCGGATCACGCCATCAACTACATCCGCCAGCAGAAGGCGCTGATGCCTGACAAACCCTTCTTCGTGTACTTCGCGCCCGGTGCGACGCACGCGCCCCATCACGTGTCCACGGAGTGGTCGGAGAAGTACAAGGGCAAGTTCGACCAGGGTTGGGACAAATTGCGCGAGGAGATCTTTGCGCGGCAGAAGGAGCTTGGGGTGATCCCACAGAACGCCGACCTGACCGCACGGCCCAAGGAGATTCCGGCGTGGGATGAGATGGATCCCAACCTCAAGCCGGTTCTGATCCGGCAAATGGAGGTCTACGCCGGGTTCATGGAACACACCGACCATCATGTCGGCCGCGTGATCGACGCCATCGCTGATCTCGGCATCTTGGACGACACCGTGATCTACTACATCATCGGCGACAACGGCGCCAGCGCCGAAGGCACCGTCCATGGCACTTTCAACGAGTACTTCTCGCTGAACGGCGCCTCAGCAATGGAGTCCGTCGAGTTTATGGCCTCCAAGGTGGGTGAGTTCGGGACGCCGACGTCGTATAACCACTACGCTGTGGGTTGGGCACATGCCCTGGATACGCCCTACCAGTGGACCAAGCAGGTGGCCTCACACTGGGGTGGCACGCGGACCGGCGCCATCGTCCACTGGCCGCGTGGCATCCAGGCCAAGGGCGAGGTCCGCACGCAGTTCCATCACGTCATCGATGTGGCCCCCACCGTGCTCGAGGCCGCCGGACTGCCTGAGCCGGTTTTTGTCCATGGCATCCAGCAAAAACCGTACGAAGGCGTGAGCATGACCTACAGCTTCAACGACGCCAAGGCGGCCGAGCGGCGGGAAACCCAGTACTTCGAGATGTTTGTCAACCGCGGCATCTATCACAAAGGTTGGACCGCCGTGACGCGACACAGCATCCCGTGGATGATGGGTACAGCCCTGCCTCCTATCGACGACGACGTCTGGGAACTCTATGGGCCGGATGACTGGACGCAGGCGCACGACCTAGCCAAAGAAAACCCGGATATGCTCAGGGATCTGTAGCGGCTGTTCCTGATCGAGTGTGCGCGCTACAGCGTGCTGCCGCTGGACGACCGCCGTGTGGAGCGTTTGATCGCCGAGTCGGCGGGCCGACCGACCCTGATCAAGGGCAAGTCGCAGTTGCTCTTCAGCGGTATGGGACGGCTCAGCGAAAGCTCGGTCCTCAGCCTCAAGAACAGGTCGCACGCCGTCACCGCCGAAGTGGTGCTGCCCTCAGGCAAGGCGAACGGTGTCATCATCGCCCAAGGCGGCGAGTTTGGCGGCTGGGCGCTGTATGCCAAGGAAGGCAAGCTCAAGTACTGCTACAACCTGTTTGGTGTGCGGCAGTTCAACACGGAATCCTCTGATGTTCTGCCTGCAGGCAAGCACCAGGTGCGAATGGAGTTTGCCTATGCCGGTGGCGGCCTGGCCAAGGGCGGCAAGGTGACGCTGTTCGTCGATGGGCAGCCCGTGGGAGAGGGCGTCCTTCCCGCTACGCAGCCGCTGATCTTCTCGGCGGATGAAACGTGCGATGTCGGCAACGAAACCGGCTCGACCGTCTCGCCCGATTACACAGCCGAGACCAGCAAGTTCAACGGCGCCATCAACTGGATCCAGCTCGACCAGGGCGCCGACGATCAGGATCATCTGATCAGCCCGGAAGAGCGCCTGCGCGTGGCCATGGCGCGGCAGTAGCTGGCGAAACTGCTACCTGGCGGGGGGCGCCGCAGCGCCCCCCGCCCACACTGTGCCGTGACCTTCGGCAGTTGCTGCATCCCCGAGGAGTATCCATATGCCAAAGCTGTCTGACATGAGCAGTCGCTCGATTCTCCCTATCCCCGATCAGGTGCATTACGGCCTGACTACCTACGATGCGAAGGACCCGGACACCAGGTTCCCCCCTATCCGGCAGATCGAACCGCCAGAAGGCGCTCCTAATGTCCTGATCATCCTGCTCGACGACGCCGGCTACGGTTCGTCAAGCGCCTTCGGCGGCCCGTGCGACACGCCAAACTTCGAGAAGCTGGCGAATGGCGGCCTGCGCTACAACCGCTTTCATAATACGGCGCTGTGCGCGCCGACGCGCGCAGCGCTGCTGACCGGACGCAACCATCACTCGGTCAACATGGGCTGCATCACCGAACTCGCAACGGCAGCGCCCGGCCAGACTTCGGTGCGCCCCAACAGCAAACAGCCGCTGGCGGAGACGCTCAAGCTGAACGGCTACAGCACGGCGCAGTTCGGCAAGTGCCACGAAGTGCCCGTCTTCCACAACAGCCCCGTGGGCCCGTTTGACACCTGGCCCACCGGCTCCGGCTTCGAGCACTTCTACGGTTTCATCGGCGGCGAAGACAACCAGTACTACCCGTCGCTCTATGAAGGCACCACGCCTGTCGAAGTGGACAAGACGCCCCAAGAGGGGTATCACCTGACCGAAGACCTTGCCGACCATGCGATCAACTGGATTCGCACCCAGAAGTCGGTGGCGCCCCGCAAGCCGTTCTTCGTCTATTTTGCGCCGGGCGCCACGCACGCGCCGCACCATGTGCCCAAGGCCTGGATCGACAAGTACGAAGGCAAGTTCGCGCACGGCTGGGACAAGCAGCGCGAGATCACGTTTGCCAGGCAAAAAGAGCTGGGCGTGATTCCCGAGAGCGCCGAGCTGACCCCGCGCCCGGAGGAAATCCCGGCGTGGGATGAGATGCCCGCGGCGCTGAAGCCCGTGCTGGAACGGCAGATGGAAACCTATGCCGCTTTCATGGAACACACCGACCACCACGTCGGGCGCGTGGTTGCTGCCATCGAGGAATTGGGCATTCTGGATAACACGCTGATCTTCTGCATCATCGGCGATAACGGGGCTTCGGCGGAAGGCACCGTGAACGGCACCTTCAATGAGATGATCGTCCTGAACGGCATGGCGGGAGCCATTGAGACGCCCGAGTTCCTGCAGTCGAAACTCGATGAATGGGGCAGCGTCAATGCGTACAATCACTACGCGGTCGGCTGGGCGTGGGCGATGGATACGCCCTATCAGTGGACGAAACAGGTGGCCTCACACTGGGGCGGCACGCGCACGGGGACGATCGTGCATTGGCCCAAGGGCATCCAGGACAAGGGCGGGCAGCGCTTCCAGTTTGCTCATGTGATCGATGTGGCGCCGACGGTGCTCGAAGCGGCGAACATCCCGGAACCGATCCAGGTGCACGGTGTGACGCAAAGCCCGATGGAAGGGACGAGTCTGCTCTATTCCTTCAATGAGGCGCAGGCGCCCGAACGCCACGAATTGCAGTACTTCGAGATGTTCTGCAACCGCGGCATCTACTACAAGGGCTGGAGCGCCTGCACACGACACAGTACGCCCTGGTTGGTCACATCGCATCTACCTGCTTTTGATGACGACAAGTGGGAACTGTACGACGGGAACAAGGATTACTCGCAGGCACATGACCTGGCCAAAGAGAATCCAGAGATGCTGGCGAAGCTGCAGCGGCTTTTCATCATCGAAGCGACCAAGTACAACGTGCTGCCGTTGGATGACCGCCGCGTGGAGCGCTTCACCGCCACCACCGCCGGACGTCCGACCGTGGCGAAGGGCAAGAAACAGGTCTACTTCTCCGGAATGCGGCGTATTTCGGAAGCGACTGTGCTCGATACGCACAACAAGTCCTTCCAGATCACGGCCCAGCTCGTCGTCCCCAAGAGCGGCGGTCAGGGCACTATCGTGGCCTTGGGCGGAGGCATTGGCGGCTGGGGCTTGCTGATGGATGGCGGACGCGCTCGCTTTATCTACAACCTGTTCGGCTTGCAGACCTTCGTCACCGACGCGACCCAACCCTTGCCCGAGGGCGAGCACCAGGTGCGCATGGAGTTCGTCTATGACGGCGGCGGGCTTGCCAAGGGGGGTGGTGTCAGGCTCTACTACGATGGGCACAAGGTGGGCGAAGGAAGGGTAGCAGTGACCCAGCCCTCCTGGTTCTCTGCGACCGAAGGCCTGGAGATCGGGCATGAGCTGGGCACACCCGTCACCCCCGGCCTGAAGGTCGACGAAACCGTCTTCAACGGCCACATCAAATGGGTGGAGCTGAGCATTGGAGACGACGATCACAGCCACCTCATCTCGCCGGACGATTACTGGCACATGCTGATGAGCAGGCAATGAGACTCTGTGAGGGTAGTGGCCTTGTGGCTGCTACTCCTCGCTAATCGCACCCATTTTCCATCCTCAACGTTCATCGCAAGGAGAAGCCCTATGGTAGGCAATGGACAAATCCTCCTGTCCACACTGGAGGTCTGGGTTCCACGCATCATTGCGGCGCTGTTGATCCTGGTTATCGGCTGGATCATCGCGCGCGTGTTGGCGGCGGTCACTCGGAAGGTGTTGCAATGGTTGAAGCTCGATGCCCGGCTGGGCAAAGAGCTGGAAGGCGCTGGCGAAAAACCGCTGAGCCTGGAAGATATCATCTCCAAGGTCGTGTACTACCTGGTGATCTTCATCGCGGTCCTGGGCGCTCTCGATGCCATCGGACTGACGTCGATCACGGCAATGTTCACGGCCATGCTCGAACAGGTGTTTGTCTATCTGCCCAGGGTCGTCTATGCGATCGTCTTGGCGGTCATTGCCTGGATCGTCGCGCGCGTGCTCAGGGCGATCGTCACCCGGCTGCTGCACGGCGCCGGGGCAGATAAGAAGGTGACCGAGCCGGCCGGCATGGAGCCGGCGCCGATCTCTTCGGCCATCGGCGAGGCGGTCTACTGGCTTGTCTGGCTGCTCTTCCTGCCGGCGATCCTGGGTGTGTTGGGATTGACGGGCATCCTGGCGCCCATCGAAGCGATGCTCACGGATCTGCTGGCCTTCCTGCCGCGTTTGTTGGCGGCGGTGGTCATCCTGGTCGTTGGCCTGTTCGTTGCCCGCATCCTGCAGCGCATCGTGGCCTCGGCTCTGCACGCGTTTGGCGCTGATGCGCTGAGCGACCGGGTGGGATTGTCTCCCTACCTGGGCAAGCTCAACCTGTCGGGATTGCTCGGCTACGTCGTCTACGTCATCGTCTTCATTCCCGTCGTGATCGCGGCCCTGGACGCCACCGGCCTGACCTACCTGGCGCAGCCGCTGTCTGACATGCTGATGCAGGTGCTGGCGGCGATTCCCAAGATCTTCGCCGCGCTGGTCGTCCTCGGCGTTTCCTACATGGTGGCGCGGGTGATCGCCGACCTGGTGACCCAACTACTGGCGAACGCCGGCTTTGACGCCCTGGTGGCGAGGGTCAGCCTGGGTGAGATCTCCGAGACGCCGGCGACGAGCCCCTCCAAGGTCGTCGGCTACATCGTCCTGGTGGTCATCATGCTCGTCGCCGCAATTGCGGCCGCGGGTATCCTGGGCTGGTCCGCCCTGGTGGCGATGTTGATGGCCTTCATGGCTTTCCTGGCCAGGCTGCTCCTCAGCCTGGTCATCCTGGTCGTCGGCATCTACCTGGCCAACCTGGCGGGCAAGATCATTCTCAGCACAGGCCTGGAGCAGAAACGGGTGCTGGCGCTGCTGGCGCGCATCGCCATCATCGTCTTTGCCGTCGCCATGGCCCTGGACCAGGTGGGTCTCGCCAACGATGTCGTCAACATGTCGTTTGGCCTGATCCTGGCTGGCGCCGCCCTGGCCGCCGCCCTGGCCTTCGGCCTGGGAGGCCAGGACGTGGCCAAGTACCAGTTGGTGCGCTGGTACAAGAGCGCCGAGGCCAACCTGGCAACCCCGTCTGCGCCCGAGGGCGATCTGCCCGAAGCCGAGCTCAAGGCGGACAAGCCCCAGGAAGACATGCCCGCGGCTTAAGCCGATCGAAGCGTTCGTAACGGCTTGCGCGCTTGCGCAGGAAGGCGGGAATTCAACGCCACCGGCGTTGAATTCCCGCCAGCGTTGTTGTGATCGCCACTTCTCTCGAGCTGGAGCCAATGCCAGAATTCGTCGCCAAGCGCTCTCCCTCTCTCACGATGGTCGTGTTAGTTCTCATGGCCATCGTGGTACTGCAGAACGGCGTCTCCTACACCACGGCGTTCGGCAGATTGAACAACCTGCTGCCGGGCTTTGAGCGTGGCCCCTTCCCGCGTGCCTGGTTCGCGTTCCGGGCTATCCTGATCCTGATTCTCGTCGTGCTGTGGCTCCTGAATCGCAGGGCCGCCCTCTTCAAGGCGATCATCGCCGTCAACGCCATCTTCACCCTTGGCTTGCTTGGCAACATGACGGCGTTGACGGATGCGCTGTTCCACATGTCTGCAGCCGTCGTGAGGACGCTGCTGTTTGACGTGGTGCTGTTGGCGGTTTCGAACATCCTCATCTTCTCGATCTGGTACTGGATCATCGACCCACCGGGTGTGGAAGAGCCACCGCGGACCGATGAGCCCTGGGATTTCCTGTTTCCGCAGCGCGGCGGCGATCTGCCCCGCTATGAAGGCTGGCAGCCCCGGTACTCGGACTATCTCTATGTGGCCTTCACCACCAGCTTTGCCTTCAGCCCCACCGACACCCTCCCCCTGACCCGTCGCGCCAAAATGCTCATGCTTCTGCAGTCGACGGTCTCGATCATCACCCTGACGGCCATTGCCGGCAGCGCTATCAATATCCTGGCAGGTTCCGCATAGGGTGGTGTTTGCCCTGCCCTGATGGTCGTCCACCCTTGTCCTGTCTTTCTTCACCCACACCAAGGAGAACCCTATGGCTAGCAATCTCATTGTTCTGACCTTCGATACCATGGACGCCGCCGACCAGGTGCGCGAGGCCCTGGTCAAGGGCAAGCACGAAGGCGCCCTGACCATCGACGATGCCGCGGTCGTCGTTAAGGACGCCGAAGGCAAGGTCCACGTGCAGAACCAGGTCTCGCGCGGCACCTGGACGGCGACCGGCGTGGGCGGGCTGCTGGGCCTGCTCATCGGCGGCATCCTCTTTCCCGTCGGTGGCCTGGTATTCGGCCTGGCCAGCGGCGCCGTGGTAGGCAGATTCCTGAACCTGGGCGTCGACGGCAAGTTTGTCAAGGAAGTAGGCGAGGAGATCAAGCCCGGCACCTCGGCGCTGTTCGTGCTGACGAGCCATGAGAACGAAGCGGCGACGTTGGCCATCCTGCGCCAGTACCAGGGCAAGGTCCTGCAGACGAACCTGTCGAGCGAGGCCGAGGAGAGCCTGAAGAAGGCGCTCAAGGATGATTCGCCCGGTCCCGAGTCCAACGCGGTCTGGAAATCCTGACCTCTACCCTGAGGGCCTGGATAGTATCGTTTTCTCACCGTTTTGCAGGCGCCGGCGTCAACGGGACGCTGGTCGCCTTCACTTCTTCAATTTCACTGCAAGGAGAATCCATCATGGCAGCAAAGAGCAAGCAGGTCACCCGGAGCAAGCGTGAGCTGATGGAGACGGCCGAGGCCGTCGAAACCGTCGCCGTCGTCGAAGCGGTGTCGGGCGCCGTGCAGGTGGCGCAAGGCGCTGAGGAGCTGGAGCTGGCGGACGAGGCCAGCCGGGCCAGCCGCGCCGCCCTGGCGGCGGGCGCCAGCGACATGACCCGCGGCATCGACCAGATCAGGGTGGCGGAGGGCGTCGCCCGCATCGGCGAGGTGGTGTCGGCGGCAGGCGATGCGGACGTTGCGCAAGGGGAGGACATGCTGGCGGCGTCGCAGGACATCGAGGTGCAGGGCGAGATCGTGCGGATGCTGGGGGCCAGCGACCTGATGCACGCGATGGAGATTGCGGCGATCGCCGGGCAGATGGCGGTGGCGGGCGACATCGTGGCGCTGCGCGACATGCCGGTGCTGGCGGAGTTCCTGGCGGTCAAGAGCGAGGCGCTGCACGAGCTTGCCGTCAAGTCGATCGTGAAATTCGGGGCAGCCCGGGCGGTGGCCAGTACTATGCGTGACACGGCCGGCCAGGTGGGCGCGCTGGGCGCCAATGAGATGGTGGAAGGCATGGCGCGCAAGGCCGTGGCGGCGAAGGCGGCTGAAGCGAGCGTCGCCCTGGCCGAGGAAGGCGCGGCGATGGCGGTGGTGGGCGCCGCCGAGATTGAGGCCTCCCAAGATCTGAGGGACCTGGCGCGTACCGCCGTGGTGGCCAGCGTGGCCGATGTCGCCGCCGGCGCCGAACAGATCGGTCAAGCCGAGGCGCTGGCCGCCACCGGCGAAGCGCTGGAAGAGGCCGCCAGTTAGGCGTACGGGCCAGAGGTAGCATGTAGCGTGCAGGATCAGAACTCTGTTCCTGCACGCTACACCAGAAGTCAGAGGCGATAGGGAGGCGACCCCGTGGCGTCAAAGCCGGCAAAAAAGCGCGAGCTGAAGAATATCGGATACGAGCTGTTCATTGGGGCATTGTCGATCCTATCGATCGTCAACCTGGCGCTGCTGTATCTGTTTCCCCTTGTACAAGGCCTGCAGAACATCCTCGAGGTCATGAACGCGGTCATGACGCCCATCTTCCTGGCGGATTTTCTGTATCGCTTCTTCACGTCCGAGGCTCGTTGGCAGTATTTCTTCCGCGGCTTTGGCTGGGCCGACCTGCTCTCCAGCTTGCCCTTCCCTCAGCTCAAGATCCTGCGCACTTTCCGGCTGTGGCGGGTCATTCGCCTGTTCATGGAGTTCGGCTTCAAGAACCTGGTGAATGAGTTCATCACCCATCGGGCTGA
The DNA here is from genome assembly GCA_029782215.1 of Chloroflexota bacterium. GTDB lineage: Bacteria > Chloroflexota > Anaerolineae > J102 > J102 > SSF26. The sequence goes on from JAKOVD010000035.1 coordinate 19,095, forward strand.
GAACGCCCTGCTGACAGTGGTGTTCCTGGTGATGTGCGTGCTTGAGTTTGGCGCCCTCGCTGTGCTGAAGGTCGAATCCGCATCGCCCAACGCCAACATCACGAGCGCCTCTGACGCCCTTTGGTGGACGTACGTCACGATCACGACCGTGGGCTACGGCGATCGGTACCCGGTGACCAACCAGGGTCGCCTCGTCGGCTTGTTCGTCATGACGGCGGGTGTGGGGTTGTTCGGCACTCTGAGCGGTTTCCTTGCCAATACCTTTCTCTCTCCCTCAAAGAAGCCAGTCGAAGAACCAGCGGCTGACGCCAATGACCCCAAGGCCAGGATCGCCGAGATCAAGCGCATGCTGGAAGAGCAGGAACGCGTTACGGCTGACCTGAAGGCGAAATTGGATCAGATCGACGAACTGCTTTGACGTCGAACCGCGGAAGATCGGGAATCCCTGGTCCTGGCGGCTTCCCGTTCAATGACCTGGAACACTGTCTGCCAAAGAGTCGTCTTGATGGTGTGACTTGGCCATCACCCCCTTGCCACCTGACGCACACTCAAGGAGACGCTATGTCCATGTTCCGCCTTGGAAAGACAACGTTCGTGGTCGAGATGTAGGACTGAGCATTAGGGGCGGCTGCCACCAGGTCACCGGCGGCTACGCCTACGACGGCGGTATGGTGGGCAGTGTGCGCAACTGGCTTGGGGCCGCGACCCTGGGAGAATGCGGCGCCAACTCCCGCTTCCAGGACCTAATCAGCAGCCTGGCCGCCGCGCAGGACTTCCGGGTATAGCTGGGCGGCAACGAATTGGGTCTGAAAATGCCCACCGGCGGTCCCATCCAGATCTTCAAGAACGCCGGCCCGGCGCCATAGTCGTGGACAAGTGCAGATGAGGAATGGACAGTATGAACACAAAACGCTTCTATCTGGTATCGGCAGCGGTCGTGCTGGTCGCTATGACCCTTGGCTTCCTCTTAACCGAGGGCTTTCAGCCGGCGGCCCTGGCCGCCGTGGCGCCTACAGTCACGGCAACGCCCACCCCTGCGCTCTCCGGGACAGGCGCTAGCCAAGAGGTACCTGGCGCACCTCTCTCCGGGGACCCGGCGGCGGACAAGACCTTGGCTGCGGTCAACCTGCAGGCCGGCTTCATCCTGGATCCTTACCTGATTCCTGTCGTCGGTCATGTGGACCAGGCGGCAGCCAGCCTCCAGGCTGGCTGCAACGGCTTTGTCGGCGCCGAGCCGAATGCTGTCGTCAACTGGAGCGGCAGTGCTGAACGGCTCAATTTGTTTGTCTACAGCGACGACGACGCTGTGCTGGTGGTGCAGAAGCCGGACGGCACTATCCTCTGCAACGACGATGCTGGCCTGAACACCGTGGCTCCGCTGGTGACCATCGCCGATCCCGCAGCGGGCGCCTACAAGGTCTATGTGGGCTCGGCTAAGAAAGACGCGCCAGCCCTGGGCTTCCTGGCCCTGACGCAGGCCAGCCTGGATGACGCCAGTCTGGCAGCTCTCGACCTGAGCTCGCTGCTGCACCGGCGAACACGCCCTCTCGCCGCGGCGCTGCCATCCCTGAACCTGAACGACCTGCTCCTGGACCGCACGGCCATTTTCGGGTCGGCGGAGCTGCGGGCCGACTTCAAGCCCGTTCATACCTTTGCCGCTGGCGGTGGGGGGATCACCGCCTTCAAGGTGGAGGACGGCAAGTTGGCTTGCGCCGGATTCCTGAGTCCCGTTCCCAGCTACAGCTTCAAATGGAGCGGCAGAAGCCAGGACCTGCGCCTGTACTTCGAGGCCCTCAAAGACAGCTCACTGGCGGTTGTGACGCCGAACCGGCAAGTGCTCTGCGGCATGGATGCCGCCCCTGGCAACTTGAACCCGGTGGTCGATGTTCCCAACGCCGTTCCCGGCGCCTATAAGGTCTATGTTGCCAGTATGGCGCCGGACACGGTGGTTGGAGGCAGGATGACCATCACAACCGACCCAAAGGCAACCCCTACTCCCTTGGCGCCGGCCGCCCGGTAGCCCGCTCAGGAGCAATACCATGAGACGCCACATCCTGATGCTTGCCGCTGTCCTCGTCTTCAGCATCACCCTGGCGAGCACCGTCTCTGCCCAAGGTTACACGATCGTCCCCTACACAGTGCAGCAGGGCGACACGCTGGCCAAGATCGCCAGCAAGTACTGCACCACCTGGGAAGAGATCTACCAGATCAATGCCGCCGCCATTGGTCCCGACCCCAACACGCTGCACCCAGGCACCCTAATCTACGTTCCCAACCGCTGCCCGGCGCCGCCCAGCGGTGTCTACGATCACGGGCCGAGCATGTACGCCAACGGCACGGTGACCGGCAATGTATACACGGTGGCGGCCGGCGACACCTGGTACTCCATCGGCCAGCGGTTTGGGCTGCCCTGGGAGACCATCTCCAACGCCAACGGCGGCGGGGGGCTCTACCCCGGACGCCAGCTCATCATTCCCGGTCTGGCCAGCGCACCGCCATCCAAGGCGCCCTACCTTAGCATCAGCAACCCGCAGGCTGGCGCCAACCTGCCCGCCACCTTTGCAGTCAGCGGCATGGGCGCCGGCCTGCCCGAAGGCAACGTCGTGGTCACGGCCTTGGACAGCGGCGGACGGGTGCTAGCGCAGAAGGCGACCGTCCTTCAGGGCGCCAACGTGGGCGTTGGCGGCGAAGGCACCTGGTCTACCAGCCTTACTGTGAACGCGACCAGCGTGATGCCCGGCGCGATCCAGGCGACCTCGCCTGGAGTCCCGGCGATGGCCGCGGTCTCGATCACTTATTCCGGGGCAGGCTCGGGGGGCAGCGGCAGCGCTCCCGTCGTCTACGCGTCGGGGCAGTGCACTGTTGTGGGCGCCCCCGGCGGGCCGCTGTACGTCTACCCCGGCGGGCCTTCGAACTCGCAGTTCGCGGCGGGCGGACCTGTCGAAGCCAAGCAGCGAGCGGTCTACAACGGCATGGATTGGTACATGATCCAGCCTGAAGCGGCGATGGGCAACCCGCCGCTGTGGGCGCCAGTCACCAGTCTGTCTTCGGTAGGGCAGGGCTGTAGCTAGAAGCGTCCGTCTCGCTGCGGTCTCAGACGACCGGGCCTCAACCGGGGGAGACCGCAGCTCCACCTGGCAGAGTGCGACATGGTGCAGCGTGCAGAGGGGTAGGCGAAAGACCTCTGCACGCTGCACCTCCAGGTCCACATGAAGCCGAAGTCCACCAGAGGGGAGTCGCTGGCGCCTGCTTATGAAAACTGAGGGGATGCCGTAATTGGTGTGGGGCCAAAGCATGCGGCATAATGGCGACGGCTCCGGCCGTTTGACCGACACAAGACAGCACACCACCTGGGGGTCATTCCAGACATGCGTTTTCCATCCGTTGTCCGGCCCTTGTTCATCGTGACTGCATTGGCGGTCCTGCTGGCAGGGCTTCGCTTCTCGGCCCCGCTCTTGATTCCCCTCTTGATGTCGGCTTTTGCCGCATCGCTGCTCTTCCCGGTCTACAACGGCCTGCTGCGCAGGAAGGTGCCCGCAGCCGTGGCGCTGCTGTTGACGGCGGCGCTGCTTGTCGCCGTCGTCTTCTTCCTGGTCTGGCTGGTCGGCTATTCGGTCGCAGCCATGATGGCGAGCCTCGATGGCCTTGATGCGCAGCTCGCCCAGCGACAGAGCGAGCTGGAGGCAGGGGCAGCCGCACTGGGTCAGAGCGCCGCGTTCCAGCAGGCTCTGTCTGGCGTCAGCCCTGGCGCCCTGCAGGGCTTTCTGAAAGGAACGTTGGATGTGGTCGCCAGCATCGCCAAGCAAAGCCTGATCGTGCTGGTGGTGACAGCTTTCCTGCTGGCCGAAGGCTCGCAGTTCAGAGCCCGCCTGGCGAGCGTGTTCGGCGTCGATCACATCGTCACCTGGAAGACCCTGACCCTGGTCCGGATCTTCATCCGCTACTTTGGCCTGCGCACGATCGTCAACCTGATCACCGGCGCCGGCATGACGGTGATCCTCTGGTTGATGGGCATCCCCAACGCGCTGCTGTGGGGTGTGCTGATGTTCTTCATGAGCTACATTCCCTATATCGGCATCATGATCGCGGTGGCGCCGCCGCTTATCCTCGCCTATGCCGAATACGGGGTGGGCATGGCGGTGCTGCTCATCGTCCTGACGATCGTCGTCAATGCCACCGCCGAGAATATCGTCTCGCCCATCATCATGGGCAAGGGCCTGAGCGTTTCGCCCACCGTTGTCTTCCTGGCTTTCATCTTCTGGATGTGGCTGTTGGGCGGCACCGCTGCCCTGATTGCCATGCCGCTGACGATGGCGGTGCTGATGATTCTGGCCAGTTTCGAGGAGACACGGCGCTGGGTGGCGATTGTGGCCACGATCCCGCTGCCCATGGACACCGGCAGCCAGGCCGCAACCGACTCCCAGGCCGTGTAGGACAACCCTTCTCGCCAATCTGTCCTGGCGCTTCAATACTGAACGGCGATTCACCGATCACCCAGCCGGCTGCAGGACTGGAACAAGGCAGGAACGAGCGACCGATGGTGCGCGCCATCAGGGATGTAGTACCTTCAATCGGAAGGCACTTCGTATGACTTTGGGATAGGGGGACCTTCAATACGGCCCGCGTTCTGGATCGGATCCATTCCGATTCTGAACCGTTTCTGGATAACTCTCCGGTATGCTGGCAGCAGTTGACACCTACCACCCTCCCGGAGGTTACCGTGAAAGGCATTCGCTCATCCTGGTTTGCTGCAACGTTGCTTTTGGCGTCGCTTGTGCTCAGTCTGGGGACTGTCTGCTCCCAGGTCATTGGGGCCAAACCCTCGCTCACCGGTAGTGCCCAGCACCGCCGGGAAGGATCGGCGCCAGTCTATCCCGTCGTGGATACCGGCCAGGCCACATGCTACAACAACTCATCCGCCATCACCTGTCCGTCTTCTGGCCAGGCGTTCTACGGCCAGGATGCGCAGGACACGCGCCATGCCGCCAGTTATCAGCTCAGCGCCGACGGGCTGACCGTCTCTGACGGCAACACGGGGCTGACCTGGCAGCGGAGCCCGGACACCAACGGCGACGGCTCGCTCACCGCCGCCGACAAGCTGAGTTGGGCCAATGCCCAGTCGCGCCCGGCAGCCCTGAACGCTGCCCGTTACGGCGGCTTCAGCGACTGGCGCCTGCCGACGATCAAGGAGCTCTACTCGCTGATCGACTTCCGGGGCATGGACCCCAACCCCAACGGAACCAGTACCTCTGAGCTGACGCCCTTTATCGATCGGGCCTACTTTGCCTTTGCCTACGGTGATACGAGCGCCGGCGACCGTGTGATCGACTCTCAGTATGCCTCCGGCACGCTGTATGCGGCCCGTTCGGACATGTTGTTTGGCGTGAACTTCGCCGACGGCCGGATCAAAGGCTATGGCCTGACGATGCCTGGCGGCGCTGCGAAGACGTTTTTCGTCATCTGTGTGCGTGGCAACACGAGCTACGGCGCCAACAGCTTTGCCGACAATGGCGACGGCACCATCACCGACAACGCCACCGGCCTGGTGTGGGCGCAGACGGACAGCGGTACGGGCATGAGCTGGGAGAGCGCCCTGGCCTGGGTGCAAACCCAGAACGCTGCCAACTACCTGGGGCACAGCGACTGGCGCCTTCCGGATGCCAAGGAACTGCAGAGCATCGTGGATTACACGCGCTCGCCCGACACGACCGCTTCTGCCGCCATCGCTCCTGTCTTCAAGGCCACACGCATCACCAACGAAGCCGGTCAGGCCGACTACCCCTTCTACTGGACTGGAACAACCCATGCCAGCGCCGATGGCTCCGGTGCAGCAGGGGTCTATATCGCTTTTGGTCGGGCGCTTGGCTATATGAACGGCGCCTGGATCGATGTCCACGGCGCTGGCAGCCAGCGCAGCGATCCCAAGAACGGCAACCCAGGCGACTATCCCACCGGCCGCGGCCCGCAAGGCGACGCCATCCGCATTAACAACTTCGTCCGCCTGGTGCGCAATGCCGGTATCACAGCCTTGCCCACGGCAACGCCCGCAGCCGGAGTGACCGCCACACCCGCGCCGCCTCCTGTTGGGGGCGGCATGACCATCGCCCAAACGCTCTCCGATGAAGCGCAGCGCAACACCATTGCCTTCGACGGGTTGGCCTTTGTGACCGGCAACCTGGGCGCCGACTCGTTCTTCCCGCCCGGCAAGGTCGCCGACTTCTGGGGCTTCCAATACCTGCGCGACAACGACCCGACAGGCATGGGTCACAATACCGACTTCCTGACCAGGGCTGCCCTGAACATGCTGCAGGTCCTCACGCCCAGCCAGCGTATGCAGTTGATCGGATTGGCGCAAAGCCAGGCTAGCGAGATCAACCAATACGGGCAAGACCGCTTCGTGCTAATGGCCGCTTTCCGCCGCCTGCTGGCAGGCGATGTGCCCGCCGGCAGCACCGGGCTGGACGAGGCCGCGGTCAAGACCTATTCGGCACAGCTCTATCGCCTGGATGGCCAGATCAGCTATGAACGGGCCCAGGTGATGGGGGCGCTCATCAGCCAGCTTACCGCCGGCCAGCGGGCTTATCTTGACGCGATGGTAGGAAAGGGCATGACGACCTGGCCCAACGTGGCGGAGCCTGACGAACTGCGCGGGCTCGACCGTGACGTCAAGGTGGCCGTCATGACCTACGCCGGCGATATGTTCAGTTGGTATGCCGGTTCGGTCGAGGCCGACGTGTACTTCTGCCCCGAACGGCAAGGAACGTATTTTGGCTCCTTCTACATGAAGGACGCACCGGCCGTGGGCAACCCCGGTTACAGCATCCCCGTCACCATGACGGCCGAGATGGGCGATACTTTCTTGAAGAGCCTGACAACCGATCAGGCGCCCCTCATCACTGGTCTGGTCACGGCGCAGAAACCGGCCCTGTACGCCATTGTCGACCGGCGCACAGAGGTGGCGACGCTGCTGCGGAGCGCCATGATAGGGCAGACGCCCGACAAGGCGCAGGTCTTGTCCCTGATGCAGGCCTATGGCGAACTGGACGGCGAGATCATCTACCGCTATGCCACGGCCTTCAGCCAGGTCAACCGGAGCCTGACCGAGGCGCAGCGCACGAAGCTGAATGCTCTGCGGTCCCAAATCCTGGGCGACCTGGCGCTGCCAACAGGCGCCTATCTGTATGCGCAGCCGATCCCGATGCCTGCGATTCCCAGCAGCGACTTCCTGTTTGCCGGCGCCGGGACGACGGCGCCCACGGCGACGCCGACAACCGTTGGCACAGCGACCCCGACCAGTACGCCCGTGCCGACCAACACACCCACACGGGTGCCACCGCCCACGGCAACAGCCACCCGCACGAAGACACCCACACGAATCCCACCCACGCCAACGCCGCTGCGAACCAGCACGCCCACCCGCACTCCCTGGCCAACAGCCACCCCGACGCGGGCGCTGGCAGGCGGCATCGACAGTGTTTCGCCTGCCTATGCGATCCAGGGCCAACGGGGAGTGTGGGTGACCATCACGCTGGCGGCCTCGGCGCTGCCCTCGCAGGTCATGCCGGGCAGCGTCAAGATCGGCGGCCTGGCGGGGCGCAGCCTCATGCGGGCCGGACGGGTGGTCAAGGCGGTGTTCGACATCCCGCCGACCGAGCCGGCCGGCCGGAAAGATGTCACGGTGACGTTTCCTGTGCAGGCGGGAGCGGCCATCTTCACCGAAGTCGGCGGCTTTGAGGTACGCAGTCGCGGCGCCGTGCCGGGCCCGCCGCCACCCACGAGGGCCACCCTGCCGTAGATCGTGAAGCGGTCAGACCTGGCCCCCATCCCACTTTCTTCGCTGGGAAGGGGGAACCGAACTCCCGCTCTCCCTCAAAGAGAAGAGGGCGCGGCGATGTTTCCGCATCTACCGAACCGTGCAAGCGAAGGGATCATCATGAAACGAACAGAAACCATTCTCATCCTGTGTGCGCTGCTGGCGATCGTAGCCATTACGTTGATGGCCAGCGGCTCAGCACAGGCCTACGAATCCATCCAGGGACCGACCGAGCTGCGCTACTGGGATGCGAGCCGGGCTTACAACGGCTATACCCTGTTTGCGGCCAGCGGCAAGACCTACCTGATCGACATGGCGGGCCGGCTGGTGCACACCTGGCCCATCGGCACGAACCCGCGCTTGCTCGACAACGGCCACTTGCTGGACGCGGCCACCGACGACCCCAGCGGGTTCGCGGGCTTCAAGGAGCTTGATTGGGACGGGAACGTGGTCTGGCAGTACAAGGAAACGCGGTCGGGCTACGCGCCGCATCACGATTTCGTGCGCATCTTCAACAAGAAGCTGGGCGCATACACCACGCTCTACATCGCCAACAAGACCGTCACGAACGAGCAATGTCTGTCCGCAGGCTGCGATCCTGCGGACGCGCCCTACACCGGCGCACAGATGGACGCGGTTGTGGAAGTGGACATGGCCGGAAACATCGTCTGGGAGTGGTGGTTTTTCGACCACGTGATCCAGGACATTGACCCGACCGCGGCGAACTACGTCGGCGCGGGCAAGACCATCGCTGACTACCCTGGCAAGCTGAACCTCAACCTGCCAGGCCACCCTGTCAGGAAAGACTGGCTGCATTGTAACTCGTTGGACTATAACGATGAGCTGGGCCAGATCGTGATCAACTCCGTGCAGGGTGAGTTCTACGTGATCGACCACGATGGCACCTTCCTCCCCGGCAAGCCGGCGGATGGCATCGCTCTGGCCGCGACCTCGGCCGGCGACTTCCTCTATCGCTTCGGCGATCCGGCTCGCTACGAGCAGGGGAATCCGCCCTCGATCCTGGAGGACTGGACCAGCTCGACCACGGGCAACAAGCAGATTGGCGGGAGCCACGACATTCAATGGATCAAGCCGGGGTTGCCTGGCGCAGGGCATTTCCTGGTCTTCAACAACGGCCAGTACCTCTTCGAACGGACACCGCAATCCTACATCTTCGAGATCAACGGCTACCTGGACGGTGACAAGAACGACACAGGGCGCTACGTCAACCCGCCCGACGCTGGGTATTACACATGGACTTCGGAGAATGCCAAGGACACGCACAAGCAGCCGAAGCAGATGTCGAACCAGATCACCTGGATCTACACCTCCAAGAGCAACCAGAGCTTTTTCAGCCACATCGGCTCCAGCGCACAGCGGCTACCCAACGGCAACACGCTGATCTGCGCGGACACCGAAGGTCACCTGTTCGAGGTGACGGCTGCGGGCGAGCTGGTGTGGGAGTACATCAACCCCGTGACGAAAGAGGGCCCGGTCAAAGTGCTGACCGACGGCTATCCGATGACCAACTCGGTCTTCCGGGCGTACCGCTACGCGGCCGATCATCCGGCGTTCCAAGGCCATGACATGACGCCGGGGGAACCGATCACAGGTGGGTCAGGCACAACGACGCCAACGGCCACTCCGTCGCCGACGGCAACGACGTCGCCCACGCGAACCACCGCGACACCGACGCCTGCGCAGACTCCCACTGCGACGGCCACACCGTCTCCCGCAACTCCCGGCAAATTGCCGGACACCGGCCAAACCAAAAGCTACACGGATATCTACGGCGAGGACTCGGACTACACCATCAACCCGCCCGCCTACACAGGCAACGGCAATGGCACGATCACCGATCGGGTGACAGGTCTGATCTGGCAGGCAACCGACGGTGGGGAAATGACCTGGGAGAACGCAGTGACCTATTGCCAGAACCTTGTCCTGGGCGGCAGCTCCGATTGGCGGCTCCCTTCCAGCCATGAGCTGTTCAACATCCTCGACCACGACCGGATCAACCCTGCCCTGAATACGAGCTATTTCGTGACCACCGCAGCGCAATACTGGTGGACGGTGAACGAGCAGGCGGGCGACGCGACCAAAGCCTGGTCGGTGAACGCGGGCGGCGGCATCGGGCCGCACCCCAAGAGCGAGACGGTCAGCGCAGGCGGCTCAAAGCGCTTTCACGTCCGCTGCGTGCAGGGCGCGTCCAGCGCCGTGACGAGCGCCTTCGCCAACAATGGCGACGGCACGGTGACGGATGGGCACACCGGTCTCGTCTGGCAGCGGACGACAATCACGCCCACAGTGGCCTGGGCTGCGGCCCTCGCTGCCTGTGAGAACATCTTGCTCGCGGGCCGCGACGACTGGCGGCTGCCGAACATCACGGAGCTGCGCTCGATCAGCGACGACACGCGCATCCGGCCATCGGTGGACACGGCCTTGTTCCCCGACACCGCCTCGGCCCGCTACTGGTCGTCCACGTCGAACACGAATACCCCGACCGAGGCCTGGTCAGTGAGCTTCGACACCGGCCTGGTCAGCCATGACCTCAAGACGGGCGGCGAGGCGGTGCGCTGCGTGCGCGGAGGGCAGGCAGGTGGAACACCAGCCCACACCCCCGAAATGGTCCTCATCGCTGGCGGCTCGTTCGAGATGGGCGACCACCACAACTACGTGGATCCAGCTCATCCCAGCGACGAAACACCGATCCATACGGTGCGCATCAGCTCGCTCTACGTGGGCAAGTACGAGATCACCGTCCAGCAGTACGCGGATTTCCTCAACTCGGCGCTGGCGCAAGGCACGATCGAGGTGCAAGACGGGGTCGTGTATGGCGTAGGGGCGGGGTCATCCAGCCCCTACTTCACCACGCGACAGGCGGATGAGTACAGCCGGATCGGGTGGGATGGCAGCACCTTCAGCGTGCTGGACGGCCGCGGCAATCACCCGATCACCAGCGTGCGCTGGTTCGGCGCGGCGGCCTACACCAACTGGTTGAGCAGCCAGGCGGGCCTGGCCGGCTGTTACGACCTGTCCACCGGCGCCTGTGATTTCAGCAAGAACGGCTATCGGCTGCCCACCGAGGCGGAGTGGGAATACGCGGGCCGCGGCGGGCAGTATAGCCCCTACCGCATCTTCCCCTGGGGCGACGATGCGGACAATGCGAAGGCGAACTGGCCCGGCTCCGGCGATCCATATGAGGCCGGCGCGCTCCCCTGGACGACGCCGGTCGGATTCTACGATGGCTCGCTGCGCCAGAAGGCCGACTTCGGCTGGCCGGGTAACCAGACCAGCTACCAGACCGCGAATGGCGCGAATGGTTACGGGCTGTACGACATGTCGGGCAACGTCTGGGAGTGGGTCTACGACTGGTACGGCCGCGACTACTACAGTGTCAGCCCCAGCGCTGACCCGACCGGGCCGGCCGTCGGCTCACCGATGCCGGACGGCCAACCGTATCGCGGGATGCGCGGGGGCAACTGGTACAACGGCGAAAATGGACACGGCCGGGTCGCCAACCGCAACGCATCCTACTACCGTGGGCCCCAAGATCCCAACCATCCCTACTACCACGTCGGGTTCCGTGTGGTGCGGCCGGCTGGAACGTCGCCCGTTGCAACCGCAACGAGCACCGCTACCATCACACCGGCGATCGTGACGCCCACGCCAACGCACGGGCCTGCAACCACATCGACGGCCACTCCGACCGCAACGATGAAGCCCGGCAGCACCTCCACGCCAACCATCACACCCGCTACCACGGCGCAGACCGTTGGGCTGTTCATCGACGACACGCGAGCATGGGAGGGGTACACCCTGTTCGCGCCGAAGCACTACACCGCGACGTACCTCATCAACAACGCGGGCCAGCTCGTCCACACGTGGACGGGCGGCCTGGATGAGCCGGGCCAATCCGTCTATCTGCTGGAGAACGGCCACCTGCTGCGCCCCACGATGGTCAAGGGGCCGCTCAGCAGCGGGGGCGGCGAGGGCGGCCGGATCGAAGAATTCGATTGGGATGGCAATCTGGTCTGGGAACTGGACTACTCGACTTCCACCGAAATGCAGCATCATGATGTCCACATCCTGCCCAACGGCAACCTGCTGATGCTGGTAGTGGAGAAGCGTACCTATGCGGAGGCGCTCGCCGCCGGTTTCGATCCGCGCAAACTCGACCCTGAAATCCAATCGAAGGGCTACATGCTGCCCGACACCGTGGTCGAAGTGAAGCCCACCTATCCGAAGGGCGGTACGGTGGTCTGGCGGTGGCGCGTATGGGATCACCTGATCCAGGATTACGATGCGAGCAAGGCCAACTACGGGACAGTAGCTGCGCATCCTGAGTTGATTGATGCCGACGGCACCGAGAACCGCATTCCATCCTTCTGGAACCACATGAACTCGATTGACTACAACGCGACGTTCGACCAGATCATGCTCAGTGTGCGCGGCAACAGCGAGGTGTGGATCATTGACCACAGCACGACGATAGCCGAGGCGGCCGGACATACGGGCGGCAAGCGCGGAGTAGGCGGCGATCTACTCTATCGCTGGGGCAACCCGAAGGCCTACGGCGCGGGCACCCAGAGCGCCCAGAAGCTCTACCAGCAGCACGACGCCGAGTGGATTCCGGCGGGCTACCCGGGCGCGGGCGACATCACGGTTTTCAACAATGGCCTGGGGCGCAACTACTCGACGATAGACGAGTTCACGCCGCCGGTGGATGCGGAAGGGAACTACACACGCACGGCTGGACAGGCGTTCGGCCCGACCGGTATCACCTGGACGTACACCGCCAACCCGCCCTCGTCCCTCTTCGCGGAGGCGATCTCCGGCGCGCAGCGGCTGTCGAACGGCAACACGCTGATTGACGACGGCACCCACGGCACGTTCATCGAGGTCACGCCGGGCGGGGAGACGGTTTGGAAGTACGTCAATCCCGTGGTGCGCACGGGGCCGCTCATGCAGGGAGAGGCCATCCCGCCCGATCCGGCGCGCGCGGGCGAGCTCATGAACGGGGTGTTTCGGATTTACCGCTATGAGTCGGACTATGCGGGCCTGGCCGGCCGCGACCTGACGCCGGGTCTGCCGGTCGAGCGGTACGGCGTGACGGGTTCCAACTCGATCTTCCTGCCGCTGGTGTCCGAGGCGACGCCCTCCACAGGGGCCGCGGCCGTGGCACATCGTCCGCCGCGGCCAGGCGGCGGCCCGCCGCCACCTGCGGAGCGCCGTCCGTCTGCGGTTGGTGGGCAACCGCCAGCCGCAGGCCAGCGTTTGCCTGTGGAGCAGCCCCCGCCCACGGTCGTCGTGCCCACTGCGCCACTGCCACTGGCGACGGTCGTCGTCGCGCCGGCATCCACCCCGTTCAGCCATTTGTTTGAGAGGATCTGGGCAGCTATAATCGCGCCCAACAGCGGTGTTCAGGGGGATAGCAGATGACGGCAGTCCCGAATCCAAAGGTTTTTGCCAGTTGGCCGTTCCTCCTGATTGCGGCGCTTCTGCTCGCCGCATGTACGGGTGTTGCGGCGAGCCAGCCAGGCGTGGACAGCGGACAGCGCGCGGGCGCGCCGCCAGTCATGGTCGACACGAACAAGAAAGAGGCCAAACCAGGCAGGTCGCGGCCAACGGCCACGACCCCGAAGGCCACTCCCCTAAGTGCCACCCCTGCGGCAAACTCGAAGGATGCCAGGCCGAAGAACCAGCCCACTGCGGCCGCGCAGGCATCCTGGCCGTTCCTGGCTCCGGAGATGTTGGGTCGCCCCACCGATCATTCGGTGGCGCTCAACGTCCTGCCCGCCCAGGCCCTGGAGGTCTACGTCGAATACGGTGGGGCGACCGGCATCTACACCGGCCGGACGCCGCCCGTGTCTGTGGCTGCTGGTCAGCCGGCCGAAATCACGTTGGATAGCCTGCCGCCGAACGCGGTCACGTTCTATCGCGTCCGCTATCGCGCAGCGAGCACGGACGAGTTCGCGGCCAGTGCGGAACGCAGTTTTGTCACACAGCGAGCACCTGGCAGCACTTTCAGCTTTGACATCCAGGGCGATTCACACCCTGAGCGGGTGAACAAGCAGTTCGACGCAGACCTCTACCAGCGCACCCTGTTGAACGCCGCTGCCGACCAGCCCGACTTCTACATGACCATCGGCGACGACTTCAGCGTCGATACCCTCAAGACCGTCAACGCCGAGACGGTCACGCAGCTCTATGCCAACCAGCGCCAGTGGCTGGGACTGGTTGGGGCGCCGGTGTTCCTGGTCAACGGCAATCACGAGCAGGCGGCGCTGGCCAACCTGGATGGCACGCCGGACAATGTGGCAGTTTGGGCGCAGAACGCCCGCAATGCCTACTACCCCCAGCCCTCCCCTGATGGATTCTATACCGGCGATACACAGCCGGTGGAGTACATCGGTCCACTGCGAGACTACTACGCCTGGACGTGGGGCGACGCCCTGTTTGTGGTCATTGATCCCTACTGGCACTCCCCACAGGCAGTGGACAACCCATTCGGCGCCGGCCGTGACCAGAAGCCCCGGCGCGATCTGTGGAACGTCACCCTCGGCGAAGATCAGTACCAGTGGTTGAAAGCCACGCTCGAGTCCAGCAGCGCCAGGTACAAGTTCGTCTTTGCCCATCATGTCAACGGTACCGGGCGCGGCGGCATCGAGCTCGCCGGCACATACGAATGGGGCGACGCCGCCGGCTTCGCCGCGCACCGCCCTGGCTGGGACAAGCCCATCCACCAACTGATGGCGGAGAACGGCGTCACCATCTTCTTCCAGGGACACGACCACATCTTCGTTCGCCAGGAGCTGGATGGGGTCGTTTATCAGACGCTCCCGGAACCGGCGAACCCGTTCTACACCTATGAGAACGAGGCCACCTACCAGAGCGGCGACAAGTTCCCCAACAGCGGCCACGTGCGGGTGACGGTAGCGCCGGAGCAGGTGACGGTGGACTACATACGGGCTTTCCTCCCCGACAATGAAACGGAAGGCCACAAGAATGGCGAGGTCGCCTACTCCTACACGGTCACAAGTGCATCTCAGCCCCACACGGAAACGTCGAATCGCGTGTCGCTGCCATTGGTGATGTCACCCATTCCGTCCACACCAACACCCCCGCCCACCGCCGCGTTTCCGGGCAGCATTGTGCTCGGCCGGCCGACTGATCGCTCAGTGACCGCCAGCCTGCTCTCTGACGAGGCCCTCGACGTGTACCTCGAATATGGGATGACTCCAGGTGTGTACAACGGCCAGACGGCGCCCGCCAGGGTGCTGGCCGGCCAACCCCTGGAAGTCAGCATGGATGCACTGCAACCGGACGCGTCCTACGGCTATCGGGTCCGCTACCGTGCACCCGGTGAGAGCGTCTTCGCGGTAGGGGAGGAGCACGCCTTTCATACCCAGCGACTGCCGGGGAGCGCCTTTGTCTTCACCCTCGACGCCGATCCTCACTACGGCGATCCCAATTTCAACGCTGAGGTCTACAGCACCACGCTGCACAGTGCTCTTGCCGATAGGCCCGATTTCCACATCGACCTCGGCGACACGTTCATGGCCGAGAAGCTTGCCCCCACCAGCTTCGAACAGGTTGCGGCGCCCTACCGTGCCATACGGCCGTTCTTCGGCCTCCTGGCGGCCTCGGCGCCGCTCTACCTGGTGAACGGCAACCATGACGGGGAGGTGGGCTGGCGACTGAACGATATGGCCGGCAATCTGGCCGTTTGGGCAACGCAGGCACGCCGAGCGTACTATCCCAGCCCAGCGCCGGACGGCTTCTATGGCGGGAGCACGGCGGTTGAGCCGATGACCGGCGTCCGCGATGGATACTACGCCTGGACTTGGGGCGACGCCCTGTTCGTGGTGCTCGATCCCTTCTGGTACTCGACGGAGAAGCCGCGTACCGTTGAGGACAACTGGAGCCTAACCCTGGGCGAGGCGCAGTACCGTTGGCTCAAACAGACGCTGGAGACCAGCAATGCCAGGTTCAAGTTCGTGTTTGCCCACAACCTTGTTGGCGGCCTCGACAAGAACATGCGCGGCGGTGTTGAGGCGGCCGGCATGTTTGAGTGGGGTGGACGCAATGCCGATGGCAGTTGGAGCTTCACCGGGCAGCGGCCAGGTTGGGGCACGCCCATCCATCAGTTGCTGGTCGACAACGATGTCACGATCTTCTTCCACGGGCACGATCATCTCTTCGTCAGGCAGGAGCTCGATGGGATCGTGTACCAGGAGGTTCCCCAACCGAGCTATGCGGCCTATGACAGGACCGGCAGCGCTGCCGAGTATGGCTACACTCACGGCGACGTCCTGGGCTGCTGCGGCTACCTGCGCGTCACGGTCTCACCGGCGGCGGTGAAAGTGGACTATGTGCGGTCCTACCTCCCACAGGACGAGGACGGCCGGCGCCAGAGCGGTGACGTGTCTTATACTTACACGGTCACAGCGCCTTGAGAGGCTGCGCCTCCAGGCCCCCAGGCAGGAGCATCGATGGCAACGACGATTCTGGTAGTTGACGACAAAGCGAGTGTGCGCACGGTCGTCCGCGACTACCTGGAGGAGGAAGGCTTCCGTGTGGTCACAGCCGAGAACGGCCGCACGGCGCTGTACGCCGCCCGGCAGGAAAAACCCGATCTGATCCTGCTCGACATCATGATGCCTGACATGGGCGGTTACGACTTCCTGCGCGTGTACCGCAAGGAGAGAAACACGCCCGTGATCCTACTCACGGCGCGAGTGGAAGAGTCTGACAAGGTGCTGGGGCTGGAGTTGGGCGCCGACGACTATGTGACCAAACCATTCGGGATACGTGAGCTGGTTGCGCGCATCCGGGCGGTGCTGCGGCGCTCAGGCGGGGCCGCGCCCCAACCGGCGGTGCTGCGCGCCGGCGACCTGGCGCTGGACCTGGATGCGCACACGGTGCAGCGCGGCGGTCATCCGATCCGTCTCACACCCTCGGAGTTCGAGCTGCTCGCGACCCTGATGGCGTCACCCGGCCGCGCTTTTACACGCATGGAACTGTTGGAACGGCTCCAGGGGATTGCCATCGAGGGCGTCGAGCATACCGTGAACACGCACATCCATAATCTGCGCGCCAAGATCGAGCCCGATCCGAGCCACCCGACCTACATCGAGGCGGTGTTTGGGGTGGGCTACCGGTTCCGGTCGGATGAGTAGCAGCCGCCATGCGCTCGCTGACTTTCAAGCTGATCGTGGCCTTTCTGCTGACAAGCGTGCTGGGTGTCGGCCTGGCGGCGATCCTTGCCTGGCAGGTGACGACCCGCGAGTTCGACCGTTTCATCATGGGACAACTGCGCAACGAGTTCGTCGCTAACGCTGCCGCCTATTACCATGACCGCGGCTCCTGGGTGGGGGCAGGCGACTATTTCCGCCGGTTGGATGCATCGCCGCCGCCGGACCCGCGCACTCCGCCGCGACCTCCCCAGTTTGTGCTGGCGGACGAGAAGGGGACTGCCGTCACCCCGGTGCAGCCCTATCGCGTGGGCGATCCCATCCCCAGAGATCTGCTGGACCGCGGCGCCCCGGTTGAAGTGGCTGGGCGCAGGGTCGGAACCGTGATCGATGTGGCCCAGGCGCCCGCGCTCAACGCACGTGAGATCCAGTACCTGGCGAGCACCAACCGGGCCCTGGCGCTGGCTGCCTTGGGGGCGGCGCTGGTGGCGCTGCTGGCCGGCATCTTGCTGGCTCGCAGCCTGACCCGCCCGCTGCGCGATCTGACACAGGCGATCCAGGCGATGGCGGCAGGTGAACTGAGGCAGCAGGTGCCCGTGCGCTCTGCCGACGAGCTTGGCACCCTGACGGAGGCTTTCAATCGCCTCAGCGCCGACCTGGCCCATGCCAACGAGCTTCGCCGCCAGATGACCGCCGACATCGCCCACGACCTGCGCACCCCCCTCACCGTGATCAATGCCTACATCGATGGGCTGCGCGATGGGGTGTTCAAGCCAACGCCAGAGCGCTTTGAGGCGATGCACAATGAGATGCAGCACCTCCAACGCCTGGTGGATGATCTTCGCACCCTCTCCCTGGCCGATGCTGGCGAGCTGCCGATGCTGAAGACGCCCACGTCGTGCGGCGCTCTGCTCGATCGACTTGTCGCCGCCTATGGCCCTCGGGCCGAAGCGCGGGCGATCTCCCTCGCGGTTGCCATGGAGCCCGGGCTGCCGGACATCCTCGCCGATCCAGAGCGGATGAACCAGGTGCTTGGCAACCTGGTGGGCAACGCCTTGCGCTATACGCCCTCAGGAGGGCGGATCACCTTGTCGGCCCGGCGGCGAGAGCATGCGGTGGCGCTGGCGGTGGCAGACACGGGGGCTGGCATTGCGTCCGACGTTCTGCCGCATGTGTTCGACCGCTTCTACCGTGGGGACCCGGCCCGCAGCCAGCAGGAGGACGAGTCGGGACTGGGGCTTGCCATTGCGAAGTCCATCGTGGAGGCGCACGGCGGAAGGATCGAGGTGCAGAGCGAGCTTGGGCAGGGGACGACGTTCACGGTGCTGATGCCGTTCGCGATGAGCACAGGCTCATGACCGGGCCTGCTATGTGAGGCTAACGGCCCGGGGAGAGGTTCAGGCCAGCCCGGCGAGCGCCTGTTCCAGATCGGCGATGAGGTCGTCCGCGTGCTCGATGCCCACTGAGATGCGGACCAGGGAGGGCGCAATCTCCAGGGAGGTGCCCACCACGCTGGCGTGGGTCATGATGGCAGGCAGCTCGAGCAGTGACTCCACCGAACCCAATGATTCGGCCAGAGCGAACAGGCGCGTATGCTCGCACAGATGGCGGGCGGCTGCTTCGCCGCCTGCCAGTTCCACGAGGAGCATCCCGCCGAACAAGGCCATCTGCCGCCGGGCCAGCTCGTGCTGTGGGTGGGAGGGCAGGCCCGGATAGAGCACGCGGGCAATGGCCGGATGGCCCTCGAGGTAGCGGGCGACGGCCAGCGCGTTGGCCGAATGCGCCTGCATGCGCAGGGCCAAGGTCTTGAGGCCGCGCAGCGTCAGCCAACAGTCGAAGGGACCCGGCACGGCGCCGGCCCCATTCTGGAGGAAGGTCAGGCGCTCATACAGGCCGGCGTCATTGACGACAACCGCGCCACCCACCACATCGTTGTGCCCGCTCAGGTACTTCGTCGTGGAGTGGACGACGATGTCGGCGCCAAGCTCCAGCGGCCGCTGCGCACAGGGGGTGGCGAAGGTATTGTCCACGCAGACCAGGATGTTCTGGCGGTGCGCGAGCTCAACCACGGCCGGGATATCGGCCAGGGTCATCATGGGGTTGGTGGGCGTTTCCAGCCAGATCAGACGCGTTTCGGGTTGGAGCGCGGCGGCGATGCTTGCCAGGTCGGCCATGTCCACCACAGAGAAGCTCAGGCCAAAGCGCTCCCATTCGCTCTTGAACAGGCGGTAGGTGCCGCCGTACACGTCGGCGCCGATCAACGTATGGTCGCCAGGCTTGAGCAGCCGGATGATGGTATCCGTTGCGGCCATGCCCGAGGCGAAGGCCAGGCCGTAGTCGCCTCCCTCCAGCGTCGCCAGGCAGCGCTCCAGTGCCGTCCGCGTGGGGTTGGCCGTGCGCGAGTAGTCGTAGCCCTTGTGCACGCCGAGAGCGTCGAACACGAAGGTCGAGGTCTGGTAGATGGGCGTCACGATGGCGCCCGTGGCGGGGTCTGGCGTCTGGCCGGCATGGACGACTTGTGTCTCGATGTGTGAACTGTGTGACATATCACAATCTCCTCAGTGGAAGCTTCGGGCTAATGCCTGGTCGGAGAGATAACAACAGCAGCGCGGGCAAAAGAAACGCCCCGCCTTGTGGGATGAGCGGGGCGCAACGGCCTGAACTTGCCGCCTCACGCCGTCCTGCACCTGAAGATCCCCGTTTTGGGGAAGTGCAGCGCGAGCGTCTGGCAACTCCACTCATCTTCCAGAATGACTCTGCCGGAATTGGCACCTTGGAACGCCAGCACGTGTGCATCGCACACGTGCCCACGTCACGCAGGTTGTCGAGGCTTCACAGGGCCGGTCCCTCCACCTCTCTGGATGAGAAGCACTGTCTGTAGTTGTGGGGGCGGACTTTAGCAGAGCGCCGGAGTTCTGTCAAAAAGCCTCCGGCGGCGGCACTGTTCTTCCTCCGACAGGGTACTTGACACCGTCGGAAAGCCATGCCATAATAACGACTAATCTTATCGTTATTAGACGATCCCAGGCAGGCGAACACGCATGAAGGTCTCCAGGCAAGCTGACTACGCACTCCGGGTGTTGTTCACCCTGGCCGAGCGCTATGGTCGCGAGCCGATTTCGATCCGCGAGCTAGCCGTGCAGAACGACGTGCCCAAGAGGTTCCTGGAGCATATCATGCTGGACCTGAAAGCGCAGGGGTGGGTGGAGAGCACACCCGGCAAGCACGGCGGCTACTGCCTGGCGCGCGCCCCGGAACAGATCACCATGGGCCAGGTCGTGCGGTTCTTTGACGGCATCCTGGCGCCGATCAACTGTGTCTCTGTGATCCACTATGAGCCGTGCAGCCAGGAGTTGAGCTGCCGCTTTCGCCGGGTCTTTCTCGATGTTCGCAACGAGGTTGCCCTGCGGATGGACAGCGCCTCCCTGGCGGTGGTGATGACCGGCAAGCCGGTGCAGAGGCATGAGGTCTTTGATGATCTGCTGATCTCGGGGGCAGGCATCTGATCATGAGTCACTTTCCCCACCCCTGCATCTGTCTCTAGCGGACGTCTGCCAGGGTGCAGATCGTCCGCTTTCCCCGAGCATCTTTGTTCCGCCCATCCGATCCCGGGTTGATAGGATGCACTCATCCATCGCAGTAGCTGCAGTCAGCGTGAGCGCACGCAGGCATCACCGTGCGCACGCGCCCTGCGTCCGCATTCGCTTCAGGAGACTCAAATGAGAATCGCGAGCAACGCCACCGACCTGGTCGGGAATACCCCCCTCGTTCGTCTCAATCGCGTGACCGGCGGCGCCGCCGCCGAAGTCGTCGCCAAATTGGAGTTCTATAATCCGGCGCACAGCGTCAAGGACCGCATCGGCGTCGCCATGATCGACGCTGCGGAGAAGGCCGGTCTGATCAAGCCGGACACGATCATCGTCGAGCCCACGAGCGGCAACACGGGCATTGCCCTGGCTTTCGTCGCTGCCGCCCGCGGCTACAAGCTCAAGCTGTTCATGCCCGAGACCATGAGCAAGGAGCGCCGGGCGCTGCTGCGCGCCTACGGCGCCGAGCTGGAGCTGACCCCCGGTCCTGAGGGCATGGGCGGCGCCATTGCCCGGGCGGAGGCTCTCGCCGCCTCCGATCCCGAGCGTTACTTCCTGCCGCAGCAGTTCAAGAACCCCGCCAATCCTGAGATCCACCGCCGGACCACGGCCGAGGAGATCTGGGCTGACACCGACGGCAAGGTCGACTTCCTGGTGGCGGGCATCGGCACCGGCGGCACGATCACGGGCGTAGGCGAGGTCATCAAGGCGCGCAAGCCCTCGTTCCAGGCCATTGCCGTGGAGCCGGACGCCTCGCCGGTGCTCTCCGGCGGGCAGAAGGGGCCGCATCCCATCCAGGGCATCGGCGCCGGCTTTGTACCCGCCGTGCTCAATACACAGATCTACGACGAGATCATCCGCGTCAAGAACGAAGATGCCCTGGAGACGGCCCGCCGGACGGCGCGCGAGGAGGGCCTGCTGGTCGGCATCTCCTCCGGCGCCGCCATTTGGGCAGCCCTCCAGGTGGCCCACCGGCCCGAAAACGCCGGCAAGCTGATCGTCGTCATCATCCCCTCGTTTGGCGAGCGCTATCTCAGCACGCCCCTGTTTGCAGGCCTGACCGACTGATCCCAAGGAGCTCAACCCCATGACCACCGACACAGCGAAGCGACAATACGGTTTCAGCACCCGGCAACTGCACGCCGGCCAGGCTCCCGACCCGACCACGGGCAGCCGCGCCGTGCCGATCTACCAGACCACGAGCTACCAGTTCAAGCATACGGAACATGCCGCCAGGCTGTTTGCCCTACAGGAGTTCGGCAACATCTACACGCGCATCATGAACCCGACCACCGACGTGCTTGAACAGCGCCTGGCCGACCTGGAAGGCGGCGTGGGCGCCCTGGCGACTTCGAGCGGCCACGCGGCGCAGGCGCAGGCAATCCTGACCATTGCCGGCGCTGGCGACCACATCGTCACCAGCAGCCGTCTCTACGGTGGCACCTACAACCAGTTCGCCTACACCCTCCCGCGCATCGGCATCGACGTGACGTTCGTGGACCCCGCCGACCTAAGCGGTTTCGAGAAGGCGATCCGGCCCAACACCAAGGTCCTGTACGGTGAGACGCTGGGCAATCCCGACATCGCCGTCTTCCCCTTCGCGGAGATCGCAGCGTTGGGCCAGAAGTACGGCATCCCGCTCATGATTGACAACACGTTCGCCACGCCCTACCTCTGCCGTCCTTTCGAGTGGGGCGCCAACATCGTCACCCACAGCACGACTAAATTCCTGGGCGGACACGGCACCACCATCGGCGGCGCCATCGTGGATGGCGGCAACTTCGACTGGGCAAGCGGCCGTTTCCCCAACTTCACGACGCCCGACCCCAGCTATCACGGCCTGGTGTACGCCGACCTGGTGGGAGCGGGGCTGCCTCCGTTCATCATCAAGGCCCGCGTGCAGATCCTGCGCGACATCGGCGCCTGCCAGGCGCCCTTCAACAGTTGGCAGACGATCCAGGGCATTGAGACGCTGAGCTTGCGCATGGACCGGCACGTCGCCAACGCCGAGCGCGTGGTCGCCTTCCTGCAGGATCATCCCCTGGTGAATTGGGTCAAGCATCCCAGCCTGGCCAGCCACCCGGACCATGAACGGGCGCAGAAGTACCTGCCTAAGGGCGCTGGCGCCGTTCTTGGCTTTGGCATCAAGGGTGGGGTTGAGGCCGGCAAGAAGTTCATCGAGAGCCTGAAGCTGTTCAGCCATCTTGCGAACGTCGGCGACGCCAAGAGCCTGGCCATCCATCCGGCCACCACAACCCACAGCCAGCTTGGCGAGGAAGACCAGCAGCTTGCCGGTGTGACGCCGGACTTCGTGCGTCTGAGCATCGGCCTCGAGGACATCGAAGACATTCTGTGGGACCTGGACCAGGCGCTGCAGGCCAGCGCCGGGAAGTGACGCATGAGCGCTGAACCTCCCGTCCGCAGGGTCGATCGTTCGGCCCTGCGGGTGAACCAAAGCTTCATCATCGCCCTGTCGATCCTGGCCTTCCTCTTCGACACTCCCTACCTCGCCGCGTTTGTGGCCGCGGTGATGCTGGTGGGGACCGCCTGGCCCAGCCTGGCCCTGTTCCAGGGGTTCTACCGCCGTGTCCTCAAGCCGCGCGGCTGGGTGAAACCGGATGTGATCGAGGATAACCCCGAGCCCCATCGTTTCGCCCAAGGCTTCGGAGGCGTCGTCCTTGCCCTTGGGGTGATCGCGCTCCTCCTCGGCCAGGCGGTGCTGGGGTGGGCCCTGGTCTGGCTGGTGGTTGCCCTCGCCGCCCTGAACCTGTTCCTCGGCTTCTGCGCCGGCTGTTTCGTCTACTACCAGCTCAACCGCCTGGGCGCTCCCGGCTTCCGCTACAGCCCGATCCAACGGGGGTGATGGCATGTTCGAACGCCTGTTGTTGACGCTTTTCCTCATGGCTGCCGGGGTTGGCGCTTTCGCCTTGTTCAGGCAGCTCCATCTACGCCGCGCCAGCAGGGCGGTCGTCGCGGCGGGCAAGCCGATGCTCCTCTATTTCCGCAGCGATGCCTGCGCGCCGTGCGCGGCCCAGGGCCGGTTCCTGCAGCAGGTCCAGGCGGAATTCGCGGACCGGATCGTGGTGGAAAAGGTGGACGCGGACGTCGAGCAGGCCAAGGCCGAGCGTTACGGCGTGTTCACCCTCCCCACCACCCTGGTCGTCGATCCCGGGGGCGTGGTGCGGTACGCGAACTACGGTCTGGCCGATCCGCGCAAGCTGGCCGGCCAACTGCGGTCGCTTGACGCCCGCCTGGCGGTCTGAGGCAGCGATTCTGTTTCGCGTACGGGCGTGGTCTCCACGCCCGTACGCGGGGTCATTCCAGCACCCATTCCAGGTGATGGTCGTAGAGGGTGGCGGGACGAGGATGGCCATTTTCGTCCCAGCCCATCATCTCATAATAGGTTTGCAGAACGCGCCGGAAGCCTTCCCGATCGAGCTTGACGCCCGCCTTGGGGCCAGCGGTGATGGCTTCATCGAAGAAGCGGTCCGGCAGCCAGTCGTCCGCCGGCGCCAGCCCTTCCCGGTTGTTGTAGAAGCGCATGAGGTGGTTCCGGCGCTCGCCCCAGCGCAGGAGCTCATACGAAGAGGTCTCCCAACCTGTGATCGCCGCCAGCATGTCGGTCATGATCTGCAGGCTGAGGGCGCGAGTGGGGGCGATGGCAAAGATGCAGTAGCCCAGGGCGTCCGCTGCCGACCAGAGGTTGTTGAGCGCCTTGTAGTTGCGCACCTTGCCGGCGCCCAAGTAGTCCATGGGGATGCGCCGCAGGATGCCGAGCGTGCGCGCAAATTCCAGGCTGTGGTCCCAGCCGACGTGGGTGTCGAAGTCCCAATCGTGTTCGCAGATGTCATAACGCGGCCCTGTGGGCGCCACGGCGAACCCAGTGGCCAGGTTGGTCTGGCTGCGCGGCTCGAACGGCACCATCTCCAGTCCCTTAACGTGAAGGGCAAAGCGTTCTGACCCGCGGCCGATGCGCTCGGCTGCCCGCTTGCACCCTTCGGCCAGGATGTCGCCAAACCCCTCGCGCCGGGCGATGCGCTGCACCAGGGTCAGCGTCACGGCGGCGTCACCGAAGCGCAGGTCCAGCCCATCGGTATCTGCAGGGGTGAGAATCCCCTGCTCGAAGCATTCCATGGCAAAGGAGAGGGTGAAGCCCAGGCTGACGGGGTCCATGCCGAGCTGGTTGAGCAGGTTGTTGAAGCGCAGCAGGGTGGGCACGTCCCGGGTGCCGATGTTAGGCCCCATCGCCCCCGTGATCTCCTGGTGCATGGCGCTGGCGCGAGGGTCCAGCCCGGCCATGTCATCGCTGTGGTAGACCTTCATGCAGTCGTTGGGGCAGCCCGGGCAGGGCGCCACCCCGCGGTAGTGCAGCAGCCAACGCTGTTTCTCGTAGGCGTCAACGGCGGCGAACTCGGCCGTTCGGAAGTTCTCGATGTCCAGGGCGGCATCCAGGCCGTGGTCGTGGACCCAGACGGCGAAGCCGGGGAGCTGTTTCTGCCAGGTGGAGAGGGTGTTGGTCGCGATGTCACACTCGAAGTTGGCGTTCACCCGGTCGTAGGCGGCCTGGTCGGCGATGGGCGGAAGCTGCCCGCCCCGCAGCACAAGGGCCTTGAGCTTCTTCGCCCCCATGACTGCGCCCAGGCCCGTCCGCTGTACCTGGTTGGTACGGCTGCTGACGATGCTGGCGAAGCGCACCAGGTTCTCGCCGGCCGGCCCGATGGCCGCCACGTCGATGCCGGCCCCGAAGCTGGCTTCCAGGCGATCCGTGGTCTCTCCCACCGTGGCGCCCCAGAGGTCGCCGGCGTCGAAGAACGAGACGGCGCCGTCGTCGATCATGAGTCCCACCGGCGAAGAGGCGGCGCCGTGGAAGATGAGGGCGTCATAGCCCGACCGCTTCAGGGAAACCGCCCAGGCGCCCTCGGTCCGTGCTTCGGCGATGCCGTGGGTCAGCGGCGACTTGGCGGAGACGACATAGCGCACCAGGCCGGCGGCAGGATAGCCGGCGACGACGCTGTTGGCGAAGATCAGGAGGTTATCCGGCCCCAGGGGGTCGATCCCCGGTTCCGTCTCCTTCAGCAGGTAGTACGTGCCCAGCAGGGCGCCGCCGGCGTAGAGGCGGTAGAAGACGTCATCTGGCTCCTCGACGCTAGTTGCGCGGGTGGCCAGGTCGATGTGCAGGATCCTGCCGTGATAGCCGAAGCGTGACATGGGCGTGTTCTCCTTGACTCCTGACCAGCAACCGGATGGTCGCATTATAGGGGCAAGGGGATGGCGAGAACCAGCGTATCCGGGTTGGGTGGAGAGGGTGGTGAAAGTGTGATAGAATCGGGTGCCAGATCACAGGTCTCAAAACTCTGCAAGGCTGGCACGCTGCAAGGCATTGTGGATGCCGGCCAGGGGCAGATAAAGTGGGTGCATTGCAGCATTCCCGCAAGGATTTCACCACCGTGCTCCCCTCCGATCTCAAGCCAGGTGCAAGACTGTACGACCGCCGGACGGGCGCCGAGCGCCTAGTTCAAGCCGTCGAGCGCTACGGCCAGGTCGTCTTTCTCAGCTTCAAGCAGCCTCAGACCGGCGTCATTGACCGGCAGCCATTCTCTCTGGGTGAGCTGGAAAGCCGGTTTGAGGTGCTCGGCGCCGGGGCCATCGCATTTCGGGCCGACCCTGAAGTCGTGACGTTGGTCGCGGAGGCCTACCGGCTGCGGCACGCCTATCTCTTCAATCCACTCTTCGCCACAGAGACTTCCCTCATCGATCTGCTGCCCCATCAGTTGGCCGCGGTCTACGGCGTCCCGGCAGGGCCGGGCCAATCGCTGGACGAGCCAGGCATGCTGGAGATGCCGCGCCTGCGCTTTCTGTTGGCGGATGATGCCGGCGCGGGCAAAACGATCATGGCAGGTCTGTTGATGCGTGAGATGCTCCTGCGACGCCAGCTCCAGCGCATCCTGGTCGTCCCGCCGGCGGGATTGGTCGGAAACTGGGAGCGTGAGCTGCGCGTGCTCTTCCGGCTCCGTTTTCGCATTTTGGCGGGCGCCGATTTTTCGGACGACTACAATCCCTTCTCCGACCGCCGCAACGACCTGGCCATCATCAGTCTGGACACGCTCTGGCGCGACAAAGCGCGCACAGCATTCGAGAAAGCTCCGCCCTATGATCTGGTCGTTTTCGATGAGGCGCACAAGCTGTCCGCCCGACGCAATCCCGACCTGACCGTTGACACGACGCACCGCTACGAAATGGCGGAGATGATCGCCCGCCAGGGCCGGCACCTGCTGTTGATGACCGCGACGCCGCACATGGGCAAGGACGAGCCCTACTACTACCTGTGGCGATTGCTGGAGCCTGAGCTGTTGTCCGCGCAAGAAGCGTTCATCCGTATGGGAAAGGCTCAGCGGCGGCATTACCTTCTGCGAAGGATGAAGGAAGAGATGGTCCGTTTCGACGGCACTTCCATCTTCCCGCCCCGTTCCAGCAAGACCGTCGAATATCCGTTGATGCAGGGTGCAGATCAGGAACAAGACCTCTACGACCAGACGACCAGTTACTGCGAGACGCACTACGATCGGGCGAAGCTGCGCAACCGATCGGCAGCCGGTCTGGCCATGAGCATCCTCCAGCGCCGGCTCGCCTCCTCGACCTGGGCGCTGCTCAGATCGTTGGTGCGTCGTGAGGAAAAGCTAGGTGCAGCGATCCAGGACCTGGAAGCCGGTCTTGTCAGCGAGGAGGAGCTGGCGGCCCGGCAAAGCCGTCTGCCGGCCACCGACGTGCGGGACACAAAGACCGGCGACGAGGAGGAGGCCGTCGAGGACCGGGAGGAATCTGAGCGCCAGGATGAAGAGTTGGCCGGCGCCACCGATGCCCGCACCCTTGCCGAACTGCGCATCGAGCTGGCGGAAGTGCAGCGCCTGGTGGCGCTTGCCCGCCATGTCTACGGTTTGAAACGCGAAAGCAAGTTTGAGCGGTTGTGGGCGGCGCTTGAGGAGTATCCCGATACCAAGGTCCTGATCTTTACGGAGTTTCGCGATACTCTGAACTTCCTGGTGGAGCGATTGGAGGGCAAAGGCCTCACCGGCAAGATCGCGATCATCCACGGCGGCATGCCCTACCAGGAACGCGACAGGCAAGCCGCCTTGTTCAAGGACCCGGACGGCGCTCGGATCTTGGTGGCAACCGACGCCGCTGGTGAGGGCATCAATCTCCAGTTCTGTTGGCTCCTGGTCAACTATGACATCCCCTGGAACCCGGCCCGTCTCGAACAGCGCATGGGTCGCGTCCATCGCTACAAGCAGAACCACGATGTGCTGCTGTTGAACCTTGTCTCGGCCAACACCCGCGAGGGGCGGGTGCTGAAGACGCTGCTCGACAAGCTGGAGGCCATCCGACGCGAGCTTGGCAACGACAAGGTGTATGACATCATCGGCCAGCAGTTCACCGGCAAGCCTTTGACGGAACTGATCTTCGAAGCCGTGGTGGAAGGCAACGAGGCGCAGGCCCAGAGCGAGTTTGCCAGGCTCAACCGGGAGCAGGTGGAACGACTGCTTTCAGAGCAAACGCGCAAGGTCGAAGTCAGCCAGGTGCGCAATCTGCTTGTGGCGCTGCAGGCCCAGCGCGAGGTGGCCGAGGTACGGCGCATGATGCCCGCCTATGTCCGGCGCTTCTTCCAATGGACCGCGCCCCGCGTGGG
Source organism: Chloroflexota bacterium (assembly GCA_029782215.1). Taxonomy (GTDB): domain Bacteria; phylum Chloroflexota; class Anaerolineae; order J102; family J102; genus SSF26. The sequence goes on from JAKOVD010000035.1 coordinate 47,376, forward strand.
CGCCGGCATCCGGGGCGACATCGAGGGGCTCTTCTGGTTGGATCCGTGCCCGGCGGCGGTGGAGCGGGCGCTCGCCGCCTATCCCGAGTCGATCCGCCAGCGCTTGACCTTTGACCGCGAGCGCGCCATGCCTGACCTGGCCCGCGACCCGGATGCAGTCTATCTGCACCCAGGCGAGCCCATCTTCGAGACGATCACGACGCTGTTTCTGGGGCAGTATGAGCAGGAAGCGCTGCGCGGAGCAGTCTTCCTGGACCCCGATGCCGACGAGCCCTATCTTTTCTACCTGGCGAAGGCCACGGTGCTGCGGGACCCGGTTCAGAAGTCCGGCTTCTCCGAGAAACCGGACGTCTCCGAACCTGAGGTGGTGATCGAGCAAGTCACAGGCGTGCGCCGCTACGGCGACGGCCGCTGTGAGCTGGTTCCGGCGCACCTGCTCTTGACCCTGTTCCCGGATGATGAGGCCGCGGCCAGTCCGGCGCTGGCGGATGAGGCGACAGTCAGGGTCATTTCTGCTGCCGCGGACGCGGCGCAGGTGGAAGCGGTTCTGGTGCAGATGGTTAGCCACCCGGCCCTGGAAACCCAGCGGCGGGAAGAAGAGACACGCCTGCCCGAACGCCAGCGCCAACTGCGGACGGCCTACAATCTGCGTCAGGCCGAGCTGTTTCAACAGCGAAAGCTCCTGCGGGAGGCCGTGGAGAGGGATGTGCCGGCGGCGAAATCGAAGCTGGCTGCATGCGAGGCCGAACTGGATGCCCTGGATCGCCATCGCCGCGAGGCCGAAGTCGACCTGCAGGCGCACATCGATCGCTTGCGGTTGGGGCCGGTCAGCCTCTACGCCCAGGCACTTGTGCTGCCGCTGCCGCCGGCAGCCGCAGAGCAGCGCCGCGACGCCCAAGCCGAGCATGTGGCTTTGGCCGAGGTGAAGCGCCGCGAGGAGGCCGAAGGCTCAATCTGGGAGGACGTCTCCGATCCCAATCTGAAGGCCGGCTTCGACCTGAAGGTTGTCCGGGCCGATGGCTCCATCCGCTATGTCGAGGTCAAGGGCCGGAGCGGGATGCAGCCGGTGGAGCTGACGGCCAACGAGTGGGCGCAGGCGGCCAACCACCGCGACCGCTATTGGCTCTATGTCGCCTATCATTGTGAGACGGTGCCGGTCCTCTATCGCGTCCCGGATCCGTTTGGCCGCCTGTTGGCCCGCCAGACCGGCGCGGTGCGCATTCAAGCCAACGAGGTCCTGGCCGCCGCCGAGTAACCCAAAGCCCGACTTTCGGAATGCCAGCAGGCTGACTTCTGGAGGAAGTCGGACTTCTCAGAGAGCAGATCATGACCCAACGCCGTCTCATCGAAGAAACCTTTCCCCTGAAACAGGTCTCGGCCGATTCGCGGCACGAGAAGAACGTGCGCCACGGCCATATCAGCACGCTGCACATCTGGCCGGCGCGGCGGCCGCTGGCCGCCTGCCGCGCTGCCATCATCGCTGCCCTGCTACCGGACCCAGGCGACGAGGCGGGCCGCCATGCCCTGAACAAGAAGATCGAGAGCATCACGCACTGGGGCACGGAGAATGGCCCGGCGCTGGACTTCTTCCGGCAGGAGATTCGCAAGGCGTTTGGAGAGCGGCCGCCGCGGGTGCTGGACATGTTCGCGGGCGGCGGCGCCATCCCGCTGGAGGCGATGCGGCTGGGCTGCGAGGTGATCGCCAACGACTACAACCCCGTGGCCTGGTTCATCCTCAAGTGCACGCTGGAGTTTCCGCAGCGGCTGGCGGGCAAGACATGGCCCTTGCCAACTGCGGATTGGGGAGTGCGGATTGCCGAGCCGATTGCCGACAGCGATTCCGCCATTCCCAATTCGCCATCCGGCATTCACCAGACCGAGATGCCTCTGGGCGCACGCGAGGGGGACCTGGCCGACCACGTGCGCTACTGGGGGAACTGGGTCTTGGAGCGTGCGCGGGCGGAGCTGGCGCCCTACTACCCGACCGTGAACGGCCAGCCCACGGTGGCCTACCTGTGGGCGCGCACCGTGCCCTGCCCCGACCCGGCCTGCGGCGCCGAGGTACCGCTGCTAAAGACATTGTGGCTGTCACAGAAAGCCGAAAAGACGCTGCCTGATACACCTGAGAATCGAGCGCGCCCGGACTTCTTGCGGGTGAAGAAGACGAAGAACAGGAGCCGTGTCGTCATCAACGGGCGTCGCGCACTGCGTCTGGTGCCCAATGCCGAAGCGCATCGTGTTGATTTCGAAATATGGGCACCTGGTCCCAAGGATGCGGTGCCTGAGGGAACGATGGCGGGCGCAAAATCGTGGTGCCCGGTGTGCGGTGTTCACCTCACAACAGGTCACATGAAGGAATGCGGCTTTACTGACAGGATGGGCATCCGGATGACTGCAGTTGAGGTAGCGGCCGATTATGGCAGGGAATATCGGCTGTCGACCGAGGACGAAGAAACCGCCGCCAGCCGGGCGGCCAAGACCTTGATCAGCCGCGCTGATCAGATTCCTCACGGTTTGCCCACAGAACCGTTGCCTACAAGCAGTTCATCCGGCGCTGGACGTGCTTTCACCATTCCTCAGTATGGTTTCAGGAGTTGGGCCGACCTGTTTACTCCGCGCCAATTGCTTGCCCTTGTGACGTTCGCCAAATGGATACGCCTGGCACAAAGCGAGATGCGGAAATGTGGTTATCCTGAGGCTTGGATAGAGGCAGTCCAGGGTTATCTTGCGCTGGCGGTAGATCGGCTGGCAGATCGGTCTAGCACGCTTTGCCGCCCTGATCCTACGCCGACTCAGAGCGGCATCATCAATACTTTTTCCCGGTTTGCCCTGCCAATGACCTGGGACTTTATCGAAGGCGTCACGATCGAGGAAACAAGCGGAGGCTTCTCTGGCGCCATCGAGTGGGTGGCGAAAGTCGTGACACACGCTACCAAGTCTCAGGTTGCCCCCCCCCCCTCTATTCTGCAAGGGAGCGCGACCGAGCTGCAAGAAACCGGCGTGGACGTCATTGTCACCGACCCGCCTTATTATGATTCCATCCCCTATGCCGATATTGCCGATTTCTTCTACGTCTGGCTGCGGCGCACCGTTGGCGACCGATATCCCGAGGTTTTTGCGGCACCGCTCAGTCCCAAGATCGAAGAACTCGTCCAACAGACCAGGGGAGGCGAGGCGGGACGCACCGGCAAAGCCGAATATGAAAGTGGCATGGCGGAGGCTTTCCGTCGTGCATGGAAGGCGCTTGTCTCCGATGGGCGCATGGTTGTTGTCTTTGCGCATAAGGAGCCCGATGCCTGGGAAACCCTGGTCGCGGCGATGATTCAGGCGGGATTTGTTGTCACCGCATCATGGCCCGTTGACACCGAGATGGGCAACCGCACTCGAGCAGTGGAAAGTGCAGCCTTGTCTTCGTCCATCTGGCTGGTTTGTCGCAAGCGTCCTGCCGGCGCGGGCGTGGGCCGCTACGCGGCCGTGCGCCGGGCCATGCAGGAACGGATCACCGAACGCCTGCGCTATTTCTGGGACATCGGCATCAGCGGGCCGGACTTTGTCTGGGCCGCGGTCGGCCCGGCGCTGGAATCGTATTCGGCCTGGGACGAGGTGCGCAGGCTGGATGGCACGCCTTTCACCGTCGGGGAGTTCCTGCGCGAGGTCCGCCGTATGGTGGCCGATTTCGCCCTGGGCCAGATTCTGCACGGGCGCTCCACCGAGGGGCTGGACGAGTGGACCCGCTACTACCTTATCCACCGCAGCTCCTTCGGCCTGGAGGATGCGCCGGTGGGCGAGTGCATTCTGCTCTCGCAGGGCTACGGTCTGGACCTCAATGACGTGCGCGGCCCGCGCGGCCTGCTGGTCAAGGGCGACGGCAGCGATGTGCGGCTGGCGAAGTGGGATGAGCGCAGGCGCGATGACCTCGGCGAGCCGCATCCCAGCGGCGGCCTGCCGCTCATTGACGCCCTGCACCGCCTGATGCGCCTGTGGGCGGCGGGAAACCTGGACGATCTCAACACGTATGCGGCTGCACGCGGCCTGCAGCAGAACGACTTGTTCTGGGAGGTTGCTCAGGCCGTTCTCGAGATGGCGCCAGCCAAGAGCCGCGAGCGGACGCTGCTGGAGGCGGTGGTGGCGTGGGGGCGAGGGAGGCCTGGCGCCACCACGGTTTCGCAGCCGTCGCTGCTCGAACAAGGAGAGTAACATGATTGCGCAATTCTCAGTGCGAGCCTTCAAAGGGCTGCGCCAATTTACCATCTCCCCGCAGCGGATGAACCTGCTGATCGGCGCCAACGGCACGGGCAAGACCAACTTCACGGACCTGGTTGCCTTTGTCGCCGCTCTCTGCCAGCGCGGACTCTCAGCCGCGGTTGAGAATGCCGGCGGCCTGGCGCAGGTGCGGACCCGCCGGCCAGGCGTTGGCACGCCCTACCGGATGCGCATCGAGCTACGCCTCGGCGAAGATGCCTCGCGCGGCATCAAGGAAGCGATTTACGCCTTCGAGTTGGCCCAGCTACGAGATGCTGTGAAAGTGCGCCAGGAATCGCTGCAGGCCACTGTCTACAAGCGCAAGCCGGGCAAGCCCTCGCGCGCGGGCGTGCCGCGCTTCGATACGAGCCAGCCGATCGCGTTGGGTTTTCATCGTGAGGATACCACCGTCAAAGAATGGAACGAGGCGCTTGGTCCTGCGATCGTGCAATTCGATGATCCCCAGGAACTGATCTTGTATTCCTATGGGCGGCTGGGCGAACTGCGCACGCTGACCGACTACCTGGGGTCGTGGCGGGTGTACAACGTCGATGCGGCGATGGCGAAGCGTTCCACAGGGGGGAGCGACGCCGAGCTCGACCGCTACGGTGAGAACATCGCGCCCTACCTGGCGCGCCTCCTGCGCGACCAGGCGACGCGCGAGCGGCTGTTGGGCTATTTGCGGGAGGCGGTGCCGTATATCCAGAACATCCAGCCCGACCGGGTGCTGACTTTTCAGACCCTTCGCTTCACGGAACAGGACACCGGCGCCGATTTCCAGCTTGCCGACATGTCGGACGGCACCATCAGACTCCTGGGGTTGCTGGCCGTGCTGAGGCAGCCGGTGCCGCCGGCGGTCGTGGTGATCGAGGAGCCTGAAAACGCGCTGCACGCCTACGCCATCCAACACCTGGTTGAAGTGGCCAGGCAGGCGTCGCTGAGTTCCGAGTTCGCCAGTCAGGTCTTCTTGACATCGCACTCCCCGGCAGTCGTAGATGCCGTGCTCAGCCCGGAGGCACTGCGCGAAACGGCAGCGCAGACGGCCTGTTTCGTGACCCAGAGAAAGGCAGATGCGCCGTCTATTGTGGCGGCGCCGGACTCTGTGATGAAGGCGATTGCCGAGAACCTGGGCCGGCCAAGCGATTTCTACCGGGAAGGCAGCTTCGGCGACCAGCCCGTTCAGATGGAGCTGCTCTCTGGAAACGGAGATAGACCATGATCTACGTCCTGGTCGAAGGCTTGGATGATCAAATGGCTGTACCGCGACTCGCCGAACGCGAGAGTCTCCAGGTGCGCTGCATCTCCATGAATGGAAAGTCCAACATCGTCCGGCGCAAGCAAGGCTTTGAGGACACCGTTCGCCGCCAGCATGCGATCGGCGGCCGGGCGTTTGTCGTGCTGATGGACGGCGATGTCACCTATCCACCCTACCAAACCCTGGCGGAGGAGCGCCAAGATATGGCGCTACGGGTGGAGTCGCTCGCCGCCGAATTGGGGATTCCCATTCAGGTCTGCTGGTCTGTCCTGGAGCTGGAGTCCTGGCTGATCGCAGGGCTGGAACGCCGCGCGACCTACTGCGGGTTGCGGAATGTGGGGCGCGTGCCCACAAACACGGAGAGCACACCGCAGGATCCGAAGCGATGGCTGGCTGATCATCTGCATGGCGACTATCGACCACGGATCGCAGAGTGCCTGGCGGGGTCCATTGAGATGCAACAGGCCAAGCGTCGCAACCAATCGCTTCAGCTCTTCCTCGCTGCCCTCCGGCAGGTTGCCGGTTCGGAGACAACGCCATGACTGTCGCACCCTGGCACCAACTCTGTACTCTGCGCGAAGACGTCCGACGCGGCACCCTCACCCTTGACGAGTTTGCAGCCGATCTGAACGGCGTGCGCACCGGCGAAGCGCGGCCCGTGTACCGCGAGCCGGGCATGTTCTTCGACCGCACCTATCCCACTTTTAGCATGAAGACGCTGGCCGGCGATGTCCTGCGCCGGTTGGCGGGACAGGGCGGCAAGCCGGTGCTGCAGTTGCAGGTGGCCTACGGCGGCGGCAAGACCCACACCCTCATCACGCTGCTGCATCTGGCCGAACGGGGCCAGACCCTGGCCGACCACAAGACCGTAAGCGAATTCGTGGCATTTGCAGGCCTTCCGCAAGCGCCCAAGGCCCGCGTGGCGCTGCTGCCGGGCGATCAGTTCGACGTCAAGGAAGGGCTGGAGGTCTACGGGCCGGACGGCAAGACGCGGCGCGTGCGCACGCTTTGGGGCGCGCTTGCCTACCAATTGGGTGGCGACGTTGGCTATGCCCGGCTCAAGGCCCATGACGAGGACTTCACCTCGCCGGCGGAGCCGCTGCTGGTGGATTTACTGCGGGCGCCGCTCAAGGAAGGCTTGAGTTCATTGGTGCTCATCGATGAGGCCGTCTGGTACTATCGCGGGCTGGTCAACAGCAACCCGCGCATGCTGGGCACCATCAAGGACTTCTACCAGGTGCTCACCCAGGCGGTGGCCAAGGTGGACCGGGCAGCAATTGTGGCGTCGCTCATCGCCTCCCGCACCGAAGCCAACGATCAGACCGGCACCCAGTGCCTGGCAGCCCTTGACGATGTCTTCGGGCGCCTGGCCGAACCGGTAGATCCGGTCGCCCGCGATGACGTGGCCGAGGTGTTGCGCCGGCGGTTGTTTGAACGGGTTCCCGAGACCGAGGAGCGCCGTTCCGTCATCGATACGGTCATGGCTTCCATGCAGCGCTTGCCACTGCGCGAAGCCCAGCGCGATCAGGATGCTTATGATCGTTTGATGGCCAGCTACCCCTTCCACCCGGATCTGATCAACGTCCTCTACCAGAAGTGGACGCAGATCAGCGGCTTCCAACGCACGCGCGGCGCCCTGCGGCTGCTGGCCTCCGCCCTGCGCGAGAGCGAGGGTCGGGACCTCTCGCCCCTCATTGGCCCAAGCGCCCTGCTGCCGGCCGATCGCGGCGCGTCGCCAGCGCTCGTCGAGCTGATCAAGATCTGCGAGGAGCACGAGCGCTGGACGCCGATCCTGACCGGCGAGCTGGAGAAGGCGCGTGAGATACAGGGGGCGCTGCCAACGATGCAGGCGCGAGAGATCGAACAGGCCGTTGTGGCGACCTTCCTGCACTCGCAGCCGCTGGGGCAGCGGGCGGCCCACACGGATCTCCTTGCGCTCCTGGCCCACCCGTCCGTGGATGGCGCGGCGCTGGAGGAGGGCTTGCGCAAGTGGCGCGGCCTCTCCTGGTTCCTGGTGGAGGACCCGGACGCGTGGCAACTGGGCATCACACCCAACCTGACGCATATGCATGTCCAGGCGATGAGCTGGCTCAGTGAGGATGAGATCGAAGAAGAACTGAAACGCCGCATCCAGGCGATTCCGCAGCTTGCCGCGGCCGATCCCGGGGTGGAGGTGCACCGTCTGCCGCCGAGTCCCGGTTATGTGAACGACAACCTGAGACTGCACTATTTGATTCTGGGGGCGGAATGCGCGGTCGAGCCCGGTAAGCCGCTTCCTGCCTGTGTGGAATCCTACTTCAACGAAAAGAGCGGCCCCAGCGATCCGCGCATCTACCGCAACAACATCATCGCACTGGCGCCGGAGGTCTCGCGGGTGGCGGGTCTGCGCGAGCAGGTCCGGCGTTGGCTGGGTTGGGCGCGTCTGGAAAAGCCTGAGAACTTCAAGCTCCTTACAGATTCACAGAAGAAGGAATTGCCGGGCAAGAAACAGGGGGCGGCCAACAACTTGCCAGAGGCAGTTGTCGGCGCCTACAACATCCTCGTCGCCGTGGATGAGTCGGGCCGCGTCCAAACGCAGACACTGCGTTCCTACCCGGGGCTGGGAGGCACGCCGTTTGAACGCATCAAGGCCATGCTGGCCGAGGACGAGCGGCTGCTGGCAACGACGCTCGATCCAGACCTGATCTTGCCCGGAAGCTACCTCCAGCTATGGGCGGACGGCCAGACGAGCCGTCGTGTCACCGATCTGATGGCCGCGTTCGGGCAATTCCCGCGGCTGCCGCGCCTCTTGAGGCCCGAAGCACTCTATGAAACGCTAGCGCGCGGCGTGCGCGAGGGCGCTCTGGTGCTCCGCCTGCCGCGCACCGATGGCTCTGCCCGCACTTGGTGGCAGGTTCCACCCGATGACGAGACCCTGCGAAGGCCGGAACTGGAGGTCCAGTCCGCCCGCCTCGCCGTCCTTGATCACATCGAGCCGGAACTGCTTGTCCCCGCGCGTCTCAGCGGGCTGTGGCCTTCACCGATGATGCCGATTGGGATAGCTGAGGTGCGCAGTTTCTTCGACGGGACGCAAGCGCCGCGCTTGACAACGCCGAAAGTTGGGGACGAGGCCGTGCGCCTGGCCGTCCAGCGCGGGGCGATCATGGCGCGGCTGGGAAACCTTGGATTCTGCCGCGAGACACTCTCGACGGAGCCGCTGCCAGACGATCTGCAGTTGTTGCCTGCGCCAGCGCTCCTGCGCGGGGCCGACCTGGTCCCCCAGGCGGCGCCGCAGGCCTGGCAGGGTGGACAGACGACGGCGAAGAACCTGACGAACGCGCTGGCTGCCACGCGTGGTTATCCGATACCGTGGTCGCTTTTCAGTGATGGCGTCAACGAGGCGCTTAGCTTGAGGCTGTTTGAGCGTGTTGAGGACAGCGAGACCTGGCCTTGTTCACCCGCCGTCGCCGACGGCGTGAAGTTCCGTATGGTAGAGCAAGTTCAGATCTCTACCCAGATGATCGAGTCTGCGCTCGACTACACGGGCGCTGCCATGCCCACGTTGGGCGCGCTCAAAGATGCGATCGAGGCTCGCTATCTGGGCCGGTCGGTACCTACGGATGTGTTTCTTGCCACCGTGCAATTGGCTATCCGGCAGGGTTTGCTGGTCGAGGCCGACGAACGCCAGCGGCTCGATACGGCGTCCAACGCCCTGGCCGTCAAGGTGCGCCGTCCGGCGGCGGCGCTGTTGGCCGAGACCGTTCTCGATCCCGCTGCATTGTCGAGACTTATCGAAAGGATCGATCAGTTGCTGCTGGCCGCGCCTGAGTTGGCATTCACGTTTAAGGTCACGCTTAGCGCCGAGGGCCAACGGCCAGATCCCGATACCTTGCAGCGTCTCAATGCACTGCTGGACGAGGTGCAGAGGGGTTGGGAAATCGGTTAGGTGTTCATAGATATTCATCTGGCATCGAAGTAAGTGGTGGTCGAGCGTACGAGCCCACTACCACCGCGGCGGCTTCCCGTAGTAAAATGGGCGCTGTGGGGCCGCGGGAAACGCAGGTGGGGTGCGTGATTCGTGTCTTGTTCTGCGTGCTGCGTGTTCCGCCATCCGTTACCCGCCACCCGTCCCCCGTCCCTCCCTCACCCATGGCCCTCCCACCCCGCTACCAACGCCAGGTCATCTTCGCCGGAATCGGCGAGGCCGGGCAGCGCAAGCTCCTGGACAGCACCGTGGTCATCATCGGCTGCGGCGCCACCGGCACCTTCCTCGCCAGCCACCTGGCCCGGGCCGGCGTCGGGCGCCTGCGCCTGGTCGACCGCGACTACGTGGAGCTGAACAACCTGCAGCGCCAGATCCTGTACAACGAAGAGGATGTGGCGTCGGGTCTGCCCAAGGCCGTGGCGGCAGAGGAAAGGCTTGCCGGCATCAACAGCGAGATCATCGTCGAAGGCGTGGCGGCTGACTTCAATCCCGGCAACGCCCTTGACCTGCTGCGGGACGCCGACCTGGCGTTGGACGGCAGCGACAACTTCGAGGCGCGCTACCTGCTCAACGACGCCTGCCTGGCGCTGGGCCTGCCCTGGGTCTACACGGGCGTCGTCGCCAGCTACGGTATGACCGCCACCCTGGTGCCGGATGGCGCCAGCGCCAGGGTCGGGCGTCCGGCCACCGGCTGCCTGCAGTGCCTGCTGGGCGAGGAGCTGCCTGTGGGCGGGGCCACCTGCGACACAGCGGGCGTTGTGGGACCCGTGGTGGGGGTGCTTGCCTCCATCGCCGCCAATGAGGCGATCAAACTCCTGACCGGCAGCGGCGAGATCAACCGCGGCCTCATCCACATCGATCTCTGGGACAACAGCTTCGAGGTCTTTGAGGCCACTGGACGCAGCCCGACCTGTGCGGCCTGCGGCAGGGGCGACTACCGCTTCCTCAATGCCGAGGTGGGCAGCCGCAGCGCCGTGCTGTGCGGGCGCAATGCCGTGCAGGTGAGCGCGCCGCATGTCCAACTCGATCTGGCTATCATCGCCAGCCGGCTGGCAGCCCTGGGCCAGGTGAGCGTGAACGAGCATCTGCTGCGCGCCCGCATCGACGGCTATGAGATCACCCTCTTTCCGGGCGGCCGCGCCATCATCAAGGGTACCGAAGACCCCGACCTGGCCCGCAGTATCTATGCCAGGTACATTGGCACGTGACAGGATCACCGTGTTTCGTGTTTCGTGTGACGTTGGGTGAGGCATGAGTCCCTTTATCCTGACCACCCTTGTCTATGCCGTGCGCGGCGATCAGGTGCTGATGCTCTACCGCCACAAGGAGCCGAACTTAGGGCTCTGGGTGGCGCCGGGCGGCAAGATCCACGCCGACGAATCACCCCGTGACTGCGCCATCCGCGAGCTCTACGAAGAGACTGGCCTGCGGGCCATCGACCCCGAGTTGCGGGCGATCATCACCGAGGTCTCGCCCCGGCCCGACTGGCAGTGGTTGATGTTCGTGTACCGTACGCAGGTCGCCGAAGGCGACGTGGCCGGCGACGACCGTGAGGGGCGCCTGGGCTGGTTCCATCGCGATACCGTGCCCCAATTACCCATTCCTCAAGCCGACGCCCTCTTCTATCCCCTTGTCATGGCCCCCGATGTTCCCCTCGTCGAGCTCAAGTTCGTCTACGACGCCGATCTGCGCCTGGCCCACTGGGACAAACACGTTCTATCGTTTGAACGTTTGAACGTTTGAACGTTCTTCGCCACCCGCCACCCCGACCCGTTTGCTTCCTCCCATGTCTGGCACCGAAGATTTCGTCCATCTGCACGTCCACAGTGAGTTTTCATTGCTCGATGGCCTTGCCAGCGTCGACGGGCTGGTCAAGCGCGCGGCGGAGCTGGGGCAGCCGGCCATCGCCCTCACGGATCATGGGGCTATGCACGGTATCGTACCCTTCCACCGCGCCGCCCGGAATGCGGGCCTGCGTCCCATTGTCGGCATGGAGTCGTATATCACCCTGCCGGGACGGCCGATGTCGGGCAAGGACTCGGAGCAGGACAAGGACAACAACCACCTGCTGCTGCTGGCCGCCAGCCAGACCGGCTACAGGAACCTGATCAAGATCGCTTCCGCCAGCCAGATGGAGGGCTACTACTACAAGCCCCGCATCGACTTCGACTACCTGGCCAATCACGCCGAGGGGCTGATCACCACCACCGGCTGCCTGGCGGCGACGGTTCCCAGCCTTCTGAACGATGAGCACGGCGCCGCCGATGAGAAAAAGGCCCTGGAGTGGTTTCATCGCTACCGCGAGCTCTTCGGACCGGATCGCTTCTACGTCGAGCTGCAGGAGCACGACATCGACCAGCTTCGTTCCGTCAACCGCACGCTTGTCGACTGGGCGCACCGCTATGAGGTCCCCCTGGTGGTGACCAATGACGTGCACTACGTGCGCGTCACGGACTATGAAGCGCATGACACGCTGCTGTGCGTGCAGACAGGCGCCACCAAGAGTGCGACGAAGCGACTGCGGTATGCGAACGACAGCTTCTACCTGAAGTCTCGCAGCGAGCTGGAAGCAGCCTTCCGTAGCTACCTCGACCTGCCCGCAGAGGCCTTCACCAATACGCTGCGGGTTGCCGAGATGTGCAGCGTGGACGTGGAGGACAGCACCTTCCATCTGCCGGACATCGAGATTCCGGCCGGACACACCTATCAGAGCTACCTGCGCTACCTGACCTTCGAGGGCCTGAAGGAGAAATACGGGCCGCGCGCCACGGACCCCGTCGTCGTGGAGCGAGCCGAGAAGGAGCTGGGCATCATCCACCAGATGGGGTTCGACGTCTACTTCATCATTGTCTGGGACCTCTGCCAGGCAATGAAGCGGCGCAACATCTGGTGGAACGTGCGCGGTTCCGGGGCGGGTTCCATCGTCGCCTATGCCACCGAGATCACCCTTATCGATCCCCTCGAGCACGACCTGATCTTCGAGCGCTTCCTGAATCCCGGCCGCGTTTCCATGCCGGACTTCGACCTGGACATCCCCGACGACAGCCGTGAGGAGATGATCAGGTACACCCAGGACAAATACGGCTCCGATCACGTGGCCCAGATCGTCGCCTTCGGGCGCATGAAGGCCCGCGCGGCCGTGCGCGATGTAGGCCGGGCCCTGGACATCCCGCTGCCTGACGTCGACCGGATCGCCCGCCTGATCCCTGCCATCCCCGGCAAGAACGTGACCATCGAGGCCTGTCTCACCGAGGGCGCGGAGTTCTACTCGCCGGAGTTGGCGCAGATCTACAAGAGCGATGAGAGCGTGCGCGGTCTGATCGACGCTACGCGCCAGCTCGAAGGCGTCGCCCGCCATGCCTCGACGCACGCTGCCGCCGTCATCGTGACGGACAAGCCGCTGAGGGACCTCGTGCCGATCATGCGGCCGCAGAAGACCGTGGTGACGGAGACGATGGCGCAGTTCGAGTTTCCCATCTGTGAGTCCATCGGCCTGCTCAAGGTGGACTTCCTGGGCCTGGCCACCCTCTCGATCATGCGGGAGGCGGCGCGTCTCATCGAGGAGCGCCACGGTGTCCACTACACGCTGCAGAACATTCCGACGGATGACCCGGAGTCCTTCAAGCTGCTGTCCAGCGGCGAGGTCGTGGGCGTGTTCCAGGTGGAAAGCGCGGGCATGCGGCGCATCCTGACCGAGATGCACCCGAGCAACATCAAGCACATCATGGCCGTCGTGTCCCTGTACCGCCCCGGCCCGCTGCAGTACATTCCCAACTTCGTGGCCCGCATGAACAACAAGGAGCAGGTCACGTACCACCATCCGGCGCTGGTGCCGATCCTGGGGGAGACATACGGCATCATCGTCTACCAGGAACAGATCATGCGCATCGCCACGGACCTGGCGGGGTACAGCCTGTCCGAAGCCGATAACATGCGCAAGGCGGTGGCAAAGAAGAAGGAGAAGGACCTGCTCAAGCACCGCTCGAAGATGCTCGAGGGCGCAGCCGGGAGGGACATCCCTGCCGACATCACCGCCGAGATCTTCGACGACATTGAGAAGTTCGCCCGTTACGGCTTTCCGAAGGCGCACGGCGCCGACTACGCCCTGATCACCGTACAGACCGCTTTTCTCAAGGCGCGCTACCCGTTGGAGTACATGGCGGCGCTGCTGCTGGTGGATCGGGAGAAGACCGACAAGGTCGTCAACACTATTACCGAATGCCGCCGGATGGGCATCGAAGTGCTGCCGCCTGATATCAACGCGAGCGGCATCGATTTCACCCTGGCGGAACTGCCGTCCCACATGAAGGCGCCGGAGCGCGATCCAAGGCTGGGGTATTCCTTCCCGGTGCCGCCGCGCGCGGCCATCCGCTACGGGTTGGGCGCGATCAAGAACGTGGGTGAGGGACCGGTCGACGAGATCCTGCGCGCACGCGCCGAGGGTCCCTTTACCTCGCTGGAAGACGTGTGCGAGCGCGTTGACCTGCGTCTCCTCAACAAGCGCACCCTGGAATGCCTGGTCAAGGCCGGCGCCTTTGACAGCCTGGTGCCCGACCGGGCCAAAGTGCTGGCCGTCCTTGACCGGATGATGAATCTCTCGTCCGCTACCTGGGAGGCACGCGAGGTGGGGCAGGGCAGCCTGTTCGACTTGTTTGACTTTGCCGAGCGCAAGTCGGGCGTGCACTCCTTGTTCGACCCGCCGCCGGTCATCGAGCCGCTTTCGGGCAAGGATCGCCTGAGCTGGGAGAAGGAACTGCTCGGCGTTTACGTTTCCGAACACCCCCTTGAGCGCGTCACGGCCCGGTATCAGAACGTCATCAGTTGCCTGTGCAACGAGGTGACGCCGGAGAAGAAGGACAGGGGCGTCACCCTGGCCGGGATGATCGCCGGCTGCCGCACCTTCTTCACGAAGAAGGGCGACCGCATGGCCTTTGTCACCCTGGAGGACCTGCAGGGCAAGTGCGATGTCACCGTCTTCCCGCGGCTGCTGGCGCAGACCCCCGAGCACCTGCTGCAGGAGGGCACGGTCGTGCTGGTGCGCGGCAAGGTGGACGTGCGCAATGACCGCGTCACGGTGATCGCCGACCAGATCTCAGACAGCTTTGAGTACGCCGTTCCTGCCAACGGCGAACGGCTGCCGGCTTTTGCCGACACGCCCCCCGTTCTGTGGGAGGTGGACGAGGCGTCGTTCGGCGTCGTCGCCGACGAGCCTTCCGGCTTCATGGATGTGCCGCCGGAGACCGACGAGCCGGCCGCCGGCGCCAACGGCCACCGCGCACCGGACGGCGCTGCCCCGCAACCCCCGGTGGCGAAGCCGCCGGCGCCGGTTTCCGACCTGCCGCCGCGGAAGGCCGCGACCGTGGCGGTCGACGTCGTCCAGGCCCCGCCCGCACCGCGCCTGGTGCGAGTCACTTTTCGTCGGGGGGCCGACCGGCAGGGCGACAGCCACCGGCTGGCCCAGGCGATTTCCCTCTTCCGGCGTTTTCCTGGCGACGATCGCTTTGTCGTCCACGTGGACAACGAGCTTGAGCTCTCATTCCCAAATGAGAGCACGCGCTACTGCGAGGACCTGGCGTCGGCGATGGCAGCGCTGTTGGGCGCCGGTTGTCTCGAGGTGACCTCGCCCGCGCGTTAGGCCGGGCCTGCCCGCCGGCTCAGGATCTCGGCCTGGATGAGCTGCGCCACATTGGTCGTCCAGTGGGCAATGACGACGAGCCAGAGGCTCAGGCGCCAGAGGAACATGGCGCTGAAGATCAGGGCGACGATGGTGACGCCCGCCACCCCCCACTCCCCCTGCGGCCGGTGCAGCAGTCCGAACAGGATCGAGGCGGCGACGGCAAAGAACACGACGTTGACGTAGGGGGCAAAGCCGCCCAGGAGCAGGGAGCGAAAGAGCAGCTCTTCCAGGAGGGCGACGGGTATCAGCGCCAGGATGACCAGGGGCCACTGGCCGCGACTGCGCGGGCGGATGGAGCGCTCGACGACGTCCGAATGCCACTGCGGCCGGTGCCGCTGCACCCAGAGGGTGGGGGGCAGCAGGGCCAGGGAGATGGCGACGCCGGCTGCTACTCCGATGCCGGCGTCGCCGATGGGGTCTTTGCTGATCCATCCCAGGGCCGCAGGACCGAGGCCGCTGAGCCAGCCCAGGCCGAAGCCCACCGCGATCATGCCGAGGCGGGCCAGGTTTTCGAAGGGCAGCAGCAGCAGATTCTCCTCAGGCTGCCATGTCTCCAGCAGTTGGCCGGTGCGGTAGGTGGCAAATGACACGAAGCCGAGGAGCAGAATGAGCCCCACGACGAACAGAATGGGCACGTGCGGGGGTCAATTGCCTTTGACAGAGTACTGGTAAGTGGCGGTCTCTGTGGTGGCGGGCGCCAGCGCTGAGATGGCCAGGATAATGTCCTTCTTCTTGTCCAGCCCCTGCAGCTTCAACTCGCCGCGACCATCCGGGCCGACCGGCACCTGGGTGACCTGCACCTTGCCGTCGGCCGTCGTCGTGATTGCCTGCACGCGCCAATTCTGCACCAGTTGGTTGTTGGTGAGCAGCCAGCCCTCCAACTGCCAGTTGCCGGGGCCATTCTCGAAATCGTTCTTGTAGCCGATCTCAGGAATCTCCACGTCATCGATGAACATCCCCGGCAGCGTCACGGCCGCATCGGTGACGTATTCGAAGCGGATCTGGATGTCTTTGCCGGCGTAGGGGGTGAGATCGACTTCCTCTTCGATCCATTCCGGCGTGGCGCCGCCGCTTGTCCCGGTGTAGCCAGGCCCGTAAGCATTGCCCTGGGGATTTTCGTTGGTCGTGTTGGCAGTTTCCAGGGGCGTCCAGGTCTTGCCGCCGTCGGTGCTGGCGGACACATAGGCGTAATCCCAGAACTTCTCGATGTCGTACCACAGCCGGTAGCGCAGCGTTGCCTTGTCGACGCCTTTGAGGTCCACCGGCAGGGTCAGGCGGGTGTCTGACTCGTCGTTCACATTACTCCACCACGCCCACTGGCCGCTGTAGGCATCGGTGGGCGCCAGTTTGTTGGTCGTGACGCCCTGGAAGTCGATGGTGGCAGTCTGGCTGCCGGGCAGGCGGATGTAATCGGCGGCATACTGATGCACGTCGCCGTTTCCTTCCGCAGGCAGCTTCCTGAACGTCTTGGCGGGCTTCATGGGCTTGGGGTCGTAGTCGGGATAGCCCCACTGCCCCTTGTCAAGGCTGGGATCGTCCAGCCAGTTGGCAACCACCCAGTCGCCGAAGAGCTGGTCGGCCGTGATGCCGGCGCCGATTTCCTTGAGCACGTTGTCGACCGACTCCATGCCGTTGGCCGGATCGGCGACAAGCGCCTGGGTGGCCTTGTCGCCAAAACGGCTGAGGAAGTAGTTCAGGAAGAGGTAGGAGTTGCCGTAGTGCGCGTACGAATCTTCCCGGTCCTGGTCGGGCCAGGTGTTGAGCTGGATATCCGGGTTGCTGGCGAAAACCTCATCCGGCTTGATGGAGTCCTCGGAGCGCGCGAGATCGTTGAGCTGGGTGGCCAGCTCGGACGAGCCCTCGTTGAGCCAGGTTGACTCGTTCTTGTCCTCGTTCCAGTGAATCATGTGCTGGAACTCATGCGCCAGCGTGGCGTTGTAGAATTCGGTGCCGGGCTCGTTGTTGTCCAGGTTGACGTAGAACATCTCCTTCTCGTTGGAGTAGGGATTGATCTTGCTGGACACTTCATCGGCCGAGGAGTAGTAGCCTGCCACGCTGTTGCCCAGGTCGGTGGCGTGGAGGATGTGCAGGCGGGGATCATTGTCGACGCCAGGCGTCCACTCACTGCCGAAGAACTTGCGATCGGTGGGATAGATTTGGCTATCGAAAAGCTCAGCCGACTTGCGCAGCGCCGACAGGTTGACGTCCTTGCCCTTTTCCACCCACATATAGAGGTGATCGGTCTTGAGCACCAGCTCGGCATCGATCTTGGTGTTCTTGTCGGTGTCCGTGTTGGAGGTCCAGAAACTGCGGACCTCGCCAACCTCGTAGGAGGGCGGGGTGGCGTTGACCACCAGCGGCACTTCTCCGAGTTCAGGCTTGAAGCGAGTGGCCAGATCGCGAGCGTCTGCCGTCGGGATAACGACTGCGCGCAGTTGGCTTTCGGTATCCATGCCGGCGGGTACAGTGGCAACCGGGGTGGGCGTGCCGGGGACAGGCGTCGCCCTTGGCGTACGCGTGGGGGCTGGTTCGGCGGTCGGGGCTTGTTCGAAGGCTGGGGTTGGCTGTTGCAGCGGCTCTGCCGTGGACGCGGCTTCGCCGTTGATACTGCCGATGAGGTAGAAGGTCATCCCTGCTGCCGTCATGGCGCACAGACAGCAGAGGACAAGCAAGACAACGATGGTAACGAACAGGGCGTTTCGGGACATAGCACAGGTGGGGTGGGGGCTGCCGGCTGCGTTCAGGCAGCCGGGGAGCGGAATCGCGCTAGGGCTGGACCCAGCACGAGGCGCTCAAGGGGATGGAACCGCCGGCCGTGGCGCGCACACCGGCGGGTTCCAGGTCGACATAGACGCGATGGGAGGGGATGAAGAACCAGGTGTAGACGCGAAAACAGACGCGTTGGCGCTCACCGTCGGGATGTAGTCGTACATCTTCTACGGCCAGGCGTCGATCTGTCAAACCGCGTGCCAAGAGCTGCCATCTCCAGGCCTGGGCGGCATTGATGGCCAGGCGCTGCGGCTCACCGGTCAGGGACGGTTGCGGGGCCGGCAGATAGGTGGGCATCAGCGCCAGCGGCAGGACGACCGCGAACAGCACGAAGCCGATCTTCCAACTCAGCCGGCGTTCCTCCCAACGCAGCAAGGTGGCTAACCATGTGACGATCAGACTCGCCAGCAGCAGAACAGCATAGTAGAAGCCGGTGTTGAGAAGAAAGCCAACAGGATCGAACTCAGTCCGGCCGATGGTGCTGCCCAGGTGCGTAGCGATGGGATAGCCTTGCCAGCCGGAACAGCCGCCAGGGCAGCCGGCCTGATAGTCAGGCACCCGAAACAGAATGCTGGAGAGGTAGCTCAAGACGGCAGCCAGCGGCGCCGCGGCGATGACCCAGTCGATGCCGCGACGGCTGCGCCGCACCCACCAGACGGCCGATAGGACCGCCAGGGTGACAAC
Source organism: Chloroflexota bacterium (assembly GCA_029782215.1). GTDB lineage: Bacteria > Chloroflexota > Anaerolineae > J102 > J102 > SSF26. The sequence goes on from JAKOVD010000035.1 coordinate 65,967, forward strand.
GATCAGGCCCGGGATGAGTTCCTGCAGCACCATGATCCTACGGCTTGCAGCCGGCGATGGGCTCAAGCATCATCGGCGCCCGAGTACGCCCGTCGCTGCCATGCACCCAGACGTTGGTGCTGGCGTCAACGCCGGGCACCTCCAACCAGAATGTCCAACGATGCTCTGGGTCACGCGCCAGGCTGACATCGATGTTGTTGAACTCATAGACCGTGTAGCTGAAGCCATCCGCCTGGACGACACGCGGAATGCCAGCAGCCAGGCGGCGTCCCACCTGGTTGTCAAGCGCTCCCACCAGCCAGACGCGGCCAGGAAGCTGGTTGGCTGCCAGGGCAAGATGGGTCCCTTTGGCGAACAGGACGGCGCTGATGTTGGCCAGGTTGGCCTGCTCCACGGGAATGGCCTGGTTCGCTTCGTCATGCGGCCAAACCACGCGAATCAGGGCGTCGACCGACGCCGGCTGCACGGATGCCAGGCCGCTGGGCACAGGCGGATCGGGAAGATAGGTGCGGGCATCGGCCGCGTGCACCCAGACGCTGCTGGCGCTCTCGGCCAGCCCGGGGGCCGCCCGCGACATAAACACGAGCTTGTGTTCTGGTGCGTTGGCCCAGGAGAGATCGACGTCGTTGAGCTCCCAGAAGGGGAAGGGATGACCTTCGACCGTGCGCTGGGTGGCCGTGCCCAGGCGCTGCAGCGGACCGGCATCGCGCGCCATCCAGACTTCAACCGTGGGGGTCCAGGCGCAAGGCGGTACCTCAAGCGTGCGACTGCTGTACAGGCGCAGCCCCAGGTTGCCCTGTCGTGCCTGGTCCACGGGCGCTCCATCGTGCGGCCAGAGGATTTCGATGCGCGCGTCCACCTGGGCGGGCGGCTCGGACTGCGCGGCGACCGGGCTGAGGGCGATCACGCCCAGGTTACTGGTGCCGGCGACGATGCCATCCTGGGCGCGAGCCAGGGCCGTCACCAGGGTGTCGCCGATGTCCTGGGAGGCATCGGTCCAGGTGCGGCCGTTGTCGGTGCTGTGATACACGCCGCCGCCATCACGCCCGGCCCACCACTCCTCCGTGTGCAAGGGGTCGATGAGCAATGACAGCAGGTTGGGACCTTCGGGGCGCACGGGCGCGCCATCTTGCCAATGGGTTCCCGAGGGAATGCCGCTGTCGCTGCGATACCAGGTGCGCCCCCCGTCGCGCGACCGCTGCAGACCGCCCCATTTGTAGAGGGCGATGAGATCGCTGGCATCGTCAGGGTGCACCCGTAGTCGGGCGATCTCGCCCGGCGGCAGGGCGCCTGACGTCTGCCAGGTATCGCCGGCGTCGGTCGACCGCTGCAGGCCGGCGCCTGACCCTGCCGACACAGCGGCAAAGATGTCCCCGTTGGGAGCGGCGGCGACAGCACTCACGGTGTCGGTGAGCGGCGTCTGTCGCCACGTCGCGCCGCGGTCGGTGGAGCGCCAGAGGCCGTTAGCAGCGGAAAAGAAGAGCGTCTGCGGCTGTTTGCCAAAGGCAAGCTGGCCCGGCGTCGCCGGCGTGTTGAAGTGCGCCCAGGTGCGGCCGCCATCGCTGCTGCGCGCAATCCCTGTTCCGTCCAGGCCGTAGACGGCGCCGCGTTCGTTCGGGTTGACCTGCAGATCGCTGAGCGACAGGTTGCCCAGATAGCGCATGGCGGGCAGCCAGGTCATCGCATTTGCGGTCAGGTCGCTGCGCATCACCGTTCGCCCCGAAGCCTTCTCCGAAATCGGATCGCCGCTCAATGCCAGCAGTGAGCCGTCCGGCAGAGCCGCCAGGCTGCGCACGGCGCTGGCGGCAGGGAGGCCGCTGTTCGTGGCAAGCCACTGGCTGCCCGCCGAGTCTGTGCGCCACACACCGCCCGGACCGACTGCGATCCAACGGCCCGCCTGGCGCGGGTGCAGGAAGATATCGTCAACCGCCATCCCCTCCAGGGCCGTGCCAGCAGCGCGCCAGGTGAGTCCGGCATCTGGCGACAGCCACAGCCCGGCATTGGTCGCCAACAGCAATTGCCGCGAGTCATCCGGATCGAGGCGGAGCCGCAAGGGCCGTATCGGGGCGCCGTTCTCCTCAAGGGTCTGGTTCCATCGCGCCGGGACGTCTTGCCAGGTGACGCCGCCGTCGGGTGAGCGGAAGAGCGCCAGCTTGCCTGGGTTGCCCGCCAGCGCCGTCACCAGGTAGATCAATCCCTGTTGGGTGGGATCGAGCGCAATGGCGGTCTCGCCGCCCGGTGCAAGACCTTCGCCTATCGGCAGCGCAGCCTGCCGCCAGCTAAGGCCGGCATCCTGGCTGATGAGCAGACCACCCTGTGTGACCGCGTAGAGATGGTCGGGGTCGAACGGGTCCGCGGCGAGATCGGTGACGGTTGTTTCGGGTTTGCCGGTGTAGGATTGCACCAGGTGCTGCTGCCAGTTGTAGCCGCCGTCCGTGCTGGTATACAGGTAGCTGTTTGGGTACTCGTCGCTGCCCAGGGTGAGGAGCTGCTGGCGCCCGCCGGCATCCTGAACGATTGCCACCACGCTTTGGTCCGACATGCCGCGCACAAGGACGGGCCGCCAGGTCCGACCGTTGTTGTCGCTGCGCCACAGCCCATCGGCAGCCGTGCCCACCCAGATGGTGCTGGTAGAGCGGCCCTTGGTCATGGCGAGCGCCGTGGGCTGCGCGTAGGCGAGATCATTGCCCGCCGGCTGCCAGGTCACACCGCCGTCGCTGCTCACATAGGGCGCCCAGGTCTTGTGGCCTTCCCCCTGGCTGGTTTGCGTGCGATCGGGATTGCGGCTGACCTGTTGGCCGACAAAGACGACCAGGAAGTCTGGCGTGGCCGGGTCAGAAGCCAGGTGTGTAGCCGGCGCCGTCGGCCCCATGCCCGCCTGCCAGGCAAGCGGCCCAGTCTCGGCCGCAGCGGCGAGAGGCTGCCAGGCGGCAAGCATCAGCAGGACGAGGAGCGAGCACGCCAGCGCAGCTCTCATTGCTCAGGGGACGACGACCTGGACGGTGCAAGGGTTCGGGTAGTTGCCTGTGGCGTCAACGACCACCAGGCGAATCACGTAGGAGCCGGAAGGGAGACCCGCGCTGTTGAAGACGCCCAATACACCGCCAATCACGGGCTTATCGCTGCCGGCGAACCAGTTCCACTGTTCCGCACCCTCCGGGCTCCACTCCAGCTTGTAGAACTGGAAACGGTCGATGCTGGCCGACCCTGTGACGGGCACGGCGCCGGCAACATGCTGGCCGACACCCGGACCGGCGATAGCGGCTCCTGGATTGGGGCAGGAGGGCAGCCGGACGGCAGGCGGCGCCGGTGTGGCAGTCGCCCGGATCTCGATGGTGGGTGTGGGGAGGGGACGGCGGGTGGGTGTGGGCGCCATGGCTGTCGGCGTCGTCGTGGGAGGGGCCATGGTCGGCGTGGGGGTATCGATGAGGACGATGCGGTCGGGTGTGGGCGTCATCAGCACCGCGATCTGCTCAAGACGGGGCAGCAGGCGATTGGTGGCAGCCCAGGTGACGGCCATCACGGCGGCAAGCACGAGCGCCACCCCCAAGGCGCGGTGCGTACGGCCCGTGGCCACCTCTTTTTCCAGGGGAAAGATGGCCGACCGGCGATCGCGGCGGGCAAGCAGGGCGACGCGCAGATAGTAAAGCGCCACCAGCGCGCACAATGCGTAGATGTACTGAGCATTGGCGGCGACAAGCCGCATGAGAACAGTCATAGAGTCAACCCAAGGCGCGGCCCGGTCAAGGCCGTGCGGCCTAGGCCGCTTCGGGCCAGCGCCGCATGAGACCGCGCAGGAGCGCCAACATGCGGGGCACGATCACGGCGCCAGCTTCAAGCACTTCGGCATGGGACGTGACCCGGGGAGTGTCTACGGCATCGACGGCGACATTGGAGATTCCCGACAGACCGAGCACGCGCATCCCGGCGTGTCTGGCGACCAGGGCTTCGTTGGTTGTGCTCATGCCGGTGGCATCGCCGCCGATTAGACGCACAAAGCGCACCTCGGCGGGTGTCTCGAAGGCAGGTCCCGAGAGACCGACATAGACGCCGCGGCGCAAAGGCTGCCCCAACTCGGCAGCCACCGCGATCGTCAGTTCCCGCAGACGCCGATCGTAGACGGTGATCATGTCGGGAAAGCGGGGGCCAAGGCTGGGATCGTTGGGTCCCATCAACGGGTTGTGACCGATCATGCCCACGAGGTTGATCTGATCCTCGATCAACATCAAATCGCCCGGCTGGAAGCCCGGGTTCAGGCCTCCGGCGGCATTGGTCAGGATCACGGTGTCGATCCCAAAGCTGTACATGACCCGAATCGGAAGCGTCACCTCTTCCGGGCTGAAGCCCTCGTAGTAATGCACCCGCCCCTGCATGACGAAGACGGGTGTGTTCTCCAGGGTACCGATGACAAGCTGGCCTCGGTGTCCTTCGACGGTCGATGGCTGGAATCCGGGTATGTCGGCATAGGAAAGCGTATCGGCGTCGGTGATTTCGTCTGCCAGCGCACTGTAGCCCGAGCCAAGCACGATGGCGATCTGGGGCCGGTGGCGGGTATGCTGCGCGATGAAGGCGGCGATCTGTTCGTAATCTGGCTTTGTCATGATCTGTTTCGCCTCACCTACGCCCTGGGGTGCGCTTCATCGTAGGCTTCCCGCAGGTGATCGCGCGTGACCTGCGTGTAGACCTGTGTGGTGGAGATGCTGGCGTGGCCCAGCATCTGCTGGACCTCGCGCAGACCAGCACCGCCGCGCAGCATGTGGGTGGCGAAGGAGTGCCGGAGGGTGTGCGGGGTCACGGTGGTGGCGATGCCCGCTTCTTCGACATAGCGCTTGATGATGAGCCAGAGACCCTGGCGGGTCAGACGTTCTCCCCGGCGGTTCAAAAACAGCGCCTGCTCGGCGTCGCCGGGATGCAGGAAATCAGGGCGACCTTTGGTCAGGTAACGCTCCAGCACCTCCAGCGCCTGGTCATACACAGGCAGCATCCGCTCCTTGCTCCCTTTGCCCAGGCAGCGAACGGTGCCGGCCTTGGTGTCCACATCCCCGACATCGAGGGCCACCAGCTCGCTCACCCGCAGGCCTGTGGCGTAGAGTAATTCGAGCAGGGCTTTATCCCGCAGCCCCGTGGATGTCGACGTGGACGGCATGTTCAACAGCCGCTCCACTTCTTCACGGGTCATGGTGTTTGGCAGATGTTTTTCGACTTTGGGTGAATCGAGCTCAGCGGTGGGATCCCGGCGCAGCTCACCCTGTTCGACCATATAGCCGAAGAAGGACTTGACTGCCGCGATCTTGCGGGCGATGGTGCTGGCCGCGTACTCGCGTTCCCGCATGTCCAGCATATATTTGATGATATGGTCACGGGTCACGTTGCCCCATCCGCGGGGACGTTCGGCAGGACCAAGCGATTGTAAGAAGCTAAGGAACTGGCCGAGATCGTTACGATAGGCAGCGATCGTATTCTGAGAAAACATGCGTTCCACTTCCAGGTACTCCAGGAAAGCCTGGACTTGTTCTTGCATGCCGTACCTCCTATGAGGGGACTGTGCTGAGACGAACGCCTCAGACCGGATGAGATTCTAGCACGACTTTGCATAACATCAAAAACAGCCTGGCTCGCAGCCGCCGGCTAGATCAGCCGGCAAAGAAGTCCCGGTCTTGAACTCTCGACAAGGGGACCTTGTCCAGCGCTCCGTGAGGCGGTCGCACGTGTTTCCCAATGGCGAGGTGTTCTTGCCGCCTCTCAGGGGTCTTTGGTGCGCGAAAGCATGAACTGCACCCACGCCCCCTTTGCGTTTTACTGGTTTGAGGGAACATGCTATACTTGCATTCGGTGTGGGATAGCACCCCCGGGAGCTTCAACTGGTGAGTGACCGGTGATCTTGTGTAGACTTTCGTGAGGATAGTATTTCCAAAATGAGTCAGACTTTTGCTGAACTGGGCTTGAACCCCGAGCGCATGGCGGGGTTGGACGCGTTGGGCTATGAACTTCCCAGCCGTCTCCAGCGTGATGTCGTGCCGCAGCTCCTGGCGGGGCGTGACGTGGTGGTAGAAGCAGCTCCTGGCAGCGGCAAGACGGCTGCCTTCGTGCTCCCGATCCTGCAGACGCTTAACCCCGAAGGCGAGGGCATCCAGGTCATCGTTCTCGTGGCCAACGGCGCTGATGCCACGCGCATCTCGGCGCTTTTCCAGGCGCTGCACGAGAGCCAGAACATCCACGTGGTGCCTGTGAGCGATGAACAACCCATCGCCCGCGAGGTAGGCAGGCTGGATCGCACGGCGACGATCGTGGTCGGTACGCCAGGTCGCGTGAAAGCGCACGTCGAGCGCGAAACGTTCACCCTCGAACATGTCCAGATGGTGGTGATTGACAGCGCTGATGAGCTGCTCACCGCCGACCAGGGCGACACCATCGAGACGCTCCTGGACCAGATGCCCGGCGCCAGGCAGACCGCGGTCTTCGCCACCGTGTTCGATGCTGAGCTTCAGGACCTGGTGGAGCAGCACCTGTTCGAGCCGGTGCTCATCCGGCGCGAGGCCGTCTCGGCGCCCATCCCCCTGCTCAAGCATCGCTATCAGAACATCCAGCTCGGCGATAAAGACACCGTCCTCAGCCGTTTGCTGGACGGCGAGAACATCGATCGCGGCCTTGTCTACGTCAATTTGCGCCCGCAGGCCGAGCACGTAGCCCAATTGCTGCGTTCGTATGGCTACCATGCTGCGACCCTGACCGGACAGACTGACGCCGAGACGCGCGAGAGCCTGGTCCGCAGCTGGCGGGATGAGAATCTCGATTTCCTGGTGCTCACCGATGCGGGCGGCGACGGCCTGGTGTTGGAAACGCCGCTGTCGCTTTCCTATGACATTCCCACCGGGGCCGAGATCTACGCCAGCCGCACCCGCCTGGTGGCGGAGAATGGCTCGGTCTTCACGCTCGTGGCGCCGCGGGAGCGCTCCTTGCTCAGCGAAATCGAGAATTTCCTGGGCCTGCGGGTCAAAGCCGTCCTGCCTCCGGCCCGCGCCGACGCCGTCGCGCAGCGCACCGAGGCGTTCAAGGCAACGCTGCGTGAGATCATCGGCCGCAGCAACCTTGAGATCTACATGATGCTGCTGAACGATCTGGCGCAGGAAGGACATGACTGGTCGGAATTGGCGGCGGCCGCGGTCAGCATGCTCCAGCACACGCAGACCGAAACCATCTTCACGCGGCGGACGGAACGGCGGCCTGCCTCTCCCTCCGCCCCGGCGGCCAGTCAGCGCTATCGCGAGCCGGCGCGCGAACGGGATCGCGATCGCGATCGGGAGCGCGAGCGTCCTCGCGAAGAAGACCGTGAGGTCGAAGCGGGCTATATCCGTTTGATCATGGATGCCGGCTACGACATCGGTGTGCGTCCCAAGGATATCGTGGGCGCCATTGCCAATGAAGCCAACATTCCCGGCCGGGCCGTCGGCAACATCGACATCCGGGATCGTTTCACCTACGTCGAAGTCCAAGAGGAATTTGTCGACCGCGTGCTCACCCGTGTGCCCAGCACCCGTCTGCGCGGCCGCGTCGTCACCTTCCGCCGCGTTTAGAAACCGGTCATTGCCATGCGCCTTCCTCTTCCCAAACGCAAAAGCAGCACCCCCGAGTTGACCTGGGAGGTACAGGATTTCGTCTGGCTGGAGAACACGTCGAACGAGAACTTCTTGCTCGATCTTCCCTCCGGCGCCCTGCGTCTTGACATGAAGAGGGCGCAGCGGTTCCGGGCCGATGTTCTGGGCTTGCCGCAGATCCAGTCCCTGGTCACGGAAGGCAAGCTGCTCGTCAGACGCTGAAGTCCGTCTCGTTTCTCTCACCGCCCACGCGCCCCTGGCCGTGGGCGGTGTCTTTCCTGGCGTCCGCGCATGAAGCTTATCCTTATTGACGGTCACTCCCTGGCCTATCGCGCCTTCTTCGCCTTGCCCCCGGACATGGCGACGGGTCAGGGCGAGCTGACCAACGCTACCTTTGGCTTCACCTCCATGCTGCTCAACGTCCTTCGGGAACAGCAGCCGACGCACATTGCCGTGGCGTTTGACGTGGGGCGCAGTTTCCGGCATGACCGCTTTGAGGACTACAAGGCGACGCGCGAGCGCATGCCCGATGAGCTGAGCCTCCAGATCGAACGCATCCGCCAGGTAGTCGAGGCCTTCAACATCCCCGTCTTCACGGCGGAGGGCTACGAGGCTGATGACGTGCTGGCAACGCTGGCGCGCCAGGCGGCAGCGCAGGGCGTGAACACGCTCATCGTCACCGGCGACCGCGACCTGCTCCAGGTGGTCACGGAGACGATCTGGGTGCTGACCTCGGGCCGCAAGTTCTCCGATACCATCGTCTACACGCCGGGCAGCGTGGCGGAGAAGTACGGGCTGCCCCCGGAACAGCTTATCGACTACAAGGCCCTGGTGGGCGACAAGTCGGACAACATCCCCGGCGTTGCCGGCATCGGCGACAAGGGCGCCGTGCAGCTGCTGCAGCATTGGGGAAGCCTTGACGGCATCTACGCCCACCTGGAGGAGGTTAGCCCGACCCGCGCCCGCGGCGCCCTGACCGAGGGTCGCGATGCGGCCTACCTGTCGCGTAGTCTGGCGACGATCGTGGAAGTGCCAGGCATTGCGCTCGACCTGGATGCCTGCCGCGTGCATGACTACAACCGCAGCCGCGTGGTGCAGTTGCTTTCGGACCTGGAGTTTCGCAGTCTGCTCTCCCGTCTGCCCGAGGCGGACATGCCCAGGCTCCCTGCGGCCGGCGGCCAATTTGCTTTCTTTGCCGAGGAGGCGGCGGACGCAGGCGAAGCTGCCCCGCAGCCCTCTGCTGGCTACCGTCGCATCACCACGCCTGAGAGCCTGGCCGAGGTGGCGCAGGCGTTGGCGTCGGCCGATCGCATCACGTTTGACGTGGAGACCACGGCGACCGACGAGCATCGGGCGGTGCTGGTGGGTCTGGCCCTGGGTTGGGGGGCGGGTCCCGACCGCAACGTCTACATCCCTGTGGGGCATCAGGAAGGGGAGCAGTTGTCGCTGGACCAGGTGCGTGCCCAGATCGGCCCGCATCTGGCCGATGCTGCCAAGGCTAAGCTGGCGCACAACGCCAAGTACGATCTCATCGTCTGCCGCCGCCACGGGCTGCCCATCGAGGGGCCCCTGGTCGACACCATGATCGGGGAGTTCCTGCTCGATCCTGGCAGCCACAACCTGGGCCTGAAGGGCCTGGCCTTCAAGCGTCTTGGCGTGGAGATGACCCCCATCGAGGCGCTGATCGGCAGCGGCCGCGGGTCAGGCCAGCGCAGCAAGCAGCTCACGATGGACCAGGTGCCGAGTGCAGCCGTCACGCAGTATGCGGCGGCTGACGCCGACATGACCTGGCAGTTGGCCGGCCAGATTCTGCCGGAGCTGGCCGAGCGGGGCCTGGACCGCCTGTTCTGGGAGCTGGAAGTCCCCCTGATTCCGGTGCTGGCCGACATGGAAATGGCCGGCGTCCTGCTCGATCCCGCGGTGTTGGGCCGGATGAGCGTCGAGCTGCAGGCGCGCCTGACCGAGCTGTCGACCGCCATCTACGCCGACGTGGGTTACAGTTTCAATCTGAACTCGACGCAGCAGCTTTCGGATGTGTTGTTCGGACGCCTGGGCCTGCCCACTGCGGGGATGAAGAAGAGCGCCAGCGGCTACTACTCCACGGCTGCCGATGTGCTGGAGGCCCTGCGCGGGCGCCATCCCGTGGTGGACCGTCTGCTGGAATACCGGCAGCTCCAGAAGTTGCTCAGCACTTACATCGACACGCTGCCCCAGCTCATCAATCCCCTGACCGGCCGTATCCATACCTCGTTCGACCAGACGGGCGCCGAAACAGGACGTATCTCCTCCAACAACCCCAACCTGCAGAACATTCCCGTGCGCAGCGAGCTGGGGCGCAAGATCCGCCAGGCCTTTGTGGCGCCGCCGGGCCATTACCTGTTGGCCGTCGACTACTCGCAGGTAGAGCTCCGCATCCTGGCGCACATCTCCGGCGATGAGGCCCTGTTGGCCAACTTTGCCCGCGGGTTGGACATCCATGCCGCCACTGCCAGCCAGGTCTACGGCGTTGCGCTCAACCAGGTGACGAGCGAACAGCGCGCCGTGGCCAAGATGATGAACTTTGCCACCTCCTATGGCGTGAGCGCGTTCGGGCTTTCCAGCCGCACCGGGCTGAGCATGGATCAAGCCCGCCGCTTCATGAAGACCTACTTTGACACCTATCCGGGCGTGCGCCGCTACCTGGACGACACGATTGCCCAGGCGCGCGAGCGCGGGTATGTGGAAACGCTGTTGGGACGCCGGCGCTATTTCCCCGTGCTGCAGACGACCGCTCCAGGGAGCCAGCAGGCCCGCGCCGCCGCCGAACGCGCCGCCGTCAACCATCCCATCCAGGGAACCGCCGCCGATATCCTCAAGATCGCTCTGATCCGGCTCAGCCGCCGGCTGCGGGAACAGGGACTGCAGGCGTGCATGATTCTGCAGGTGCACGATGAGATCGTCGTGCAGACGCCTGAACTGGAGCTGCCTGTGGTGGCGCCGCTCGTAGTCGAAACCATGGAATCGGCCTATGCGCTGAAGGCGCCGCTCAAAGCCGAGCCCGAGGTGGGCCGGGACTGGTACGACCTGCGGGCCTGGCAATAGGGGCGTGCTGATGGCGCAATGCCCCTGAGCTTTCCCGGCGCTTTGGCGTGTCAAGACGGCAGCAGGGGGGCAGGGAATTTGATTAGTGCTGCTAAAAAGTGATTGACACGACGGGAAAGGGGGCGTAAAATGGCGCTAGTGGTTTGTTTCACGTTGGGTTACACCTGCGAGATCAAGGCCGGCATCATCGCCGTCACTGGCGGCATCCGTAACAGCAGCGGCGCGAACAAGTGGGCGCCCCAGCGTCAAGCGACCCTTCCAATCCAGGATGGCCACTCGCGCTGGGACGCCGCGTCAGGTGTGCCTGACATCAGGTGACCAGGCTCGAAATGACCAGATTGCGGCCGCGGAACGGCCGCCCAGCCGGGCCGCTGTCAAGCCCTTGGCGCCCTGGTTAAGGCGGTGAAGTGAGTCATCGTGCGGAAAATGTCTCGAGCCGCCGAGACTCGAGAGAGGAGGCCAGCGATACCGAGACCGGGGAGCCCGATCCAGCTCCTGTCAACTGGCAACCACATAGCGTTCCCAAGCAGTTTCATATGCGCCGTGTTCGGCGGCGCATACACCTTCAAAGAGGGAGGTGAACATGAACCCGATCGCATTGTTCGATGGCAGGCAGCGTCGCGTGCAGGTGCGATGGTTTGCCGGTTTGGTGGTCATCCTGCTGATGCTTCTTGTGCTCGCGTCGCAGGCGGCGGCGGACCCTGGCGTGCCTGGGGTAGGGTCCGAACCTGTGGGCCCGGCCAGCGCCGACGATGGTTATTGGGATGTGGGCGCAGAACACCAGGCCGACGCGCCGCCCTCTGGCAGCGGCGGCTCGGACCTGCCCCTCTGCCAGACCTCGGCCGTCAACTTCTACAACCGGCTGCGCGCCTTCGGCTATACCGGGTCCAACAGTTTTCTCTACGCCAACAGCCTATCCTGGCAGACAGACTGGAAGCGCGCGGCCAAGGGCGGATCCGAGAACTACTTTGCCGACAACGTCGACATCGCCTACTACTGCGACCACGGTAACACCGGCGCCGTCTACTTCCCCTGGGGCCATACCAGCAACTGGCTGGTGCCAAACGACTGCTACCAGTCCTGGGGTGACAAGGACAATGAGTGGATGGCCTTCGGCACCTGCCTCACGCTGACAGACCGCGGGGGATGGGCCAACTGCATGATGGGCCAGCACCTCATCCTGGGCTACATTACCGTGTCCTATGATGCCGATGAAGGAGGCACGTGGGCCAATCAGCTCCTGGCCGGAAAGACGGTCACCCAAGCCTGGTTCACGATGTGCGACATCACCCAACCGAGCAGCGTCATTGCCCGCGTGATTGCCGAAGACTCCCGTCATTTCTCCGATAAGATCTGGGGCAAAGGCGGCCCCGCCTACGGCGACTACGTCGACAACTACTACTACTGGCTGGATCATCAGTGCTATAAGCCTGTCCCGGTCAAGGTGGACCCCAGCGCCATCACCGCCATGCCCACCTATGAAGTGAACCAGCGCCAGGTCGATCCAGCCTACGTGGAGAACATCGCCGGAGCGCTGGGAATCGAAGGCCAGGTCCAGCCGACGGAGAACGGCTACTCGCTGGTGGACACCAGCGACGGCATGACCCGCACGCTCGAGGTGGACACCGCCAGCGGCGGCTATGTTTACCAGAACACCAACACCCTGTGGGTGCCGCCTGCGCCCGGCCAGCCCTCGGCTCTGCCGGGTCCGGATGAAGCCGTAGCTCTGGCCAACGGCTTCTTCCTGGCGAATGCTCAGGCCCTGCCCGGCGCGCAATACCGCGTCAACGGCGAGGGCTTCACCGAGTCTACGAGCGAGGTGAAGAAATCGTCTGCCTTGCTCGGCGCTGAGCAGGTTGTCCAGACAGAGGGCGTAGACGTGATGGTGTCGTACGGGCGCAACCTGGCAGTCGGCCTTGCCCAGGGCGGCGTCGCCGATGTGTCGGTGGCCGGTCCTGGCGCCAGCACCAAGTACTACATCGCCCCCAGCGAAACGGTGCAGGCGGCAGCCGCTGCCGGTCCCGCCGGGCTGATGGGCGGCTCCCGCGATGTCGCGGCCACCGGCCATACGGTGCCCGTGCAGGGTCCCGATAAGGCGTGGGACGCTTTCCTGGACGACCACCAGTTGGCGATCGTGACCATCCCGCTCGACGCCGATACCTTCGTGCGCCATCCCGTGTCGGACACCCTGGCCTACTACGAACAGCCGCACGGTATCAGCCAGCAGGAGATGATCCCGGTCTACGTGTTTACGGCGGACCTTTTCAAGGGAAACGAGCTGCTGGCAGCCAACTCGCTCATCTACGTGCCGGTGTCGCCTGACTACTACCCGCCCAACATCACCATCACCGCGCCCGCTCCTGGCTATGGGGCCGTGGCAGGACAGAAGATCACCTTCACTGCCGAGGCTACGGGCGGCTTCCAGCCGTTCACCTATGCCTGGAGCGACAGCGTGGATGGGTCGCTGGGCAGCGGCGCCACAATCCAGGCGGCCCTGAGCGGCTCGCCGCGACCTGACCAGGCCGAGGTCGTCCCCCACACCGTCAGCGTGGTGGTGGCCAACGCCAACGGCCAGTCGCGCACGGTGAACGTCACGGTCAACGTCGGCATGCCTGTCTACATGCCGATGCTCCAGCGTCTGAACTGACCTTCACATCACCCGCCCGCCCTCCCCGTGGCCCACCTCGGGGAGGGCGACTCATTGACTGGGAGAGGAGCTATGGAGCAGCGGCGCAGCGGCATGGGGGAGAGACTGGCAGCGCGGGCGTCCGTGTTGCTGTGGGTCGTGGTGGCAGGGGCATTGGTGTGGGGATTGTCTACGGCCGCGGCCGGCTCGGCGGGCAGGAGGAGCGCTCTCTATATGCCTCAGAATCCGGGCTCCGACCTGGTGATCAGCCTCATTCGTCTGAGTCCGGCCGTGCCCTCACCCGGTTCTCCGGTCAACGTCGAGGTAAGCGTCACCAATCAGGGCAGCGTCGCCAGCGGCGGCTTTACTGCCTATCTCTATATCGATCCGGCGCTTCCCCTGACGCCCACAACACCCGATGTGAGCCATTTTACGTACTTCGGCCTCAATCCGGGCCAGTCGGTGAGCTGGACGTACAAGAACTACAAGTTCACCACCGCCGGCTGCGACCACAGCATCTATGCCTGGGTGGATCGCGACAACCAGGTGGGTGAAGACGACGAGGACAACAACGTCAGCTCGATCAGCCTCTGTGTAGGGATGACGCCGACGCCGACGCCAACTCCGACGCCGACGGCGACGCCCACGGCCACGGCCACACCCACCCCGGCGCCGTGCCAGCCGGACAGCTACGAGCCTGATCCCACCTGTGGCGCCGCCCAGACGATCACGACCAACGGCGTGCATCAGATGCGCAACCTGTGCCCGGTGGGAGATGATGACTGGGTGAGGTTCACCGCAACCTCCGGCATCACGTATACCATCGCCACCTCCAACGTGGGTGCCGATGCGGATACGGTGCTCTCTTTGTACAACCGGTGCGATGAGCCGCCTGCTGACACCAGCGACCCCTCCTTCGGCAACGGCGCCGAGCTTGTCTTCGAGGCGCCGGCGACGGGCGCGTACTATCTCAAAGTGAGCCATCATGACGCCAGCTACGGTCCCTCCGCCGGCTATGAACTGTCGATCACGGCGGCGACCGACTGCCAGGGCGACGCCTTTGAGGTCGATGACACCTGCGCGGCGGCGCGGGACGTCACCGTGGGGGCCGCGGCGCAGCGCCGCCGTTTCTGCGCCTCCCAGGACAGGGACTGGCTCAAGTTCTCCGCGGCCGGCGGCGCCACCTATGCGATCACGCCCACGCTGGTAGGTCCTGAGGCCAACCCCCGGCTGCTGCTCTATGACCAGTGCGATGCCCAGGCCCCTATCGCTCAGGGCCAGAACCTGAAGTGGACGGCTTCCAGCAGCCAGACCTACTATGTCGCCGTGCAGAACCAGAATCCTGACATCTTCGGTCCCACCACCAACTACGACGTCGGGGTCGTCATGACCGCCTGTGCGCCGGACGGCTTTGAGGGTGACAACACGCCGGCGGCCGCCAGCCTCTCCCAGCCTACGGGCGCCGAACAGGTTCACGACTTCTGCCCATCGGGTGACCTGGATTGGACGCGTTTTCAGGCCACGGCCGGCCAGCTCTACGTGATGGAGACATTCGAGCTGGCCGATGACGCCGACACGAAGCTCTGCCTCTACGGCCAGGACGCAACCACCCTGATCGCCTGCAACGACGACGGTGGGGGTGGACTCGCCTCGCGCCTGCGGTGGACGGCTTCTGCCTCGGGCGAGTACTACCTGCGGGTTGAGAACCGCAATGGCGACAGCAGCGGACCGACAACGGCCTACAACCTGGCCGTGACCCAGGGCGACCCGATCGACAGCTATGAGACCGACAATACGGCAGCCCAGGCGAAGACGATCAGCACCGACGGCGTTCCCCAGCACCGGAACTTCACGCCGGACGGCGACCAGGATTGGGTGAAGTTCAGCGCCGATGCCGGCGTGCCCTATGCCATGCAGGCCACCTGCACCGGCGGAGACTGCGACACGATCATGCACCTGGTGGACAGCGATGGCAGCCATGAACTGAGCCAGAACGACGACTACGGCTCGGGGCCAGGCTCGCGCATTGTCTACATCTTTTCCCAAGCAGGTACCTACTACGTGCGCGTGCATCACTATCGCTCGAATCGTTCGGGCAATGGCACGCGCTACGATCTCACCGTGACCCGCAACGCGCAGATTCCCACCCCCACGCCCACGACGACAGCGACTGCCGTGCCCGGCCCCACGGCCACGCCCAACCCTTCGGGAATCCAGACCCTGATCGTCACGAATCGCGAGCGTCTGACCTCCCTCTACGGCGAGGCCGCGGCCACTAACGTCATGAATGCCCTGGCGCAGCTTGCCGACCATGCTCTGGTGAAAGGTCAGATCGTGCAGGTTGAGAACAACGCCGCCGCCGCGGCGGCCTATATCCAATGGACGAGCAATCTGCGCGACACCACGGCCACCAACAACGTGTCCAGCGCTGTGCGCAACGTGATCCTCTCGTATCTGGATGCCAATCCCAACGTCCAGTACATCGTCCTCGTCGGCAACGACATGGTCATTCCCTTCCGGCGCTTCGCCGATCGCACGCGCTATTCAGAAAGCCGTTACCAGGCTTTCGTCACCGGCAATACCACCATTTGGGGCGCGCTGCACGACAACATGGCATTGACTGACGACTACTACGCCGATCGCGAGCCCAACGTGGTCGGAGGTCGGGAAATCTATGTTCCCGACTTCGGCCTCGGACGCCTGCCGGAGGGGCCCAGCGAGATCGTCTCCTTTATCAACAATTTCCGCAGCGGCAGCGAGCTCCATCTCCAGCGCGCGCTGGTGACCGGCTATGATTTCGTCGCCGATGCTGGGCAAACCATCTCCGGCACGATCTCCGCTGACCTGGGCCCGGCCGGTTCGGTGGACGGTGAGCTGATGGGCGACTGGTGGCAGGGAACGGCGCTGCGCGACCTCCAGCTCAACAGCTCGCCGCACTTCGACGTCCAGGCCATCAACGGCCACGCCAGCCATCACCTGGAGGGCGCGCCCGCCGGCAGCTCGGTGACCGATGTCGAGGTGCGCGACTACGGGAGCTCGGACCTGCGCGGCAGCCTGATCTTCACCGTTGGCTGCCATTCCGGGTTGAACGATGTGGGCGGGTTGCCAGCGGGGCTTGACCTGGCGCAGGCCTTTTTCAGCCGCGGGGCCTACTACGTCGGCAACACCGGCTATGGCTGGGGCTCGAACAATGGGCTGGGCTGGTCCGAGCGCCTGATGTCCAACTTCACCAAGGAATGGACGAAAGGATCCTCTGTGCCTGTCGGCTTGGCCCTGAAGGCCGCCAAACAGCGCTATTTCACGGAGACGACCAATTTCGACGCCTACGACGAGAAGGCGCTGCTGGAATCGACGCTCTACGGCCTGCCCCAATACCGCATCGTCAGCGGCGCCCTCCTGGGACCGGAGGAGCCTTTCCCCAGCGTGTCGATGACCTCCACGGCGCCGCTTGACGATGGTCAGGTCAAGGTAGGTGGTCTGACGCTGAACCTGAACGATTCGTTTGCCGCGCTCGATGAGCAGCAGACGACCGACGGTTCCTTCTACAGCATCAACGACAGCACGCAGGTGGCTGCCAACCAGCCGGTGCAGCCGCAGATTTACGCCAACATCACGTCACAGACCGCCGGCCGCGCCCACGGCGTGCTGATCCGGGGCAGCCACTATGCGGATGTGGCCGGGGTCGATCCGCTGGTGGCGCAGCCGGTGAACGAGTGGGTGCCGCCGGCTGACTGGGCGGAACCGGCGCAGTTGAGCGAAGGGTGGTGGCCGCCGCAGCCGGCGCAGGTGCAGGGTCTGGCCAGCGGTCGGCCTCTCGACCAGCTTGTCACCCAGATCGGCCAGTATGACGCCGCTTCGGGACAGCAGCGGCTCTATGATCAGGTCGCGCTCGATCTGCTCTACTCAAGCAGTAGTGACTGGACACCGCCGAAGATCACCCTCGTGACGGACCAGGTCGATTTCGCCCAGCGCGTGGCGCGGATTAAGGTGGAGGCCGGCGACCCCTCCGGGCTGCTCGCCGTTGTGGTGCTGTTCACAGACGACAGCGGCCACTGGCAGAGCACCGAGCTGGCGTTTGACGCCGGAAGCGGCAAGTGGAAGGGCCAGATAGCGGCGACGCTGGATACCGTCTACTATGTGCAGGTTGCAGACAATGCCGGAAACGTCGCCACGGCGACCAACAAGGGCCATTACTTCGCGTTGTCTGAGAGCATCCAGTCGTTGTACCTACCCTTGCTGGTGCGGCTGCACGGAGAGGCGTGGTAGGTGCTTTGGAGTGGCGCACGACCGGCCGTCGGTTTACCCGATCAGAGTCCGTACAGGGAGCCTCAGCCAGGTAGCCTCAGATCGCGTATCATGGCTTACATAGAATTGTAAGGTGATTGTACGGAAGTGGGTTGACATAGGCCGCATATTATCGTAGAATAGGGCATACTACTTTCGGGTTATGCCCGATTACGACACCGCTGAGGCTCGGTCGTCGACCGCCAAGCTCCAGCACTTGCTTCGCCCATTGTTCTTGGCGAGGGCAACCGCAGAATTGCGGAAGATGGGCGCCAATCTACAGCCGGTGGTTGGACGTGAATAGCCCCGCTGGCACGGCCGGCCACGGCTCCCCTCCCCAGCCCAGAGGATCACGGATCGCGTTTCGTGGTCATCGCGGCCATGTACGACTGTGTTTGCACCAGGACGTTCAGCAGGAACCTGCGAGAGGAGGCGCGGTCACATCGGGATCATTTACATACCCATCGACCCACACCGTTCCGGTTCGTCGTAGCTGCCAGCGCCTCACAACGCCGGGCAGCAAATGCACTCCAAGGAGGGAGAGGCATCCATGTCACGCACACGCTTTACACAAAGCCTGCTTTGGGCTTTCCTGCTGTCGCTCGCGATGCTGTTTGCCGTCATGGTGGCTGGCGTCGCCGCGGCGCCACCAGAGCCTGGCGCTTGCGCCGATGTGCAGACGCTGAGCGCCAACAGCACCATCGAGCCCGCCGCGCCAGCCTTCACCCAGGTGTCGTGGGTCAAGTTCTCCGTGCAGAAGGACGCCCGCTATCGCCTCGACGTCAGCGATGCAGCGGCGCTGAAGCTGGCGCTCACCAACGGCTGCAGCGCCGACGGGCCGACGGTGGCCCTGCACAACGGGCTGCTTGAGTTTACGGCCACCCAGGACGGCGCCCTCTATCTGCAGGTCAGGCGCGATGGCCTTGCCAGCGCCGGGCTTGACAGCTACAAGGTAACGCTTTCACCGTTGGCCCCTCACCGCGCCAACACCGCCCCGCTTGCCGACGTGCCGCAGGACGTCCTGCGACGGGCGACCGATTTCCTGGAGCAACTCCGCGGCAGCGACCTGGCGCCAGAATGGAAGGATGCCCGCATCAACCCGGATGCGCTCATCTTCTACCGGCCTGATATCCAGGCGGCTGCCTATTACGAGTTCAACGTGGAGAAACCCGGCGACAACGGCTGGGTGCCAGCGGGCTATATCGAGCTCTCGACGGGGAGCCACGATTATCCGGTGACAAGCTGGAACACCAGTGGCGAGTCCCCGGCTCAAGAGGTCGCGAACACGGCGCCGCTGGGCGCCAAGCTGACGGAGTACTACCGGCTCGGCATGCACAACTATGCCGTCGAATACGAAGAGCCAACCGCGTTGGGCATCCTGGCAGCCTCCACCGACCCGCTTACTCTGGGCGGACTGCCCGACAAGCTGGCTTTGGAGGGCATTCCCGATAAGGCCCAGGAATTGGTGACGGATGGCATCGACGACAGTGGCAAGTTGACGACGGAAGGGCCGGCTCAGTTCCCGTTGCCCGCGCAAACCGGCTGGGATTCGTGGGCTACCCTGAAGGCTGACTATGGCGACGTCTACGATCCCCTGCTGAGGTCGCTGAAGTCGCGCGTCGGCGCCTCCTGGGAGCTGGACAAGAACCTCCAACAGTACGGCGAGTCGCTGCTCAAGGGGGACGAGCGCACCATCCACGGCCTGGCCGATCAGACCCTGAATTCCATCGAGATCACCGGTCCCGGGGCCGACGCCACCCTGCTGAAGCAGGAGCTGCTGGGCACCCAGGCGGCGCCGGAGGGCATCAAGCTCACCGTGCTCGACGAGCCGGCGGCGGGCAACCAGGACATGACCTTCCAGGTCACGATGAGCTATGCGGGCGGCAAGGTCGAAGTCCTCAAGTACCGCATCGTCAACCAGGCGGACCTTGCCTACGGCAAGGTCTTTATGCCAATGGTCGGGCGCAGCACCAACAGGCAGCAGGTCAGCGCTGCCAGCACCGCGGCGCCGCTTGCCCCCCGCGCCCCGGACGGCAGTTGGGGCCCCTGGCGCTACTGGTGGGTGCCCGGCAATCCCGGCGGCATCGTCTATAACCAGTTCCCCGCCGGCTCGTGGCCGAATACGTCGTCCTGCTGGAGCGGCTGCGGCGCCACGGCCTGGGCCATGGTGTTCGCCTACTTCGACATCTACAAGTCGTGGGACTGGTGGCTGTACCGGCAGAACGGCAGTGTCTCCGGGGCCAACGTCGTGGCGCCCTGGGTGATGGATACCGGGGTCAGGAACATGACCTGGGAAATCCGCAACTACATGGGCACCTTCTGCAGCGGCAGCGGCGGCGCCACCTACTTCACGAGGATGATCGACGCCTACAAGTACGTGCAGCCGCGCGCGCAGTCCGGTTGGCAGATGAAGACGCGGTATGACCCCACCGGCCTCTGCTGGTTTGGCGCCTGCAACGGGGCCCGCGACCTGGCGCGCGGCGCCATCCAGGGCGGCATCCCCGCCATCCTCGGCGAGAACAACCACTTCCCCATGGCCTACGGTTTCGCCGAGCAGA
Organism: Chloroflexota bacterium; assembly: GCA_029782215.1. Classification (GTDB taxonomy): domain Bacteria; phylum Chloroflexota; class Anaerolineae; order J102; family J102; genus SSF26. The sequence goes on from JAKOVD010000035.1 coordinate 86,111, forward strand.
CCAGGCAGTCCTGCTTCCTGTGGTGGTGCTCGACCGACTACAACCGCTGGTTCTGGGTCAACCAGGGCTGGGGCGGCTCGGGCAACGCCTGGATCAGTGAAGGCGACGTCAAGTTCGGCGGCACCTTCCAGTAGTCTCCCTGGTTGAGTCTCCCTGGGCCTCCCGGAAGCTAACCCCTTCCGGGAGGCTCTTCTCCCGATCAAGACAGGGGCGCGCCGAATGAACAGGAGCAGCGTTGTGATCCTCCTGCTGGCTGTGTGCCTGGTCACGGGCTGTGTCGCCAACCAGCCGGCATCGAAGACCCGCAAGGTTGCCGTCGTCGATGCCGAGAGTGGGTCGCCCGTGGCCAATGCGACCATTGACCTCCATTACTTTCCCAGCCTGCCGGAGATGCCCGAGGCGAACCATCCCCACGCCGCCGCCAATGCCCAGGGCGAGATCACGATCGCCAGCGAGGCCAAGCCAGCCATCTGGCAGGTGCAGGCGCCTGGGTATGTCGAACAGCGGCTTGTGGGCGACCAGGGCGCATTGCCACCCCGCTACACGGCGCCCGGCAAGGGCAGTTCCGAGGGCGTCGTCCATCTCTATCGTTTGCCGGAACCCAAGCTGACCGTGCAGGTAAGCGATGCCTACACCGGCCCCCTGACCATCAATCTGCAGCCGGCGCCTGGCTTTGACTACGTCGCGATCAACGAGATCGCCAGGATTTTCGCCCCCACCGACCCGCAGGCCAGCTACGTCCAGGAGAGCGCCGGAAAGCGTGATTTCACGGCTACTGCCTCGCCTGAGGGGGTGGTCAACCTACAGGTGACGCCGCTGCTGTACGACATCGCAGCATCGCAGTTGCAGGTTCGCGACAGCGCCGGCGTCCTGCCTTATCGCGAACTCGCGAATCCGCAGGACAAGGACCGCGGCGTCTGGGGTAGCGTCATCGAAGACGACAAACAGCTCCATCACCAGATACGGCTGTTTGTGGGCACGCTGGCCGACTATCAGAAGTCGCAGCAGGCTGCGTACTAGATCACATTCATCTGAACTTTATCGAAACTCGTGTGAAGCTGACCGCCATTGCCGGCCCCACGGGGCCGTTTGTCTCGCCGGAGATACCGGCGCCGGAAAGGAGATGTCGCCATGTCAGGTAACCCATCCTGTGACCTCAGGAGAACGAGCGTCTGGTCTGCCCATCGCCGTCTGGCCTTGTGGAGCCTTACCCTCGCTGCCCTTGCCTTGGTGGCCCTGGCAACCGGCATCCGCCCCACCCTGGCTGACCCCTCCGGGCCGGCGGCTGGGGACGCCGCTGCCGACCTGGTGATCACCGGCGTCACCGTGGATCCAGCCAATCCCGGCGCAGGCGGCACGGCTGATATCGTCGTGGTCGTCAAGAACCAGGGGGACGGTCCGGCGACCGGGGGTTTCAACGTTTATGTCTACGCCGAACCCACCGATGATCCACCGAAGCAGACCACTCCTTACGCCACCGTCTGCGGTTACTTTCTGACGCTGCCTGCCGGCGGCACCATGAAGTGCACCGCCACGGGTCAGGTTTTCCAGAACACGCCGCCGAAGGTGGCAGCCTGGGTCGACCCGCCGTGGGAGAACAGGGTGGCCGAATCGGATGAGACCAACAATCTCTATCCGAAACCGGTGAGCGGCGACGCCTTTGAGAATGACGACACCTGCGCCAACGCCAAGGAGGCGACGCCGGATGGCGCCGTGCAGGATCGCAACTTCGCGCACAGCGGCGGCCCTGATGTGGACTGGATCAAGTTTACCGGCGCCAGCGGCGTCACCTACCAGATCGTGGGCACCCCCGTCGGCGCCGACGCCGGCCTGAGCCTTGAGCTGCGGGACACGTGCCAGACGCCGGGCAGTTTCGGCGGCGGCGCCAAGATCGAGTTTACGGCGCCCACCAGCGGCACCTTCTACGTTAAGGTGACGCCCAACAAAACGGACTACGGCCCTGACAACGCCTACCAGTTCAAGATCACCAGTGACAACCAGTGCTCCAATGTGCTCGAGGCCAATGACACCTGTGCGCTTTCCAGCGATCTGCCCCTGGCGGTGGCGCAGACGCAGAATTTCTGCAAGGCCGGAGACAAAGACTGGATGCGCTTCCCGGTCACAGCAGGCGCGCAGTACAAGGTCGTTGCGACCAACGTCGGCGCCAAGGCCAACACCAAGGTAAGCCTATATATGACCTGCAGTGATGCCACGGATACGGCGACTGGCCAGACGATGGAGTTCACGGCGCCGGAAGGCGGCTATCTCTACCTGAAAGCCGAACCTGCCACGACCGCGGCTGTCGGCGCCGGCACCGATTACACGGTCAAGGTGGAGCGCCAGGGCGCCGATGGCTGCACCGAGGACAGCTTTGAGCAGGACGACAACGCCGCCGACGCCAAGACCCTGGGAGTCGACGGCGTTGTCCAGACGCACAACACCTGCCCGGCCGGTGACACGGACTGGGCAAAGTTCAGCGCCACTGCCGGCGTCACCTATAACATCGAGACCCTCAACCTGGCGGCGTCGGCCGACACCGTCCTTTGTCTCCATGCCAGCAACGGCGACAAGATCCTCTGCGATGACGACGGCGGCGCCGGCAAGGGCTCCCGCCTTGTCTGGACCCCGACGGTCAGCGGCAGCTACCTGATCAATGTCAAGGATAACTCAACCACCGTGGCGGGCGATGCGACGAAATACGACCTGCGTATCACCCAGGGACAGTGCCAGGCGGACACGCAGGAAGATGACAACGCCCTGAACAAGGCCAAGGCGCTCGTTCCCAACGGCGCCGGAACCACCCACAACTTCTGCCCCGGAGCCGACCTGGACTGGACCAGCTTCAACGCTACCCTGGGCACGCCCTACATCGTCGAGACCCTGAATCCCGGCGCCAATGCGGACACCGTCATCGAGCTCTACGACGCCAACGGCGTCCTGCTGGCGCAGAATGACGATCACAGCGCCGGAACCTCCTCGCAGGTGCTGTTCACGCCCAGCAAAACGGGAACCTACTACGCCAAGGTCCGCCAGTACAACACCAATTACTTTGGCACCGGCACCGAGTACGACGTGCGCGTGCGTACGGGAACACCCACCACGACGCCCACCTCCACGCCGACGCCGACCCCGACCCCCACGCCGACACCCAACCCATCCGACGTGCGCACCCTGATCCTGGTGAATCGCACCAGGCTGGCGCAGTTGTACAGCGAGAATGAGGCAGCCCAGGTCATGGACAAGCTCGGCGCCCTCGCCCAGAGCGACAAGGTCAGGGGCGAGATCATCCGCCTGGACAACAACGCCGAGGTCAGCAGCGCCTATGCGGCCTGGGTGGCCGATCAGATCAGCGTCGAGAAGGCGAACCAGGTGACGACGGCGATACGCAATGTGGTGGCCACCTATCTGGCCCAGCGCAGCGGCGTCGAGTATCTTGTCCTGGTGGGGGATGACCGCGCTTTGCCGATGCGCCGCGTCCCCGACGAGACCCCGAGCACGTCCGAGAGCGCCTACAAATACGTATCGCCGCTCAGCCCTACCGGCGCCGCCCTCAAGGCCAACTATTTTCTGACCGACGACTACATCGCCGATCGCGAGCCCACGATCCAGGACGGTGGGGAGCTGTATATTCCCGATCTGGCCATCGGCCGCCTGATCGAATCTCCCGGCGAGATCATCGCCCAGATCGACGCCTTCCTGGCCAACCCGGTCACGACCGTGAACAACGTCCTGGCCACTGGCTATGACTTTGTCCAGGATGTGGCGACCGAGGACTGCAAGGACTGGCAGACCGATTTTTCGACGCAGAAGGTCGACTGCTCCCTGATCGGGGACAACTGGACTGGCACCGCCTTTCACAGCCTGCAGCTCCGCACAAACAATGTGTTCAACATCCAGTCGATCAGCGGCCACGCCGCGCACTATGTGGAGGGAGCGCCGGAGGGCAACGGGATTCAAGCCCTGGAGGTCTACAGCTCGACGCTTGATCTGAGGGGCGGTCTGCTCTACACACCCGGCTGTCATGCCGGGCTCAACGTACCGCCCGACAACCCGACCAGCCCCGTGGACCTGGCGCAGGCGTTCACCAGCCGAGGGGCCAACTACATCGGCAACACCGGCTACGGCTGGGGGATGCGCAATGCCATCGGCTTGAGTGAGAAGGTCATTCGCCTCTTCACGCGGGCGCTGCTTAAGGGGACGGAAGCGAGCATGGGCAAGGCGCTGGTGACGGCCAAGACGCTCTATCACCAGCAGGACACCGACTTTTCCGCTTACGACAAGAAGGTGATGCAGCAGCTCGTCTTCTATGGGCTGCCCATGTACGAGTTGGAGAGCGGCGCGTCCCTGGGGGAGGAGGATCCGTTCCCCGGCGTTCCCTTCTCACCGGCCCTGCCCAACGGTTCGCTGGGAGGGGACGACGTGGTGACGGGCACCGTCAAAGTGGACTTCACCCAGGCGGACAACTTGGCGCTCTCGGAAACGGACAGCGGCGATTACTATGCCCTCAACGGTTCCACGCACATGGTGCCGGGACAGCCGGTGCAGCCCCTGCACTACGGCGACGTGACCGCAGCCAACCTGCCTGCCAAGGGGGCGCTGCTGTTGGGGGCGACCTTCGGAGCGGCCACGACCTTTGACCCGGTCGTGGCCGTACCCTACAACGAGTACGAAACGGCCAATCTCGAACCCGATCTCCAGAACCCGCTCGCCCTGTATCCACCGGTGCCGGTCTCGATCGAGGAACAGAACGGGAAGTCGACCCTGGTCACCCAGCTCGGACAGTATGATGCCTCGACCGGAAAACAACGCTTGCTCGAAAACCTCAATACCGAGGTATACTATAGTACGAGCACCGACGAGATCCCACCCGAGGCGACAGTCATTGATGGTATTGCACGGTCGGGAAGTGGCAAAGTTGAGCTGAAGGTGGGCGCCACCGACGCGTCGGGAATCGACCGAGTCGTCGTGTCCTACATTCAGGACATCAATCAGAGCGCCAATCAACTGAAGTCCGCCGATCTGCGCTACGACAGCGTGGCGCAGAAGTGGATTGGCTCCTTCCCAGGCGACCTCAACTCACGCTTCCTGGTGCAGATTGTCGACAAGGCAGGCAACATCACCACAGCCACCAACAAGGGACAGTACTACAAGCCCGGTCAGGCGCAGGCCGCGGCTGCTGCGCAGACGTTCCTCCCCGTCGTCGTGCGCTAGACAGTCGCGTGCATGCAGTGGCTGCGCAGCGGAAGTCGCAACCACTGGAGGTCGCAATGGATAGACTGACACGAGTCTGGGCAGGTTCCAGCCCAACGTCAGGAGGGAGGCGTTGGGCTTTGGTCGTATTGACCTTGTTCCTGATGCTGGTGCCTGTCGCCGCCAGCCAGGCCGCGCGGCCCACCGGCGGGCTGCGCGAGGTGGCCGCGGCGCCCAAGGCGCAAGGGGTTGAGCCAGCCGGGAGCGGGACCATCGTTCTCAGGCAAGGGGTCAACGGCTACACCGGCGCCACTGACACCTGGATCGATTCATTCCATCCCGATACCAACTACGTGGGCGCCACCCGGCTGCAACTGCGGGGGGACCAACAGGCCAGCACCCTCCTGCGTTTCGACCTCGCGCCCGTTCCGCCCGGCGCCAACATCCTGAAGGCTACACTGGAGCTCAACGTAGACTACCAGGGCAGCACGGCCTGGGAGGACGTGGGCGCCTTTGGCCTGCAGCGTCCCTGGCTGCCTGAGGCTGCGACGTGGAATCAGGCAGCCACGGGCAGCCCCTGGGGGCTGCCCGGCGGCTCCCTTGCCAACGTCGATCGCGATCCGGATCCCACCGCCGTCACCACGCTTAATCAAGTCCCCCAGCAGGCGTTTTGGGACATCACCCCCCTGGTCCGGCGGTGGTATGCGAATCCCGACGGCAACTTCGGCGTGCTCTTAACGGGCATTAGCAGCACAAGAGTCGTCTACAACGTCCATTCGTCGAAGTCAGGCACCGTGGCCAAGCGTCCTGGCCTCACCATCGAGTGGACGACCGACCCGCTTGTCACGCCCTCGGCGACGCCCACCCACACGCCCACGGCCACACCGACGGCGACGCCCACGCCCACGCCCACACCTATTCCCACACAGGTCCTGGTCCTGAGCCAGGGCTTCGACGGCTATCTGGGCAACGCCGATACGTGGATCGATTCCTTTCATCCCACGACCAACTACAACACGAGCGCCACCTTCCAGGTGCGTTCGAACTGGGACGCCGCCAGCCTGCTCAGCTTCGACATGGCGCCGGTGCCGCCGAACATCACCATCGTGCATGCTTTCCTGGAGCTCACCACCATTAGTCGGAGCAACACTTCTGGTGAGCTTGTGTCGGTCTATGACATGCGGCGGCCCTGGGATGTCAATACGGCCACGTGGATGCAGGCGGCGGACGGCAATCCCTGGGCCGTTCCGGGCGCCAAGGACCCGAACTTCGACCACTTTCCCTTGCCGGTGGCCAGCGTCCTGGTGGACACCCTGAACCGCCAGTACGACTGGGACATCACCGGTGTGGTGCAGAAGTGGTATGTCATGCCTGAAGCCAATTTCGGCGTCGTGCTGGCAGGCGAGTCCGGTTCCAGTGTCGCCTGGGACATGTATGGCACCCAGGCGAGCACACCCAGCAACCGCCCCAGGCTGCGTATCCAGTACTACGTCAACCAGGGGCCGACGGCGACGCCCACGCCGACGCCCACCGTGACCCCGACCCCATCCCGGACGCCGACGCCAACCCAGACACCGACGGCGACGCCTTCACGAACGCCGACGGCGACACCCAGCCCCACGCCGACGCCCACCGTGACACCCTCGGCGACGCCCTCCCGGACGCCAACAGCGACGCTGACGCCAACAGCGACGCTCACGCCGACGGTAACGCCCACGACCACGGGCACGCCGGGCCCCACGGCTACACCGACCGACACACCGACGACCACCCCCACGGCGACGGCGACGCCCACTGTGGGTCCCACGGCGACGGCGACGGCGACTTCGGCGCCTGGCGATGCCTACGAGATCGATGATGCCTGCACCCAGGCCAGGGTCATCGCCACGGACGGCTCAACGCAAACCCACAACTTCAACAAGCCGGGAGACCAGGATTGGGTCAAGTTCACGGCCGTGGCCGGTAAGACCTATATCATCCAGACGAGCAATCCCGGCGTCCTCACCGATCCCGTGTTGTCCCTGTACGACACCTGCGTCAGTCCTCCCCTGGGCACGGATGACAACGCCTTCGGGCAGACGGTGAAGCTGGAGTGGGATGCCACGACGTCGGGAACGTACTATTTGAAGCTTCAGCAGCACGACCCCAGCGTCTACGGCAGCCAGACCTCCTACGACCTGGCGGTGACGATCGATACGACGCCGCCGGCAGCGCCCAAGAACGTGCGCTGCGCTTCGCGCAATGAGACGACCATCGGCGTGCAGTGGCAGCAAAGTCCTGAGCGGGACGTCAGCCGCTACCAACTGAGCTTTCACGACGCCGACTACCATGACGGCGGCGTCAAGGACATCGATGGCGGGGAGACAACCTTCACGGAGCTGAGCGGTCTGACCCAGACGGGCAAGGTCTACTATGTCAAGGTCAAGGCGATCGACTTTAGCGGCAACGAAAGCAACTTCTCGGGTGAGGCCTTCTGTAAGGCGGACAAGCCGACTGACACCACGACGCCCACGCCGGTGGTGACCCAGCCCACCACGTCCGGCGCCTACTCCACGACGCTCAGCGCTCTGTCGGTGAGCGGAACGGTGACGGACCAGGGGGGCAATCTGAGCCGGGTGCAGGTGCGCAACGTCACCAACGGCGCCGAGCGCTGGGACTACAGCCTGTCGGGAAGCAGCGCCTCATTCCACGTCGAGAGCCTCAGCCTGGCGATTGGGGCCAACACCCTGCAGATTACGGCCTACGACGATGCCGGCAACAGCGGCACGGCGGCGCTGACGGTGACGCGGCTGGGGCAGAGCCTGGGGGCGGTGATCATCGTGAACGGGCACAACGACACCAACGGTCTGCAGAGCAACATCGACAACGTCACCAATCGCGCCTACCAGGTGTTCCGGGCGGCGGGCTACGACGACGATCATATCCAGTACCTGGCTGCCTCGGCGCAGGACCCGAACGGGGACGGGGTGAGCGAGGTGGACGGGGCGGCGACGCCGGCCAACCTGCAGCAGGCGGTGCGGACGTGGGCGGCGAGCCGGGTGGGGCCGGACAAGCCGTTGTACCTGTACATGATGGACCACGGGCTGGCGGAGGCCTTCTGCGTCGATGGCTGTGGGGGGAGCGGGCAGGTCACGCCGCAGGCGCTGAGCAGTTGGCTGAGCGACCTGGAGAGCAGTAGCGGGGTGACGGGGGTGAACATCATCATCGAGGCGTGCCATTCCGGGAGCTTCATCGACCGGCTGAACGTGACGGACAGCCTGGCCAAGGCGGGGCGGGTGGTGATCAGCTCGACGAACCGGGTGAACAACGCCTATGCGTCGGCGCAGGGGGCGTACTTCTCGGATGCGTTTCTGTCCTGTCTGGCGGCGAGCAACAACCTGAAGACGTGCTTTGAGCAGGCCAAATCGGCGGTGAGTGCGGCCAGCGCCAACCAGGCGCCGTGGATGGACGACAACGGGGATGGGACGTCGTCAACGAGCGACGGGACGGTGGCGCAGACGCGGTACGTGGCGGGGTTCCTGGGAGCGGAGCCGCCGCGGATTGTGAGTGCGAACGTGTCGCTGGCGGGGAGCAGCGGGGTGCTGAGCGTGAACGTGACGGAGGGGGGGGATGAGGTGACGCTTGTGTGGGCGGCGGTGTATGCGCCGTCGTTTGAGGAGCCCACGGACACGACGCTGAACCTGGGGGTGCCAACGCTGAAGCTGGAGGCGGTGGCGGGGAAGACGGGCGTGTTCAGGGCGAGCTATCCGAACGGGTTTGACGAGTCGGGCGTCTACCGGGTGGTGTTCTATGCGCAGGACCGGCAGGGCTTGCAGGCGCAGCCGGTGGTGGTCATTCTCAGGGGCAGCCAGGTGTTTCTACCCTTCATCACCCGCTGACGCTGTTCCCAATTTGCTGACTGCATCCCGACAGCCTGTTAACAAGGGTTGGTTGACTGCGCGCGGCTGTGGGGAAGGACCGGGATACCGCACAAATGACGCTCAAATTGGTTAGCAAGTGCGTGCATTGGCTTGCTAGCTCACAGATAGTTTGATGATCTAAAAGTATTATGGGCCCATCCACCGTCCTGGGCGTCAAAAAGGGTAGGCCCGCAATGTCCGTAGAACAACACAAGGCGGCTGTCCGCTATTGGTACCTCGTCGCCGGCGCCTGCAGCGTCGAGCGCAATGCCTATCTCCACGTCGATCGCCAGGCGCTGGGACCTGCCTCTTTGATCGCGGTCGTAACTTCATTGCGCCAGGCCTTCCCCGACATCCACTTCGCCATCGCCGAGCAGACGGTCGATGGCGAGAACATCATCACCCACTGGACGGCCTGTGCGACGCGGTCGAGCGCCCTGCTGGCAGCCCCTGTGTGCACCCCGTTTCACACCTCGGGCCGGAGCGTTGAACGCTTCGCAGCTGGCCGGCTCGTCTGCTCTCAGGTGACTCTCGACCTGCCCGACCTCATGCAGCACAGGGATGGTGAGGAAGAGCAACTCGTACACTCTGGAGGAAGCCATTCATGATCGATTACGTTGGACTGCTCATCCTGCTGGCCCTGGTTGTGCTCTTCGGCTGGCTGGTCACGCGCGCCTGGCGGGCGCGCAACGGATTCGTCAAGTGGGCCGGGGTCATCGTCTCCGGCTTGCTGACCATCCTTTTTGCCCTGGTGCTAGTGGCGGCGTTGAAGGGCACCGCCATGCTCAGCGCCAAACACAACAATCCTGTCAGCGACGTCAAGGTCGCCATGACCCCGGAGCAAATCGCCCGCGGCGAGCGCTTTGCCGTGCTCTGCGCTGACTGCCACGCTGCCGACCACCAGCTTCCCATGGAGGGCTCGAACTTCGGCGCGAACCTGCCCATGCCCATCGGAACGCTCTACGCGCCCAATCTGACGCCTGCGGGAGAGCTCAAGGACTGGACGGACGGAGAGATCATTCGCGCCATTCGCGAAGGCGTGCACAAGAACGGCCGCTCGCTCATCATCATGCCGTCAGACATCATGCACAATCTCAGCGATGACGATGTGCAAGCGCTTGTGGCTTATCTGCGCTCGCAGCCGCCGGTGGAGCCGGCGACGCCCACCAACAAGCTCAACGTGATCGGCGCTCTCTTCATGAACATGGCGCCTCTGCTCACGGCGCAGCCCCCCATCACCGGCCCGGTGACCGCGCCGCCCGAAGGTCCCACCGCCGCCTACGGTGAGTACATGGTGAACGTTGGCGGCTGCCGAGCCTGCCACGGCACCCAGCTTGCCGGCGGCACACCGCCGGAGGGTGGGGCGCCCGCGCCGAACCTGACCAAGATCATCCCCACCTGGACCGAGGCGCAGTTCATCACCTTCTTCCGCACGGGCCAGACGCCCAGCGGTGAGACGGTGAGCGACAACATGCCCTGGAAGTCGTACAACCAGGCGCTCTCGGACGACAACCTCAAGGCAGCCTACGCCTACCTGAGCAAGCTGACGCCAATGGAATCGTCCGCGGCCCAGTAGCTTCGGCGCCCATCACAGACACGAAGTCCGGCTTCTCCCAGAAGCCGGACTTCTTTCGTCATCCAGGCAGGCACCCATGTCGAGACGAATCTCCATCCTTCGCCTGGTCATCGTTCTGTTACTCACCGTGTGGGCCACCGTGGCCGGTCACAGCGTCCCTGTCATTGCAGCGCCTGCCATGGATGGGCCGGTAGACGCCGCCGAGTTGGCCTCTTGGGTCGATCCTCTCATCGAGCAGCAGATGGCGGAGGCGCAGATTCCGGGCGCCGTGCTGGTCGTGGTGAAGGACGGCAAGGTGCTCTACACCAGGGGCTACGGTCAGGCCGACGTCGTCGCCAACCGGCCCGTCGATGCCGAAAACAGCGTCTGGCGCCTGATGTCCGTTTCCAAGGTGGTGACGGCGCTGGCCGTGCTGCAGTTGGCCGAACAGGGCAAGATCGACCTGAACACCGATGTGAACCAGTACCTCAAACGGTTCCGGTTGCCGGCGACGTTTCCGCAGCCGGTGACGGCCGACCGCTTGCTCACCCATACGGCGGGACTGGACTGGGATGTGGACAACGTGGGCACGGCGGTGACAACCTCCGACAAGCTGTTGGGGCTGTCGTCGTTCCTGGCGAAACAGCCGCCTGCCCGCATCTTCCCCCCAGGCCAGCGCTATCTCTACAGCAACGGCGCCTATGACCTCCTCGGCGCCCTTGTCGAAGACGTCTCTGGTCTGCCGTTCGCCGGCTACGTTCAACAGCAAGTGTTTGGACCGTTGGGCATGAAAGCAAGCAGCTTCGCTCAGCCTCCGGCCACAACGGACCTTGTGACGGGCTATGTGGTCGCTGGAATGGGTCCGCGGGCCGTGCCTCTGCCTCTGTGGCAAAACCCGCCTTCGCGGTCGCTGACGGCCAGCGCATCGGACATGGGCCGGCTGCTTATCGCCCTGCTCGGTGACGGGCAGCCTGTGCTGAAGCCAGCGACGCTGGCGAACATGCTCACGTCCCACTTCGCCTACCAGAGCGACAGGCATGGTTGGGCCTATGGCCTCGACAAGTTCAGTTGGGCGGGGACGGACTGGTTCTTCAAGGATGGCAGCGCCGATGGCGCCTTCAGTCGGATCGTTCTCGTGCCTGGACAGCGGATGGGCTTTTTCATTGCCTACAATGTCAACGATGGCTCTGCCCTGGCTGGCGCCATCATGCAGCAGTTCCTCAAACGCTACTATCCCATCCAGAGCCAGACGCCCGCGGCTGCTGCAGGCGCCGGCGATCGCGGACGAGCACTCGAAGGCGTCTACCGGCCTTTCACGTATTCTCACCACACCCTTGCCAAGCTGCTGCGCTTGAATTGGCCCGACTACCCGCGGGTGTCTGTCCGACCGGATGGCCACCTTGCCGTCGCCTTCGGCCCAGCGGCAGAGGCTGTCGCGGACCTGGTTGAGGTGGCGCCGCTGCACTACCGTAGCTCCGACGGTCAATTGGACTATGTCTTCATGCAGGATGGTGCCGGCAACGTAACTGGTTTCAACGTCGAGGATTTCGTGGAGGAGCGGGTGCCCTGGTATGACACCCAGCGCGCCCATAGGCTTGCGCTTGGCGGCTTCCTTCTCGTCTTCCTGGGCGGGGCGCTGGTGTGGCCGGCGGTGCTGGTGGCCAGGCGCCGGCAGGGCCGGCCTGTCACCGTTTCACGCCTGGCGCGGCGAGCAGCCTGGCTGCTAACGGTGACGGCGGCCATGATCCTCCTGCTGATGGCCGCGCTGCTCATGCTGCTCAAGAGCGCCGGAGGCAGCTATGCCTTCGGCATGCCGCCGGTGACGGCGGCGGTGGTGGTGGGGCTGCAGGTGACCAGCCTGCTGACATTGGGGCTGGTGGCCGCCTTTCTCCTGCTCTGGCGTCGCAGGGCGCTGGCGGCCAGGGGACTGGTGCTTTACGGTCTCTTCACCCTGGTGGCGTTAGCGTTCATTCCGTGGCTGAACTACTGGAATCTGCTGGGCATTAAGTGGTGATGGCCCCAGAAGTCCGGTTTCTCCCAGAAGCCGGACTTCTTCTCTGTGGTGATGGCCCCAGAAGTCCGGTTTCTCCCAGAAGCCGGACTTCTTCTCTGTGGTGATGGCCCCAGAAGTCCGATTTCTCCCAGAAGCCGGACTTCTTCTCTGTGGTGATGGCCCCAGAAGTCCGATTTCTCCCAGAAGCCGGACTTCTTCTCTGTGGTGATGGCCCCAGACATGAGTCATCCCGGAGTTGATGCAGGGATGGCAGGCAAAGGCGGCGGATAGTACCGCCAGAGCTTTGAGAGAGCAGAACGGAGTCTGTAAAGCGGTGTCAGGGTATCCTGGCACCGCTTTCCTGTGCGATGGGCCCAGAAGCGGAGGAGCCAGGACTTGAAAGGAGCGAGGGGTGGGTCGAGGAGGGAGAGGAGAAAGG
>JAKOVD010000036.1 GCA_029782215.1 Chloroflexota bacterium
CGTGGTTGTTTGCGGTGGCGTGTGCCATCAGTCTGCTCCCTGGTAGTCGGGGTCGGGGTGATTGAAGACGTAAAGACGCTGGCGAGTGATGTAGTTCGCCAGCACTTCGGACACGGTCTCGCCCACGTTGCGCCGCATCCCCTCGGCGGTCAGCAGGTCGGCAATGCGCGCCAGCTCAGACCGCAGCCGCATGTTCTCGGCGTTGGCCGCCTCAAGCTGCGCCACCAGCCGGCAGTTGTCAGACTGAGCGCGGTTCAGCGCGTCGAGCGCGCTCTGTAGCTGCCTGGATTCGCTGTAGATGGTCATACTGTGTGCCCTCCGTTCCGGTCATGCTGGCGAGCCGTCGCGCGCCACGCCGTCGGCATGACGAGCGGCCCCTGCCCCACGAGGTAGCGCAGGTGGTGCCCGTCCTCATGCGCGTCGATGATGTACGCGGCCAGCTCGCGGCACAGTCGCAGCCAGTCCTCGCGCTGCATCCGGCGCCGCTGTTCATCATGCGAGTACGTTGCCATGTCGGCCTCCTTCACTCGTAACGTCCACACTCGCGTGGGGTTAACGCCGGGCGGCATCGGCTGGGCTTGCGTGACGATGGTGACGCCCACACTCGCGTGGGGTTAACGGGTGCTGAAGTTTGTCAACCCCTGGCCCGGGAAGTGACGCCCACACTCGCGTGGGGTTAACCCTAAAGCGGCGCGGGTTCTCAGGCTACGCACGGACCACCGTCCCACGTTGGCGCCTGACGGTCGCGTCCCGACCGATACAAAATGTTTAAAGCGGCGTTCACGTCCCTGTCTGCCGTGAAGCCGCATTCAGGACAATTGTGCACTCGCTCGCTCAGTTCCTTCTCGACAAGGCATCCGCACGCGCTGCACACCTGCGACGTGTAGGCGGAGTTCACCTTCACGATCTCGACCCCGGCCTCCATAGCCTTGTAGTCGAGCAGTTCGCGGAAGATGCCCAGGCTTACGTCGTGGGCGTGACGCGACAGGCTGCCATTCCTCAGCATGAATGCGAGGTTCAATTCCTCGACGGCGATGACGCCGTAGTTTTCCACCAACCACGTTGTCACCTTGTGCCACCAGTCGCGGCGCTGGCTGGCGATGCGCTCCTGCTGGCGGGCAAGCTGGTGTATTGCCTTGCGGCGGCGGTTGCTGCCCTTCTTGCGCCGCGCCACCGTGCGCTGCAAGACACGCAGCTTGCGGAGCGACTGTTGCAGATACTTGGGGCTGTCGATGATCGTGCCGTCGGAGAGTGCCAGCGCGTGATGGATGCCCACGTCGATGCCGACGGCGGGCCTACTGCTCGGCTCGGGTTCCGAGTCCGGCATCTCCATCGCGAAGCACACGTACCAGCCGCTCGGCTTGCGCAGGATGCGGATAGACTTCAGCGAGCCGTCCGGCAGGCGACGATGCCAGCGCACCCGAATGTCGCCAACGTTCTGCACGTACAGCCGCCCACCCTTGATAGCCGCCCCGTCGCCCGCCGTGTACTCCACGCTATTGAAGCGGTCGCGGCGCTTAAAGCGGGGCTTGCCGCGTTTGCCCTTGAGGAATTCGCGATAGGCGCTGTCGAGGCGGCGCAGCACGCGCTGGCCCGCGCTCGCGTTGAGCACGCGCAGCGGGTTATCGTCGGGCTGCTCGTTGCGCCAGTCGCGCCACTGACGCTGCTGTTCGTACACGCTGACGCTGTGGCGGCTCTCCTGCCACCGCTTACGTCGGTATTCAAGCGCACGGTTGTACAGCCAGCACGCAGCCCACAGGATGTCGTTTAGCACGACTTCCTGCTCAGGCGTCGGGTACAGGCGGTACTTAAACGTGCGGTTCATCAGTCTGCGCGCTCCGTCAACTCACGAGAAGAGTAAAAGTGGCGCGGGTGAGGATTGCTAATCAAATAAGTGAGACGAGGAGCCGATAAAAGGAGGGGCGTGCCCGCGCCATCTCACTTGTGTAAAGGTATAATATCACGGGATTGTGTGAGAGTAAAGCCAAAAACGCGCACGTTCACAAAAAATTCATACTTTAGCCGCCGCCTCCGGGCGGCGGTTTGCGTTTGGCGACAGGGTTGACCGGCAGGCCGGGCGGGTGTACAATGAGGGGGAATCAAAGGCGCGTCCTGCGGGAACAGGACGCGCCGGGTAAGCCAGCGGTCACGGCGCTGACTCGGTTATTCGCCTAAGCGTAGTCTACTCGACGCCGTGTTCCCTGGCAAGGGGAGCGCGGCGTTTTGCGTTTCCTGCGGACGAAATGCACCTTGCGCGAAAGAGGCGAAACGATGAAGTCAACTGAACTAGCAAGCCGATTGTACGTGAGCGACGCTACGGTGCGGCATTGGACCCGCGAGTTTGCGGAGTTCCTAAGCCCTGATGCCGCGCCTGAGAAGGCAGGCACGGCGCGGGAGTTCAACGAGTCAGACCAGATCATTATTGCCACGATTGCGGCATTGCGGGGCAACGGGGATAGCTACGACGAAATCCGCGCCAAGCTCCGCAACGGCACGCGGCTAGAGGAAGTACCGCCGCCGCCCGAGCATGAGCTGGTGCGTCCCGAAAATGGGGCAATGGTATCCCCTGAGCGGTTCCGCGCTGCCTTGCGCCGCCTTGCGGATAAGGACGAGGAAATTGCCAGCCTGCGGGCGCAACTGGCGCAACGCGATGGCAAGGCTGAGGAACTGTACGAGCGCATCATCAAGGAGACAGAGGCGCGCGCCCGGCTAGAGGGTGAGATCAGGATACTACGTGAGCAGGGCGGCAAGCGCCGCCGGTGGTGGCAGAGAGGTGAGCAGTGAAACGTGACACGCAGGACATTATCATTTTTGTCGGGCTAATCGTCGTCAAGGTTCTGGCAACGGCGCGCACCGCTGTGGACATGTGGAACCTAACGCACGACTGGCTGAATGTTGCGCTACTCGACGGCATGATGCTGGCCTTCTGGCTTGCTGC
>JAKOVD010000114.1 GCA_029782215.1 Chloroflexota bacterium
AGCGGGGAATGAGATTGGCAACTCGGGCTCGACCTTCACCACTGACAGCGACAACCTGTTTGGGCACAGCGGCGAGAGCAACGCGCAGGCGTTCTCCTCCTTCACGCCCGGCGCCACGGACCATGTGGCCACCTCCGATGGCGGTGGGCCCACAACGCTGCCCGCTATTCTGAGCGCCCTGGCGGACAACGGCGGCCCCACAGAGACACACGCCCTGCCACAGGGGAGTCCGGCCCTGGACGCCGCTCCTGACACGGGCTGTCCCGCCACGGACCAGCGCGGGGTAGGCCGTCCGGTGGACGTCTGGCCCACTGGCCCCAGCGGCCAGACCTGCGACATCGGCGCTTTTGAGCTGGAAGCGTTCGATACTCCCACGCCAACGCCGACAAAGACGCCGACAAAGACGCCAACTCCGACGAACACACCCACGAAGACACCGACGCCGACCAACACCCCGACGATCACGCCGACTCCGACCAACGCACCGACCAACACACCAACTCCAACGAACACGCCAACAAAGACGCCGACCCCGACCAACACGCCGACGATCACGCCGACCCCGACCAACACGCCAACGATCACGCCGACGCCGACCAACACGCCGACGATCACGCCGACGCCGACCAACACGCCGACGATCACGCCGACGCCGACGAACACGCCGACGAACACGCCGACGCCAACCAACACGCCGGCGCCGACCAACACACCCACCATCACGCCGACGATCACACCGACGACGATCAACACACCCACAAAGACGCCGACGCCGACGAACACACCGACGATCACGCCGACGAACACACCGACGCCGACCAACACCCCGACGAACACGCAGACGGAGACGCCCACAGCGACGCCAACGGCAAAGTCCACCCCGACGGATACGCCGACTCTGACGGCGAGAGTGGCGATCTCCGCCGACCCCACGACGGCGATCCTGTCCTGGAACGCGTTGGCCGTGAGCAGCTACGAGGTCTGGCGCAGTACCTCGCCCTACGGCGGCTTCACCCTGCTGCAGGGCGGGCTCACGACCACCAGTCTCAACGTCGCCGTGGATCCCAACACGCCGTACTTCTACGAGGTGCGGGCGATAGGCGCCTTGGGAGGGAGTCCGCTGGCGGTCTCCGCCCGCGTGGGTGTGTTAAGCTTCCGCCTGGTGCCGGGAACGTAGCGAGAGACAGAGTGCGACGCGCCTCAAGGGAACGACGGCAAAGCCGTTTGGGCGGGTGAGCCGTTCGCCGGGTGCGTCGCACTTTATTTACTCCCAAATCGTGACTTCCGCCTCGATCTCCTTCTGGCCCAGGTAGCGGGCGACGGAGATACGGTGGTGGCCGTCGCGGACGTAGTAGGTGTCCCCGGCCTGGACGAGCTCGACAGGCGGCAGGGCGATGCCGAGCTGGAAGGCGACGGCCACGCTGGCCCACCGGTCCATGTTGTGGCTCTGCGTGGGGTAGAAGGTGGCGTCGAAGTCGTGCTCGCGGCCCTCGCTGCCGCGGATGGCGTCGATGGCGACCAGGTGGACGCCCGCATACCGGCGCTGCGCCAGCGCACCCTGGCAGGGAAGGTCGTTGAGGTCGAGCAGGTGGGTGGGCCGGCCGGTGATCCGGGCCAGGAGCCGCTTCCACCAGCCGATGGTCTGCGCCTTGGTGAAGGCCGCCACGGCCTGCCGCCTGAGCTGCTGCGCAGGATCGCCGGAGCGAAGACCGGAGTGGGCGACTGACTGCTGGAGGAGGGAGGCGCTGGTGTACATGGTGGCTTCCTGGGTGGGGCGGGTCCGTAGCGAACTTTCAACCCCAGTCTACAAAGCCCGCGTTTGCGCGGCGCGGCGGTGAGCGTTTGCGGCGCGTTTCGGTTTGCGTTTCCAAGCCGTCCTGTCACTGCGAGCGCAGCGAAGCAGTCTCCCACAGGCCCCTTGGGGATTGCTTCAGCCCTTGCGGGCTTCGCAATGACATAGTGAGTTTTCTGTGTCACCGCGGCCTGACGAGCAGGGATACATCGGGCGGCGGTGACACCGGACATGGTATGCGACCGACAAGGTCTGCTCTGCTATAATGATTGCGCTGCGGAGATATCGATCGTGCCCCGTCTGAACCTGCGCCTGCTCGGTCCGCCCCTGGTCGAGGTCGATGGCGACCTCGTGTCCACGGACCGGCGCAAGGCGACCGCTTTGCTTGCCTATCTCGCCGTGACGGCCAGGCCGGAGCGCCGCGAGACGTTGGCGGCGTTGTTCTGGCCGGACTACGAGATGTCGGCCGCCTACGCCTACCTGCGGCGGACCCTCTGGGAGGTCAACGAGGTGGTGGGCAAGGGCTGGCTCGAGGCGGAACGGGAACTGGTCCGGTTCAGGACCGGCCCCGGCGTTTGGCTGGATGTGGATGCCTTTCGCGCCCTGGCCGATTCGGGAAGGGGCGCCGGCGATCTCGCGGCGCTGGGCCAGGCGGCGGACCTGTACCGGGGCGACTTCATGTCGGGCTTTGCCCTGGCCGATGCTCCGGAGTTCGACAACTGGCAGCGCTTCCAGACCGAGGCCCTGCGTACCGAGCTGGGCGCCGTCCTGGCGGACCTGGCCGAGGCCTACGGGCAGCGCCGGCAGTTTCAGTTGGCCTTGCTCCATGCCCAGCGCTGGGCGGCGCTCGATGACCTGAATGAGTCGGCGCACCGCCTTCTGATGCGCTTGTATGCCCAGGAGGGAAATCGCGCGGCAGCGCTCAGGCAGTATGACCAGGTTGCCAGGCTCCTGAAGGCTGAACTGAACACCCTACCTGACGCCGAGACCGAGGCGCTGGCAGCGGCGATACGCGCCGGCAGGGTGAGTAAGAGCGCGCCCTCTGCGCCGGCGGTCCCATCGGCCGCAGGTAAGGAATCCCCCGGCGTTCTGCCCTCTCTGGAGGCTGAACCGCCCGCACTGCGGCGAACGTCTGGCCTGCCCCTGCCCGCGACCCATTTTGTGGGCCGCAGCACGGAGCTGGGGACCCTCGCCGGGCTGCTGGCCAGACCGGACTGCCGCCTGGTGACGTTGGTAGGCCCCGGGGGCATGGGCAAGACCAGGCTGGCGATCGAGGCTGCCGGCGCCCAGGTTGACCAGTTTGCCGACGGCGTCACCTTTGTCAGCCTGGCGGGTCTTGACCATCCCGACCAGGCGTGGTCGGCCACGGCCGACGCCCTGGCCTTCTCGCTGCGCGACTTGACCACTGCCGCAGCCAGGCAGCTTCTCGACTATCTGCACGGCAAGCGGCTGCTGCTCGTGCTGGATAACTGCGAGCAACTGCTGGCAGGGGATGGCTTCACGCTGCCGGGCGACATCGTGGCGGCGGCGCCCCAGGTCGTGATCCTGGCCACGTCGCGGCTGCGCCTGCAGGTGCAGGGTGAGCAGGTGGTGGTGGTGGAGGGGCTGGATGTGCCCGATGCAGGGACCGGCCCTGCGGTAGGGCGCCAGGCGGGGCCACAGGCGGGGCCACAGACGGACTCAGGCGCTGAGCCCCTGTCCGGCAGCCTGGAGCTGTTCGTGGAAAGCGCCAGGCGGGTGCAGCCCGACTTCGCCCTGACCCCCGGCAACCGGCCGGCCGTCGTCCGCATTTGCCGGATCGTCGCTGGCATGCCCCTGGCTATCGAGCTCGCCGCAGGCTGGACAGGCGTCTTGTCCCCTGATGAAATCTTGGCCGAGATGGAACGCGATCTCGACTTCCTGGAAACCGACCTGCGGGACGTGCCCGACCGCCAGCGCAGCCTCCGCCGGGTTTTCGACGCCTCCTGGTCTTTCCTGGGCCTGGAGGAGCAGGAGGTGTACCGGCGCCTGGCGATCTTCCGGACGCCTTTTGGCCGCGAGGCGGCGCAAGCGGTCAGCGGCGCCGGCCTGCGGGTGCTTCAGGCCCTTGTCAACAAATCCATGCTGCGCCGGGGCACGGAAGGTCGCTTCGATCTGCACCCGCTGCTGGCGCAGTACGCCGGCCAACGTTTGCGCGACGATGGGTCCGCCCTGGCCGAAACGCAGGCGCGCTACTGCCGCCACTATCTCGACTTCCTCATGGCCCACGCCCCTGCCATGGCCGGTCCCGGCCAGAAAGCGGCCATCGATGCCGTGTTCGCAGAGGGCGAGCATGTCCGCGCCGCCTGGCTGCTGGCGATCACGCTGGGATGGCACGAGGAAGCGGACAGGACACTGCCGGCGATCATGCGCTTTCACATGGCGCGTTCGCACTTGACCCTGGACGGCCTGCTGGGGACGGCGTTGGAAGTGCTGGAGAAACAGGTCCGCACGGCGATCGGCGAGCTCCTGCTCTGCAAGTTGCTCGCCCTGCGCTCCTATACACAGGCTTCGATGTGGTGGCCATCGCAGCTCAGCCGTGAGCTTGGACAGCGCGCCCTGGCCCTGGTGCGCCAGGGTCACTGGGAGGCGCCGCTGGGCGACATCCTCAGCCTGCTGGGGGTGACGTTCGTCTGGCACATCGACCGCGACACTGGTTTGGCGCTCCTGGCGGAGGCCGAAGCACTCATGCGGCAAGGGAACGACGATCTGGCGCTTGCCGTCGCCCTCAATGCCCGTGCCGGGGCCCTTGACCGGGCCACTGAGCGGGAAGAGGCCAAACGCCTGGCTGCCGAGAGCATCGAGCTGAGCCGCCGCCTGGGCAACCCTCTGCAGTTGGCGTCCGGTCTGGCGCTGCTCGGCGACCTGACCCTGCTGGAACAGGACTACGGCACGGCCATCCGTCTCTACGAGGAAAGCCGCGCCCTCTATGCAGCCGCCGGCGACAAGGGATCGCTGAGCGGTTCGGCGTTTCGCCTGGGGGATGCCTACCTGTCACAGGGCGAGTATGCCAGGGCCGTCGCCTCGTTTCGCAGCGCCCGAGCGATCTGCTTCGACTATGGCGATCCGCGGTCGGCGGCGAACTGTCTGTCCTGGATAAGCATCGCCGCGGCCCGGGCGGGCGAAATGGACGACGCCTTCGCAACCAGGCGGCAGTGCCTGGTCGAGTTCCAGGCGTTGGGCGACTGGCACGGGCTGGGGTGGAGCCATTGGGAGCTGGGAGAGCTGTATCGCCAGCAGGGCGACCTGGTCCCGGCGCGGGAACACTACGTGGCCAGCCTCAGCCTGTTTGAGACGAACGACATCCCGCGCGGGATTGTCTTCTTCCACCGGGCCATGGGCGACCTGGAGCTGGCGGCGGGCGAGCCGGCGCGGGCTGAAGGTCACTTCCGCAGCAGCTACGAGCTCGCCGCCGTCACCGAGTACGTGTGGGCCATGGCCTCGGCTGAGGCCGGCATGGGGCGCGTCGATCTGGCCAGAAACGACCTGGCGACGGCGCGGCAGCATTTCGCCCACGCCTTTCGTCTCGGATCCGAATGGGCAGACCTGGGGCTCGTCATGATCACCGTCCTCGGCATGGCAGCGGCCTGCAGCGCCGGGGGGAAGCCTGCCGAAACCGTCGCCCTCTGCACCTACCTGCTTGACCAGCGCGCCACCCAGCCGGAGCACCGCCGCCAGGCCGAGAGCCTGATGCGCCAGGCAGCGGCTGCGCTCGCGCCGGAAGACCTGGCGCACGCCCGGGACCAGGGCCGCGCGCTGACGCTTGCCACCATCGAAACCATGTTCTGTACGGAACAGACCACCCAGGAGAAAAGCTGACATGGACGAAACCACACGTAATGACATCCGCCGGCTGCTCAAGGTCTTTGGCGTCCAGGCGGACGAAGCCCTGATGGCGCACCTGGACAAGCATCCTGAGCTGCCCACCCTGCGGGTGCGCATCACACTTGAGGACCTGACCGACTACGGGGCAGGGGCGCTTGCGGACCCCCTGACCTTCCAGGTCGAGGGCGAGGTGCGGCGCTAGATGAAGATCCAGGCGGCAGTGCTGCACGAGGTGGGCGGACCGTTTGTGGTCGAGACCCTGGACCTGGAGCCGCCGCGCGCCGGCGAGGTGTTGGTGGAGGTGGCGGCGGCCGGCGTCTGCCACAGCGACTGGCACCTGATCACGGGCGCGACCCGGCACGAGCTGCCGGTTGTGGCCGGTCACGAAGGGGCGGGGATCGTGGCGGCTGTGGGTCCCGGCGTCACGAGGGTGCGGCCTGGGGACCACGTCGCCCTTAATTGGGCGCCGAACTGCGGCGCCTGCTTCTACTGCCTGCACGACCGGCCCAGCCTGTGCACGACCTATATCGGGCCGCTGTGGGCGGGCACGATGATGGACGGCACCACGCGCCTCTCCAGGCAGGGGAAGCCCGTCTACCACTTCAGCGCCCTCGCCTGCTTCGCCACCCACACGGTCGTGCCCGAACCTTGCTGTGTGCCCATTCCGGCGGCGCCCCTGACCGTGGCGGCTCTGATCGGCTGCGCCGTGACCACCGGCGTGGGCGCTGTCTTCAACACGGCGCAGGTCCGGCCGGGCAGCAGCGTTGCCGTCTTCGGAGCAGGCGGCGTGGGCCTGAGCATTCTCATGGCGGCCCGGCTGGCGGGCGCCAGCCAGGTGATCGCCGTCGACCGGGTGGCGGCGAAGCGCGACATGGCGCTGAGCTTCGGCGCGACCTCGTTCCTGGTGGCCGGTCCCGAGACGCCCGCCGCCCTGCGCGCCCTGACCGAAGGCCGCGGGGCGGACTACGTGTTCGAGGCGGTGGGCCATCCTGCCGTGCAGGAGCAGTGCCTGGACGCCGCCCGGCCCGGCGGTCTTGTCGTCCTGGTGGGCATCTCGCCGATGGGCAGCAGCACGAATCTGCCCGGCGCCATCCTGACGCGCCAGGAAAAGACGGTCACAGGCTCCTACTACGGCAGCGCCAACTCGGGCCGCGACTTCCCTCTGTACCTGGACCTGTACACACGCGGGCTGCTCGACCTCGACCGGCTCATTACCCGCACCTATGGTCTTGGAGAGATCAACCAGGCGTACGCCGACATGCTTGCCGGCGCCAACGCCCGCGGTGTGATCGTCCTCACATGAGGCGTCACCCGGCCTCTTGCGTTCGGCGCTCACCCATGTTATCAGTGAGGCGTTCGCAGTGTGCGGCGATCCTGACTTTGCCCAAACGGTTGGAGGTGAACCGATGATGAAGCTATCTATCAAGTGGCGCCGACTGGCGAGCGCCGGCTGGCTGCTTGCGATGCTGGTGATCCTGTTGGCGGCGTGCGGAGCGCCGGCCGCCACTCAGGCGCCCGTGGCCACCCAGGCTGCGGCCGCCACGACCGCTCCTGCCGCGGCCGCCACGACGGCCCCCAGCTCTGGCGGCGAGACCGCTACCCAGGCGCCTGCGGCCCCTGCGGGTGCAGCCGGAGGTGTGCTGCGCGTCGGGCTTGAAACGCCCTCGCAGCTCGACCCTGCTTTCGCCTCGGCCGACAGCGAGATCGCGATCCTGAACAGCGTTTACGACTACCTGGTCGATATTACCTCGAAGAACGACATTGCGCCGAGGCTGGCGACGAAGTGGGACATCAGCCCCGACGGTAAGACCTATCTGTTCACACTGGCAGACCGCGTCACGTTCCACGACGGCACGCCGCTGACGGCGGAAGATGTGGTGTGGACCTTTGACCGGTTGCGCGACCCGGCGCTCAAGCTGCCCACCTCCGATCTCTACGCCAACATCGACAGCATCGAGGCCACGCCCGACGGCAAGGTGGCGTTCAAGCTGAAGGAGCTAAACCCCTTCTTCCTCTACGACCTCAGCGACAACCACGCCGTGATCGTCAAGAAGGGCACGACAGACTTCACCAAGTTCGTCGGCACGGGACCGTTCAAGGTGACCAACTACAGCCCTGACAACCGCATGGAGCTGGAGGCCAACCCCACCTATTTTGTCAAGGGGAAACCGGGCGTCGGCAAGCTGGAACTCATCTTCTTCGCCGACCAGGCCGCTGAGGTCGACGCCTTGCGCGGCGGCCAGATCGACCTGGTCCTGCGCATGCCCACGCCGCTCTACCAGACGCTGCAGAACGAGCCGGGCATCAAGACCGTCAACATCCCCACGAACGGGTTCGACCTGGTGCGTCTGCGCGCCGACCGGGCGCCGGGAAACAACCCAAAGGTCGTGCAGGCCCTTAAGTTGGCGACCGACCGGGAGGCCATCGCCAAGCTGATCACCCAGGGCCAGGGCGCCGTCGGCCGCGACAGCCCGATCGGGCCGCTGTTCACGGCCTTTTACAGCGAGAACACGCCGCTGCCAAAGCGCGATCCGGCTCAGGCAAAGCAGCTCCTGGCCGAGGCGGGCTACCCCGATGGCCTCAAGCTCGACCTGCACGTCCCCAACACCGGGGACCGGCCCGACCTGGCGACCGTCCTCAAGGAGCAGTGGGCCGAGGCGGGCATCGAGGTCAACATCATCCTCGAGCCGGAGAGCGTCTACTACGGCGACAACGGCTGGCTGGATGTCGACCTGGGCATCACCGGTTGGGGCTCCCGGCCGGTCCCGCAGTTCTACGTAGACGTGATGCTCACCTGTAATGCCAAGTGGAACGAGGCCCACTTCTGCGACCCCGAGCTCGACAAGTGGGCCAAGCTGGCCGGCACGTCACCCGATCGCGCCGACCGCGTCCAGGCCTACAACGAGATCCAACGCATTCTGATCCAGAAGGCGCCGATCATCATCCCGTATTTCTTCGCCCAGCTCGGCGCGGTGCGCGACAACTTCGATGGCTTCGATCTGAAGGCATTCGCCGGCCGCACCGACCTCGCCGCCATTCGCGAAGAAGGTTGACCGGGGACGCGGGCGCCCGCCGGGCCGCCGGCCGGACGGGCGCCCGCGTATGACGCGCCATGCCCAAGTCCTGGACTGGGGGAACTCAAGGGCAAGATCCGGCCCGCGCAGAACAGCCGCGGCGGCGCTCCCTGCGGGCGCTGCGTGAGCTCTATGCGCGGCCGGCCTCTGCCGCCGGCGCCACACTTGTGCTTCTGTTCGTGCTGTTGGCGCTGTTTGGGCCTCTGATCGCACCGTATGGGCCTACGCAGCAGATAGCCTCAGCGGCCAGACAGCCACCGTCGGCCGAGCATTGGTTTGGGACCGACCGGCTTGGCCGCGATGTCTTCAGCCGCGTCGTCTACGGCGCCCGGGACATCCTGGTCCTGGCCGGCGCGGGCACTCTGCTCGCGGTGGCGGCGGGAACGGCCATCGGTCTGGCGGCAAGCTTCTGGGGCGGCTGGGCGGACGAGATCACGTTCCGGGCTTTCGACAGCCTGTTGGCCCTGCCGGCGCTGCTGCTGGCGCTGCTGCTCCTGGGCACGCTGGGGCCGTCACGCACCACGGTGATGGCGGTGATCGTCATCGTCTACACACCGATCGTGGCGCGTGTGGTGCGCAGCGTGGTGCTGGCCACCAAGCAAAAGGGCTTTGTCGAGACCGCCCGCATTCAGGGTGAGTCACTGGGCTACCTCCTGGGGCGCGAGATTCTGCCAAGTGTGCTGCCGGTGTTGGCAGTGGAGGCGGCGCTTCGCTTTTCCTATGCCATCTTCCTGGTGGCTTCGCTGGGCTTCCTGGGTGTGGGCGTGCAGCCGCCCAGTCCCGATTGGGGCCTGATGGTGGCCGAGGCCCGCAACTACGCCGAGATCACACCGTGGGCGCTCATCTTCCCGGCGGTCGCCATCTCCCTGCTGGTGATCGGCGTGAACCTCGCCGCCGACGGCCTCAAGCGCGTCCTCCTGCAGCCCCCATGAGCGCTCCCCTACTCGAACTGGACAACGTGACCGTCTCCTACCGCCGGCAGGAGCGCTGGTTGGACGCGCTGCGGGATGTCTCCCTGCTCCTTCATCCAGGGCAGCGCTACGGCCTGGTGGGCGAGAGCGGTTCGGGCAAGTCGACCCTGGCGTTGGCCGTGATGCGCTACCTGAGCGAGAACGGCGTCGTGCGCCAGGGCGCCATCCGCTGGGAGGGGCAGGACCTGTGGGCGCTGGACGAGGAAGCCGTCGCCGGCATCTGGCGCCGTGATCTCAAGCTTGTGCCGCAGAACGCCCTGGCGGCGCTCAACCCCGCCATGCGGGTGGGCGCCCAGCTTGCCGAAGCGCTGCCCCCCGGCCATGGCGAGACGGCGGCAGCCATTGCCAACCTGCTGCGCCGAGTGGGCATTGCAGATCCCGACCGCGTCGCCGCCAGCTTTCCGCACCAGCTCAGCGGCGGTATGCAGCAGCGGGTGATGATCGCCATGGCGCTGGCCGGTGAGCCCAAGCTCCTGGTCATGGACGAACCCACCACCAACCTGGATGTGACCACCGAGGCGGTGATCCTGGACCTGGTGCGCGACCTGGTGCAAGAGAGCGGCGCCTCGGTGCTCTATGTTTCCCACAACCTGGGCGTGATCCGGGATCTGTGTGACCGCGTGGCCGTCCTGTACGCAGGCGAGCTCGTCGAGGATGCGCCGGCGTCTGACCTGTACGGACGGCCACTGCACCCGTACACCCTGGGTTTGCTCAACAGCGTGCCCCGGCTTGGCCAGACCAAGATGGGCATGACCCTGCAGCCGATACCGGGAGGCATCCCCCGGCTGGAGGAGACGCCGGCCGGATGCGTCTTTGCCCCACGCTGTCCGGCGGCGACGGCGCTGTGCCATGCGGAACGCCCCGGCATGGGCGGGCCCGGACCTGGCCACCGCGTGCGCTGCCATCGCTGGCAGGAGATCACGGCGGGTCTGCCGGTTTGGCAGCCGGTACCCTCACGGGAGCAGCCGGCAGCCGCGGACGCGGATGCGAGGGTGCTCGAGGCCAGCGGCGTGGCGAAGTCCTTCTCTGTGGGCAGGAGCCTGGCGCAGGTGCTGCGGCGGCAGCCCGGTGGGCGAGCGCAGGCAGTGGACCAGGTCAGCCTGGCCGCGACCAGGGGGAGGACGCTTGGCATCGTGGGGGAGAGCGGCAGCGGCAAGACGACCCTGGCGCGCTGCTTGATGGGGCTGGCCGTCCCCGACCGCGGCGAGGTGACGCTGCTGGGCGTGCGCCTGGCGCCCGATGTGTCGGATCGGGACCGCGACGTGCTTCGCAAGCTGCAAATGGTCTTCCAAAATCCGGATGATGCCCTCAACCCGTACCACACCGTCGGCGAGACCCTGCAGCGGCCGCTCGTGCGCCTGGGGGGAGCCAGCGGGGCCGAAGCGCAGCAGGCCGTAATCGATCTCCTGGCGGCTGTGCGGCTGGGACCGGAATTTGCCGGCCGCGTGCCCTCGCAGTTAAGCGGCGGAGAGAAACAGCGCGTTGCCATTGCCCGCGTCTTCGCCACGCGCCCCGACCTTGTCATCTTCGACGAAGCGGTGTCGGCGCTGGACGTGTCCGTACAGGCCGCAGTTCTCAACCTGATCAACGGTCTGCAGACCGAGCGGGGCAGCGCCTATCTCTTCATCTCGCACGATCTGGCCGTCGTGGGCTACCTGGCAGACGAGGTGATGGTCATGTACTTCGGGCAGGTCGTGGAGCACGGGCCGGCGCAGGCCGTGCTCAACCCGCCCTACCATCCCTATACCGAAGCACTGCTCTCGGCGATTCCCCGCATCGACGCCGAGGCGGCGCCGGACCGCATCCGGCTGGAAAGCGACCTGCCGAGCGCCGGCCACTTACCCACCGGCTGCCGTTTTCACACGCGCTGCCCCCGCTTCCTGGGCGAGGTCTGCCGCACCCAGAACCCGCCCTGGCAGGATGCCGGCGGCGGCCACCGCATCAGGTGCCACATCGAACTGACGTTGACACGTTAGCACGTTGGAACGTTCAAACGTTGGTGGATCGAATGGTAAGTAGGATTTACTCGGAGAAAGTCACAAGAGCGACTTCTATGAGCAAGAAGTCGACCCTATCCGCAGAGATGAACGTTCAAACGTTCAAACGTGTAAACGCATGCCGCGGTATGTTGTTCGTCGTTTGGGTTTCCTGATCCTGACGCTGTTGCTGACGTCGATGATCATCTTCGTGATCACGCGCCTGCTGCCCGGCGACGCAGCGCGAGTGATCCTGGGCCGCGAGGCGAGCGACCAGGCGCTGCAGGCGCTGCGGCAGGAACTGGGCATGGACCGCCCGGCAATCGTCCAGTACCTGGACTGGCTGTGGCGCTTCGTGCATGGGGACTGGGGCATGTCCTACAGCACCAAGCTGCCGATCCGCGACCTGGTGCTGGAGAGACTCGTCGCCTCGCTGCGTCTTGCGGGCCTGACCCTGCTGATCGCCGTCCCTCTGTCCGTTGGGCTGGGCGCCCTGGCCGGGCTCAAGGAGAACAAGGCCGCCGACAATGCCATCAGCGTCGCCTCCCTCTCGGTGGTGGGGCTGCCCGAGTTCGTGACCGGGCTGGTGCTGATACAGGTCTTTGCCTTCCGCCTGAAAGTGCTCCCCGCCAGCTCTTCGGTGGCGCCGGGCGCCAGCTTTGCGGAAGCGCTGCCGATGCTCATTCTCCCGGCCCTGACGGCGACGCTGGTGTTGCTGGCCTATGTCGTGCGCTTGACGCGGGCCGGGGTGATCGAGGAACTCAAGCAGGGCTATGTCAGGACGGCGCGTCTCAAGGGCCTTGACCGGCGCACGGTCATCCTCAGGCATGTCCTGCGCAACGCCCTGCTGCCAACGATCACGGTGATCGCCATCAGTGTTGGCTGGCTCATGAGCGGTCTGATTGTCGTCGAGAACGTCTTCAACTATCCGGGCCTGGGACGGCTGCTCACCTTTGCCATCGCCCACCGCGACCTGCCGCTGCTGCAGGCCGTGGCCTTCATCACGGTGCTGGTGTTTGCCGTCGCCAATCTGGTGGCGGATTTGCTGTATGCCTATCTGAATCCAAGGATCCGGCTGGAGTAGCGCAGGCATATTCCGCTCTCGAGAAAAAATGCGTGGAGGGGACTGCATTTCCCTCCACGCATCGTGACCTGGCTCAACTACCTACTGCACCGGCCCACCAGGCTCGGCGGATGCTGCCGGCCAGTATGACGGCGCCCTGTGAACTATGGATAGACTGTGACGGTACTGCCGCAGGGATCAGGCCCTGTGACGTCCCGGCAGACTCGAAACTTGAAGCCGCTGTAGGCGAGGAAGAACGAGTCGCTCCAGTAGTATGAGCGCCAGCCACCACTGCATGCATTGGCAGTGATCCGCTTCCAACCGCCGTCCACGGCAGCACGAGCAACTGGCGCTCCCTGGACATATTCGCAGCCGGAGCCCTCGGACGGATTGACCTGGATCTCTCCGGCTGCACGACCGCCAGAGCTGGTGGTACTGAACATAGTCATTTTCACTTTGGCAGCCGTGCCGTTGTAACCTGGAACAGAGTACCAGGTGAACAAGGCTGCCTGCGCGGCAGTGGAGGTGAACAAAAGGACAACGGTTAGTGACGCGAGGACTGCTAGGGCGCGGATCCTGCTACTGGTGGTGACTCGGTTGGTGAGGTTCATGCGACTTTCCTTGTGGTGCGGGTGGTGGGGAGTTGGATTACTCCTGGCGTGTGCGCATAGTGAACCATAATCGCGGACGCCGCGCATCGTGTAAATTACCTAACCCATTACCTAACTTTCCTTTCCCCCAGATCCCCCGTACCAGCCGCCAGGTCGTCCCTGACCAGTGGCTGCCTACACAAGATTGTTTTCGACTGCAAAGCGAGTGGCAGCGGCGCGAGAATTGACCCCGACTTTGCCATAAATGGTCTGGAGGTGTGCGTTCACGGTGCGCGGGCTGAGCACGAGTCTTTCTGCAACCTGGGCATCGGTCAATCCCTCTGCGACCAGACGCAGCACCTCTACTTCACGGGCGCTGAGACCGGCAGGATAGGTCTTGCGGGCTGCCGGCGCGGCGACGTAAGGCGCAGCCGGAGGATTCGGCGCGGGCGCTTCTGCCACAGCAAGCGCATAGGCGACTGCCTGTTTCAGAGTCAGCATACGCCCAGCAGACCAAGCCAGATCAAACGCCTCAGGTCCCACGGCCTGCCGCAACAACTGAGAATCACCTTCCATCAGCGCCATCTGGTCCTTTGTGAGTGCAATATCAAGCTCCTCATAGAGCGCAGTACAGGCCGCGAAAAGTCGGGTCCCCTCGGTTTGATGACCAAGAGCACTCAAAGTCGGTGCCAGTACGCTTAGTGCCGCGACCATCCCGGACTTGTCCTCAAAGTCACGTGAGGTTCTGAGGCTTCGGCAGAGCAGGTCAAGCGCTTGCTCATGCTCCCCAGTTCGGTACAGCACCTCCCCCAGAAGGGCTTCGAGCCAGGCGGTCGTCGTTGCATCCTTAAGGTCCTGCAACAGCCTAAGTGCTTCTCCACCCAGTGAGAATGCTCGACCATAGTCGTGTCGGGAAAGAGCCATGTTAGCCAGGTCGCCGAGCACAAAGGCGATGCCATAGTTGTCTCCGAGTGCCTGCCTGAGGACCAGGCATTCGTCGTAGTATGCTTCGGCATTGCCATCGCGTACTGCGTCAGCGACTCTCGCCAAACCAAAGAGATTGTCTGCCACGAGGTAGCTGTTGCCAGCCGCGCGCGCCAGAACCAGGCCTTCCGTACAGGCGGCGCGAGCAGCTTCATACTTGCCGAGGTGGTAGCTCAGTCTCCCTGCAAGGGAAAGAGCTGCCGCCAGGCGCGCTAAGTCATCAAATTGACGGCAGAGCGCCAGGCCCTGTTCCAAGAGTGACTCTGCATCTCTCAGGTCCCCGTGCAAGCCAGTGAGGTGCGCGAGGGCAACCAATGCAGTGGCCCGGGCCGGTGTTGCATCGCTCGCATTTCCTAACGAAAGCGCGGTCCAGAGCCAGTGCCGACCCTCAGCCAGATGGCAGCACAGAACCCAGAATCGGTGAAGCCCCCCGGCAAGACGCAGCGCAAGCTGACTGTCCTGCCGATCAACGGACCACTCGAATGCGGCGCGAAGATTGCCAAGCTCGACCTGAAGGCCATCCAACCACACACCCTGTTCAGCGCCCATCACACGGGCTTCAGTTCCTTCCGCCAGACACAGAAAGTGGAGCAAATGCTGCTGGCGCACATCGTCCATCTCACCGGATGCGACGAGACGGGTGGCCGCGAATTCCCTGATCGTCTGAACCATGAGAAAGCGTGGCTCGCCGTCGGGTTGGGTCTCGCTGCGAAGCAAGCTGTGGTCTATCAACAAGGCGAGACCATCCAGCAGGTCGATCTCCAGATCACCCTCAAGATTGCAGACTGCCTCCACTGCATCCAGATTGCTGCCTCCAACAAACACACCTAGACGCCAAAAAAGACGCTGCTCGGCTGGCTGGAGCAGGTCATAGCTCCACTGGATGGTTGCTGCAAGCGTTTGTTGTCGAGCGGGGGCGTCATGCACCCCGCGCGTGAGCAACTTCAGGCTGGCGGGCAGGCGCCTAAGGATCGCCTGCGGCGACAGCACGTTGCAGCGGGCGGCAGCGAGCTCGATGGCAAGGGGAAGACCATCCAGGCGCAGGCAGATCTCCGCGACAGTTCGCTGCGAATCGTGCGTTATGTGGAGATCCGGATGCACGGCATGGGCGCGAGCGATAAAGAGCCCCACCGCATCGTCGCCGGAGGCTGCGACCATGGGCAGTGCTGTGGAGTCCGGCACGGCGAGTGGCGGAACCGGGAATAGGCGCTCACCGGATAGTCGCAGTGGCGCCCGGCTCGTCGCCAGCACCTTGAGCCGCGGCGCTTCCTGCAGCAATCCTGAGACAAATATGGCTGCTTCCAGGAGGTGTTCGAAGTTGTCCAGCAGAAGGAGTACCTGTCTGGGGCGAAGCCACTGCACCAGCGCCTCGGCTGCGGTCCGGCTGCCTGCGTCGCCAATACCTGCGGCGTCCGCAATCGCTGAACCGACAACAGAGGGTTCGCTGATCAGCGCCAGGTTGACAAGAATCACGCCATCGTCGAACTCAGCGGCCAGATCTGCGGCAAGCTGCAGAGCCAACCGCGTTTTGCCAACGCCGCCTGGACCGGCGAGCGTCAACAGGCGGACGTCATCTGAGCGAAGTAAATCGCCAGCCCGGGACAGGTCGTGTCCGCGGCCTATCAGAGGCGTGTCTGGCGTTGTCAGGCCGGAGGGTATTTCGGAAGAGCGTATGTTACCTGTCATTCACGGGCTCGCAACCGGGTGCAAGGCGGAGACTCATGATGGGATCAGCGTTCCGAGACTCTATCGTGACGGGGTCGTTCTTGCAAGCGGGGCGCTGCGTGGCATACTCTGTTTTGCTGGAACCTAGATCGAACATGCCCTCCGCGACAGAGTCGCTGGTTTGCCACGGATACGAGAATGCTGACCTTCACCTCGTGCCAGGCCCCAAACGCCGACCCCGCCTGCCGGAGCGTCATCGCCTGGCTGGGCAGGGCCATTGGGCAACCGGTCACTTTCGACGAGTTCCATCCCTGGCAGGAACGTGCGCGGCGGTTCGACGAGGGTGCGGTTGACGTCGCCTGGCAGTGCGGCGCCTGGTACGTGACGCGGAAAGACACGCTTGGTCTGGCGCTGACGCCGCTGGTGGCGCCCGTCATGGCGCATCCCCGGTACCGGAATCGTCCGGTCTACTTTTCCGACATCGTCGTCCGCCGCGACGCTCCCTTCACCGACTTCGCCAGCCTCCGCGGCGCCGTCTGGGCCTTCAACGAGCCCGACTCGCACTCCGGCTATCACGTGGTGCGGCACTATCTGGCATCGCTGGGGGAGCGTGCGGGCTATTTCGATCGCGTCATAGAAGCGGGCAGCCACCAGGCCGCTCTCGCTCTGATTCTGAAGGGAAGCGCCGACGCTGCCGCGATCGACAGCACGGTGCTGGAAACAGAGCTGGCTCTGCAGCCCGGTCTCGGCGATGCAGTGCGCATTGTGACCACCCTCGGGCCCAGCCCGATGCCGCCGTGGGTGGCGCGCGGTGGCCTGGACCCGGGAGTCTCCCAAGCGCTCCGTCAAGCCTTCACAGAAATGCATCTCACTGGTGATGGGCGGGCGGTCCTGGCGCTTACGGGCTGGGAGTCCTTCGCCCCGGTAGCCGATGCCGACTATGACCCGCTGCGCTCCATGCTCAGGCTGGCGGAGGGAACTCGCTTGGGCAGGGCGCCCGGAAGCGCGTAAGGGGTCAGAGATCGCCCTGGATGAAAGGTCCGCTCAACGCCCGCTGCAATACCGGCATCGCGTTTTGACCTGTGTTCGCTTTGTAGTTAAAATCACGAATTGACCCGCAAAGGGCGAGCCCACTTGCCGTGCATGTCTGACCCTCGCGGGCCCCGCGCAAGGCTGCGCGGAGGCAGCGACGCCGGGGACCCATGCAGCATTCCCACTACGCAACCCATTGTCAAAGGAGACGCAATTTATGCCGCACAAACTGAAGGACCTCAAGCGCCCCGTGCCGAGCGATATCGACATTGCCCAGGCGGTGACGCTCGTGCCGATCAAGCAGATCGCCGACGAAGTGGGCTTGCTGCCCGAAGAGCTGGAATTCTTTGGAAACTACAAGGCGAAGGTGCACCTGGATGTGCGCGAGCGCCTGAAGGACGTTCCGAATGGTAAGTACGTGGTCGTGACCGCCATCACGCCGACGCCTCTTGGCGAAGGCAAGACCACGACCACGGTCGGCTTGAGCCAGGCCCTGGGCGCGCATTTGGGACGCAAAGTGTTCACGTGCGTCCGCCAGCCCAGCCAGGGGCCGACCTTTGGCATCAAGGGCGGCGCTGCCGGTGGCGGCTACAGCCAGGTCCTTCCCATGGAGGACTTCAACCTGCACCTTACCGGCGACCTTCACGCCATCACGGCCGCCAACAACCTGCTGGCTGCGGCCATCGATGCGCGCATGTTCCACGAGGCGCAGACGCCTGATGATGAGGCCCTGTTCGACCGCCTTTGCCCCAAGGCCAAGGATGGCTCGCGCCGCTTTGCCCCGGTCATGCTGCGCCGTTTGGAGAAGCTGGGCATCCACAAGACAAACCCCGCCGACCTGACCGCCGAAGAGCGGGCCCGGTTTGCCCGTCTGGACATCGACCCCGCCAGCATCACCTGGCGCCGCGTCGTCGACACCAACGACCGTTTCCTGCGCGGCATTACGGTTGGTGAGGGCCCGGACGAAAAGGGGTTCACCCGCAAGACCGGCTATGACATCACCGTCGCCAGCGAGATCATGGCGATCTTGGCCCTGACGACCAGCCTGGCCGACATGCGCGAGCGCCTGGGCCGCATGGTGATCGGCACCAACAAAGCGGGCGAACCGATCACGGCCGATGACCTGGGCGTCAGCGGGGCTCTGACCGTGCTGATGAAGGACGCGAT
The DNA here is from genome assembly GCA_029782215.1 of Chloroflexota bacterium. Lineage (GTDB taxonomy): Bacteria > Chloroflexota > Anaerolineae > J102 > J102 > SSF26. The sequence continues at coordinate 18,158 of JAKOVD010000114.1, forward strand.
CATGCCCAACCTGATGCAGACGGTGGAGGGCACGCCAGCTTTCGTCCATGCCGGGCCGTTCGCCAACATCGCCCACGGCAACTCGTCGATCGTCGCCGATCAGATTGCCCTCAAGTTGGTGGGACCGGATGGGTTCGTCATCACGGAGGCAGGCTTTGGCGCCGACATCGGCATGGAGAAGTTCTTCGACATCAAGTGCCGCTACAGCGGTCTGATCCCGAACGTGGTGGTGCTCGTGGCGACCATCCGGGCGCTCAAGATGCATGGCGGTGGCCCCAAGGTCGTCGCGGGCAAGCCACTGGATTCGGCTTACACCGACGAGAACCTGGAGCTTCTCGAGAAGGGCTGCGCCAACCTGAAGGTCCACATCAAAAACGCCGTCAGCTTCGGCATCCCCGTCGTGGTGGCCATCAATCGCTTTTCCACGGACACCGACCACGAGGTCGAGCTGGTTCGCAAGGTCGCCAAGGAGGCGGGCGCCGAGGACGCGGTGATGTCGAACCATTGGGCCGACGGCGGCGCCGGCGCCGTAGAGCTGGGCAAGGCGGTGATCGCCGCTGCTGAGAAGCCCAGCAACTTCAAGTTCCTCTACCCGCTGGAGATGAGCATCAAAGAGAAGATCGAGACGATCGTGCGCGACATCTACGGCGGCGCTGGCGTCGAGTTCCTGCCCGAGGCAGAACGGAAGATCGAGCTGTACAACCGTGTCGGCTTTGACAAGCTGCCGATCTGTATGGCCAAGACACATCTCAGCCTCAGCCATGACCCCGCGGTCAAGGGCGCACCCACCGGCTTCATCGTGCCGGTGCGCGACATCCGTGCCAGCGTGGGGGCAGGATTCCTCTACCCGCTGCTGGGGACCATGAGCACCATGCCCGGCCTGCCCCTGCGTCCGGTCTTCTATGACGTTGACCTGGACCTGGAAACGGGCAAGGTGATGGGTCTGTTCTAGCCACCCCTCCGTTTCAAGTGAGAGCCGCCGGTCAGCGCTGTACGTGACCGGCGGCTTTCTTTTCTGCCGCCAGGCGCGCTCCGCCGGCTGCAACGAGTGGAGGCGGCCCATGCCGGGAGATGCAGGCGGCAGCCTTTTCGCACGCGCGCGTCCGCTGCTATAATGCGGTCCCATCCTACCTGCCGACATCCACTCGCAGCGATAGCCATGCCCACACCTCCGACTGCCCTGGCGCCCCGCAGCGCCATCGCCCTTCAGGCCGTTCTGCGCCGCTATCGCGGCAAGGGCCGCGCCTACCTGCTCCCATGCCTGCACGAGGTGCAGGCTATCACCGGTTGGCTCGACGAAAACACCTGCATGCAGGTGGCGGAGAACCTTGACCTGCCCGTGGTGGAGGTTCACAACGTCATCGAGTTCTATTCCCTCTTCTACAATGCGCCGGTGGGGAAGCGGATCGTGCGGGTCTGCGAGGACCTGGCCTGTGACCTGGCCGGCGGCCGGGAGGTCGCCCATGCCTGTGCGCGGCGCCTGGGGGTCGATGCCGAGCATGGGGGCACATCGGCCGACGGCGCCTGGACCCTGGAAATGCATCCCTGCCTGGGGCGGTGCGAGCAAGCGCCCTTCCTCATGATCGACGAGGCTGGATACGGCAATATCAAAGCCGAAGACCTCGATGCGCTTCTGGAGGGGCAGGACGGATGACTTACCAACCGGTGCTCACGGCGCGGCTGGGGGTCGTGGACCCCAGCAGCCTGGCGGACTACGAAACGCACGGCGGGTTTCAGGCCCTGGCCAAGGCAGTGGAGCTGGGGCCGCAGGCGGTGATCGAGACTGCCCGGCAGGCCCACGTGCTGGGCCGGGGCGGCGCCGCCTTTCCGGCCGGCATCAAGTGGAAATCGGTGGCCGACCAGCCTGCCCCCAGGTACATGGTGGTAAACGCCGACGAGTCGGAGCCCGGCACCTTCAAGGATCGCATCATCATGGAGGGGGATCCCTTCTCTGTGGTAGAGGGCATGATGGTGGCCGGTTTTGCTGCGGGCGCCGAGCAGGCTTACATCTACATTCGCGGTGAGTATCCGCTGGCCGTGAAGCGCATCCAACACGCGGTCAATGCCTCCTACAATGCCGGCTACCTGGGCCGCAATATCCTGGGCAGCGGCTGGAACCTGGATGTGGAGGTGCGCAAAGGGGCCGGCGCCTATATCTGCGGTGAGGAAACGGCCCTGTTCGAGAGCATTGAAGGCAAACGCGGCTTTCCCCGCTTCAAACCCCCTTTCCCCACGCAGGCCGGGCTGTTCGGACGCCCCACCCTGATCAACAACGTGGAGACACTCCTGTGCGCTCTGCCTCTGGTGCTGCGCGGTCCTCATTGGTTCAAGGACATCGGCCCGGAGAACTCACCGGGTCCGAAGCTTTTCTGCCTCTCGGGACGCGTGCGCAGGCCCGGCCTGGTCGAGGCGCCGATGGGCACGCCGCTCCGCACCCTGATCATGGACTACGGCGGTGGTGTGGCTGGCAGCGGTGAGTTGGGCGGCGTCCTGCTCGGCGGAGCGGCCGGAATGTTCGTCGGTCCGTCTGCGCTCGACGTCAACCTCGACTTCGCCACCCTGCGCGAGATCGACGCCGTCCTTGGTTCGGGTGTGGTCATGGTGTTCGATACCTCTGTCGACATCAAGCAAGTGCTCAAGCGCATCAGCCACTTCTTCGCCCATGAGTCCTGCGGCAAGTGTTACCCTTGCCAGATCGGCACACAGCGCCAGATGGAGATCTTGGACAGGCTGGCTGACGGCCGCTTGCGGCCGGGCGATCTGGCGCTGCTGCGTGACGTCGGCCAGACCATGACCGATGCCAGCATCTGCGGGCTGGGACAGGCGGCCAACGGCGCCATCCGTACGGCGCTTGAGCGCTTTGGTTATGATGATGTTAGCGGCGAATTACGGCAGTTCGGCGCCAGATAGGAAGCGACAGCCCATCACCAACCGCCCCGGCTTTCGTATTCTTAGTTCTAGCGCTCTCCTCGTGAATACTCTTGATTGCTATGTCAGCCTCGACGGAACAAGTCTGGATCACCATCGACGAACAACAGGTGTGTGTGCCCGCCGGAAGCACGGTGCTGGAGGCCGCGCACCTGGCCGGCATTGAGATCCCGACTCTCTGCTTTCATGACCATTTGACGGCCAATGCCGTCTGTCGCATGTGTGTGGTTGAGTGGCGCGGCAGCCGCACGCTGGTTCCCGCCTGTGTGGCCAAGGTGGCCCCCAATGCCACGATTCGCACCGATTCGCCACGTGTGCGCACGGCCCGGCGCACGCTGCTGGAGATGTTGGCCTCGACCGTCGACCTGAGCGATGCGCCTGAGATCCAGGAGCTGATGGTCCATTACGGTGCGGACCCGGATCGCTTCGGCCCCGACGCCGAGCGGCGCCAGGTGGGCGAGCCCAAGGTGGACAACCCGTTCTACGTGCGTGACTACGACAAGTGCATTCTCTGCTGGCGCTGTGTCCAGGTTTGCGCCGAGGATGTGCAGTTCACGTTTGCGTTTGGCTTCAACAACCGCGGCTTCCACACCCAGATTGCGACCTTCTTCGACCATCCTATGCCCGAGACGACCTGCGTCTTCTGCGGCAACTGCGTAGGCGTGTGCCCCACTGGGGCGCTGAAAGGCAAACGCCTCTTCCTGTACGAATTAGCCAACCAGCCCTGATCCCGGACGAACGCCGCGCTTTCTCGGCTCCACCTGCCACCACACACCTCGAGACAAGCACGACCATGCCAACCGACCGTATTGTCCCCACCACCTGCCCTTTTTGTGGCGTGGGCTGCCAGATCCAGCTAAACATCAAGGATGACCGTATCCTGCGCGTCACCACCGATTTCGAGATGGCGCCGAACTACGGCAAGTTGTGCGTCAAAGGCCGCTTCGGCACCGACTTCATCCATCATCCGACGCGCTTGAAGGTTCCGCTGATCCGCAAGGACATCGTTCCCGGCCAACCGTTTGGCAAAGCCCGACGCGCTTCTTCGCTGGTGGATGACTATCGCGAGGCCACCTGGGATGAAGCCCTTGACCTGATCGCCGACAAGATGGCGGAGATCTATCGCCAATCCGGCAGTGACGCCTTTGGCACCTACTGCTGCGCCAAGGCGACCAACGAGGACAACTTCATCTTCCAGAAGGTGATGCGCACTTTCCTGGGCACCAACAACGTCGACCATTGCTCACGGCTGTGTCATGCGGGTTCGGTGGCAGGCTTGATGCGTACGATCGGTTCGGCGGCGATGTCCAATAGCATCGCCGAGATGGAGAACCTGGATACCTTTTTGGTGACCGGCTCCAATACCACGGAAAACCACCCGGTGATTGCCCTGAGCCTTAAGAAGGCTGTGGAACGGGGAGCCAAGCTGATCGTCATCGACCCCCGCCGCATCGAGCTGGTGGAGTTTGCCACGCTCTGGTTACAGCAGCGACCCGGCACGGATGTCGCCGTGTTCCATGCCATGGCGAACGCAATCGTGAGCGAGGGGCTCGTGGATGAGGCCTATATCGCTGCCCACACCGAGGGCTTTGAGGAGTACGCAGCGTCCCTGGCGCCGTACACGCCGGAATGGGCCGAGGGTGTCACCGGCGTGCCGGCGGCAAAGATCCGCCAGGCAGCACACATGTATGCCAACGCCAACGTGGCGGCGCTGTATTGGGGCATGGGTATCAGCCAGAGCACCCACGGCGCCGACAATGCCACGGCGCTGGTCAACCTGGCGATGCTCTGCGGACACATCGGCAAGTACGGCGGCGGCCTGAACCCACTGCGCGGTCAGAACAACGTCCAGGGGTGCTCCGACATGGGCGGCCTGCCCAACGTTCTCCCGGGCTATCGTTTCCTTGCCGACCCGGCTGTGCGCGAACGATTTGAGGCGGCGTGGGGCGTGCCTCTGAATCCCAAGCCGGGGCTGACGGCGGTGGAGATGGTGCATGCTGCCGACGGGGGGGAGATCCGCGCCATGTACGTCATGGGCGAGGATCCGATGACCTCCGAGCCAAACCTGAAGCACGCCCGGCACGCCCTGACCAAGCTGGACCTGCTGGTGATACAGGACATCTTCGCCAACGAGACGGCGCTGTACGGCCACGTCATACTGCCCGCCGCCGCCTTCGCCGAAAAGTCGGGTACCTTCACGAACACCGAGCGGCGCGTGCAGCGTGTGCGCCCCGCCTTGCCTCCGCCCGGAAGCGCCCGGCCCGACCTGGATATCCTCCTGGACCTGGCGAAGCGCCTGGAAGCGCGCCTGGGTGTGAGCGTCCAGCCCGGATGGGATTACGAAGATGCCAGCGCCGTGTGGACCGAGATCGGCCAGTTGGCGCCCGAGTTCCGCGGTATCACCTACCAGCGCCTGGACAAGGTGGGCATCCAGTATCCCTGTTACGACGAGAACGATCCGGGCACCGTCTATCTTTTCGAAGACGGGGTCCCGCGTGGCAAGGGCAAGTTCTGGTCCCTGGAGTTCAGGGCCCCCAAGGAACTGCCTGACGATGTCTATCGCTTCAATTTGTCTACGGGCCGAGTTCTCTATCACTGGCACGGGGGCACGTTGACGCGACGCTCCTCGTTGAACGACATCTTCCCGGAGCCTATCGTCGAGATCAACCCGGTCGACGCCGCCACGATTCCCGCGGCCACCGGCGACCTGGTGCGCATCGCCTCGCGGCGCGGGGAGGTGGTCGCACGCGCCGAGGTCACCGAGCGTTCACCGATTGGCACGATCTTCCTGCCCTTCCACTTTGTGGAGGCCGCCGCCAATCTGCTGACCCTGGACGCCCTCGACCCGACAGCCAAGATTCCCGACTTCAAGAACACGGCGGTCGCCGTGAGCCTGGCAGAAGATCACGACTGGAACCTCGTGCTGCACTGATGTCTGAGACCTTGCCGCCCGGCGCGGCGCCCAGCGCATTTCATGTTTATGAGCGTGGCGAGTGGTCGCAGGTGGACAGCGCCATCGTCGACGAGATGATGCTGTGCGTACACGTGAACGGCAAAGAGCTCGCAACCTACCAGTGTTCGCCTGTCGACCAGGAGGCGATGGCGCTGGGCTTCCTGCGGGCGGAAGGGTTCATCGATGGCATTGCGGACGTTGACCTGATCGAGCTGTCACAGAGCGGGACCTGTGTTGACGTCTGGCTGCGTAAGCCCGTGGTGAAGCCGCGCCGGGTCATCCAGACCTCTGGCTGCGGAGGCGGGATCACGTTTGACGATCTGACGCGCCAGCGCGCACCGGTCACGGCCGCCACCCAAGTCAGCCCCGAACAGCTTGCGGCCCTCTACCACGAGTTCTCGGCGGCGCAGAGCCTCTACCCGCTCACGCGCGGGGTTCATGCCTCGGCGCTGTGCACCCCTGACGCCATGCTGCTCCTTGCCGAGGATGTGGGTCGACATAATACGCTTGACAAGCTTTGGGGCAAGGCCATGCGGCAGGGGATCGCCACCGAGGGCTGTCTGATCTTGACGACGGGACGCGTCAGCTCCGAGATGCTGGGCAAGGCCGCAAAGATGGGGACGCCGATTGTTGTCTCTCGCACCTCGCCTACCAGCCGATCGGTGGCGCTGGCGCAGGCCTGGAATATCACCGTTGCCGGCTACTTCCGCCGTGATCGGTTCCGGGTCTACTCAGCGCCCGGCCGGATTCGCGGGCTGCCGGCAGGGGAAGGGCTGACCGCTCTTGCCCAGCTTGGTGACTTGCAGTAAAGTGGCCTTGCGCCACTGTTGTCCAACCCTTGTCGACCCTGACATCACTGCTTTACCACGCCGCCGGCCATGACTGTGCGCAGGCTTGTTCCCGATCTCATCTTGCAGCAACATGCTGCCGGGAAGGCGCGCGGGCATTTCCGAGCAGCGGCTCTCTTTGTCGACATCTCGGGCTTCACAAAGCTGACCGAGACGCTGATGCAGCACGCCAAGGACGGCGCCGAGGTGCTCACCGACGTGCTCAACGACATCTTCGGACCGGTAGTGGCCGAGGTGTATCGTCAGGGAGGGTTCATCTCGACGTTTGCCGGGGATGCCTTCACGGCCCTGTTTCCGATGCGGCGGCGCCATGCCTGTGATCGTGCGGTGCAGACCGCGTTCTTCATCGGCGATTTCTTTACCGCACACCGCCAGGTAAGCACTCGCTACGGTGAGTTCACCCTTGCCGTCAAGCTGGGCCTGGCGCTGGGAGATGCGGATTGGGGTATTTGGGGCGCCGAGAACCTTCACACCTTCTACTTCCGGGGAAGCGCCATTGATGACTCGGCGACGTCAGAACATCATGCCAGCGCCGGTCAGATTGTGGCGACCGGCGCGGTGCTGGCCTCTTTGCAGGGCGCAGTCGAGGCGGCGCCGCTTGACGATCACTTCCTCTTGTCGGCGTTTGTGAAGGGACCGGTTGCCACCCCGAAGCGCCTGCCCGCGGTCGATCTGGCGTCGCTGCGACAGTTTTTCAGTGAGACAGTCATCGATCTGCCCCAGCGCGCTGAGTTCCGGGACGTCTGCAGCGTGTTCATCTCGTTTGAGGGGGACGCGGACGAGGCGACCCTGGATGCGTTTGCCACGGCAGCGCTTTCCGGTGCGCATCGCTACGGCGGCTACTTCAACAAGGTCGACTTCGGCGATAAGGGCGGTGTGGCACTGGTGCTTTTCGGCGCACCCGTGGCGCATGAGGACAACGTGCGCCGGGCGCTCGACTTTGTGTTGGCGCTGCAGACAGAGACCAAGGGGCTGCAGTGGCGCGCCGGCCTGACCTTCGGCACCGTCTACGCCGGCATCATCGGCGCCGAGGAGCGCTGCGAGTACACGGCCATCGGCGATGTCGTCAACCTGTCGGCCCGCCTGATGATGAAGGCGGAATGGGGTGATGTGTGGCTGAGCGCGCCGACCTATGAAGTCCTGAAGTCACTGCACGAGTTCGACGACCTGGGACCGCACACCTTCAAGGGCAAGGCGGAAGCACAGCGGGTTTACCGCTGGCGGCGCCACCGCGAAGCGACGGGAGCGCGGTTTTTCGAAGGGCAGTTGATCGGACGCGAGCAGGAGTTGGCCGTGCTTGAGGAGTTCGTGACGCCCATCTTCGGGCCGGCAGGAGGCGCCTTTGCCGGTGTGGCGTATGTCTTTGGCGAGCCCGGCATTGGCAAGAGCCGGCTGGTGTACGAGCTGCGCCAACGCCTCCTGGCGGGGTCTGCCATGCGCTGGGCCTTCTGTCCCGCCGAGGGCGTGCTGCGGCAGTCCCTCAACCCGTTTGCCCACTTTCTGCGCAACTACTTTGCCCAGTCGGCGGAGCAGCCTGTCGACGAGAACAAGGCTCGCTTCGAAAGCGGCCTTCAGGCGCTGATGGATCGGCTGCCGTCTGCCGGCGCCGACACCGCCGAGCTTGTGCGGGAGCTGGATCGCACACGCTCGATGTTGGGCGCCTTGCTCAACCTGTACTGGGCCGGCTCTCTATACGAGATGTTGGAGCCCAAGCTGCGCTTTGCGAACACCCTGACTGCCCTGGTGACTCTGTTCAAGGCGGAGAGTCGCGTGCAGCCCCTGGTCATCGAGGTGGACGACGGGCACGTGCTCGACGTGGATTCACAGGCACTGCTGGAGCTGCTTGTGCGGGATGTCGAGGGCTATCCGATCGCGGTGGTCATCGACAGCCGTTATGCCGACGATGGCAGCAAGGCCCTATTCTCATTTGGCAGCGGCGTGCCGGTCACGGTCATCGACCTGGGTGAACTTTCGCGGCCGGGGATCAAGGCCTTCGCCGGTCAGGTTCTGGACGCGCCGGTCGGGGAGGACGTGGTGGCGCTGCTCGCTGAGCGCACCAACGGCAACCCTTTCTTCATCGAGCAGTTGGCCCTGGACCTCCGTGAGCGGCGCTTGCTCGCGGCCGATCCGCAGGGCGACGGCCACCTGCACCTGGCGGCGGCGCAGTCTGCCGAGGTCCCGGCGTCGATCACGGCGGTGCTGATCTCCCGCCTGGATCGCCTGGCAGCCGATGTCAAGCAGGTCGTGCAGACAGCATCGGTGCTGGGGCGCGAGTTTGAGCTCAGTGTGCTGGCGCGTATGGTTGCACAGTGGCTGCGGGACGACATGCGCTTCCGCCACAACGTGGCGGTGGCGGAGACGCAGGATGTCTGGCTGCCGTTGGCCGAGATGCGCTACATCTTCAAGCACGCCCTCATGCGCGATTCTGCCTACGATATGCAGCTTCGCGCCCGTCTGCGCGATCTGCACCTTCTGGCCGCCCAGGTGATCGAGCTGGTGCATGCAGACGAGCTGACGGCTCACTATGTTGATCTAGCGCATCACTACGAGCAGGCGTCGGAAGCGGCGAAAGCGCAGTTCTACCTGCTGCGGGCGGCCGACTTCACCAAGGCGAACTACCAGAACACGTTGGCGTTGTCGCTCTATGAACGCCTGCTCAAGTACCTGGCCGCGGGCGACCCCCTGCGGGTGTACGTACATGAACAGGCCGGTGACATCTACACCAATACCGGCGAGTACGATCAGGCTCTGGAGCGCTACCAGCAGGGGACCGCCGACCTGCAAGCCGTCAGTGACGACGCCCTGGTGGCGACGAAGCTCCCGGACCTGTACCGCAAGGTGGGAAGTGTCTTCACGAGCAAAGGAGACTATGAGGTTGCCCTCAGTTGGCTGCAGCGCGCCGAAGGGGCGGTGCGAGAACCTACAGGCGCCGATATGGCGCGCATCCATACGGCCACGGCCGGCGTGCTCTACCGGCAGGGAAAGGCGAACGATGCCCTGGAGAAGTGCCAGAGCGGTCTGGACCTGGCAAGCGCGCTGGATGCACGACGCGATCTCGCCCACGCTTACCGGCTGCGCGGTACCATTCACACTGGCCTGGGCATGCTCGACGAGGCGGTCGAGGATTATGACCTGAGCCTGGACCTGATCCGAGCCCTGGGCGATCTTGTCCAGCAAACCCGGGCGGACAACAGTCTTGGCGCTGTCTACTACTACAAGGGTGACTGGGACCAGGCGGTTATCCACTACCGGCGAAGCCTTGAGGTGGCCGAGCAGATCGGCGATGTGGACCAACGGGCGACGGTGGCCAACAACCTGGGCGAGATCTACCTGATCCGCGGGCAGTTTGCGGAGGCGGCCGGGCAGTTTGAGAACTGCCTGGCCACCTGGCGCCGTACCGGCTTCCGGCTGGGCGTGGCGCTTTCCCACTACAACCTGGCTCAGACCCGCGTCTACCGCAAGGAATGGCGGCAGGCGCTGGATCACCTTGAGCAAAGCTTGCTGGTCCTGGGCGAGCTTGGCTCGCGTGACTGGTTGGCGGCCGAAGTCCACCGGCTGCTGGCCGAGGTGCGCTTGGGCCAAGGCCAATGGGAGGCAGCGTGGGACGAGTGCCAGCTTTCGCTGCAGATCGCGACGTCCCAGGAGCTGAAGCTGGTGGAAGGCAATGCCCGGCGGGTCCTTGGGCACTGGTACGGCGTCCAGCACCGCTGGGAGGAAGCCGAACGCGAGCTGCGCGCAAGCCTGGAGCTGGCCCAGAGCCTGGGCATGAGGATGGAGCAGGGGCAGGCCCTTGTCGAGCTTGCCCTGCTCTACACCCTGGAAGCGCGCCTGGGGGCGGGCACCGGCCCTGACATCGACCGTGTGGAGGATCTGCTACGCCAGGCTGCGGCGCTGTTCCGCGAGCTTGGCGCCGAATGGCACCTTGCCAATGCTCAAGCGCTGATGGTAAATAAGTGATACGTGCAGAAAGGAGTGTTTTTACGTAACTGATCTATGATTTAGACGTCTTCGTATACAAATGAGCCCCGCATTCACGAGAGGAGATGTTACTATGCCCACCAAGCAAAACGCAGTGTCGCCGCGATGGGCGGCATTCGTCGTGGTCGCTGCGGCAACCGCGCTGCTCTTCCTGATGGGCGCATACGGGGTGACGGCGATGGACGCCTCGAGGGAGGGTGAGCGCAGCACTGCGCATGCGGGCGCAGCCGTTGTGCATGCGGGCGCAGCCGCTGTGGGACCGGGGGGAATCCAGGCCAGCGGCACGCTGGTGCTCTTCAAGTTCAACGACTTTAACCTGGACGGTGTGTTCAACGGGATCGACACGCCGGTCGCCGGCGTCACGTTCACCTTGCAGTTTCCGCCTTCTCTTGGCTCCCAGCAGTGGGTGAGCGCCACGGACGGCGACGGCGAGATCTTCTATCCCGCCCTGGACCCTGAGACCTATACCGTTACCGAGCAGGTGCCCACCGGCTACACTCCTACCACGCCAAGCGAACAGGTCATCACGATGACGGATGGCGCCAACATGGCCGTGGACTTTGGCAACGCCGAGATTCCCGGCGCCTTGTATGTTCACGTGTTTCTGGACCGCAATGGCAATGGCGTGCAGGGCGCCGGGGAACCCGACCTCCCTGGCATCCTGTTCTCCAGCTCGTCGGCGTGCGGCCAGAGCGCCAATGGCACGAGCGACACCTCCGGCGATGTGCTCTGGGCCAATCGCTGTGTCGGCGTCTGGACCGTGACGGAGTCGGTGCCATCCGGTTTCGTTGCCACGACCCCGACGATCGTCAACAACGCCGTGGTGGCCTCGGGCCAGACAACGCAGGTGAAGTTCGGCCTGCGCGCCCTGGGGCGCCTGGATGTAACCAAGTTCGAGGACAAGAATGGCAATGGCGCCCGCGACGCGGGCGAGCCGGGCTGGCAAGGCGTGGTGATGCAGTGGAGCAATGAATGGGGCCAGACGGGCCAATGTACGACGAATGCCAGCGGCCTTTGCGGCGCCCCCAGTGTTCCCGAGGGCGTGTACACCGTGACTGAGATCCTGCCTGTCTACTCGCAAGCGGTCTTGGGCACGCAGTTGACGAGCACGGTGCCGCCCGGCGCTACGGGGGCGGTGGTTTTCGCCAACCGGCGGCTGGGCAGTCTGCACATCACGAAGTACGAGGATCGTAACGGCAATGGGGTGCGCGACCAGGGCGAGCCCCTGTGGGCAGGGGTGCAGATGGACTGGGAGAACCAGTATGGCGAGAACGGGTCGTGCACGACAGACGGTGTTTCGGGGTGCACGGCCGCGTTCGTGCCAACCGGGGCGTACACGGTGACGGAGGTACTGCCGCCGTTTGCCGTGCCGGTGGCAGGGTTGGTGGCCAATGCCAGCGTCGTGCAGGGACAGACGGCGCAGGTGGCATTTGGGAACCGCTGGCAAGGGGGGCTGAGGGTATTCAAGTTCGAGGACCGCAACGGCAACGGCGTGCAGGATGTGGGGGAGGATCCGTGGCCGGGAGTGGGTATGAGCTGGGTGAACCAATGGGGCGATAGCGGGAGCTGCACCACCGACGGCAACGGCCTATGTGAGTTTGCAAACATGTACAGCGGGGTGTACACAGTGACCGAAACGCTGCCACCGTTCAGCATGGCGGTGAGCGACGCGGTGCAGAGCGTGAGTGTGACGGGAGCGCAAACGGTGACGGTGTTGTTTGCGAATCGAAGCATGGGAGCGTTGGTGGGGCACGTGTACTTTGACGTCGATGGCGACGGGGTGCAGGATGGGGGTGAGGCGGCGATGGCGGGCATGACGGTTTCGTATGAGAACGAGTACGGCGAAACGGATGCAAAGGCGACCGGCGGTGCGGGCGATGCTTCGTGGTCAGAGGTGGCCGTCGGCAACTACGATGTCGATGTGCAGGTGGAACCGGGCTGCCTGGTGACCCCCGTGGCGCCGGTGAACACCGATGTGACGGTAGGTCAGACGACCACCGTGGTCTTTGGCGTTCGCTGCCTTGTTTACATGCCGCTGCTGCTGCAGGAGAAGCCGTACGGGACGCCCACACCGACACCCACCGCCACCCCGACGGCGACGCCGACACCCACCGCCACCCCGACGCCGACCGAAACGCCGACGCCGACCATCACCCCGACACCCACGGAAACACCGACGCCCACCGTCACACCGACGGCGACGCCGACGCCCACGGACACCCCAACGCCGACCATCACCCCGACGCCCACGACGACGCCCACAGCCACGTCCACACCCACAAGCAGCCCCACGCCCACGACCACGCCGACGCCTCCGTCCGGTGAGATCCAGGTGCCGCATCCCAAGGGCGTCGCCGTGGATGAAGCGGCCAACCGTATCTACGTCGCCAGCCGCAGCACGAATTCGCTCTACATCATCAATGGGGCCACGCACGGGTTGATCAAGCAGCTTGCGGTGGGCCAACTGCCGTGGGGTGTCGATGTGAATCCTGTCACGCGCAGGGCCTACGTGGCCAACGCCGGCAGCGGTACGGTCTCGGTGGTGAACATGGACACGATGCTGGTGATCCAGACGATCAACGTCGGCGCCGGGTCGGAACCCGTGCAGGTGGCCGTGAACCGGACGACGAACCGCATCTATGTGGCCCTCCACACCGCCAGCCAGGTCAAGGTCATCGACGGCGCCAGCAACACGGTCGTGGCGACGGTGAACGATATCCACTCCGCCTTCGACGTGGTCGTGGATGAGGGGCAGAACATCATCTTCGCCAGCGAGCGGGATGCAGGCTATATCGCTGCCATCAACGGCGTGACCAACACCGAGATCTACAGCTTGCGGACGTATCCAGGGGGTGAGCCGTATGCGCTTGCCCTCGATCCCGTACTGAAGCGCCTTTACGTTGTGTTTGCGCCCTACAGCACCCTGGTGCTGGACCGTCGCGGCATCCCGGTGAGCGGCTACATGCCGATCGTGGAGGCTGATGGCCTCCAGAAGCAGAGTGCAGGCGACCCCAACAAGATCGCCGTGTTCGAAGTCAAGCCGATGGGCCTGGGCCGGTACACGACGTTGACGGCGGGGCAGGCGGGAGCGGACGGCGGCATTGGCATCGCCGCCAACCCGGCTACGGGCAGCCTTTTTGTCAGCAACGCCGCCGCCAATTCCGAGTCGGTGTTTGACGGCCAGACGTTGTTGAACGTGGCGACCCTGCCGATGCCAGGCAACCCCGGCGACATCGGCATCAACAGCATTCTCGGACGCGTCTACACCAGCAACCGCAGCGCCAACGTGGTGAAGATGGTGCTGGACACCTGGTAGGCGGGCGAGTTCGCCCTAGATTCTGAGGGATGCGGCGCCGGGCCATTGGCCGGCGCCGCATCCCAGCTTATGGACCACCGAACCGAGGCTGCGATTTTGCGGCACGGTTTCCTGGTCCTGGATGTGAAGACACTCATACTCCCCTGGCCTTGCCTTGCGCGTCTGAGGCGAACCTTGCTGACCCTTCAGCAGTTCGAGCCGCACGCAGCGAACACGGTTTCCTCATTCGTGGCGAGTGCTTCTGCCAGGCTAATGATTGGGCCGCAGAACCGAAAGACCGTCTCGGACAGCCGTATTCTATCCTGCGTGCGCCCCAAGTGATGGGGATTCCAATTCGGACAGAGGTGCACGTCAAACGGTTGGGCATCCGGGACGCCGGTGCTATAATCAGGCTCACCAGCGGCGATTGGGTTAGAGGATGTTCGCTGGTGTACGGAAACGCGGCCGCGGCATTGCCCTATGGCCACCCGGTCGGCCGGACCGGACCAGGCGCTTTCCGTGTTCTGAATGTGCAGTTGCCGTCCTATTTCGTATATTCGTTACAAGCGAGCAACCCATGAAATCGATTCCTAATGGCGTCAGGAAACCGCGTCGTCTCTGGTTGGCAGTCGTTGTCCTGGCTGTCTTGGCTGTTGCAGGCGTTTGGTGGCGTGCGGACATGCCCGTTGCGGCTGCGGTCACAGCGCCCTCTGGCCTTAGCGGCGGCCGTCAAGCGGTAGCGCAGGCGCCAGGCGCAGTTGGGCGCAGCGCCTCGATGGCGCCAGGCGCCGTCATCGATGTCACGACCACCGCTGATGTCGTTGACGCGCCTTCCTCCGAGCCGGGCTGCGACAGCATCACTGTGGAAAACCTGGCCACAGACCAGGGTGAAGATGGGAAAGTCAGCTTGCGCGAGGCCATCTGCGCCGCCAACAACACCGGCGGCCCCGACACGATCAACGTTCCGGCGGGAACCTATGCTCTCGACCAAAATGGGGCGGAAGGGGAAGGAACTGATAATGCGATTGGTGACCTGGACATCACGGACAGCGTGACGATCGCCGGCGCCGCCGCAGCCACCACCATCATCGACGCCCAGAGTGAGAGCCGGGTATTCGACGTGTGGTGGGACTCAGACGTGATCCTGTATGGTCTGACAATCACGGGCGGTGCGGCAACCGATGCGACCCTCAACGGCTCAGATGGAGGCGGCATTCAGTCTCACAGTGCCAACCTTGTGCTCGATCACGTCGTCGTAACCAGCAATGAGGCCGGTGCGTATGGCGGCGGCGTCTACCTGTACGGCGACAACTGTGGCGAGGGTGGTGGGTCAGCCGTCGCAGCCAAACGCGGTCCGAAATCAACCAGCTCTTTGTCTTGCGGTCTGGCGGTCATCGACAGCCGCATCGCGCACAACACAGCAGCGGATGGCGCCGGTGGAGGTGTATTCGTTGAATACTCCGAGGCCTTGTTCGAGAGAAGTCTGATCCAGGGCAACGCTGCTGAGCTGTCCGGCTACTACTCCTATCCTCCAGCGGGCGACGGCGGCGGGATCGCGGTGAGCGATGGCTATGTGAACCTGATTAACAGTACCCTCAGTGGCAATCGCGCGGATGGCAGCGGCGGTGGTCTGGAGTCCCGGTCCTCCACCGTCGACTTCAGCAATGTCACCGTCACCGGTAACATTGCCGACTACGACAATGACGATTGGGGCGAGGGCGGCGGCGTCGCTGCGCCTGAGTACTATGGCGCGCTCAGCGCCATGACGGCGCCCGGCGATGCCTCGCAGGTTACACAGAGCAGTTTCTCGATTTGGGATAGCATCATCGCCGGCAACCAGACCAAGCCCGATGGCTATGATGTGCCTTCGGACTGTGCACAGAATGGAGTGTATCCAAGCAGTTGGGATTCGTCGTACACCTTGATCGGCGACGATTCCGAGTGCGTCGGTGTTTTCGACAATGGGGGAGGGCAAGTTGGGAATATTGTCGGTGTTGACCCTCTGTTGAAACCCTTGGCGAACAACGGCGGCCCCACCTTCACCCATGCTTTGGATGAAAGCAGTCCGGCGATCGATGCCGCTGATCCCACTGGCTGCACCGACCCGGATGGTGTTGACTTGCTCACAGACCAGCGCGGTGCGGGCTTCCCCCGCACCCTGGACGGCGATGGCAATTCCACCGCCATCTGCGACATGGGGGCCTATGAGGTCGCTGCCCCTAAACCGCCGACCCCTACCTACACGTTCACCCCCTCGAAAACCTGGACGCCGACCAAGACGCCGACGCCGACCAAGACGCCGACACCGACCAAGACGCCGACACCGACCAAGACGCCGACACGGACGCCGACTGCAACCCGCACGCCGACGGCTACGCCGGTCACGGTGGTCATTTCGGGCACCCTGGCGTTGATGAACAACTATCCTTTGGTGAACTTTAACTATGTCCAGGTGTGGGGCTCCAATGATGACGTTTCGCGCGGCGATTTCCTGGAGAACCTTACCACCGATGTCACCGGTGCGTTTACCTCGACGCTGCCAGGCGCGCCTGGCTACGCCTTCTATCACCTCTATCTCGAACCGACGGGTCCCTGGACCGCGTACGACTTCGTTTCGGCCACGGCCGGGCCTGGGGGCACGGTATTCAGCAATCGCTGGATCCGGTTCGCCTATGGCGGCGGCGGCGCCCTGTTTACCGACAATCGCTTCGTGCTCCAACCAGCGCAGCCGACGGCGACGCCGACGCCAAACGATCCCCTCCAGACTGGACCCGACTACGTGGTCAACGCCGCCGGCGACGGCGATGACGGCCGCTGCAGCGTCCTGAACTGCACCCTGCGGGAAGCCATCAACGCCAGCAACGGTCAGGCCGGCGGGGCAAGCGCCCAGGCCGGAGCGGCTGCAACACGCATCCTCTTTGCTCTGCCGGGCGGCGCCGACAGCATCCATCTCACCTCGGCACTGCCGGCCCTCACGGCGCCGGTCTCCGTGGTCGGGGGAAACGGCAAGATCCAGATTGACGGCAGCGGTGCGGGACCCAGCGCCGACGGCCTGGTGATCCTGGGGGGCAACACCCAGGTGCAGGGGCTGGTCATTGGCGGCTTCAGCGGCAACGGCATCGTCCTGGCGCAGAAGGGCGGCAACACCCTGATCGGCAACTACATCGGCACCTCGTTCAGCGGGATGAGCGCGGCGCCCAACGGCGGCGCCGGCATCCTGGTGCAGGGCAGCTCGCAGAACGCCATTGGCGGCACCGCCGTGGGCACCAGCAACCTGATTTCGGGCAACGGCGGGCCGGGCGTGATCTTAACGGGAAGCAGCCAGGGCAATCAGGTGCTGGGCAACTTCATCGGCAGCAACGTCACTGGGACGGGCGCCATTGCCAATGCGGTGGGTGTGCGTATCGACGGCGCTTCCGGCAACCATGTCGGCGGCGCCGCATCGGGAGCGCGCAACCTGATCTCTGGCAACAAGGGTGCGGGCGTTGAGCTCCGCGGCGGCGCCGCGGGCAACCAGGTGCAGGGCAACGTTATCGGCGGCGGCCAGGCCGCGACCACGCCGCTTGGCAACGCCGCCGGGGTGGTGCTCACCGGGGCCTCCGGCAACACCGTTGGCGGTGGGGCCAGCGGCGAAGGGAACATCATCGTCGCCAACAGCGGGGACGGCGTGCACCTGACGGCGGGATCGACGGCGAACCAGGTGCAGGGCAACAGCATCGGCACCAACATCGGCGGCGCTGACCTGAGGAATGGCGGCGTGGGGGTGCGCCTGGAGGGGGCTGCCAATGGCAACGCCGTAACGGCCAACGTCGTGGCCTTCAACAGCGGCGGCGGGATCATCGTCGATGGCGCGGTGAACAACACGCTTTCACAGAACAGCATTTATGACAACGCCGGACAAGGGATCGAGAACCGCAGCGGCGGCAACCAGGAGCTGGCCCCGCCCCAGGTGGCGGCGGCAGCCGGCGACAAGGTGACGGGCACCGCGCAGGCCAACGAGCAGGTGGAGGTCTTCGGCGATGACGCCAGCCAGGGGCGCTATTACCTGGGCAGCACGACCGCCGACCCCTTCGGCAACTGGACGTTCATCGGTACGCTGCGCGGGGAGCAGATCACGAGCACAGCCACCGACGGCGCCGGCAACACCTCGGAGTTCGGCCCCTTTGCGGCGCGGACGCTGCCCTGCAATGATACCTACGAGTCCAACGACACCTGGTCGTTGGCCCATCCGCTGGCGCCGGGCGCCGTGATCGAGTCATACATCTGCACACCGAGTGACCTGGACTTCTACAAGGTGGCGGTGGCCGACCTGGAACCGGGGGCCACGATCGTGGCCAGGCTCCAGGACTTGAGCGCCGATTTCGACCTGGCCTTGTTCCGGCCCACTTTTGACCGCTCCGACAGCCTGGTGCCTGACCTGCCGCTGCAGAGCAACCGGACCGAGGACCTGCCGGTCAAATCGCTGCCGCTGCAGAACATCCCCTTGCAGAACATCCCGCTGCAGAATATCCCCTTGCAGAACATCCCGCTCCAGAACATCCCCCTCCAGAACATTCCGCTGCAGAACATCCCGCTGCAGAATATCCCCTTGCAGAACATCCCGCTGCAGAACATCCCGCTGCAGAACATCCCGCTGGTCAGCCACTCGGTCAACCCGGGGCTTCAGGATGAAACGGTGGCGGATCGCAGCCCGTATGCTTTCGACCACTACTACATTCTCGTGGCGGGGCACAACGGCGCCACCAGCGGCAAGCCCTACAAGCTATCGATCGAGGTCGTACCGCCGCCGCCGGCCCCAACGTGCAGCCGGACTTTCTCCTACGAGGGCACGCCGGGGGCAGTGGATGAGCCCTATGCACCCAGCCAAACGCAGACCCTGTTCCTGGTGCCGAAGCAGCGCCTGGAGCAAATGTACGGTCCGGGGGCAGTGGCGCCGCTGATCGCCAAGCTGCACGCGCTGGCGGCGCATGCCTCGGTCAAAGGGATGGTGCTGCCGCTGGAGGGCGACGATGCCGTGCGGAATGCCTACAACGCATGGGATAATGGGCTGGTCTGCGACGTCGATGCCGCCAATGCGGTTGCCGGCGCCATCAAGAACCTGGTGGCCGTCGCGTTAAGCACCAGGCCGCAGGTCGCCAATATCGTGGTGGTGGGCGACGACGAAATGGTGCCCTTCCGCCGCCTTCCCGACCTGGTGGAAACGGCGAATGAGAAAGAGTATGCGCCACAGTCCCTGCTGAAGACCGACACGGCCCTGTACACGAGCCTGTCGCAGGGATATCTGCTGACGGATGACTTCTATGCCGACTTTGAGCCAACGCAGTACCAGGGGCAGACGCTGTACGTGCCGAACTACGCCCTGGGCCGCCTCGTGGAGACGCCGGCCGAGATGGGAGGGCTGATCGACGACTATCTGACCCGCGGGGGGCAGCTTGCGCCGACCAAGGGCCTGGTCATGGGCTATGACTTCCTCAAAGACAGCTCGGCCATGATCGCACAGTCGTTTGCCGATCAGGGTCTGAACACGACGGTGTTCAACAACGACACCTGGACGGCGAATGACCTGCGGGGGGCATTCCTGGGCAGTCGCAACGACTTCACCTCCTTCAACGCTCACTTCACTCACTTCCTGCTGGGACCGGCCGATATCCAGGGGGGCGGCATCTTCTCAGCCACGGAGCTGGCGAAGTCGGCCACTGACCTGACGGGGACGGTGAACTTCTCGGTGGGCTGCCATTCCGGCCTCAATGTGTGCGATGTCTGCACGAGTCCGCTGGGGCTGGCCTTGGGCAGCGAGCTGGACTTTGCGCAGGCTTTTGCCCGCAAGCGGGCGGCGTGGGTGGGAAATACCGGCTTTGGCTACGGCGATGACGCGGCCGCCACGCTGTCGGAGGAGCTGCTCAGCACCTTCGCCCAGAACCTGGGCACTGCCGCCGCGCAGCGCATCGGCGAGGCATTCCGCCTGGCCAAACAGGACTACGCCCTCAACAACATGGGCGCCTACGGCCTTTATGACGAAAAGGTGCTGGCGGAGTCGACGCTGTACGGCCTGCCGATGTACCGGGTGACCGTGCCGCAGGTGCAGCCGGCGGCGCTGCCGGCGCTGCGGAGCCAGGGAACCGGTCCCAGACGGGTGGGCGAGGACTTGCTGCAGAAGACCTTCAGCCTCGAACCAACCTATTCGGTCGTGACGGGGCCGCAGGGCTCCTACTACGTCGGTGGGGGCGGCAAGCAGGCCATGCTCTACAATCCCATCCAGCCGCGGCTCGACGTGGATGTGAAATGGGACGGCCCGGAGCCCGTGGTGGCCCACGGCGCTCTGATGGTGAGCGCGGGGTATCACGAAATCGACAACTTCGACCCCGTGATCACGATGCCAGTGACGGAGACCAATCGCTACGAGCCCAACTTCATCTACAGTGGCTGGCAGCCGGTGCAGCTTGCGCGCATCAACCACTTCGAGGCGCCGTCGGGCGTGGTGGAACGGTTGGTGATTGCCGCGGGCCAGTTCCTGCACGGAAGCGTCGACAGCACCGATCCCAACAATGTGCACGTCATCGGGAACGAACGCCTCTATGATGACCTGACGTTTGACGTCTACTACTCCAGCTCGGACGACCATGTGGCGCCGATGGTGGCCCAGGTCACGGTCACCCGCTCGCCAGGGGCCGGCGGCGACCGTGTGCAGGTGACGGCCAACCCGATCGATGAGTCGGGAATACAGCGGGTGGTGGCCAGCTACACCCAAAACGACGGCGTGTGGAAGACCCAGGAAATGGCTTTTGACAGCAGTTCCGGCCTTTGGAGCGGGCAGATTGCGGGAGTGGTGGGCGAAGCTGACGTCGTCGTGCAGGCGGTCGACAAGGCGGGCAACGTGGGTGTGGCGACGGCCAAGAGCCACCTCTATGCGGCCACTGTGGTTGAAGTCAGCGCCCAACCCCAGGCGGTGAGTGAAGGCGCGGACGTCACCCTGAGCGCCATTGGTGCGGGCGCCGGCCAGGCGACGACGGTGCAGTGGAACTTCGGCGACGGCGCCAGCGCCAGCGGCGTCCTCACCCCCACGCACCGCTTCCTGGACAATGGCACGTACGCCGCCGCTGTGACGCTTGTGGACGCCAGCGGTAGCCCTGGTTCGGGTGTGAGCCAGGTGGTGGTGAGCAATGTGGCGCCCGAGGTGCGGGCGGGGGCCGATGTCGGCGTGACCGAGCCGGGTCCCG
The DNA here is from genome assembly GCA_029782215.1 of Chloroflexota bacterium. Taxonomy (GTDB): domain Bacteria; phylum Chloroflexota; class Anaerolineae; order J102; family J102; genus SSF26. The sequence continues at coordinate 39,377 of JAKOVD010000114.1, forward strand.
TGACATTGCCAGACGCCGCCTTCACCGACCCCGGCCTGCTGGACACGCACACCGCCACGGTGGATTGGGGCGACGGCAGCGCCGCCGAAGCGGCGGGGGTCGTTGCCAAGACGGGTGGAGGCACCGTCAAGCTGCCGGCGCACACTTTCGGCAAGCCCGACGTCTACACGGTGGGCGTGTGCGTGCGCGACAAGGACGGCGGTCGCGGCTGCGACAGCCTGCAGGTCAGCTACCTGATCACCAGGTCCTGGCTGCCGCTACTGCGCCGCTAGCGCCAGCGCCGGCAAAAGAAACAGGGCGGCGGGCTCAATGCCCGCCGCCCTGCTGTGAATCCGGGGGATGACGGTGGCCCGGATGGAGCCAGCGCCCTCTCAGAGCGCCATCGGGAGGAAGAAGAAGGCCAGGGCCAGGATGCCGTAGACGGCCAATAGCATGGCCCCTTCCAGCCAGTTGGATTCGCCGTCCAGGGACACGAACGCGGCCACGATGGTGGCCGCCACCATGGCGATCATCTCGAAGTTGTTGAATTCGAGGGTCAGGGGATGTCCCATGAATAAGGACAAAAAGACCATCACCGGGGCGACAAAGAGGGCGATCTGCAGGCTGGAACCCAGCGCAATGGACAGGCTGAGGTCCATCTGGTTCTTACGCGCCACCTGCACGGCCACGAGATGCTCGGCCACATTGCCGATGATGGGAACGATGATGATGCCGACGAAGAACTCGGTCCAGCCCAGGGAAGCGGTGACCCCCTCCAGGCTGCCCACCAGGAACTCACTCATGATTGCCAGCCCCGCCACCGCCGCCACCATGACCCCCAGGGCCTTGCCGGTCCGCCACTGCGGGCCGCCGTGAGGGGGATGGGCAGGGCCGGCGCCGTGTTCGGCCTGCACGGCGTCGCGTGTGCGCAGGGTATACAGGATGGAGAGTGCGTACAGGACAAGGACCACGGCGGCCGTCGCCAGGCTCAGCTCTTCCACCCTGGTCTTGTCCGGCTCGATGGCGGCATTGAAGATGGATGGCACGCTGATGGCGATGGTTGCCAGGATGGCCATGGTGGCGTCGATGCCCACGCGGGAGCGATTGAACTTCTGCACCCCGTTCTTCAATCCGCCCAGCAGGATGCTCAGGCCCAAGACAAAAGCCAGGTTGCCCAGGATCGAGCCGATGAGCGACGCCTTGACCAGCTCGATCTTGCCGGCAGAGATGGCGACGAGAGCGATGATCAGCTCCGCTGCATTGCCCAGGCTGGCGTTGAGAAGCCCGCCGATCTGGGGGCCGGTCTTGGTGGCGAGCGCCTCGGTGGCGTCGCCCAACAGGCCGGCAATGGGGACGATGGCCAGGGCAGAGGTGACGAAGACGACGGTATCGCCCCAGTGGCTCAGGTCCGCAAGCACGGCAATGGGAAGGAAGACCAGAAGATATTGAATTGGGTGTACCCGGCGAAGGATCTGCATAGCCACCTCACGAATAGATTGGATGAAAGTATACCTAGCCGTGTGTTGGACGCAAGCAGGGCGCGGCGGTCTGCGCACGCCGACCTGGGTTTGCACGACCAGGCGCAACCTTCGTACAATCACCTTCCCTGTTCCCTTTGCATCATGGCGCCTGCTCTTTCAAGACTCCTCTGCGGTCTTCTCCTGCTGCCCCTCCTGGCGTGTTGGCGCCCAACGGCGGCTCATGCCTGGCAAAGCCAGCCGCCCGACCCGCGCTTTGGTATTGTGGAGAGCTTCGTCAATCCGGAGGCGGCCAGCGAGGCGGGCGCCGGGTACACGCGCATTCTGCTGCGTTGGGACGTGATCCAGCCTGACAGCTCTGTCGACTGGAAACCCGCCAATGTTCCCGATCCGCTCATCGCCGGCGAGCTGGCGGCGGGACGCGAGGTCGTGGCCATCCTCATCGGCACCCCCGCCTGGGCGCGCACCGGCGAGGGCACGGACAGCCGGGCTGTGCCCGACATGGAGGCCTGGCGAGCCTTCGTGCAGCGGATGGCCCAGCAGTACCAGGGGCGCATCCGCCACTGGATCATCTGGAATGAGCCCGACGTGTGGATGCACGATCATCCCGGGAGCACCTGGGTGGGCAGCGACGAGGACTATCTGCGCCTCCTGAAGACCGCTTACCTGGCCGTCAAAGGCGTCGACCCGGGGCTGCAGGTCTACGTCGCCGGGGTGACCTATCACTGGGACCAGGAGTATGGGCGGAAGCCCTTCCTGGAACGGCTTCTCGATCTCATCAGCACCGATCCCGAAGCCGCCGCCAACGGCGGTTACTTCGACGGCGTCGTCTACCATCTGTACTTCAATCCGGGCCAGACCGTGCAGGTGTTGGCAGAAACGCGCCAGGCGCTCGATCGCCACGGGTTGGCCGGCAAGAGCATCTGGATCAACGAGACCAACGCCCCTCCCTCCGATGATCCGCAGGAACCGCCCTGGTCAAAGCCAAGGTTTCCCGTGTCGCTGGCGCAGCAGGCGGCCTTCGTCCTGCAGCAGTTCGCCCTGGCTTTCTCATCCGGCGCCGAACGCGTCGAGATCTACAAGCTGCGGAACACGGCCGATCATCCCGAATCGATCGAGCCGTTTGGACTCCTGCGGGCGGACAACTCCCAACGCCCCGCCTTCGCTGCTTTTCGTGTAGCCACAAGCTATCTGTCCGGCTTCAGTCGCGCTTACCGGCAGCAGCAGGGCGAGGTCATGGCGGTGACGTTCGAGCGCGGGCCGGAGACGACCACCGTGCTGTGGGCGACCGGCCGGAGACCGGCGCGCGCACTCGTTCGGGCGACGGCTGCGGAGGCGACGCTCGTGGATGCGACCGGGGCGACCCGGACCGTGCCCGCGAGCGGGGGTCACTACACCCTGGATCTCCCTGGGGCCGCCTGCAGCGGAGAACCCTGCTCGATCGGTGGTTCGCCGCTGCTGCTGGTTGAGGCCGCACCAGCGCAGGGCCGTGCGGCCCTCGTGGCGCCGGTTGCAGCGACGTCAACGCCTGTCCCACCCTCGCCCAGCCCGACCGTCACGGCCACGGCAACCGTCCGTCCGCCCACGCCTTCACCCACCGCGACCGCTACGGCGACGGTCACGACAACTGCCGCGCCGGTGACGACCATGCCAACGGCAACTGCCGTACCCACGCCTCCGCCTCCTGCGGCGCCCCCGGAAGGGCGTCTGCCCGGCTTCTATTGCATGGGCATTCCCGTGGGCATGGTTCTGTTGGCCGGGGCGGCAGCAGCCCGCCGCCGCTGAGCCGTCGCAGCGCCACAGGTTCCGTACTTTCTGCGGCTGGTCTGTGGCGGGTGACTGCCGTCTACCTGCGCACCACTGCGCCGGAGCTCTTGACGTCGAAGCCCAGCGGCCAGCCGGTGTAGACGTCGTACTTGGCGCCCTGCAGGTTGGCGCCCTGTAAGTTGGCTCCGTCCAGGATAGTGCCCTTCAGGATGGCGCCCCGCAGATCGGCGCCGGCAAGATCGGCAAAGCGCAGGTTGGCCTCGTCCAACTGCGCCAGGCGCAGGTTGGCTTCCCTGAGGTCGGCGCTCTGCAGGCCGGCGCCGATGAGAATGGCCCCTGAGAGATCGGCGCCGCGCAGGTTGGCCTCGCTTAACACCGTGGTGCGCAGGTCGGCGCCATGCATGTCGACGCCGGCGAAGTCGCCCTCGAACAGGCCCAGGGTCGAAAGGTCGCGGCCGGCTAGGTCGGGCCGCTCTCCCCTGGCGCGCGCCAGTTGGACGAACTCGATGACCTGCTCACTGGTCAAGCGCATTTCGGGCGGCATGGCAACACTCAGATGAAGGAGCGGATAATGATCACCATCGCGCCCGTGACCATGACCGTGCCGACGAAGACGGGGGAGCTCGCCGCAGCCGACTGGTTGGCCATCAGCACCAGGACGCCGAGAATGATGTCGAGAATGCCGGCGGCGCCCATGCCCCAATCGGGGCGGCGCAGCCCTACGACCAGGCAGGCGATGCCCACCCCCACGCCGGCAGCTCCGATCACCAGGGCGGCAAGGGCGGGGTCCATCCCTCCCGACCAGACGGGGTGATTGAGGATCAGGAGCCCGGCCAGGATGCCCAGGATGCCGCCAGCCGTCTTCCACGCCCAGTGGCTCTGGTCGATGGCAAGGCCCACGAACAACAGGATGCCGGTTGCCAGCCAGTAGAGGCCCAGCAGGTGCGCCATCACCTGCGGCATGCTGCGGGGAACGACCAGCATGAGAACGCCAAAAAGGAGCGTGAACAGGCCCAGCAGGAGCTGCAACCACCAGGGCATGACCACCGGACCGCGCTCCTGGTCGGCAAAGGGGACGGTTGAGCGGAAAGCAGGTTGGCTTTGCATGTGTTTGACCTCTCAGAAACCCCAGTTTAGCACGAAGCGCCCCTTTGGGATAAAGGAGGCAGGTCGCAAGTGGCAAGTGACAGGTCGCATCTGAGCAGCGACCCCAAAAACAGAAGGGAGCCGTGGACTTGTCCACGGCTCCCTTAACCAGCTTGCGGAACCGAAGCGCTACTTGCGCAGGCGGAAGGCCATGACAATGGAGGCGATGCCGCCGACGACGCCAAACACACCCAGCACCCACGGCAGTCCGATGGCTGCCAGGAGCGGGTTGGCGACCAGCACCAGGCCGAACAGGATGCTGAGAACGCCCAGGATGCCCGTGCCCCAGCCTGCGCCCTGGAAGGCCCGGATGAGGCTGACGACGCCGATGACAATGCCGAAGATGCCCAACACGAGCACCAGGGTCGTCGGCACCAGGACGGTCGCCCACAGGGGATGCTGCAGGATCAGGATACCGGCAATTATGCCGATGATGCCGGAGAAGAGCTTCCATCCCCAGGCGGTATGGTCCATGAACATGCCGACGATGTCGAAGATGCCGCCGACGAACCACCAGATGCCCAGGAACTGGACCAGGACGACGACGGTGGCGGCGGGATTCGTGAGAAGCAGGATGCCCAGGATCAGGGCGGCGATACCCTGCAAAAGTACGAGCCACCAGTAGGTCTGGCGGCCTGGCCCGACGGCCGTAGCAGCAGCGGTCATTAGTTTGCCTCCTCAAGGCGGGGGAAAGAAACGAAAGAGATGAAAATGCGGCAATGACGAAGTTGTCGCCGCAGACGTTAGTATACGAAGAAAAAGAGCGAATGCAAGCCAACGGCTTGTCGATGGCTTGGCTCACAAACCGTGCTTGTGACGTACAGTTGTGCGCATCTCGCCTTCTGAAGAGCGAGATGGTAGGGTCACATGGTTTCGTCCGCTTTCCTGCGTTCTTCGGCCTCATTCCCCGGTCCTTGCTGATGGGTGGCCTGACGCTGCTGCCGGAAGCCTCGTGGTCATCAGGGCGCGCCCTGTCATGGCGGGCCTGCGCTCTTCCGATCTTGGGCATATCCGCGCTAGACTGTCCCTTACCCGGCGCCTCCGCTGGGCCATGCCCGTTTGCGAGGAAACGCAATGCTGCTGCAAGGTAATCTGAAGGGACTCCAGCACCTGGGCCTTCCGGTGACGAACCTGGAACGATCGAAGGCCTTCTACATGAACCTGGGTTTTGAGGAAGTCATGGCCGCGGCTCTCCCGGCAGGAGATGAAGCCATCCAGGTGTCGATGCGCGGAAGGATGGTTTCACCATCGAGCTATACCAATTGGTGGGTGAGGAGCACAGTGAGATCGCGACGCGGCACGACGGTCACATTGACCACATCGCCCTGGATGTCCTCGACATCGACAAGGCCTACGCCGAGATCCTTGCTGCCGGGATGGAGGTGCTCGAAGACGAGGCGCCGCGGTTCTTGCCTTTCTGGACCCATGGGGTGAAGTTCTTCACCGTCCGCGGCCCGGACGGCGAGAAAGTGGAGTTCAACCAGATGTTGGGGTAGTTCATTCCTGCTCAGTGCCGGGCTAACGGTCGTCACGGGTCCGGTCATCCGCGGCGCTTGCTCTCGTGCTCCATGGCAAACAGCGCCAACTGGGTGCGATTGTCCAGGTCGAGCTTTGCCAGCAGGCTGCTGATGTGTGTGCGCACGGTGTTGGCGCTGATGCCAAGCCTGCCCGCGATCTGCTTGTTTGAAAGCCCCTGTGCCACGGCGGCGAGCACCTCCAACTCCCGGTCGGTAAGTTCCTGATCTGCGCTGCGTTGTGCCTGACCGCTGCCCATCAACTTTATTGCCAGTTCGTTGGGCAGAACGAAGTGTCCGCGATGGACACTGCGCACTGCGTTAAGCAGGTCGTCCGGGTGTGATTCCTTGGGCAAATAGCCCATTGCCCCGGCCTTCACCGCCCTGGCCAGGGTGTCTTCATCGCTAAAGCTCGTGAGGATGAGGATGCGAGCCTGCGGGTCGTCGTCCATGATCCGCATCGTGGCGTCGATGCCCGACAATCGCGGCATCACGATGTCCATAAGGATGACATCCGGCCGCAGACTGTGGGCCAGCTCGACGGCCGTCAGGCCGTCGGCGGCCTCACCGACGACCTGCATGCCGTTGCGCGGAATCAGAACCGCCGCCAGTCCCTGGCGCACGATGGGATGATCGTCGACAATGAGGACGCGGATGGGTGCGGGTGCTGTGTCCATGAGTGCGAAAGGGACGGTGCAGGTACCGATCAGGGAATTGGGACCGTCACGGCGATGCTGGTGCCGGCGCCCGGCGCCGTGACCAGGTCAAAGGCGCCGCCAATGCGCGCAATGCGCTGCTGCATGTTGCGTATGCCCGAACCGCTGGCGGTCTGGACGGCGTCGAAGTCGCAGCCGTTGTCCACGATGGACAGGGTCACGCCGTCCTCGGCGCCGGCGAGATTGATGTTCACCTGCTGCGCGCGGGCGTGTTTCAGGGCGTTGTTGAGCGCCTCAATGGCCACGAAGTACAGCTCACGTTCAACGGACTCGGGCAAGGGCAGGGAAAGCTGGGGTTGATACTCGACCTTGATGCCCACGCGACGCTCGACCGTGTCAAGCCGGATGGCCAGGGCCCGGACAAGGCCAACCTCTGCCAGTGGGGGAGGCTGCAGCTCGTAAAGCAGGCTCCGCATCTCGCGCAGCGCCTGCAGTGAGACCGCACTCATCTGCTCCAAGGCCCTGTTCAGGCGTTCTTTGTCCCCGTCTTCCACGGCCATCTTGCCCGCGTGAGCAAACAAGGTCATGCTGTAGAGCATCTGGGTCACCGAATCGTGCAGGTCACGGGCAAGTCGTTGGCGTTCCTCGAGTACAGCCACCTGGCCGATGCGCTGCCGCAGCCGGTGGTTTTCGACGAACACGCCCAACTGCCGGGCCAGCGCCACCAGGAAGGAGGCTTCGCTGATCCCGAACCCGGTCTCGGTGGTTCGAAAGCAGCTCAGCCAGCCGAGCGAGTGCTCGCCGGCGCTGAGTGGGGTGCCCAGATAGGATCGGTACTGCGGCAGCCTGAGCGCAGGCGGTAGGTCCGTCTGCCCTGAAAGGTTGTTGGTGATGACCGTTGTTTCGAGGTCCTGGATGAGGGCAGCGAACCCGGGCGTCAATGTGAGGGTTTCGAGCGCCGGCGCTTCTGCCTCCGGTATATGGCGACGGGCAGCCAGGAAGAGCGACTGCCCATTGTCTGCCAGCAGGTGCAGACAGAGGGCCTGGCACTGGCCGGCCTCCAGAATCCGGCTCACTGCGGGCTGCAGGCTGTCGTTGAGATCGTCTTCGTCGAGAGGCAGGTTCGTCAGATCTGAGAACGTCGAGAGCTCGCGGGTGCGGTCGGCCACTCGCTGCTCCAACACATCGTAGGACTGCGCCAGCGTTTGGGTAAGACGGTTAAAGGAAGAGGTCAGGAAGCCGATCTCGTCGTGAAAGGAGATGGGAACCGTGGTCTCCAGGTTTCCCTGATTGGCGGTCGTGATCCCCTGCAGGAGGTTGGCCAGCGGATGGGTGAGCATGCGGCGAAAAAAGAGGGGAAACGCCAGCAGGATAAGCAGGCTGCACCCCGCCACAAGTGCGATCCAATAGGCGACGATGCGGCTTTGGCTGCCGTCCAGTTCGGCGCGGGAGACGCCGATTTCGTAGACGGCGCCGCCCCTTGTGAACTGATAGCCCTCGTAGTCAGGCTGCGTGCTGCCTTCAGGATAGGCCCCGTAGCGCGGGACCAATTGCCAGGCTGTGCCGGTCAGCCTGGCGAGATCACCACCTACCGGCACGCCGCTGGCGCCCACCGGTACGTGACGGTTCCCCGCAATCAGCTTCTCCAGGTCGAAGCCGGTTTGGTCCGGCCTGACATAGACCCGCCGGTAGGCGGAGTCCAGTTCTGGCGCAAGGGCATTCCAACTCACGATATAGGCAATTGGCGCCGGAAGCTCAACCTCGCCTCCAGCGAGGAACACGGATGCTGCTGCCAGACTCAGTGCTTTCTCGCGACTCGCCTGAGCTTCGCTCCGGCTGATCTCGTAGGTGCCGATGACAGAGAGGATGATGAGCACCGTCACCAGTGTCACACCCACCAGTTTGGCCATGAAGCTGGTCAGTTCGGGCGCATAGTTCAGATAGACGAGCGCCACGGCGGCAATTGCCAGCAGGGAGCCGACATTCATCATGACAAAGTCATAGGGCGAGGGAACGTGAAAGACAATCTCCAGGCCCGGCAGCAGCCCCAGGCTCAGGGCCAGCGCGATACCGCGCATGACCTGCGCGTCTTGTCCCTGGGGCCACAGCAGGCGCCGCCAGCCCGAAGGCGCGCTTGCCAGGGCGCCGTTCGTGGACTGCCAGTGCAGCGTCGAGAAGCGAACCGACCGGCGCAGGAAGAAGGCAACGAGCAGCACCGTACTTAGCGGCAGCAGCAGGTAAAAGGTGTCGCTAACGTTCATCCCGGGCATCCAGTGGAAGATGAACTGATAGTCAAAGAGGAGGCTGTAACCCACAGCCAGCAGCGCGAGCACCGCAAACAGCAGCAAGGCCCCTCTCGCCTCGAGCATCCGGTCGCGACGCGGAAAATGGTAGGCAAACTGGGACATGGCGACGCCGCCGATCAGCACCCAGGCGTCCTGCCAGGGCGCAAAGAGACGATCCCAGAACATGAAGCCGTTGGCCAGGATAGTGACAGCACCGGAGATCGCCACGCTGACGAAGAATGCCGCCAGCAGCCAAGTCGGCCTTGACTTGGATGGCTGGCGAAGCAGGAAGACGGCAATCGCCAGTGACAGGATCAGCAGTGTGGCGCCGATCAGGGCGAAACCGTCCAGACTCACAAACAGCGGGCTCATGGCGCCATTTTAGTACAGATTGACGGCATGCGGACAGCCGTATCGTGCGGTGCAGTGGGATGTCGCTCCCCAAACCTCGTCCAATTGGACGAGATGGGCGCCTGTGGAGTCATCCAAAAAGATGGCCGACAACCATCCACTCGTGCGATGTGCGGCGGGCCCATGGTTGCTAGACTTAATGTCAAGCATCCATTTGCCATTCCTTTTTTGTATCACTATGCGCGCGTCCTGCGCCACCTGATGTTGAGCGATCCCCGTACAGTGGCCCTGATCTCGCAGCCCGGCATCATGCACAACGCGCTGCGGAGCATGCTGGCGGCAATTCCCTCGCTGCGCGTGCTGGAGGCGGCAGGGGCGCTGTCGGGCTGGGAGCTCGTGCAGCGCCAGCCCGTCGACGCCGTCGTGATCGATGCCAACGTACCGCAGGCGGAGAGCCTGGTGCTGGTGAAGCGGCTCCGGCTGGAAGCTCCACACACACGATGCATCGTGCTCACGTCGAGCCATCGCAGCCAGCTCGAGCTCCGCGCCGAAGACGTTGAGACTCTGTCTATCCATGAATGTTCCCTGATCGACCTTCAGAACGCTGTGCTGCAAGCCCCACCGCATGACAGCCCGTAGCGCAGCAAGGATCCATGTCAAGGAGTACACGATGCCTACTTGCAAAACCCACTTAGCCACCTATCAGACTGTGCGAACGATCATTGCGGCAGTCCTGCTCGTGTTGGCCGCGGGTCTGACGCACGCGGCCACTGCCAAAGCCATGCCAAATCCGAGCGCCGGTCCGCAGCCAGCGTCCGCGCTTGCACTCAGCGGCCCAGCCGCCAGCGCGCAAGCAGGCCAGGTCACCATCGACTTCAACAATGTGTCTGCGGGCTACGTTGGCCAAGCCTACACCGGCAGCCAGGAAGATGGCTATACGATGTCGGCGCCGTCGGGCGTTCGCAAAGTCATACCGATTGTCGGTCGTGCGCCGTTTAGCGGCACCTACCTGTTGGAAGCGGCTCCATCAACAATGGCACGCTCACCATCACCAAGGATGCGGGCACGTATTTCCAGTTCAACGGCATGGACGTTGGTTGCGGTGCCTGTCAGAGCGACTCCCAAAGTCATTTATCCGTCAAGGGTTATCTTGGCGGCGCTGGCGGCACCCTGGTGGGCACGGATGAGTATCCTGTCATAACACACGAGTCCGTTCCCGCCACCGTAAGCTCGGTTAATCTGGCGGGCAAAACGATTGATACGCTGGTAATCACATTCAGCCTTGTAAATTCTGGTCAACCGGAGCTCGACAACATCGTGCTGACCGCCGCAACATCGCCGCTCTGTGATGCGAACGCCTGGTCAGTGAGCAATGAGACGGAGTTAGACGCCGCTATCGCCTGCTTCAACGCCAAGACCGCCGCCGGTGCGTACACGATCAACGTGACGAAAAACATCGACTTGACCGCCAGCACGACAGCCATCGACAACGCCGCCAGCGGCGTGAGCCTGACCATCGAAGGCGGCGGCTTCGCGGTGGATGGCAAAGGGAAAGCCGGGGTGCGGCCGTTCAAAATCGCCGACAAGACCACGGTGACCATGAACAACATCATCATCACCGGTGGTAGGGCAGTCATTGCTGGTACTAATGTTGGCGGCGGCATCTCTGTAGACCATGGCACATTGACGGTTAACAACAGTACCATCAGCGGCAACAACGCCCAGTATCAAGGTGGCGGCATCTACGTTACAAGAGGAACAGTACAGGTCAACAACAGCACCATCAGCAACAATTCTGTGACGGCCAACGATGCAGTGGGTGGTGGTATCTCGAATGACGGCGGCGCCGTTACCATCACGAACAGCACCATCAGCGGCAACAGTGTCAAGTCTAACGGCGGTGGCATTAATGCCGATCAATTCTATGCAGCTGCCACAACAGTCATCATCAACAGCACCATCAGCGGCAATACAGCCGGGAACACTGGCGGTGCCATATTTCTCTCGCATGTAGATCCGTACCAAAACACCAACATATTGACGGTAGACAGCACAACCATCGCGGATAATTCTGCCAGCTTCTATCCGGGGATTTCTGTCACTCAATGGGGCACGGCAACCGTGCAAAACAGCATATTCTCCAATCAGCCCAGCGGAGAAGAGTGTCATGTCTCCGGTAATGGCAGCATTGTCAGCAATGACCATAATATTTCCAGAGACGCAACCTGCTTCTTCACCCAGGCACACGACCAGCAGAACGTCAGCGCCGCTGCGCTCAAACTTGGTCCGCTGGCAAATTACGGCGGTCCAACGAAAACCCGTGCCTTGCTGTCTGGTAGTGTGGCGCTAAATACGGGTAACACAGCTCGCCCCGCCGATCAACGCGGCACCGCGCGCCCCCAGGGCGCGGCCGACGATATTGGCGCGTTTGAAGCGCAAGTTTGTGGTAGTGCATCGTCGGTTGGCAACGAGGCAGAGTTGTACTTGGCCATCGACTGCTTCAACGCCAGGACCACGACCGGCGCCTCCACCATTACCCTAGCGAAGAACATTGCGCTGACGACCAGCACCACCTCGATCAACAACAACAGGGCCGGCGTGAGCCTGGTGATCGAGGGCGCAGGCCTGGCCGTGGACGGCCAGGGGACTGCCGGGGTGCGGCCTTTCGACATCGCCGCCAAAACCACGGTGACGATGAACCGTTTGACGGTCAAGGGCGGCAATATGAACAGCCCCGGCGGCGGTATTCGCAACGCCGGCACGTTGTCGATTGCCGACAGCACGATTACCGACAACAAAGCAACCGCGGCCGCGGGCAGTGGTGGTGGGATCGCCAACACCGCAACCGGGACACTCCTGGTCAATCGGAGCACAATCTCCAACAATAGCGCCTACCTTGATGGTGGCGGTATCCACAATCGCGGCAACCTGACGGTCGTTGACAGTACTTTCACGGGCAATAGAGGCACCGTCGGCGGCGGCCTTTATCACAATGCAAGTAGCAGTACCCCGGCAGTAATCACCGGCAGCACGTTTTCTGGCGACCGCGCCTCCACTGGCGGCGCTCTTGCCAATTCTGGCGGCGTGATGGCGGTTCGTAACAGCACAGTCTCGGGCAATTCGGGGAGTTTTCTCGGGAGCGGAATCTATAGCGCCGAAAGGCTCTCCCTGGACAGCGTGACGATGACCGGCAATGCGGGTGGACAGGGCGCCCTCTATCTCGAGGGTGTTCTTGCACAGACAACCATTGCCAATTCCATCCTCGCCAATACCAGCGGTGCAGTCGATTGCAAGAAAGCCTCCAGCAATCCGGTTACCATAGTCGGCGCCAGCCTGGTCGAAACGCAGGATGGCTGCGGCTTCACGCTTTCGGCAGACCCGCAGCTTGGCCCACTGGCGGACAACGGCGGCCCCACGCAGACCCACGCCTTGCTGCCAGGCAGCCCGGCCATCGATGCCGGCGGCACCACGCTGACCACCGACCAGCGCGGCATCGCCCGCCCTCAGGGTGCGGCGGACGATATCGGCGCTTTCGAATACGTCCCTGTTCCCGCCTTCCGCTTCCGCGGTTATGTGTGCCAGGGCAATCCTCCGTCCGGCATCAGTTGGGACGGCAAGTGCCAGGGCACGACGCCGGTGAAGAATGCGGTGGTGACCGTGACCGGCTGGGATGACGGCGACGCGGCGCCGGGGTATTTCATCCGCACGGTGGCGGCTGACGCCGGCGGCTTCTACAACATGAGCGTTCCCGGGGACATCGGCTACAAGAACTTCCAGGTGGAAGTAGCTCTGCCTACGGGTCTGGTGGGTGTCGCCGCGATCGCGCAAATGGGGACGGTGCAGACACCGCCCACCTCAGTGATTTTGTTGGATCCGGCGCCTGCCGTGTACATCACGGACTTCTACCTGCTGCCGCCGACACCGACGCCCACGGCGACGGCGACGAACACGCCCACGCCCACAAACACTCCGACACCGACGAGAACACCCACGCCGACCGCCACCGCCACGCCCACCGCCACCCCGACCTCAACGCCGACGTCCACGCCCACGCCGGTGCCGGCGAAGCTGACGATTGTGAAGGATGCGGACCCGGCGGACGGCACGGATTTCGCCTTCCAGTGGCGCAACGATGCCACCGGCGCTGCGGGCAATTTCACGCTGGATGATGCCGTACCGGATGACAACGACGGCATCGGCGACCGCACGACCTTGACGCTGCCAGCAGGGCCGTACAGCGTCATCGAGAGCATTCCGAGCGGTTGGTGGGGCTACTGGATCGTGTGTACGGGCAGCTATGACCATGTGGGATTTAACCCGGATCAAGGCGAGCTGTATATCACCTTGCGGCCTGGGGATGATGCGACGTGCACATTCCAAAACAAGGAGCCAGGCACGATCAACATCGTCAAACAGGCGACGCCGGCGGACGGGACCGAGTTCCATTTCCAACAGAACGTGGGCTACCCGCGCGAGTTCACGCTGCAAAGCGGGCAGACCAAGACCTATCAGGCATTGCCCGGTAGTTACTATGCGGGGGAGAGAGCACTGGCAGGATGGGCTCTGGACAGCCTGGTGTGCGTGGAAGATGGCGTGCACAACTCCGGCCCCGGCACCGGCAGCGATGCCAACTTCGCCGACATCAACCTGGAGGCGGGTGAGAAGGTGACCTGCACCTTCACCAACAGCCAGGTGCCGACGGCAACGCCCACAGCGACGGCCACCAACACACCGACGCGCACGCCCACGCCGACATTAACGCCGACGGCAACGCATACGCCAACCGCCACCCCCACCAACACGCCCACCCCAACCCCGACCCGCACGCCCACGGTCACGCCGACTGCGACGCCGTCGACGGGCATGATCATCATCAAGAAGGCGACCTCGCCGGGAAGCGGCAGCGGCTTTGTATTCAGCCAGACCATGGACGGCAGCGGCAGCTTCACGCTGAACAACGGCGGCAGCAAGCAGTTCGCCAGCGTCCTGCCGGGCAGCTACACCGTGACAGAGCAGGATCCCGCAGCCACCGGCTACGAGTTGAGCGGCATCACCTGCGACGACGCCAACTCCACAGCGGACGTCGCCAACCGCAGAGCGACCATCAACCTGGAGAACGGCGAGACGGTGACCTGTACGTTCGTCAACACGCAGGCGAACACGGTCACGATCGAGAAGGTGGTTAGGCCGGCGGGGACGGCGGGCAGCTTCAGCTTCAGCCAGACGCTGGACGGGAGCGGGAATTTCTCCTTGAGCGGCGGCCAGACGACGACCTTCGCCAACGTATCGGCGCAAGTCAGCCACACGATCACAGAGCAGGATCCGGGTCCGAACTTCCAGTTGACCGGGATGGAGTGTCATGACACGGCCACAGGCCAGAACTTCCCCGGCGACCTGGGCACGCGGTCGGTGACCCTGCAGTTGACGGCGGGGGAGCGGGTGCACTGCACTTTCACCAACACTTACATTGCCACACCCACACCGACGTCCACACCGACGGCGACGGCGACGGCCACATCCACGCCGTCGGCGACGGCGACCGCGACCGCCACGGCCACCGACACGCCGACCTCGACGCCCACGGCGACGCCCACGGAATTCGTCATCCCCACGGTGACCCCGACGGCCACACGGTACCTGACCCGGACGCCGACGTCGACCCCGACCGCCACGCCCAGCGCCACGCCGACTCATACGCCAACGGCGACAGCCACAGCGACGTACACGGCGACGCCAACGGCCACGGCGACGGTGACGCCGACGCCGACCGCGATCCCGACGAAGCCGATGGGGTCGCAGTGGCGCTTCCGAGGCTATATCTGCGAGGGCCAGCCGCCGGCGGGAGCGCAGCCGGGACAGCCGTGCCAGGGCAACTCCGTCCCCATCACCAAGGAGTTTGGCGCGAAACTGCGGTTGACGGCATGGAACGTGGGTGACCCCACCGAGGAAACGTATCACATCTTCCTCCAGCCGAGCGCCGACGGCTTCTACAACTTCATCGTGACGGCGCCGGCCAACTTCAACAACTACCGCCTGACCCTGGTTCTGCCCCACATCCTGGAAGGGAATGTCGTGCTGGCGGAAGACGGATGGGTTGAGAGCCTGACCCAGGTGTACTGGTTCAACCCGCAGCCCCAGGTGCACCTGACCGACTTCTACGTGCTTCCGGAGACGGCGGCGACACCGACGCCGACCGCCACGGCGACGGAAACGCCCACGGAGACGCCCACGCCGGAGCCCACGGCGACTCCGACGGACACGCCTCAAGCGACAGCGACGCCCACGGACACACCGCAGCCGACCGATACCCCAACTCCTGAACCGACGGCGACTCCGACGGACACGCCTCAAGCGACAGCGACGCCCACGGACACACCGCAGCCGACCGATACCCCAACCCCTGAACCGACGGCGACGCCGACCGCCACACCAGGGTCCGGCTACCTGATTTACATGCCTCTGGTGCTGCGGCCAGGCGCCTGAGCGCCGCAGGCGTACCCGTCCTCTTTCTTCAACCATGCAGCGTCCGCCGCAAGCTTGCGCTCGCGGCGGACGCTCCTTGTCGATACGACTTCAGTCGTTTGGAAGGTCAATGAAGCGAGACTTCGCTGCGCTGTCACTCTGAGCGCGACGACGAAGCACCCCACCAGGCTGGACATGCCCCGCTGCGCCCAGCATGACAGCAAACCGACCTCGTTGGCATACGACTGCACATGACCCACTTCAGGCCCTTGAAACGACTCTGCGCCCCGCCGGCAGCGCTGCTGCTCATACTGCTCGCATTGTCCGCGTGCGCTGTGCAACCGCCGCAGCCGGCGCCGGCTGCAGAAACGCCCGCCGCCTCCAAACTGACGCCTACGGTCACACCTGCTGTCGTAGCGACCGCAGGCGCACCGGAGGCAGTGGCAGAGGCTGCGCCGCCTGACAAGGACGCCACCGCTGCCAAATTGCCGCGGTTTGAGCCGCTGGAAAAGTGTTTCGCCCAACCGCCGGACGACCTCGAAGTCAAGTACAAGATGGATTGCGGCTACGTGGTGGTGCCGGAGTCTCGCAACAGCGAGAGCCGTCGCGAGCTGAAGCTGGGCATCACCCGACTCAGTTCCGGTCAGGGGACCGCCAAGTCGCCGCTGTTCATGTTGGGCGGCGGTCCGGGCCAGACGCAGATCAGTCCCGACTTCTTTCGCTTGTTCCAGACCGAACTGCTGGGCGGCATTCTGCAAGCTCGGGACGTCGTCATCATCGAGCAGCGAGGTACTGAATACACCAACACTGAGCTGGCATGTCCAGGAGCTCTCACTGCTCCGTGGGCTGCCTACGAACAGGGGCTGACTGCCGGCGAAACCGCCGCCTTCGAAGCCGGGGTCATTCGGAGCTGCATTGACGCTTTCAAGGCGCAAGGGGTCAGCTTCGACGCCTACAACAGCGTGGAAAACGCCGCCGACGTGAACGCGGTCCGTGAGGCGCTGGGCTACGACAAGATCATCTACTACGGCGCTTCCTATGGCTCCCAGCTCGGGCAGCACGTCATGCGTGACTTTCCTGAGATTCTGGAAGCGGTGGTGCTCGACGGCGCCGAGGGTCTGTCGCGCAAGAGCTGGGTTGAGAACCGGGCGTTGGATACCCAGTGGGGTATCGACAACCTGACCAAACTGTGCAAGGCGGATGCGAAGTGTATGGAAGCATATGATGTCTCTGCCCTGGTAGATGCCGCGCTGGCGTTGTTCGACAAGGGACCGCTGCCATACACCTACACCGTTCCCAGCGACGCGGCGCAAACCATTCATGGCGAGGTAACCGTGCAGGATATGGTGGCCCTGATCTACAGGTTGCAGGGCGATCGCATCGGGACCATGAGCCTGCCGGCAACCCTGACTCAGTTGGTGGAGGGCGGGGCGGGGCCAACTGCCGAACTACTGGGCTCCATCAAAGCCAGCAATCTGATTGCCAGCCGCACCGCCACGACGAGCCCCATGGCCTTGCTCATGCACGTGGCGATGGTCTGCTCTGACGATCCTGTGAAATCGGCCGATGAGGTGAGGCTGGAGGGGGCCGGCCGCTACGCCACGCTCTTCGGCCAGGCAGGCGCCGAGGAATACGCGGAGTTCTGTTCGCTCATCAACGTGAACGCGCTGCCTGACTCCACCGATGTCGATGTCACGACAGACGTTCCCACGCTGCTGTTAAGCGGCGATCTCGATGTAGCGACCCCCACCTTCCGCAGCCAGGAAGTGGCCGGCGTCTTGCCGAATGCCACTTTGGTCGTCTTCCCTGGCACAACCCACGTTCAGATTGCGGGGATCAATGTCTGCGCCGCTCAGGTCATGACGCAGTTTGTCCTGAATCCGGCGGCACCCCTGGATACGAGCTGCACGAAGAACAGTCCCCCGTTGGGGTTTGTGCTTCCTGATGGCAGCACCAGCCGGGAAGCAGACTGACGTACGGCATCATCCGGTGCTGCGATCGGACGATTCCACCTGTTGAAAGCCAGGGTACTTCAGCCTAATGGAAACGCAAGGAGCTAGCAAACGCATCACGCTGTATCTCGTGCTCGTGTTCGCCGTGAGCGCGGTGTTCTACGCCCTCATCATGCGCAACGGCGGTCTGGCGGGCGCCGGCCAGCTCTATGTGCTTCCGCTGATGTGGACGCCCGCGGCGGCGGCGCTGGTCACCACCTTCGTTTTTCAGCGCAACGTGAGAGGACTAGGCTGGGGCCTGGGCAAGCCGGTCTACTATCTGATTGCCTACCTACTGCCGTTGTTCTATGCCGGGCTGGTGTACGGCCTGGTCTGGCTGCTGGGGCTGGGGAAGGTTGACGCCAGCGCCCTTGGCGCGAATCTCGGCCCGAGCCTGCTGAAGGCACTGACGGTGGGCGTGCTGGGCGCAAGCCTGCTGGCGCTCGGCGAGGAAATCGGCTGGCGGGGGCTGCTGGTGCCGCAACTGGCGCGGCTGCATCCCTTTGGTCGCACCGCTCTCATCAGCGGCATTATCTGGGGCCTCTGGCATGTCCCCCTGATCATCGGCGGCGGCTACAGCAGCGGCGCGCCGGCCTGGTATGCCGTCGCCTGTTTCATGGTCCTGATCGTGGGAGTATCGTTTCCCTTCGCCTGGCTGCGACTCGCCTCGGGGAGCATATGGCCTGCTGTCCTCATGCACGCCGTGCACAACGTCGTGATCCAGAGCGTTTTGGACGTGGTCACGGTTGACACGGGCCACACGAAGTTCTTTACCACCGAATTCGGCCTGGGGCTGGCCATTGCCGGCGCCCTCCTTGGTCTCGTCTTCTGGCGGATCGGACCGCCCAAGCCATGAACCTCGATACACGGCTCCGCAGAGTCCTCTACAATTCGCCTCTCCACCGCACCGGCGGCAAGATTGCGCTGGCTGCAATCCTGATCGGGATGTTCGTGTACGCGTTCCCGGCTTTTCAGAAGTACTACCTCACCCAACCCTTGCAGATGCTGGCCGGTCTGGCCGTGAGTGCGGTTCTCTACCTGCCGACCGTTCTCGCACTCCTTTACTTTGACCGCCGCGAGCGCGAGGCGAAGCTGCTTTTCTGGGGCACGACGCTCTCAGTCATTTTCTTCTTTGGGCCGGTGGCATCGAGAACGATTCACCTGCTCCGCGACACGACCGGTCTCAGCGACTGGCAGTTTGTGGGATTTGTCGAAGAACCCACCAAGGTGCTGCCGCTGCTGCTGCTGCTCATCTTCGTCCGTCCGGCCGTCAACGGCACCCGGGATGGGTTGATCTACGGCGCGCTGGGCGGGTTGGGCTTTGCCATGCTGGAGAGCTCGGCCTATTTCGCCCTCGTCAACTACGGCGAGATGGGCTGGCCGTCTCTTTTGACCGAGACCATTGGCCGGGCCTCGCTTCTGGGCACGGACATCCACATCCTGTTCGCGGCCACCGTCGGCGCCGCAATCGGTTATGGCGTGAGCACGAAACGGCGATGGCTGGGGGTCCTGGTGATCATCGGCACCTTCCTGCTGGTGGCGCTGACGCATGGCCAGCAGGACCACACCCTGGGCAAAACGCTGGCCGTCATCGGCGCTGTCGTTGGCGCCGGTGCGGTTGCCATGCTGACAGGCCTGCCTATGGAGCAGATAGACCAACTCCAGGGCACTCCCTGGAACTACCTCATGTTGAGCATCGGCTCCACCGCCAACATCATCGGCATCAACCTTATCAACCTCATCATCCTCTTTGCAGCCTTGTGGAAGTCGGGGGACACCGAACGCCGCGTGGTGCGCACGCATCTACAAGGTGAGCCGGAAGCGATCGTCACAGCGGAGGAATACGCCGGGGTGGAAGCCGAGCGCCGGCTGCATCTGCGTTGGATTGCCGGCTATCCGAAGGCCACCGCCCGATCGATCCGCAGTCTGCAGAACGAGCTTGCCTTTCGCAAAGAGTACGTGCAGCGGCGCTCCGCCGATGTGGACAGCGATCCGCCGGTGCTCGCCCTGCGAGAACTGATCGAAACCGAGCGTGCCAACGTTGCTTCGGGCTATCCTGCCTGACCCGCATCAGGCAATTAGGCGCTTGCTAAAGTCATCACCAGTCCAACCACTCACACCCAAGGTGAACACAACCCATGTCTTCCAGTAAACACTCGCTTCCCTTCCTGCTGCTCCTGGCAGTGCTGCTGGCCCTGGCCCTGGCGGCCTGCGGCGGCGCCGCTTCGCCAACTCCCACCGTCCCGCCGCCCACGGTCCCGCCGGTTGCGGCCACACCCGTCCCACCCACGGCTGCACCGGCGGCGCCATCGCCCACGCCCCTGCCCGACCTGTGGCAGAAGATCCAGTCCGAGGGCAAGCTTGTGGTCGGCACCTCGGCGGACTATGCGCCCTACGAGTCG